>NZ_JBSWYP010000001.1:0-821465 GCF_056161185.1 Ruegeria sp. ABV3_008 | reverse complement strand
ACTCGGGCGGCAAGGCGGTGGATCACATCGACATGCCGGTGAGCCCGTCGCGCGTTTGGGCGGCGATGAACAGCTGAGTTGAGAGGGTGGACCGGGGGCCAGCCCCCGGACCCCCGAGGTATTTTTAGCCAGATGAAGAGCGGATTTGCGCTCTTCGGAAAGGAAAAGCGGAATGTACAGTTTCGAGTTTGAGAAGCCCTCGAGCATTGCCGACGCGGTTGCCGCGTTGGGGGCCGAGGATGCGCAGCCATTGGGCGGGGGTCAGACGCTGATCCCGACGCTGAAGCAGCGCCTGGCGGCGCCATCGGTGCTGGTCAGCATGGGTGGGATTGCCGAGATGCAGGGTGTCTGCGTCGAGGATGACGGCTCGGTCGTCATTGGCGGGGCGACGCCCCATGCCACGGTGGCGCGTGAGGCGGCGGGGTCGTATCCGGCGCTGGCCGCGCTGGCGGGGCAGATCGGTGATCCGGCGGTGCGCAATCGCGGCACCATTGGCGGGTCGGTGGCCAACAATGATCCGGCGGCCTGTTATCCGGCGGGTGTGCTGGGCTCGGGCGCAACCATCGTGACCAGCGCGCGGCAGATCGCGGCAGATGACTTCTTTCAAGGCATGTTTGCCACCGCGCTGGATGAGGGTGAGATCATCACCTCGGTCCGGTTCCCGGTGCCGCAGGCGGCGAGCTATCAGAAGTTCCTGCAGCCTGCGTCCCGATTTGCATTGGTCGGTGTCTACGTGGCGCGGTTTGCGGATGGTGTCCGCGTGACCGTGACCGGCGCCAGCGAAGACGGCGTGTTCCGGTGGGCGGAGGCCGAAGAGGCCTTGAACAAATCCTTCAGCGTCGAGGCGTTGATGGGGCTGAGTGTCAACCCGATGAACATGATCTCCGATCTGCATGGCAGTAAAGACTACCGCGCGCATTTGGTTGGGGTGATGACGAAACGGGCGGTTCAAGACTGCTCGTAACCGCATAGGCGATAAACTCCAAAGCCCCGGGCAAAACCCCGGGGCTTTTGCTATGGTTTTCTAACCTTCGGTAGCTTTGCAGGTTGCCAATAGGCCCCGGTGTCTTCGCGTGTTTTCTCATAGGCTTCCACGCGGCGCTGTGCGTTTTCTCCACCAGCTGCAAAGAGGTGGCTGAGCAGGCATTCCAGAACGGCCATCGCTCCGGAGAAGCTAGAGAAGTGGTGCATCGACCGCGTGCTGATCTGCAGGCTCAGGTCTGGGCGTATACCGGGTGCGATCATGTCGCTGTCCGAGATCAGGATGATCTTCAAACCTCGGTCCGCGGCGAAGCGCATGGTTCGGATCGTCTCGGACGAATAGGGTCGAACGGTTATGGCCAACAGACAATCATCTGACCCCGCATCCAGCAGATCGTCGGTCGCGGACCCCATGTGACGCGGGATCAGTTGCAAACCCGGATGGGCCATGCGGCCTGCATAGTGGAAGTAATGGGCGAGCGCGTAGCTTGCGCGCGTTGCTGTGATGAAGCAGCGATTGGCGTTTAAGATAAGCCGGATCACGGCGTTTGTTTTCACCGGATCCATCAATCGTAGGGATCTTGCCACGACGTTCATTTCATTGCGCGCAAACCCTGCCTGAGCGGTGTCGAACGAAGGGTCTGTTCGCTCCGCGCTCAACCAATCTTGATCCAAGCGGGTCTCGCCATCCGTGACCAAGGCATTTCGAAAGGGGCTTCGGAAGGCGTTGTAGCTATCAAAGCCCATCCGTTGGGCGAGGCGGACAAGAACGTTTGAGCTGACACCGATCTTCGTCGCGGTCGTGCGGATCGGGTCGAGGCCAAAGTCGCCCGGATGGTCTATCACATATTTGGCTGCCGCCTGTAGTTGCGGCGGCATTTGGTCGATTGATTGCCGGAGAGCAGAGATCAAGGGGTTTAGGGCGTCGGTCATAAAACAGAAGAAAACATATGTTTTGAAAATAGCCAATTGAAAACGAACTGTATGAGCGTAGATCGACCCGAAACAGAACGGAGAGTTTCATGACGTCCGAAGCAGGAAAACCCTATGTCCTTGTTGCCCCCAATGGGGCGCGGCGTGGGCATGCGGATCATCCTCAGCTACCGGTGAGCTTGCGGGAATCCCTTCAAACCGCGCGTGATTGCCATTCGGCCGGAGCGGACGGGCTACATCTGCATGTTCGGGACGCCGAGGGGCGGCACTCTTTGGATGCGGGGCTGTATAGTGAAGCCCTAGGCGAGTTGCGCCAGCAGTTGCCCGGTCTGGAGGTGCAGATCACGACCGAGGCGGCAGGGGTCTATGACGCAGAGGCTCAGTTCGAGTGCTTGCGGCAGGTGCGGCCCATTTGGGCGTCGATCTCTGTGCGCGAGGTCGCGGAGATGGCAGATCGGGTTTACGGCCTGTGCCACGATCAGGGAACGCGGGTACAGCATATCCTCTACGATGCGGAGGACGCGGCTTTGTTGGCGCGATTGCGGGCTGAAGGCGTTGTGAGGGCCGGGCAGGTGGATCGCCTGTTTGTTTTGGGGCGGTATGCGACGGGGCAGGAGTCCTCGCCCGAAGATTTGGATCAGTTTCCGCTTGAGGGTGGTCCGTGGATGCTCTGCGCGTTTGGCACACAGGAACACGCGTGTTTGCTGAAGGCCGCGCGGCAAGGTGGGGATGTGCGCGTCGGGTTTGAGAATAGCCTGACGGATTCCTCGGGCCAGACTTGGCCGAACAACGCGGCTTCGGTTGCAGCACTCGTGTCGTTGATCAAAGGAGAACAAGAATGAGCCATGTGTTTCCTCGCCACACGAAGGCCGAGTTGCCCATCGCGGCAGGCGGCGACGGGTGTTACCTGATTGATGCCAACGGCAAACGCTATCTGGATTGTGGCGACGCGGCCGTGTCTTGTTTGGGGCACTCCAATCGGGCGGTGATCGAGGCTGTTCAGGAGCAGGTTGAACAGATCGCCTTTGCCCATAGTGGCTTTATGACCTCGGAACCGGCAGAAGAGCTGGCCGATCTTTTGATCCAGCATGTGCCGGGCGATTTGGACCGGGTGTATTTCGTCTCAGGCGGCTCCGAGGCGACCGAGGCGGCGATCAAGCTGGCGCGCCAGTATTTCCTTGAGATCGGTCAGCCTGAGCGTCGCCATGTGATCGCGCGGCGTCAAAGCTATCACGGCAATACGCTGGGTGCGCTGTCTGCTGGTGGCAATGCATGGCGGCGGGCACAGTTCGCGCCGATGCTGATCGAGATGACCCATATCTCGGCGTGTTATGAATACGCGGAAAAGCCTGAGGGTGAGAGCAGCTTTGACTACGGTCAGCGCGTTGCGAATGAGTTGGAGCAGGAGATCCTGCGTCTTGGGCCGGAAACCGTCATGGCGTTCATGGCGGAACCGGTTGTCGGGGCGACCCTCGGGGCCGTTCCGGCGGTCGAGGGGTATTTCAAGCGTATTCGCGAAATTTGTGACCAATACGGGGTTCTGCTGATCCTCGATGAAGTCATGTGTGGAATGGGCCGAACCGGGCATCTGTATGCTTGCGACCACGACGGCGTTGCACCGGATATTCTGTGCATCGCCAAAGGGTTGGGGGCCGGATATCAACCGATTGGGGCGATGCTCTGCACGGATAAAATCTATGATGCGATCCAACAGGGCTCGGGCTTTTTCCAGCATGGTCATACCTATATTGGCCATCCGGTGGCAACGGCTGCGGCCTTGGCGGTGGTTCGTGAATTGACCAGCCGAGACCTGCCCGCCCGAGCCGGTGTGATGGGGGCTAAACTTCAATCAGCGCTGGAAGCGGCTTTTGGGCAGCACGCCCATGTGGGCGATATCCGGGGGCGCGGCCTGTTTCGCGGGATTGAACTGGTCGCGGATCGCGAAAGCAAAACTCCGTTCGATCCGGCGCTGGGGGTGGCTGCAAAGATCAAAAAGGCTGCGATGGCCGAGGGGTTGATCTGCTATCCGATGTCGGGGACGCGCGACGGTAAGGCCGGAGATCACATCCTTTTGGCTCCGCCCTTCATCATCGAAGAGGAGCAGATGGACGAGCTTGTCGCCAAGCTTGGCCGGGCGATCGCCGCTGTGATCTGACAATCCCGTGACAGCCCTTTTCGCGCCACGCAGTTTCGCTAAGTTTGGCGCGAACTGAAAAAAGGTCGCGACCATGGTGCAGGATATTTGGCAGAGTTTCCGAGGGTTACCCTTTTGGGTGCAAATCTGGGTGGCCGTGATTTTGGTTCCGGTCAACCTGATGCCGCTGTTCTTTCTGGACCAGCCGCAGGGGGTTTTGATTGCCGCTCTTGCAATCACGGGGATGGCGTTGAACCTGCCGATCATGATTGCTGCGCGTGGGATGAGCGGGGCAATGGCCCTGCCGCATCTCCTGTGCTGGGTTCCGCTGGTGATTGTGGTTGCAGGGATGCTGAGCGCAGCAGAAACGCTCAACCCGGCCTACATTCGATTCCTGTGGCTGCTGCTGATTGTCGATGTCATCTCGTTGATTTTCGACGTGCGGGATGCGGCCCGTTGGATGCGCGACCGGAAAGCGGGATGAAAAAAGCCCCTTCGGTGGTCGAAGGGGCTTTGGTATTTTCGGTGATGGGCCGAATTACTTCTGTGGCAACGGGCCGATCATCATGATCATCTGACGGCCTTCCATCTTGGGCATATTCTCAACCTTGCCCAGTTCCTTGATGTCTTCGGCAACGCGTTCCAGCAGTTCGCGACCCAAGTTCTGGTGCGCCATCTCACGGCCGCGGAAGCGCAGGGTGACTTTGACCTTGTCGCCCTTTTCCAAGAACTTATAGACGTTCTTCATTTTGACTTCATAGTCATGCGTGTCGGTGTTGGGTCGGAATTTGACCTCTTTCACCTCGATGATCTTTTGTTTCTTGCGGGCTTCGCTTTCGCGTTTCTGCTGTTCGTACTTGAACTTGCCAAAATCCATGATCTTGCAGACCGGCGGGTTCGCATTGGGCGAGATCTCGACCAGATCAAGGCCGGCATCGGCGGCAAGTTGCATGGCTTTGGCGGGATGAACCACCCCGACATTTTCACCTTCGGCACCAATCAGGCGGATTTCGGGGGCACGTATCTTTTCATTGACGCGCGGGCCAGTGTCTCTCTGCGGCGGCGCGTTGTGGGGTCTGCGAGCTATGGGTTCATTCCTTTGATGATTGCAGAATTTCGAGGTGGGAATTTAGACGGGTGCGCGCAGTGTTTCAAGCAGCATAAAGGCTTAAAGACTGGAATTTCCCAAGATTGAACACAGGAAACAGCTGGCCGGGACCCGATGGACCCGGCCAAATAGGTTGATCAGCCTACAAATGCTTTTTCGATTACGAACTCTTTGGGCTCCGAGTTTGCACCTTCGCGCAGGCCGAATTCCTCTAGGATTTCCTTGATGTCCAAGTTGAATGCCAGCGAACCGCAGACCATCGCACGGTCGGTTTCCGGCTTGATACCGCCTTCGATCCCCAGATCGGCAAACACGGTGCCGTCTTTCAGCAGGTTTGTGATGCGGCCCATCTTTGGGCTCTCTTCCCGGGTCGTTGTTGGGTAGTAGCGGATCTTTTCGGCAAAGCCTTCGCCAATCAGTTCGGCCAGCATTTCGTCCTGACGGATGTTTTCGATCAACTGGCGGCCATATTCCAGCTCGGCCACTTCGCGGCAGGTATGGGTGATGATCACTTCGTCATAGTCCTCATAGGTCTGAGGCTCGCGCAGCAGCGAGGCGAAGGGGGCAAAGCCGGTGCCGGTGGCGAAGAACCACAGGCGTTTGCCGGGCAGCAGGGCGTCATGCACCAGCGTGCCCACGGGTTTGGGTCGCAGGATGATCTGATCGCCGGGCTGGATGTGCTGCAGCTTCGAGGTCAGCGGGCCGTCCTGTACCTTGATCGAGTAGAATTCCAGCTCTTCGTCCCAGGACGGAGACGCAATCGAGTAGGCGCGCAGCAGCGGTTTCTGCCGACCGGTTTTGGGATCAGGATCGCCCATCAGGCCGATCATCACGAACTCACCCGAGCGGAAACGCAGCGTCGCAGGGCGCGACACCCGGAACGAGAACAGGCTGTCGGTCCAGTGTTTGACCTCGGTCACGGTCTGGGCGTCCGGCAGAACGGGGGCCTTTACGGCGGTTGCTTCACTCACGGGCTTCATCTCTGTCATCGTTTCGCTATCGGTCTGCTAAACCGACATCTCCGTTTAATCTTTGATCCAAGTCAGGAAAAGGGGCGAAATGCCCCTTTCGTGTCACAAGCTGGCGATGGCGGGGTCAGCCCCGCAGGCGGGCCTGGTAGTTGTTTTCTTCCCAGTTGGCGCGGGTCAACCACTGATCTTCGGGCTGGCGCGCGGCGAGGGCGTCGTCGATCTCGACCTCGTCAAAACCGCTGCGGCGGGCCATGGCGTATTGATCGGCCAGAACGTGCCCTTTGGCGCGCAAACGGCCCGTATAGCCTTTCAGGCGCAACACGCGGGCAATGGTGAAACCGCGACCATCCGCCGAGGACGGGAAGTCCACCCGCACCATCTGTGCATTGCCAAGGCGCTCGACCAGCTCATCGGGGTCGGTATCCGAGGCCACATCAAGCGCCACAACATCATTGGCCGCGTCCTCAAGCGTGACAAAGCCGTCGGTCCAATCATCGGGGGAGAACCCCTCATCCGATACAATTACGTTCATGTTATCTCTCCGGCGCGCACCATTTTGCCATCGACAAAATGGATGCCGCATTCCTCTTTGTTCTGGTCGCGCCAACGTCCGGCGCGGGGGTCTTCGCCTTCCTTGACCGGTGAGGTGCAGGGCGCACAGCCGATCGAGGGGTAACCTTTAGCCACTAGCGGATGGCGGGGCAGGTTGTTTTCATCCATGTAGGCGCGCACGTCCTCGGGCGCCCAATGGGCCAGCGGGTTGACCTTGATCCGGCCTGTGCCGTCCTCGACCTCAAAGAACTCGAGCGCGGCGCGGGTGCCCGCCTGAAACCGCTTGCGACCGGTGATCCAACCGCAATAGCCGGTCAAGGCCTGTTGCAGCGGGAAGGTCTTGCGCAGGTTGCAGCACGCATCCGTATCCCGCAGACGCAGCGCGCCATAGGGGTCCTCACGCTGGATGTCCTCATCCTCGGCGCGGATGATCTTGACGTTCTTCAGGCCGAGGCGTTCGCTGACATCCTGTTGATATTCAAGCGTTTCCGCAAACAACATCATGGTGTCGACAAAAAGAACCGGCGTCATCTGGTCGACGACGGCAGCCATGTGCAACAGAACAACCGACTCGGCCCCAAAGCTTGAAACCAGAGCCAGATCGTCGATTTCCTCAATAGCTCCGTGCATGACATCATGCGCCGAGTGATGGCGGAACCGGGCGTTCAGCGCGTTGACCTTTTCGGTCAGTTCAGCGCGATCTTTACCCAGTTCCGTCTGGATCAGATCAAGCGGCATTGGCCTGTGCCTCGGGGTAGAGTGCAGCCTTGAAGGGCGCCATACCGACACGGCGGTAGGTTTCCAGGAAGGTTTCTTCAGCGCTCTCCCGCTGGTTCAGATAAGTGTCGACGATGCGCTCGACGGCCGGAACGATCTCATCATAAGCAAAGCCGGGACCTGTGCGGTCGCCGATGGCCGCGGTCTCGGTACCGTCGCCACCCAGCGTAATCTGGTAGTTCTCGACGCCAGCGCGATCCAGACCCAGAATGCCGATATGGCCGACATGGTGGTGACCACAGGCGTTGATGCAGCCCGAGATCTTGATCTTCAGGTGGCCGATATCATGCTCCAGCTTCAACTCATCAAAACGGGTCGCGATCTGTTCTGCAACCGGGATCGAGCGGGCTGTCGCCAGCGCACAATAATCCATGCCGGGGCAGGCGATGATGTCGCTGATCAGGCCGATATTGGCTGTGGCCAGCTCGTGCTCTTTCAACTTGGCGTGGATCGCGGGCAGGTCCGATTTGTGGACATGCGGCAGGATCACGTTCTGCTCATGGCTGATGCGCAGTTCGTCATAGGCGAACTCTTCGGCCAGATCGGCCATCACACGCATCTGCTCGGCGGTTGCATCGCCCGGCGTTTTCCCGTGCTTCTTGATCGAGATCGTGACGATCGCGTGATCCGCATTCTTGTGCGGCGCGATGTTGGTGTCGACCCACGACCGGAAGACCGGATCGTTGGTGTAGGCGGACTCAAACGACGCAACCGAAGCTTCGCGGAAGTCTGGCGCTGCAAAATGATCCTTGATCTCTTCCAGCAGCGCCATGTCGGCGCCTTTGAACTGCGGGCGTACCTGCAAGAAGCGCTCGTTGACTTTGGCGCGGATGGCGTCGATGCCATGCTCGTGCACGGTGATCTTGATCCGTGCTTTGTATTTGTTGTCACGGCGACCGATCTGGTTCCACACGGAAACGGTAGCCTCAAGATAGGCCAGCAGGTCGTCAAAGGCGACGAACTCAGACAGTTCCTTACCGATCATGGGTGTACGGCCCAGACCGCCACCTACGATCACGCGGGCGCCCAGAACGCCGTCACGCTCAACCAGTTGAAGGCCGATATCGTGCGCTTTGATCACGGCGCGGTCGTTTTCCGAGCCCGTGATGGCGATCTTGAACTTACGCGGCATGAACTGGAATTCCGGGTGGTCAGTCGACCACTGGCGCAGCAGTTCGGCATATGGGCGTGGGTCAGCGATTTCATCCGCGGCAGCACCGGCAAAGTGGTCGGCTGTCACGTTACGGATCGTGTTGCCCGAGGTCTGAATGGCGTGCATGCCAACTTCGGCCAGCGCGTCCAGCATATCCGGCACGTCTTTCAGTTTCGGCCAGTTGTACTGGATGTTCTGACGGGTGGTGAAATGGCCATAGCCCTTGTCCCATTTCTCGGCCAGAAGTGCCAGTTGGCGCATCTGTGCGCTGGAGAGCGTGCCGTAGGGAATGGCAACCCGCAACATATAGGCGTGCAGCTGCAGATACAGGCCGTTCATCAGGCGCAGCGGCTTGAATTCATCCTCGGTCAGCGAGCCGTCGATGCGGCGTTCGACCTGTGCGCGGAACTGACGGTTGCGCTCGGCCAGGAATGCTGTGTCAAACTCGGAGTAGCGATACATGTGTAGCTGTCCTTAAATGCAGCCCCGAAACCTTGGGGCCTTAATGGGGAGAAAGGGGCCGGAGGTCAGGCCCGGGGCTGCGACTGTGTTTCCTGCTTGCCATGGGCATAGTTCGAGGGTCCGGTGCGGCGGAACTCCTCTCGGAAATGGGTGGGTTCGGGGCCGTTTTCACCGGCGACTGCATCGGCCAGATATGCGCCGACGATCTTGTTCGCCTGACGCGCGGCGTCCAGCAAACGGACCTGCGCATGGGCCTCATCGGTGATCAGCTCGGCCTCGGACAGTTCACGCGACCAGCGGTCATCTTCGGTCTGATATATCACGTCACCTTCGAGCAGATCGTTGGCGGTGACGACTTTGGGGGTAAAAGCGCGGGCCATCAGGCATGCTCCTTTTTGAATTCGGTCAGGGCCAGGGCCGCTTGGCGCGGAGCGAGACCATAAAACATGAGGGCTGGGCCGTTCATCTCGGCAGCAGCCAGATCCTTGGGTAAACGGTCCAGATTGGTTTCCAGAATGCGTTGATCAGGGCGCGAGGCGTTCTCGATCAGCGTCACAGGCGTCTGACGGTCGGCACCGTGCATGATCAGGCGGCCCTGAATGAACCGCGCTGATTTCTTGCCCATGTAGACCGCCGCAACTGATCCCTCGCGTGCAAGAGCCGCCCAGTCGTGATCCGCGAACCCCTTCATATCGTGGCCGGTCAGAAACCGAACCGAGGAGTTGCGACCACGACGCGTTAGGCTTTGACCGATCCCGGCCACGGCGGCAGATGCTGCAGTGATACCCGGAACGATCTGCCACGAGATACCTGCGGCCGCAACAGCCTCAATTTCTTCATCCAGACGCCCGAACACGGTCGGGTCGCCCGATTTCAAACGCACAATACGTTGGCCCTTAAGGGCGTGAGAAACAAGCAGTGCGTCGATGTCTTCCTGTTTCCACGAAGGCCCGAAACCGGCCTTGCCAACATCGACCAGAATTGCGGACTGACCAGCCAGTTTCAGAACCTCTGCGCTGATTAGGCGATCATGCAGCACGACATCGGCCCGCTCAAAGGCTTTGACTGCCTTGAGCGTGAGCAAATCCAGATCACCGGGTCCTGCGCCGACAAAATCGACATGTCCCAGGTTCTTTTGTGACTCCGACTGCGTCATCTTCTGTTCCAGTTGGTTTGACTTGTCCTGATATATAGGAAATATTCCCGGTAATGCGCCATATGCCGCGCTAAATAAGAACGTACGTTCTTTAGAATCGAGAATTTGGAACGCTGGTTTCGAAACGTAAGGAAAATTGGAATGTCGGTGCGAATAGACGACACAGATCGGAAAATTCTGGCTGAACTGCAGCGCGATGCCAGCCAATCTCTGGACGAAATAGCGGCGCAGGTCGGCAGTTCCAAGACGCCTGTGTGGAATCGAATCCGCAAGTTGAAGGGGGCCGGAATCATCGGTCAGCAGACCGTTTTGCTTGATGCTGAAGCGCTTGGTTTCGAGGCCACGTTCTTCGTCTTGATCCGGACCTCTGAGCATGAGGCCGAATGGCAGCGCAAGTTCCTGAAGGCCCTGCGTGATCAACCTGAAGTCCAAGAAGCCCATCGGCTGGCAGGGGACATCGACTACATCTTGAAAGTGAGGGTCAAGAATGCCCGCGCCTATGATCAGTTCTACCAACAGCTGATATCAGAGGTGCGTGTTCACAACGTGACCGCCCTTTTGTCGATGGAAGAGATCAAGTCGACCACGATGCTGCCTCTCAACGCTTTGGTGGAGAGCTAGCAATAGATTGGGGGCGCTGCCCCCGCCGCCCCTGAAGGGGCGACCCCCCCCCCGAGGTATTTTTAGCCAGATGAATAAAGCATCCCATGCTTCATCTGGCCCTAAATATCCCCGCCGGAGGCATCGTGCGGTAGCGAGGTTTTCTTGAATCTTTTGCCCGCCCGGAGGCTGATTTATTTCGTCTTTGCGGCGGGATGCAGTCTGGCACGAAGCTTTTTGGAAGTTGTGCAGACTTGCCATAAGACGCCGCCAATGCAAGACCGTAGGACATGCAGCGTATTTTGGTCATTGCCGGATTTCTACTGATGGTCGGAGTTTTGTCTTCGACTGTATGGTCCTATGGCTACCGGCAGGCTGTGTTTCAACTCAGCGAGAAGGCCGAGGCGGATCTGGATCTGGCGGCGGATAGGTTGACCACTCAGTTGCAGGTATATCAGGAACTGGCGGTGCTTATGGCCAGCCACCCAGTGCTTGAGGATCTGGATACACTATCCGGACGCGCCACCGCGCAGGCGTTGCTGTTGGAGGTCTCGGACAAAACGGCGGCGGTCGACGTTCTTTATGCCGACCGGTCCGGGACGGTTCTGGCGTCTGCACACGAAGGCGTCGCCGTCTCAGTCCAAGACAATCCAGCCTTCACACGCGCCATGCAAGGGGCACTGGGAAGTGCACATGGTATTCTGCCAGCAGCTGGTAGACGCATATTCACCTATGCTGCACCCGATTTCGATGAGAGTGGTTCGGTGATCGGGGCTTTGATCGTGATTGCCGACGTTGAGGATATCGAACAAACTTGGCGAGGCAGCACAGAAGCGGTGTTCTTTGTTGACCACTCCGGTCTGGTCTTCATTTCGAACCGGCTGGAATTGTTGATGTGGCAACGCGTGGGTGAGGAGGTCGGTTTGACTCCTCCGAATGGCCGGACCGTATCTTTCCAGTCGCGGCGCCTGGGGCCGTATGAACTCTGGACACTGGATTGGAGCCCATATCTACCGCGACGGGCTTTGCATCTTGTCAAGGAATTGCCAGTGATCGGCATGACCGGCGAGGTCTTGATGGATGTCGCTCCGGCCCGGCGATTGGCCCGCTTGCAGGCCGCGACAGTTGCAGCCCTCTGTTTGGCTTTCGGCGCGTTGCTGTTTCTGGCAACCGAGCGCAGGCGAACGCTGACGGAGGCAAACGCGGTGCTGGAAACCCGTGTGGCAAAACGCACCAAGGATCTGACGATAGCAAACGCTGCTCTGCGTCGCGAGATCACAGAGCGGCAGGAGGCCGAAGCCGCCCTAAAACGCGCGCAGGCCGATCTTGTTCAGGCTGGTAAGCTGAGTGCACTCGGACAGATGTCCGCCGGGATCAGTCATGAATTGAACCAGCCATTGATGGCGATCCAGCAGTTTGCCGACAACGGCTCAGCCTTCATGGAGAGAGGGAAATCCGAGAAAGCCGCGGAAAATCTGGGTCGAATTTCTCAGATGGCAGCACGTATGGCGCGGATTATCAAGAACCTGCGCGCATTTGCCCGCAATGAAAGCGAACCGATGGGGCGCGTGGATCTGGTGCAGGTTCTGAACGCTGCTGTCGAGTTGACCGAAGCTCGGCTGCGTTCCGAAAGTGTCTCGTTGGACTGGTCCGCGCCCGAACATACTGTCTTTGCCTGGGGGGGCGAGGTCCGGTTGGTGCAGGTATTTGTGAACCTGATCAACAACGCAGCCGATGCAATGAGCCAACAAGAAGACCGCCGCATTCAGATCGCGATTCATCCGGGTGAAAGGCTCTCGGTTACTGTGCGGGACATCGGGCCGGGGATCGAGAACACGGAAAAGCTGTTTGAGCCATTTTATTCGACCAAGGCCGTCGGCTCTTCAGAGGGGATGGGGCTTGGGCTTTCGATATCCTACGGTCTGGTTCAGAGCTTCGGGGGCAATATCCGTGGTATCAACACGGAAGAAGGGGCAGAGTTCACGGTCGAGCTGGAGCCTTGTGAGAAGGAACAGGCGGCATGAGTCGGGTCGTTTTATTGGTTGATGACGACGCTGCGGTGCGCGAGGCGCTGGCCCAGACCCTCGAACTTGCCGAGTATCAATCGATCGCGGCGGGGTCTTTTGTGGCCGCCAAAGACCACATTCGGGCTGGTTTTCCAGGTGTCATCCTGTCAGATATCCGTATGCCCGGGAGGGATGGGTTTCATCTGCTCAGCTACGCGCAAGAAATCGACCCGGAGTTGCCGGTGGTTTTGCTGACGGGTGAGGGTGACATTCCGATGGCGGTTCAGGCCATGGGGCAGGGGGCCTTCGACTTTCTGGAGAAACCCTGTGCTGCGGCGGACCTTCTGGCGGTGCTCGACCGGGCGTTTGACGCCCGCGCGCATATCATCCAACAACGCGCGCTAAAATCAGAGCTGGAACGCGGAGACCCCGCAGCGCGACTTTTGTTTGGCCTTTCCCCTCAAGCCGAGGCCTTGCGTGAGCGGGTGCGCAGTGTCGCTCCGACTGGTGCCGAAGTGCTGGTCACAGGCCCGGCGGGCAGCGGGATTTCCAAGGTTGCCGAGGTTGTGCATCTGATGTCGCCCGTTGGGCAGGGACCGTTCGTCAAACGCGCGGCGGCCGGATTGAGCGTTCAGGAATTCACCCAAGCCTGCGAAGATGCCAAGGGCGGATCCCTGTTTCTGGACGAGATATCGGTGATGCCGCAGGCTACTCAGTATGAAGCGTTGGATGTGATCGAGCGCGGTGCGGGCGCGCGGATTATTGCGGGCACGACCTCCGACCTGTCTGCGATCTCTGCCGAGGGCCGGTTCAACGCGGATCTCTACTACCGTTTGGATGTGATGCGCGTGCGCATTCCGTCTCTGGCGGAGCGCCCCGAGGATATTCCGACGCTCTTTCGTCACTATGTCGCTCAGGCTGCTGAGCAGGCGGGGATTGCTGAACCGGAAGTATCACCTGAGCATCTTGCGGCATTGATGGCCAGCGATTGGCCGGGTAATGCCCGCTCTT
This sequence comes from Ruegeria sp. ABV3_008, assembly GCF_056161185.1. Taxonomy (NCBI): domain Bacteria; kingdom Pseudomonadati; phylum Pseudomonadota; class Alphaproteobacteria; order Rhodobacterales; family Roseobacteraceae; genus Ruegeria; species Ruegeria sp. ABV3_008. The sequence continues at coordinate 807,621 of NZ_JBSWYP010000001.1, read as the reverse complement.
TGATGTCGTCGGCCATGCGTTTTGTTTTGGGGATGCCCGAAGAGGTGGCAGAGGCGACGGATCTGGGCTTGAACGAGCAGATGGCACGGGTGGAACGTTCGTTGCTGATCGCTGCGTTGGGGCGGCACAACGGCAAGGCCTCAGACGCGGCGAAGGCGCTGAAGTTGCCGCGTAAGACGTTCTACGACAAACTGGCGCGATATCAGATTCGACCCGAAGACTACCGGCGATAGAGAGGCCTCCCACCAGCTTTGCCCTCATTTGCATACGGTTACAGCTGTTGGGCCAAGCAGTCCGCCAAGGCGGACTGCGGGTGGTGCCAGAGCGATTCGGGGGTGATTCGAAAAACTGTGCGGGATTCCGCACAGCGTCGTAGAGAGATGTGCGGGATTTCGCACATGTGCGATCATGGTCAAATTCCGTGTTTTAAATTTAGGTTTTAATACGCTGTTTTAAATAGATAAATCCTGACATCCCAAAGTCTGTTACAAATTGTTGTTTCGCCGTGAAGCAGTCGGTTCACTGCCGTCCATACGGTGCCGAGGTGGGGCCGATGAGACACTTCAAGGAAGTCTGGGAGGAAAACAGATGAAATTCCTAACAACAGCAGCCACAGCGCTGGCTTTGACGGTAACGGCGACGGCGGGCATGGCTGCGTGTGACGACGGTGAGATCGTTGTGAAGTTCGCGCATGTGACGAACACCGACAAGCACCCCAAGGGTATCGCTGCCTCGCTGCTGGAACAGCGCGTCAATGACGAGATGCAGGGCGTCATGTGTGTAGAGGTCTATCCGAACTCAACGCTCTACAATGATGACAAGGTTCTTGAGGCGATGCTTCAGGGCGATGTGCAGCTGGCCGCGCCCTCGCTGTCCAAGTTCGAAAAGTTCACCAAGCAGTTCCGCCTGTTTGACCTGCCGTTCATGTTCAAAAACATTGACGCAGTGGATGCCTTCCAGGCCTCGGATGCCGGTCAGGCAATGAAGGACAGCATGCAGCGTCGCGGTTTGCAGGGGCTGGCGTTCTGGCACAATGGCATGAAGCAGATGTCGGCGAACAAGCCGCTGGAAACACCGGCTGATGCAGATGGTCTGAAGTTCCGCGTGCAGTCCTCGGACGTGCTGGTTGCGCAAATGGAAGCTATTGGAGGCAGCCCGCAAAAGATGGCGTTCTCGGAAGTCTACGGCGCTCTGCAACAGGGTGTTGTCGACGGGCAGGAGAACACCTGGTCCAACATCTACGGCAAGAAGTTCTTTGAGGTGCAGGACGGCATCACCGAGACCAACCACGGTATCATCGACTATCTCGTCGTGACCTCGGTGGACTGGCTGGACAGCCTCGACCCGGAAGTGCGTGATCAATTCTTGACCATTCTGGCTGAGGTCACCGAGACCCGCAACAAAGAAGCCTTTGCCGTGAACGAAGCCGCCAAGGCCTCGATCACCGAAGCGGGTGGCATCATTCGTCAACTGACGCCCGAACAGCGTCAGGCTTGGGTCGACACAATGAAGCCGGTTTGGGACCAGTTCGCGGATGACGTAGGTCAGGACAAGATCGACGCCGCTCAGGCCATTAACGCTGGGTTCTGATCCCGGTTCAGGCCGCGCGCTGGGGACTGGGGAGTAATCTGCGCGCAGGCCGGGCGGGCCAAACAAAGGCCCGCCCCAACACTCTCATCATCATAAAAAATGTGGGGACAGATAGATGTCTGGTGCGAAATCCGGCCCGGCTGGGCTGGTCGACCATATCGAAGAAACCCTGATCGCGGTGCTACTTGGCCTGATGACGGCCGTGACCTTTGCCAACGTGATCGCGCGGTTCTTCTTCAACTCGAATATCCTGTGGGCGCTTGAGCTGACGGTCTTCCTGTTTGGGTGGCTGGTGCTTTTGGGGGCGTCATATGCCGTCAAGAAACACGCCCATCTGGGTGTGGATGCGATCCTGAACATGCTGGCCCCTGCGCCGCGCCGGATTCTGGCGCTGATCTCTGTGGCCTGTTGTCTGGCGTTTTCGCTGCTGTTGCTGAAGGGGTCCTATGATTATTGGGCTGTCTTCGCGGATCTGCCGCCAACCTCGGGACGCTGGTTTCCCACGGGTCTGAATTTTGACGCGCGCAGTCAGAGCTTTTACGAGGTTGACGATATCCCGATGATCGCGCCTTTCCGCTTTCTCGAGGACTTGATCAACTACGGCGAATATTACGAGAAGCTGCCCAAAGTTGTTCCTTATTTCATCCTGCCATTGTCGATGTTGCTGCTGGTGATCCGCTTTGCGCAGGTCGCTTTGCAGATCTGGCGGGGTGAGGCGGACCGTCTGGTCGCCAGCCACGAGGTTGAGGATGAGATCGAAGAGGTTCGTGCGCAGCAAGGAGAGCATGACTAATGGACGTTGTACTTCTATTTTCCATGGTCATCGGCCTGCTACTGATCGGGGTTCCGATTGCGGTGGCACTTGGCCTCAGCTCGACCCTGTTCCTGCTGATCTATTCCGACAGCTCACTGGCTTCGGTTGCGGGCACATTGTTCGAGGCGTTCGAGGGGCATTTTACCCTGCTGGCAATCCCGTTCTTCATCCTCGCGTCGTCCTTCATGACGACCGGAGGTGTCGCGAGGCGGATCATCCGTTTCTCGATTGCCTGTGTGGGACACCTTCCGGGCGGTCTGGCGATTGCGGGCGTCTTCGCTTGTATGTTGTTCGCAGCGCTTTCAGGGTCGTCCCCTGCGACTGTTGTTGCCATCGGCTCAATTGTCATCGCAGGGATGCGTCAAGTGGGCTACTCAAAGGAATTCGCCGCTGGTGTGATCTGTAACGCCGGTACGCTGGGTATCCTGATCCCGCCTTCGATTGTGATGGTTGTCTACGCGGCCGCCGTTGAGGTCTCGGTCGGGCGTATGTTCCTTGCAGGGGTTATCCCTGGCCTGATGGCTGGATTGATGCTGATGATCACCATTTACGTCATGGCCAAGGTCAAGAACCTGCCCAAGGGCGATTGGAAAGGCTGGGGTGAGATCTTTGTCTCCGCCCGCGAGGCCGGTTGGGGCCTGTTCCTGATCGTGATCATCCTAGGCGGTATCTACGGGGGCATCTTTACCCCAACCGAGGCCGCTGCGGTGGCTGCTGTCTATGCCTTCTTCATCGCGAGCTTTGTCTACAAGGATATGGGGCCGCTCAGCACCGAGGAAGGCGCGCAGAACCTGTCGCTGCTGAAAAAGCCCTATGCGTTGCTCACGGCTTTCTTCCACCCTGATACCAAGCACACGCTGTTCGAGGCCGGCAAGCTGACCGTCACTCTGTTGTTCGTGATCGCCAACGCGCTGATCCTCAAGCATGTGCTGACGGATGAGCAGGTGCCGCAACATATCGCCAGCGCCATGCTGTCGGCCGGGCTGGGTCCGGTGACTTTCCTGATCGTGGTAAACGTGATCTTGCTGATTGGTGGTCAGTTCATGGAACCCTCGGGCCTGCTGGTGATCGTGGCGCCTCTGGTGTTCCCGATCGCGATCGAGCTGGGCATTGACCCGATCCATCTGGGCATCATCATGGTCGTCAACATGGAGATCGGGATGATCACACCTCCGGTCGGGCTGAACCTGTTCGTGACCTCGGGCGTAGCCGGGATGCCGATGATGGGCGTTGTGAAGGCCGCGCTGCCCTTCCTGGCTGTGCTGTTCGTCTTCCTGATCATGGTGACGTATATTCCGTGGATATCAACCTTCCTGCCCAACACCTTTATGGGGCCGGAAATCATAACCAACTAGAATTGGCTATCGAGCGCGAACCGGGCGAGTTTTCTCGCCCGGTTCTTTCGTGCCTTGAAGATGGGTCGCGAATGCTTAGCTATAGTGTCAGAGGACGACCTCCCCACAAAGGGTGATCATTCGGGACGACCCGAATATCCGAAAGGGGTCCTTGATGTCCTGGATTTTTCTTCTACTTGCCGGCCTGCTGGAAATTGTTTGGGCCGTTGCCATGAAGCAATCGGCCGGTTTCACGCGGCTGTGGCCCACGGCTGTGATGGGCGTGTCGATGATCGGGTCCTTCGCGTTGCTGGCGCTTGCGATGCGAACCCTGCCTCTGGGTACGGCCTATGTTATCTGGACGGGCATTGGCGCGGTGGGCGCGTTTTTAGTTGGCATCATGTTTCTGGGTGAAGCCGTGACCGCCACGCGTATCTGCGCAGCGGTTCTGATTGTCGCGGGCCTAATCACGATGAAACTGGCCTGAGGGCTCTTAGGCGGTTTCCAGCGCTTCAACGATGCCCGAGAAATCGGCTGCTTTCAGGCTGGCCCCACCGACCAACGCGCCATCCACATTGGACACGCCGAAAATCTCGGCCGCGTTGGACGGTTTGACCGAACCACCATAGAGCAGACGCACCGAGCGCCCGACGCCCTCGCCAAAGCGACGTTCAAGCCGGGCGCGGATGAAGTCATGGACCTCGCCGATCTCGTCCAATGTCGGAACCTTGCCGGTACCGATGGCCCAGATCGGCTCATAGGCGACAATCAGGTTCTCACCGGTGGAGCGGTCCGGGATCGACCCCGACATCTGACCTCCGATGATGTCCAGCGTGTTGGCGGCCTCGCGCTGCTCAAGGCTTTCGCCGACGCAGATGATCGCCTGGAGGCCAGCCTCCATCACGGCGTTGGCCTTGGCGCGCACATCTTCGTTCTGTTCGCCATGGTCTTCGCGCCGTTCGGAATGCCCAAGAATCACGGCCGTTGCACCGGCGTCTTTCAGCATCTCGGCACTGGTGTCGCCTGTATGCGCACCCGAGGTTGCGGCGTGGCAATCCTGTCCACCGACGGCAACGCCCGTGCCTTGGGTGCGTTCCGCGGCCCGGTGCAACAGCGTGGCGGGGGGGCAGATCAGGACATCGACGCTGGGCGAGGGGTGTTTCTCGGCGAGCGCGTCCAACTCGCTCAGCGCCGCGCTGGTTCCGTTCATTTTCCAGTTTCCAGCCGCCAGTTTGCGCCGCATCTCCGCGTCTCCCTTGTCGCTATTCTGTGGTTTTGTCCTGCGATATCACCCTTGGTCGGGCCTTACAATTCCGGTTGCAGTTCCGATACTGGAAAGGCAGGGTCCGCGCAGCGATTCCGAGGGTTCCATGATCGACAAACTCAACCTTGAAAAACTGGACAATCAGGACATTGATGAGCTTGCCAGATTGCTGCGGGCCGTCGGGCAGGTGGGGTTTCTGACCGTCGGCAACACTGGGCTTAGCGCTGAGCGGGTTCAGCAGATGATCGAAGCCTACCGCGCCTTTTTCCATTTGCCCGAGCAGGAGAAAAAGTCGGTCGATATGGCGTCAACTGGCTCGAACCGGGGCTGGGGCGCGCCGAAGTCCGAGCAGGTTGATCCAAACGCGAATCCCGATTTCAAGGAAGTGTTCGATTGCGGCTTTGAGCTGCCGCCGGAAAACCCATATCGCGCCGAAAATCTTAGCGTCTATGCGCCCAACCTTTGGCCTGCGAAGCCCGAGGGGTTCCGAGAAGCTATTCAGTCCTACTACATTGACGCCTGCGATGTCGCGATGCGTGTTCTGCGGGCAATTGCGGTTGCTCTGGGGCGCGGCTCGGACAGTTTTGACGACGCGTTTGACACGCCCATGGCGTTGCTACGTGGGAACTACTATCCGCAGCGTCCTGATTGGGCCGGAGAGAAGGATTTCGGCATCGGCGCGCATACCGACTATGGCTGCATAACCCTACTGGCGACCGATGGTACCGCGGGGCTTGAGGTGCGGATGCCCGATTGCAGCTGGGAAAAGGTCGAGGCCGAGCCGGGCGTATTCATCATCAATTTCGGTGAGATGCTGGAATTCTGGACCGCGGGTCGCGTCAAAGCGACCGAGCATCGTGTGGTTGGCGGCACGAATGAGAGGATCTCGGTCCCGCTGTTCTTCAACCCGTCTTACCACACGAATGTGGCACCTCCGACGTCAGGCCAGGTGATCACCGCCGGAGAGCACCTGACACGGCGTTACAACGAGACCTACGTTCACTTGAACGCAAGTTAGGATTGCTGGGCGAGGGTTTCGTCGAATTTGATAGATTCGCCGCAACCGCATGCGTCGACCACGTTGGGGTTCTTGAACTTGAACCCGGATTCCAGCAGCGAGACCTCGTAGTCGATTTCGGTGCCGAACAGGAACATCTGCGCCATTGGGGCAATCATCACGCGCGCACCGTCTTGTTCCACGACCTCGTCATGGGGATCGGCTTCATCCACGTAGTCCATGGTATATTCCATGCCCGCGCAGCCACCTTTCTTCACGCCGATGCGCAGACCGGCATGGCCGCCGGATTTCATCAGGCGGGTGATCTGCTCTGCCGCTTTGGGCGTCATGGTCACGGCTTGTTTGCCGGGGATGCCGAACATCTGAGTCTCCGTCGTCGCGCGATAGATGTAATTTAGGGTCGTCTTTCAGTAGGCTCAAGTCAGTGCGCCCTTAGAAAATGAAATTTGATACTTAGAGCACAATTGTGTCCGTGTTGCTTTCGCGTTGAGTATAGGTTTAGCCTGTTTTTGGATGATCACAGTCACGTGCTTGAGATCAGAGATCCTTCTTGGGAGATTTAAGTAAAATGAACCGGTTAGAACGTTTAGTGAAGGTTTGTTTAGGGGCTTTCTTGGTTGGCGGGACGCTCGCGTCTCTATCAGTTCCAGCTACTGCCGATGAAACTCTGAAACGACATCCTATCAACTGCGCAACCGCCGAAGGCGATCTGCGCGCGATTGCAGCTGAGAAGAAACATGCTGAGGACAAGCAATTGGAAAGCGTTGCCGCCATCACTCCTGCAGGCGCTTTGCTGGGTTTGGTGACGGGGACCGAGGGCAAGCGGTTGCAGATGCTGTCCGGTGACTACATCAAGCAGCTTGACGCGCGATCGGATGAAATCAAGGCCAAGTGCGGGGTAAGCTAGAGTTCAAAAAAAAAAGACCGCCCTCGGGCAAGGGCGGTCCAATTTCGGGGCCGATACCATGGGGGGCGGTGTCTTCCAGTCAGGCCCATTTGCAAGAGCGTTTGGAAATACAAACACTTGCGCCGCATGTGTCCCGCAGAACTGTGACAGTAGCTCTACACTTTGGTAACAGACGGGTTAACCTTTTGTGACAAAGGCTTAGTTGGGTGTTGGCGCTACATAAAGCCCAGCTCAAGCCGCGCTTCGTCTGACATCATTTCCATGCCCCAGGGCGGTTCCCAGGTCAGTTCGACGTCAACTTCCTTCACGCCAGCAACGGGTTCGATGGCTTCCATGATCCACCCTGGCATATCTCCGGCGACGGGGCAGCCCGGGGCGGTCAGAGTCATGATCACCTTGACGGCGTTATCGTCCTTGATGTCGATCGTGTAGATCAGGCCAAGGTCGTAGATATTAACCGGGATTTCCGGGTCAAAGACCGTTCGGCATGCTTCGACCACCTGATCATACAGGGGGTGTTCTATGCTCGATGGCGCAATCAAGGGTGTGCCTTCTAACTGTTCACTCGGGTGAGTCATCTTTGCCTCGGGTCAGTTGCCTGAGTATTTATATAGGGAACAGGTCTGGCAGCGTCCAGTCGTGCAATGACTCTTGGGCACTGCCTGTGCTTAGTCGTTGATATCACGTTCAAACGTTTTCACTTGCCCATGCGGGTGCGCGAATGTCTTACGCAGGGCCAGCCATGCGACCAGCGACAGAACTGCGAAGATCAGCATCAGAACCGGCAGAGAGGGCGCAAGACCCGGGATCAGAAGCAGCAGGCCAGTGCCCGCTGCCCCGACAGCGAATCCGAGAAAGATGAACCCGGGCAGGACGATCTCGAGTATGCCGAGCGACAGAGCGCCCGCCATCCAGATCCACCACGTCATCCAAAACGGGTCTGCCATCATTTAACCCCTTTGAGCATCTTAAACGCATCGCCAAATGCCTCGAGCGCATTGGCCGGCACAACAATCGTCTGCTTACCTGTACCATTACCCAGGGCGTTCAGCGATTCCACCTGTTTCAGAGCGACCTGGTACTGAGCGGCCTCGATGCCGTTGTCCTGAATGGCCTTTGCAACAACGCCGGTTGCGTAGGCTTCGGCTTCGGCCTCAATGCGGCGAGCTTTTGCGGTTTGCTCGGCCGCATAGAGTTCAGCATCCGCCTGCAGCTCAACCGCGCGTTTCTGACCTTCTGCCTCAGTGACCTGAGCGCGACGCGCGCGCTCCGCGTTCAACTGCTGCAGCATCGCATCGCGCGTGGCTTGATCGAGGTTCACATCCAGAATCTCGGCCCGGGTCACTTCGATACCCCAGTCATCGACGGCGGTTTCTACGCTGGCTTGAATTTGCGCAATCAACTGCGCACGGTTCGATTGGACCTCATCCAGGTCCATTTTACCAATTTCAGCCCGCACGATACCTGCAACCGTAGTCGCAATCGCTCCGTCTACATCACGGATACGATAGACGGTCTTTTCCGGCTCGAGAATGCGGTAGAAAACCGAGGTGTCGATCTGCACCAGCACGTTATCCTTGGTAATCGCGTCCTGCGTTGCATTGGGCAGCTGACGCTCAAGAATGGATATCTTGTGACGCGCAACATCCAGAAACGGAACGATAAAGTTGATTCCAGGCCCAAGGACCGAGTGCAAGCGTCCGAACCGTTCCACCACGTATTTCTCAGATTGGGGAACGATTTTGATGCCTTTGAAAATGACGACCACCACCAGAATGGCGGCCAACAGGTAAATGATATTCGACGAAAGCAATCCGATGATCTGCTCTTCTGTCATAACTGTCCTCTTTTATTGTGTACTATAGTATACATTTGGGGATTGAGTCGCCCAATTTCAACTCTGGTATGGCGGGAACCGGGGTGGTTGCAAATCCGGAATGCTCGAAACTGATGGCCGCAACAAGCGACAGTGACCGCTTTGCATCTGTGAATGCTTGCGCTATCGGGTGAGGATGAAACTGATAATCGACACAGATCCCGGCATCGATGATGCAATGGCGATTGCCTACGCTGCGGCCGCACCCGAGATTGACCTGATCGGGCTAACCACCGTTTTCGGAAATACCCATGTCTATCAATCCAGCCGCAACGCGCGCTATCTGGTTGATAAACTTGGACTAGCTGTCCCTGTGGCGCAGGGCGCCCCCTTTGCTCATGGTGAGGACGACCATAGCCCATCCGAGCATGTGCACGGACCCGAGGGGTTCGGTGATCTGACTGAAATCCCTGAGATCGGGCAGAACCACGACCTGAGCGCGTCCGCGTTTCTGGCCGACATGGCACGCCAACATCCGGGTGAGCTTGTCGTTTGCGCGGTTGGCCCGTTGACCAACATCGCGGATGCCATGGCATTGGATCCGGAGTTTGCAACGAACCTCAAGCGCTTGGTGATTATGGGCGGCGCAGTCTATTGCCCCGGCAACATCACGGAACATGCCGAAGCAAATATCTACCACGATGCCAAAGCCGCCGACGCGGTGTTTTCGGCACCGCCTGAGACTGTTCTGGTTGGTTTGGATGTGACGCTGAAAACGCTCTACAAGAGTGCTGATTTCGAGGATTTGGCTCTGAGATCGCCCGACATGGGGGCATTTCTGCGCGATATTTCTCGGTTCTATCTGAAGTTCTACAAAGAGATCGGAGGGTTGGAAGGCTGCGGCCTTCACGACTCGACCGCCGTCATCGCCTGTACCCATGATCATATGTTCGACTCCGTTCAGACCGGATTGAAGGTGGCAACCGAGGGAGAGGCAATCGGAGCCACAGTCCCGGATGAGGGGCGGCCCCCGGTTTGGGTCTGCCGGGACGTTGACGGGGCAGGGGTTGTTGATCTGTTTACGGCCCGCGTGGCCTCTCTGCCCTGACGGGTTGCAAAGACCCGGCGGATCGGGCAAATCCTGCCCGGTTCCGCGATCCGAGATGATGACATGACCCAGCAGTTTTCCTTTGACCTCAAAGCAACCGACGGCAAAGCCCGCACCGGCGTGATTAACACGCCACGCGGCGAGGTTCGTACGCCTGCGTTCATGCCGGTTGGCACTGCAGCAACGGTCAAGGCGATGATGCCCGAAAGTGTGCGCGCCACCGGGGCCGATATCCTGCTGGGCAATACCTACCACCTGATGCTGCGCCCCACGGCCGAACGGATCGACCGTTTGGGAGGGCTGCACAAGTTCATGAATTGGGAACGTCCCATCCTGACCGACTCGGGCGGTTTTCAGGTCATGTCTCTGGCAGGGTTGCGCAAACTGACCGAAAAGGGCGTGACCTTCAAATCTCATATCGACGGCTCCAAGCATGAGCTGACGCCGGAACGGTCGATGGAAATTCAGCGCCTGCTGGGGTCGGACATCGTGATGTGTTTCGATGAATGCCCCTCACTGCCTGCGGACCGGAAGCGCATTGCCGAGTCGATGCAGCTGTCGATGCGATGGGCACAGCGGTCGCGCGATGCGTTCGGGGATCGCCCCGGCCACGCGCTGTTCGGGATTATGCAAGGCGGGCTGGAGCAAGACCTGCGCGAAGAAAGCGCCGAGGCGTTGAAAGCGATCGGGTTCGAAGGCTACGCTATCGGTGGTCTGGCCGTGGGTGAGGGGCAGGAGGCGATGTTTGACTGCCTCGATTTTGCCCCCGATTTCCTGCCCACCGACAAGCCGCGCTACCTGATGGGCGTCGGGAAACCGGATGATATCGTGGGCGCTGTGGCGCGCGGTGTGGACATGATGGATTGCGTTTTGCCGTCCCGGTCCGGTCGCACCGGTCAGGTGTTCACGCGACACGGTGTGGTGAACATCAAGAACGCGCGCCATGCCGATGATCCACGCCCGCTGGACGAAGATTGCACATGCCCGGCCTGTTCGAACTACTCGCGCGCCTATCTGCACCATGTTTTCCGCTCGAATGAGATGATCTCGGGCATGCTGCTGACCTGGCATAACCTGCACTACTTCCAGGAAATCATGCAGGGTATGCGTGACGCTATTGCGGCAGGAACGTTTGAGGCCTGGCAGGCCAATTTCCATGCGCAGCGCACGCAGGGCGATATTGAGCCGATTTAGCAGGCACCGGCACAATTTCGGTGGATATCTTCCTAGCGCGCCTTGCGGTCCGCAGAACCTTTGGTCATGCTGCGAATTGAGACACGGTGGTGAGGTTGAAATAGGGCGGTAACAGCCCCACCTTAAACCATCCAAGACAGGAGACGGCCAGCGGTTGCCTCAAGTAGGGACCAGAGCCGTCTTGCCAATGATAAGGATAGAGCATGCAAGAGCCTCTGAATTCCTCATACCCCGTCCTGCCGCTGCGCGATATTGTGGTGTTCCCACACATGATCGTGCCGCTCTTCGTGGGCCGAGACAAATCGGTCCGCGCGCTGGAAGAGGTGATGCAGGATGATAAGCAAATTCTGTTGTCCAGCCAGATCGACCCGAGTGTCGATGATCCGGATGTGGATGGTATCTATCAGGCCGGTGTTCTGGCCAATGTCCTGCAACTGCTGAAGTTGCCCGATGGCACCGTAAAGGTGCTGGTCGAAGGGCAGGCGCGTGTGCAGATCACGGAATTCCTTGAAAACGATCAGTTTTTCGAAGCCCGTGCCGAGTATCTGACCGAAATCCCCGGCGATGTGACCACAACTGAAGCGCTGCTGCGCACCGTCGCGGATGAGTTTGAGCGCTACGCCAAAGTTCGCAAGAACATCCCCGAGGAAGCTTTGGCTGCCGTGGGCGAGACCACCGAGCCTGCCAAGCTGGCCGACCTTGTGTCGGGTCATCTGGGCATTGAGGTCGAGCAAAAGCAGGAATTGCTTGAGACGCTCTCGGTCAGTGAGCGGCTTGAGAAGGTCTATGGCTTAATGCAGGGCGAAATGTCGGTTCTGCAGGTCGAGAAAAAGATCAAGACCCGCGTCAAATCCCAGATGGAGAAGACGCAGCGCGAATATTATCTGAATGAGCAGATGAAGGCCATTCAGAAGGAGCTTGGTGACGGCGAGGACGGCTCGAACGAAGTCGCCGAGCTGGAAGAGAAGATCAACGAGACCAAGCTGTCGAAAGAGGCGCGCGAAAAGGCCGAAGGCGAGCTGAAGAAGCTGCGCAACATGAGCCCGATGTCGGCTGAGGCCACCGTCGTGCGTAACTATCTGGACTGGATCCTGTCGCTGCCGTGGGGCACCAAATCCCGCGTCAAAAAGGATCTGGGCCGCGCGCAGGACATTCTGGACGCCGATCATTATGGGCTTGAGAAGGTCAAAGAGCGGATTGTTGAGTATCTGGCGGTTCAGCAGCGTTCGAAAAAGCTGAAAGGCCCGATCCTATGCCTTGTTGGCCCTCCGGGCGTGGGTAAAACCTCACTTGGCAAATCGGTTGCCAAAGCCACGGGGCGCGAGTTCATTCGCATCTCGCTGGGCGGCGTACGCGACGAATCCGAGATTCGTGGTCACCGTCGGACTTACATTGGCTCGATGCCCGGTAAGATCATTCAGGCGCTGAAAAAGGCGAAAACCACGAACCCGCTGATCTTGCTCGATGAGATCGACAAGATGGGGCAGGATTTCCGTGGTGATCCGGCCTCGGCAATGTTGGAAGTATTGGACCCGGAACAGAACAGCACGTTCATCGATCACTACCTTGAGGTCGAATATGACCTGTCCAACGTGATGTTCCTGACCACCTCGAACAGCTACAACATGCCTGGGCCTCTGCTGGACCGGATGGAGATCATCCCGCTGGCCGGTTATACCGAAGAGGAAAAATCCGAGATCGCCAAGCAGCACCTGATCAGCAAGCAGGTCAAAAACCATGGACTGAAGGCAAAGGAATTTGAACTGACCGATGAGGCTCTGCAGTCGATCATCCGCACTTACACCCGCGAGGCGGGCGTGCGGAACCTCGAACGTGAAATCGCCAAAGTGGCGCGGAAGTCGCTGACCAAGATCATCAAGAAAGAGGCTGACTCGGTTACCGTGACGCCTGAGAATCTTGATGATTTCCTCGGCGTGCCCAAGTTCCGATATGGGCTAGCTGAGCAGGATGATCAGGTTGGTGTCGTGACCGGTCTGGCGTGGACGTCCGTGGGCGGTGACCTTCTGCATATCGAGGCGCTTAAACTGCCTGGCAAGGGGCGGATGAAGACCACCGGTAAGCTGGGCGATGTGATGAAGGAATCTATCGACGCAGCCTCGTCCTATGTGCGGTCGATTTCGCCTCAGATCGGGGTGAAGCCGCCTCAGTTCGACAAGATCGATATCCACGTGCACGTGCCGGATGGCGCAACGCCTAAGGATGGCCCGTCGGCCGGTTTGGCGATGGTGACTTCGATTGTGTCCGTGCTGACTGGCATTCCAGTGCGCAAGGATATCGCCATGACGGGTGAGGTCTCACTGCGCGGGAATGCGATGCCGATCGGTGGTTTGAAGGAAAAACTGCTGGCGGCTCTGCGCGGTGGCATCAAGACGGTTCTGATCCCGGAAGAAAACGAAAAGGATCTGGCCGACATTCCGGACAACGTGAAGGAAGGGTTGGAGATCATCCCGGTCAAACACGTCTCGGAAGTGCTGAAACAGGCGTTGGTGGAAGAGCCTGAGCCCATCGAATGGGACGAAGCCGCAGAAGAGGCGGCGGCTGCGGCAGCAAAAGCGGCTGAAAGCTCTGGGCCGTCTGCAACGGCGCACTAAGACACAAAGAAAAAGGCGGGGCTGGTCCCCGCCTTTTTTCTATAGCCCGACAACTGGTTGTTTCGGGTCCAAAATTTCCTCTTCTTCGATGTATTTCTGAAACTTTTCGTCGGCCAAGGACGACCGGACAGCGATCATGAATATCCCCGTCGAGAACAGAATGCAGACCAGAATATCCCAGCCGAACGGGATGAATTTTAGAGCACCCTCTCCGAACTGGCCAAATATTGAAATTACACCGATGCCGACGAAATAGGGCATCAGCCAACGCGCTTCGGCCACGTCCATTTCATCCAGACGATTGTGAAAGCGGATCAGCAACAAGATCATTCCGATGATCAACGCGACGCCCAAGCGCCAGACGGTGTCCCATCCGCTCCAATAAACGATCAGTGTCGCTATGGCGAAGGCCAGTGCGCCTACGAAACGGACAGCGGGGATTCGGATTGAGCGTGGGTGATCTGGCATCAGCTTTCTAAGGCATACGACAGCGATCGGCCCTACCGCGAAAGACAAGACAATTGCCGCCCCGTTCAATGCGATGACCGTGGTAAACGGGACCGAAAGCAGGAACAAAACTCCGATCCCGAAATTCAGCACAAGCGCCCAGAAGGGTATTCCAAAAGAAGACAACTGCATGATGCGTTGGGGAAGAAAACCGTTCTTCGACAGGGCCATAGCGATCCGGGCATTCGAACCTGTTGCAACAAGCCCGTTGCCGAATGGCCCTATGACTGAACCGACATTCAATACGCTTAGGAACCAGACAATGCCCACGGACACTATCACGGCATCCAGCGGCCCCTCGCCACCAAAGCTGAGACTGGACCAGCCTTGTGCAAGGGAAGTTGGATCAAGGGCGCCGATGAATGCGATCTGTAGGGCTAGATAGATGGCCGCGCACATCACGATCGACAGGACCAAGGCGGCTGGGATTGCGAATTTCGGGTTGCGGACTTCACCTGCCATATCGACGATGTGACGAAATCCGATGAAGGAAAAGATCACGCCCCCAGTCGACACCGCAGCCATGATGCCTTGCAGACCGTATGGGGCGAACCCGTCGGGTTGGTTGAAGTTCTGAACCTCAAACCTGCTTGCGATCAAGAGTGCTGACAGAATGACGGGAATCGCTATCTTCGCCCAGGTTAGGGTGGCGTTGACGCGCGTGAAGAATTTGACGCCCAAGGCGTTGACTGCAACAAATAGAAGCATGAAGGACAGAGCGACGAGCACACCTGCGCTTGTCAGATTTCCGCTCTCGGAAGTGTGCAGCCACGGCGCATAGGGGGCTAAGTACTTCAACATCGCCTCAACCTCGATGGGCGCAGTGGTGTTGTAGCCGATCCAGGCGGTCTAACCCATTGCCATCGCGACGATGTTGCCATGAGAGAATTGAGGAACCCGAGCAATCCCGCCGGGGATAGGCAGCATGGCCGAGATTTCGGCGAAGGTGATGGCCAGAATAAACATGGCCACCGCACCAATGATCCAGGACAGAACCGCAGCTGGGCCTGCGTGTTGCACAGCCAAGAGCGGGCCGAACAGCCACCCAGAGCCTATAATGCCGCCAACGGAGATGAAGGTCAGACCCAGTAGGCCAATGTCACGCTTCAATTTGGCCATCCGCGTCGACCCTTTACACTGCGTATATCAAGGATACGCAGGCGGCTTCTGACCTGACAAGCGTTGTCTGGAGATGGGAAAAATTGGAGGTGGTGGGTGATAAGAGATTTGAACTCCTGACATCTTCGATGTGAACGAAGCGCTCTACCACTGAGCTAATCACCCATTGCTCGGCGTCTTATCGCAGCTCATTCCCGGCTGCAAGACTTATAGGGGCGGGACCCCGGCCGGTATGCAAGCCGGGGTCTGATGTTCTTTAGAGGCCGGGCAGTTTGTCCAGAACGCCACGGCGTCCGAAGGTTGTTCCGCGCTCGTTGCCCAGATTGATACGGACACCTGCGCCAAGGAAGGGTTCGGTGCTGCTGCCGCTGCCGATGGACAGGTGGGCTGCGCCGAATTCGCCGTAAACCTGTGCATTGGTGCCAACATTATAGGTCGCGCCAATCGAAAATGCGCTGACGTCCAAAGCACCTTCAATATCGTTTACGTAGTCGTATTTGCCGATCACAGTCCATTTCTCGGTGACGGCTCCTTCGGCCGAAAAGCCCAGGATCACGCCATCTGCGTCAGAGAATTCCTTCAGATCTTGAAAGCCCAGATACCCTTCGATCTGTGCGGGGCCTGCGCCGAAACCGGCCTCAACACCGTAGAATTGAAACGTCTCGTCTTCGATATGGTCCTGCCCGTAGAAAGCACCGAATGAGGCGTTTTGTGTATGCAGATTGGCGTGCAAGGTGACACTTGTGCCGTCAAAGTCCTCATCCTCGAACCGGTAAGCGCCGGCATCCAGCTGCAGGCTGAACGCACGGGAAAACGCCAGCTCGCCCGCGCCGTTGAGGTTGTAGACATCACCAAGATCGCTGTCTGTGAAGGTGGAATAGCCTAGGTCTACATATCCGCCGGTCACCTCGACGGCATATGCTGCGCCAGTCAGTAGAAGGCTGGTCAATGCACTGGTAGCAATGATTTTTTTCATGTTGCTGCTCCGATTTGTGTTTTTGTTGGCGCGGGTCAAAATGAGACTAAAGCGCATGAATGTCTGGTTAGTTTTTATCGTTAAGGATGAGTAGGGGGTCGGCGCGATTTCAATGTGCTGTTGCAGGTGAGGCACAAATGCGCGGTCGTATGGGCCGCGCCTCGAAGGATGGCCGAGGAGTGGCTGCAAACAAAAATCAGGCTTCAGGCAAAAAACTTCAAAACGCCGCTTGACGATGCCCGAGCGTAGCCATAATACACCCCAACGTTCAGCAACGAACGGGCAGCGGGCGGTTGTAGCTCAGTTGGTTAGAGTACCGGCCTGTCACGCCGGGGGTCGCGGGTTCGAGCCCCGTCAACCGCGCCATCGCTGCCAGACTTGGTCCAGTTCAAAGGCCACGAAAATAGATGCGCGGTTGTAGCTCAGTTGGTTAGAGTACCGGCCTGTCACGCCGGGGGTCGCGGGTTCGAGCCCCGTCAACCGCGCCATTTTCCCTCGAATGTTCCGAAAAACATAGGATCTTAGCTCGAGTCCGGCGTTGTTTCGGGCTGATGTCAGTATGTGTCGGCAATAATCGGTGAGTTCACATTTTGTTCTAACTTTTCTGTTGGAGACTCAGCGCCGCTCGCCTATCTCTGAGGGACGTGTTTGTTGGGGGCCAGAATGGCTGAGCTGAAGAATATCGAGGTGCGCGGCGCGCGCGAGCATAACCTCAAGAGCATCGACGTGGATATCCCGCGCGACCAGCTGGTGGTGATCACCGGGCTGTCTGGCTCGGGTAAATCCTCGCTGGCCTTCGACACGATCTATGCCGAAGGTCAGCGTCGCTATGTCGAAAGCCTCTCGGCCTATGCGCGGCAATTCCTCGATATGATGGAAAAGCCGGATGTGGACCATATCAGCGGTCTGTCTCCGGCGATTTCGATCGAACAGAAGACCACGTCAAAGAACCCGCGCTCGACCGTTGGGACGGTAACCGAAATCTATGACTACCTGCGCCTGCTGTTTGCACGTGCGGGGACACCTTACAGCCCTGCGACGGGTCTGCCGATCAAAGCGCAACAAGTGCAGGACATGGTCGACCGAGTTATGACGATGGAGGAGGGCACGCGCGGTTACCTGCTGGCCCCCATCGTGCGCGACCGGAAGGGCGAATATAGGAAAGAGTTTCTTGAACTGCGCAAACAGGGCTTCCAGCGCGTCAAGGTGGATGGTGAATTCTACGAACTGGATGAACCGCCGACGCTGGACAAGAAATTCCGCCACGATATCGACGTGGTTGTGGATCGCCTCGTCGTTCGCGAAGGGATGGAGACGCGGCTGGCCGACAGTCTGCGCACCGCTCTGGATCTGGCCGATGGGATCGCGATTCTGGAAACCGCGCCGCGCGAAGGGGATCCTGAGCGGATTACTTTCAGTGAGAACTTTGCCTGCCCGGTCAGCGGCTTTACGATTCCCGAAATCGAACCGCGCCTCTTTTCATTCAACGCCCCGTTCGGGGCCTGCCCGGATTGCGATGGTCTGGGGGTTGAGCTGTTCTTTGACGAACGCCTTGTGGTGCCGGATCAGACACTGAGGCTATATGACGGGGCCTTGGCGCCGTGGCGAAAGGGGAAATCACCGTATTTCCTGCAAACCATCGAAGCCATCGCGCGCCACTATGAGTTCGACAAGAACACGTCGTGGAAAGACCTGCCTAAGAAGGTGCAACAGGTGTTTCTGCGCGGCTCTGGGGATGAGGAAATCCAGTTCCGCTATGATGAGGGCGGGCGTGTCTATCAGGTGACTCGCAACTTCGAAGGCGTCATTCCGAATATGGAGCGTCGCTACCGCGAGACCGACAGCGCCTGGATTCGAGAAGAGTTCGAGCGCTACCAGAACAACCGTCCTTGCGGCACTTGCGAAGGCTACCGTCTGCGCGCCGAAGCCTTGGCCGTGAAGATCGCAGGTCTGCATGTGGGTCAGGTGGTCGAGATGTCGATCCGCGAGGCTCTGGCCTGGGTCGAGGACGCGCCGAACCATCTGAGCGTTCAGAAGAACGAGATCGCACGAGCGATATTGAAAGAGATTCGCGAACGACTCGGGTTCCTGAATAACGTTGGTTTGGAATATCTTACACTGTCACGTTCAAGTGGTACTCTGTCCGGTGGTGAAAGCCAGCGTATCCGTCTTGCCAGCCAGATCGGATCGGGTCTGACCGGCGTTCTCTATGTTCTGGACGAGCCGTCAATCGGCTTGCACCAACGGGACAATGATCGCCTGCTAGGCACTCTGAAAAACCTGCGTGACCAGGGCAATACGGTGATCGTCGTCGAACACGATGAAGAAGCCATTCGTGAGGCCGACTATGTGTTCGACATCGGCCCCGGAGCGGGCGTCCACGGTGGGCAGGTCGTCAGTAAGGGAACGCCAGCCGAGATCACGGCAGATGCGGCCTCCGTGACGGGGCAATATTTGGCTGGCACGCGAGAAATTGCGGTGCCTGCTGAACGGCGCAAGGGCAACAAGAAAAAGCTGACCGTGGTGAAGGCGACGGGCAACAATCTGAAGAACGTGACCGCCGAGTTCCCTCTGGGCAAATTCGTCTGTGTCACCGGCGTGTCGGGTGGGGGCAAGTCGACGCTGACGATTGAAACGCTGTTCAAAACAGCCTCGATGCGGTTGAACGGCGCGCGCCAGACGCCTGCGCCATGCGAGACGATCAAGGGGTTGGAGCATCTGGACAAGGTCATCGACATCGACCAACGCCCCATCGGACGGACTCCGCGTTCAAATCCAGCGACTTACACCGGGGCGTTCACGCCGATCCGGGACTGGTTCGCCGGATTGCCCGAGGCCAAAGCGCGTGGCTATAAGCCCGGGCGGTTCAGTTTCAACGTCAAGGGCGGCCGATGCGAGGCGTGTCAGGGAGACGGCGTCATCAAGATCGAGATGCACTTTCTGCCCGATGTCTACGTAACCTGCGAAACCTGCAAGGGCGCGCGGTACAACCGCGAGACGCTGGAGATCAAATTCAAAGGCAAGTCCATCGCCGATGTGCTGGACATGACGGTCGAAGACGCGCAGGAGTTCTTTAAGGCCGTTCCGTCGATCCGCGACAAGATGGATGCTTTGGCGCGCGTTGGGCTGGGCTATATTAAGGTCGGTCAGCAGGCGACCACGCTGTCCGGAGGTGAGGCGCAGCGGGTCAAATTGTCGAAGGAGCTTTCGAAACGCTCAACCGGGCGGACGCTCTATATTCTCGATGAGCCGACCACGGGTCTGCATTTCGAAGACGTACGTAAGTTGTTGGAAGTTCTGCATGAACTGGTCGATCAGGGGAACACGGTTGTCGTGATCGAACACAATCTGGACGTTGTGAAAACCGCAGACCACATCATTGATATCGGCCCGGAAGGTGGCGATGGCGGTGGCGAGATCGTTGCGACCGGAACACCGGAAGAGGTGGCTGAGGTTGAGCGGAGCCACACCGGGCGTTACCTCAAGCCGATGCTATCAGGCACACGCGTCGCGGCTGAATAGGCTGCGACACGGTGTTTTGCGAGGCTCTGCCTCGCGCTCCGGGATATTTTTGGCCAGATGAATGAAGGATCCTTGCGCCTTATTTTCGGCTGCGTTTTTCAAATCTGGGCAGCATGGCTGAGAAGTCCTGGCCCAAACCACCTTCGGCTTCGACGAACTGCTGATAGAGCGCAGTTGCGGCTTGGCCCATCGGGGTGTCGGCATCGGCGCTTTCGGCAGCTTGCTGGCTGAGGCGCAGGTCTTTCAACATCAATTCGGCGGCGAAGCCCGGCTGATAGTCATTATCCGCGGGGCTGGTGGGGCCGATTCCGGGGGCGGGGCAATAGGCGTTCATGGTCCAGCTATAGCCAGAGGACGTGCTGACCACGTCGAACATCTTTTGCCGGTCCAGACCCAGTTTGTCGGCGAGTGCGAATGCTTCGCAGGTTGCGATCATGGTGACGCCGAGGATCATGTTGTTGCAGATTTTTGCCGCTTGTCCAGCACCGGCCTCACCGCAATGCACGGCTTTTTGCCCCATGATGTCGAAGAGCGGGGCGGCCTTGGCAAATGCGTCGGATGATCCGCCAGCCATGAAGGTGAGGGTGGCGGCCGAGGCCCCTCCGATCCCGCCGGAGACCGGCGCGTCCACGGACAGAAGATGCGCCGCGATGGCTTGCTCTGCCACGGCCCGAGCGCTGTCTACGTCGACAGTCGAACAGTCTATCAACACCGCGCCCTTTTGCATGGTCGGGATGATCTGGTTGGCAACCGCGCGCAGGATGTCGCCATTCGGCAGCATGGTGATGACGGCATCGGCGCCCGAGGCGGCCTCTGTTGCGGATTGCGCTTGCGTCACGCCATCAACGCTTACACCCGCCGTGTCGAAACCTGTCACCTTATGCCCGGCCTTCGCAAGGTTGGCCGCCATCGGCGCGCCCATATTGCCCAAGCCGATAAAACCGATTTGCATCTCTTAGTCCTCCTGAAAAGTCAGTGCGTTCGCGCCAAGCGGTTGCAGCATTTTCGACACCGCAACAGCGGGTACTTTCATATCCGGGTACTGCCAGCTTGGGCTACGATCCCTATCTATGATTAGCGCGCGGATACCTTCGATGAGATCTCCGTGTTCCTGCGCGCGATAGGTGAACCGGTACTCCATATCCAATGCACGATGCATGGTCAGGGACGGGCCGCGCAGGCGGTGGATCATCTCAACCGTGCAGGCCATGGAGAGCGGGGCATGCTGGCCCATCATGTCCAGCGTTTTCGATGTGAAATCAGTATCCTCGGAGCGAAGGGTGATGAGGATATCCTCGAGCGTTTCGCCTGCAAAATACTGGTCGATCTCGGGTTGCATCTGCTGCAGTTTCCCGTCGGGTGCGGGTTGGGCGTGATCGGTGACAAGCTCGGCGTTGCCCGACGCCTCTAGCAGTTCGATTAGGTCCGGCCACGTGGCCTGAGGGATGAAGTGATCGGCGAACCCGGCGTAAATGGCATCCGCCGGTCCCATCCGAAAGGCGGAGAGGCCAAGATATTCGCCCAGCCGCCCAGGTGCCAGAGCCAACATCAAAGAGCCGCCGACATCCGGAACCAGCCCGATCGCGCATTCCGGCATCGAGATTTTCGACGTCTCTCCGACCACGCGATGGGTTCCGTGGCACCCCATACCGACACCGCCGCCCATGGTGAAGCCCTGCAGAAAGCTGATGATGGGCTTGGGGTATACGAAGATCAGCGCATTCAGGCGGTATTCATCGCGCCAGAAAGTTTGCCCGTGCGAGAAATCCCCGGCGAGCCCGGTTTCATAGAGTTTGGCAATGTCGCCGCCTGCGCAAAAGGCTTTGTCGCCCTCGGCGTCGAGGATGATCAGGTCGACCTCGTCGTCTTCGCGCCAGTTGCGCAGCGCGGTGTCGATAGCCAGACACATCTCATAGCTCAGGGCGTTTAACGCCTTTGGGCGGGTCAGGGTGATGCGCCCGGCGCGACCGGTCGTGCGTATGTCGATGTCAGGCATGATCCCCTCAGGTTCCGGCCAGCAGGTGGCGCGCCACGATCACGCGCATGATTTCGTTTGTGCCTTCGAGTATTTGATGCACCCGCAGGTCGCGTACAAGCTTTTCGATGCCATAGTCGGCAAGATAGCCATAGCCGCCATGTAGTTGCAGGCACTGATCCACGACATTTGAGCCGGTCTCGGTCACGAATTTCTTGGCCATTGCGCAGAATTTCGACGCATCCGGCGCGCCTTGATCTAGTTTCCAGGCGGCCTGTCGCAGGAAGGTGCGCGCGGCCTGCAATTCGATCTCCATATCGGCCAGGCGGAATTGCAGAGCCTGGAACTGGTCGATGGATTGCCCGAATGCCTTCCGTTCCGACATATATTGCAGGGTCATGTCCAACCCGGCCTGCGCTGCGCCTAGGGAGCAGGAGGCGATGTTTAGACGCCCTCCATCAAGACCCATCATGGCGTATTTGAAGCCGTCGCCTTCGGTACCGACCAGATTGCCCGCAGGGATGTTGCAATCGTCGAACTGGACCTGCGCTGTGGGTTGGCTTTTCCAACCCATCTTCTGTTCCAGCGCACCAAAGCTTAGACCCGGCGTGCCGTCTTCGACATAGACGGTCGAGATCCCTTTTGGTCCTTCCGCGCCCGTGCGGACCATGCAGACATATGCATCCGAATACCCACCACCTGAGATAAAGGCCTTGGTGCCGTTCAGAGTGTAGCCCTCGTTCGTGCGCTCCGCCCGCGTCTTCAACGCGGCGGCGTCCGAGCCGGAGCCGGGTTCGGTCAGGCAATAGCTCAGCACTGTGTTCAGGCTCAGTACATCGGGCATGACCCGTGATTTCAGATCCTCACTGGCGAAACTGTCCAGCATCTTGGCGCACATATTGTGGATCGACAGGAACGCCGCGACCGAGGGGCAGGCCATGGACAGCGCCTCGAACACGAGGGTTGCGTCGAGACGGCTGAGGTCGGCCCCGCCGCTGTCTTCCGAGACGTAGAGCGCGCCAAAGCCAAGCTCTCCGATACGGGGCCAAAGCTCTTTGGGGATTGTGCCTTCGGCCTCCCACTGGTGGGCGAATGGGGCGATGTTGTCCTGCCCAAATCCATAGGCCATATCGAAAATGGCCGTTTGTTCCTCGGTCAGCCCGAAATCCATTGCGCACCCTCCCACAGGCAAAGAATTGAACGATTGTTTATTTCGTAATCGTTACAGAACTATTTCAGGATGAGCAATCCTGAGAGCTGTTTGAGTGTAGAGTTCGCTAAAGGTCCGCGTGAAACTCTTCGATCAGATGACGGACAACGGCTTGGCCTGGGTCTTCGCCCTTCGCGACAGCTTCGGCATGGACGCGCCGTTGGCGGGTGGCCGAGGTGCCTGTCTCGGCGATCTGACGCAGGCGGGCGAGTTCGGTCATGGTCCCCAACGCCTCAGCATCTTCAGCCAACATTCCCATGAGTTCGCCGATCAGCTCGGCCATGGGTTTGATCGACCGATCCCCAAAATCAATCAGCCCTTCGCCGACCCCATAGCGTTGCGCACGCCAGCGGTTTTCACCGATCAGGAAGCGGTCATATTGCCGCCAGCGCAGATTGCGGGCCTTCAGGCGACACAGCATACGGGTCAGGGCCTGCACGAGAGCGGCCAGAGATAAGGTGTGCTCAAGCCGCGGCTGGACGTCCATGATGCGTGTTTCCAGCGTCGGGAATCGATGGGAGGGGCGTAGATCCCACCATATTTTCGTGGTGTCCTCGATCACGCCAAGCTCGACCAGGACGCCGGTTGTGCGTTCGTACTCGCTCCAACTGTTGTAGACCGGCGGCAATCCCGTGCGCGGCAGGTTGTCGAACACGGTCAGGCGGTAGGAGGAAAGCCCCGTATCCTCTCCATTCCAGAAAGGGGAGGACGCCGAAAGCGCCAGCAGATGGGGTAGGAAGTAACTGAGTTGCGGCATCAGGTCTGCGCGTAGGGCCGGGTCCTCAACCCCCACATGCACATGCATCCCGCAAATCAGCATCCGCCGTGCAACGCCGCCCAAAGCGTGTTGCAGCGCGTCGTAACGCTCTTTGCGTGTGTGGTGCTGTTTTTTCCAATCGGCAAAAGGATGGCAGGACACGGCGATCGGGCTGAGGTTATACTCGGCGGCCCGTTTGGACACACATGAGCGCAGACGCCTGAGATCTTCGCGCGCGCTTTTGACAGTCGTGTGTGGGCGGGTTCCAACTTCGATCTGGCATTGCAGGAACTCGGGGCTGACCTGTCCTTCGAAATCCGCCTGGCAGGCTTCCATCAATGCGGCGGGGGCCTCGGCCAGATGCAGACTGTCGCGGTCGACCAGCAGGTATTCTTCTTCAATGCCGATCGTGAAATCTTGTTGCATGGGCCTACCTGCCATTTTCCAATGCAATCAGTGAATACGTAAATCAACGTTTTGCCAAGGGTTTGCCGCTGCGCCGCTTGCGGAGCGACCGCAAGCAGCGCTAAGGAACGGGCAGCAAAGCGATAACGGAGCCGGCCTCGTGAAACCCAGAAAATTCCCGCAGATCAACGCAGCCCTTGATGAGCTAGGGGTGAAGCTGGTCGACAAGGTGACCGAACAGGACGAACGCGCCCGGCTGGAGGCGTTCGAGCGGGCAGGCGGGCTGGAGCGCCCCGCTTACGCGCTGTCACCGGGTATGGAAGGTTTCGACATCGCAGAACTGGTCGCCGAATACGGTCAGCACAAGGATGCGCTGGAGGCCCTCAAGGACCCGGCCCGGAACCAGACGGGATATCGGTTGGGCAATGGCTATTACGACAGTCCGGATGCTGACGCTCTGTATCTGATGATCCGCAGGTTCAAACCGAAACGCGTGATCGAGGTCGGCTGCGGCAACTCAACCCGCGTGACGCGGCAAGCCATCCTTGACGGAGGGTTGGATACACATATCACAGCCATCGACCCGTACCCGCGGGCGGATATCGCTCATGTGGTCGATGCGTTCGAACAAAAAAGGCTGGAGGAGGTAGATCCGGCGCTGTTCGAACAGCTCGAGGCCGGGGATGTTCTGTTCATCGATTCCAGCCATGTTGTTAGGATGAGCAATGACGTCGCGCATCTCTTCTGCCGCATCATTCCGACGCTGAAACCGGGCGTTGTCATCCACGTGCATGATGTTTTTTTGCCCTACGAATATCCCAAGCGGTTCTTCTATGATTGCCCCGGTTGGGGTGAGCAGTACATGCTGCACGCCCTGCTGCAATCTGGCGGTTTTTCAATGCTTTGGCCGGGGTATTATCTGCAAAAAGACCGCCCCGATGCGTGTAAGGCGCTGCCGTTTCTGAATGATGGTCGGGCGCAGAGTATCTGGGTTCAGATCAAAGAACAGTGATCCTAAAGTGATCCGGTGTGAAACATGCGCCGTACCCCTTTCCATAACAAGCTGGAGAGGAGAAGACAGCCATGTTTCGTCGCACATTGATGGGCGCTGCCGCCGCCGTTGCACTTGCCATGCCAATCAAGGCTCAGGCTGCTGACATCGTTGACACCGCCGTATCTGCGGGATCGTTCACCACACTGGTCGCAGCCGTTCAGGCCGCCGGTCTGGTCGACACGCTGAAGGGCAACGGCCCTTTCACCGTTTTTGCACCGACAGATGAGGCGTTTGCTGCTCTGCCCGAAGGCACGGTGGAAAGCCTGTTGCTGCCGGAAAACAAGGACAAACTGGTTGAAATTCTGACCTACCACGTTGTGCCTGCCAAAGTGATGTCGGGTGATATCGCTGGCAAGCGCGCGAAGGTTCTGACCGTTCAGGGCGATCGTCTGAGCGTCAACGCAAAAAATGGCGTCCGCGTGAATGGCGCTGATGTGGTGCAGGCCGACATCGAAGCCAGCAATGGCGTTATCCATGTGGTCGATGAGGTTATTCTGCCCGAATAACCTTGGCGCCCCGTTAAACAAAAAGCCCCGGTCCTGATGGCCGGGGCTTTGCTGTTTCTGAGTTTTAGACCTCAGACCAAACGTACCTGCGTGCCGATTTGGACCAGAGGGTACAGCTCTTCGACATGTTGGTTGTAAAGGCCGATACAGCCCGAGGAACTCTGCCGTCCGATCTTGCGGGTGTCGTGGGTTCCATGGACCAGATAAGCTGGCCAGCCCAGATACATCGCGCGCGTTCCCAGCGGGTTGCCGGGGTCACCACCCTCCATCCGAACGGGCAGAGACGGATCACGTTCCCGCATCGAGGCGGTTGGCGTCCATGTCGGGTATTCGGCCTTGCGGACGACCTTGGTGTAGCCTCGCCTCGTCAGCTCTTCACTCATCGGAACCGAACTGGGGTACAGCTTATACGTCCCGTCCGGTCCCCAATAGTGAACCGCGCGGCTGGTGATGTCGGCCAGCAGGCAGCCCGCACCGAGCTGATCAAAATGGTCTTGCCAGTTCTGCTGCGAGAACGACGAGACATTTCGGCGGACCGGCAGTTGCGTGCTGATCGCGTCTTCGGTTTGCGGAAACGCATCGGAACTTTGCGCGCGGACGAGGGCAGGTGTGGCGAGAACGGATGCAGCCCCCAAAAGGACCGTACGGCGAGTCATATTGGATTTGGACAAGGCGACCTCCGGAGGTTCAATCTGCTCGAATATATAGTTGCGCCGAAAATATTTGCCAGGCTCGCAAATTGCCAGCCTCTACAGCTTGAATTTATCGTGAGAATCCTGGTTTTGGAGGGTTCTGGCGGAACCCTGCCAATGAAAAACCCGGCCAGAGCGGCCGGGTTTGAACAGATTTGGCTTTGGATCAGTCCATCGCTTTGAAGTTGAACTCGCCGCCTTCTTTGATGCCAGACGGCCAGCGAGCCGTGACAGTCTTGGTGCGGGTGTAGAACTTGAAGCTGTCCGGGCCGTGCTGGTTCAGGTCACCGAACATGGATTTCTTCCAGCCGCCAAAGGTGTGGTAGGCCAGCGGAACCGGGATCGGGACGTTGATGCCAACCATGCCGATGTTGATCCGGCTGGCGAAGTCACGTGCAGTGTCACCATCGCGCGTGAAGATCGCGGTGCCGTTGCCGTATTCGTGGTCCATCGCCAGACCGATTGCCTCTTCGTAGGAGCCCGCGCGAACGGTCGACAGAACCGGGCCGAAGATTTCCTGCTTGTAGATATCCATGTCAGGCGTCACGTGGTCGAACAGGTGCGGGCCGACGAAGAAACCGTCTTCATAGCCCTGCAGGCTGAAATCGCGGTTGTCGACGACCAGCTTCGCGCCTTGCTCAACACCCGAGTTGATCAGGCCGAGGATACGCTCTTTTGCAGCTCCGGTCACAACGGGTCCCATATCCACGTCGTCTCCGGCTGTGTAGGGGCCGACTTTCAGCTTTTCGACGCGCGGGATCAGCTTCTCGATCAGACGGTCTGCGGTTTCTTCGCCCACAGGAACGGCAACCGAGATTGCCATGCAGCGTTCGCCCGCCGCGCCGAAACCTGCGCCGACCAGCGCGTCTGCGGCTTGATCCAGATCCGCGTCGGGCATGACGATCATGTGGTTCTTGGCACCACCGAAGCACTGCGCGCGTTTGCCGTTTGCCGTTGCGCGGCTGTAGATGTATTGCGCGATCGGGGTCGAGCCCACAAAGCTGACGCCCTGAATGATTTCGCTGTCCAGGATGGTGTCCACGGCCTCTTTGTCGCCATTGACGACCTGGAAGACGCCTTTGGGCAGACCGGCCTCAATGAACAGCTCGGCAAGCATCAGCGGAACTGAAGGGTCACGCTCGGACGGCTTCAGAACCACGGCGTTGCCGCAGGCCAGCGCCGGACCAACGTGCCAAAGAGGCATCATCGCCGGGAAGTTGAACGGCATGATCGAACCGACAACACCCAAAGGCTGGCGCATCGAGTACATGTCGATACCCGGACCTGCGCTGTCGGTGAACTCACCTTTCAGCATTTGCGGTGCGCCGATGCAGTATTCGATCACCTCGAGACCGCGCTGCAGGTCGCCCTTGGCGTCGGGGATGGTCTTGCCATGCTCACGGCTCAGCGCTTCGGCCAGTTTGTCCATGTCGCGGTTCATCAGGCCGACCATGGCCATCATGACGCGCGCGCGCTTTTGCGGGTTGGTCGCGCCCCACGCGGGTTGCGCGGCTGCGGCTGCTTCGATCGCGGCGGTGGTTTCGGCCGCGCTTGCCATTGGGCATTTGTACTGAACTTCACCCGTTGCCGGGTTGAAAACGTCATCAAAACGGCCCGAGGTTCCGGCCACGTTCTCGCCATTGATGAAATGAGTCAGATCTTGCATTGCAAACTCCTCCGATATGTTTGCGCGCAGAATAGGCTTGCAGAAATAACCTGAACAGAGGCAATGTCTCAAAAGAGCTTTGCAAAAATGCAAGAGGGGCGGGATGACGCCAAATTGGGATGATATGCGCGTTTTTCTTGCCGTCGCGCGTGAGGAAAGCCTGTCGTCAGCGGGGCGGATTCTCAAGATTGACCCCGCTACCGTTGGCCGGAGGATCGCCCGGTTAGAAGGCAGTCTGGACGCGCAGCTGTTCACTAAGTCGCAACAAGGCTACATTTTAACAACCGCCGGAGAACGCCTGCTGGATCACGGTCTGCAAGCCGAAGAGGCGATGCGCGCCGCCGCTGGCGCAGTGGTTGGATCGACCGAGTCGCTGAGTGGTCAGATTCGGATTGGTGCTCCGGATGGTTCGGCAAACTACCTTTTGCCTCAAGTATGCGCGAAGATCAGCGATGCCAATCCGGATTTGGATATTCAAATCCTGGCGCTGCCGAGGATCATTAACCTGTCGCGGCGTGAGGCGGATATGGCTGTTACGGTCAGCTCTCCGACCGCAGGCAAACTGCTGGTGCAAAAGGTCAGCGACTACAAACTGCATTTGGTTGCGGCGCAGGACTATCTGGACCGACACGCCCCGATCCAGACGGTCGAGGATCTAAAAGCCCACCGTTTGATCGGCTATATCCCGGATATGATTTTTGATCGCGAGCTGGACTACCTCAACGATCTGGGGATTGACCGGGTGGCGCTTGCGTCGAACTCGGTACCTGTTCAATTGCGTCAGGCGGCGCTTGGGGCGGGGATCTGTGTTGCGCATGACTTCACGCTTCCGTTTCATCCGAACCTGCGCAGGTTGTTGACTGATCAGGTCAGTCTGACCCGCAGCTTTCATCTGGTTCGGCATCAAGGCGATCAGCGAAACGAACGCCTCAACCGCTTTGCGCAGGCATTGACCCGTGGGATTCGCGACGAAGTTGCACGGCTTGAGGCGGAAGCCGGAACTTGACACACATGACCATTCCGGCAACGCTTTGGAAAACAGTACGTTATTGCCGGAGGTTTTTTATGCTCGTTCAAGCCATTCTGACATCCAAAGCCACCGATGAGGTGGTGACCGTCGCCCCATCCGCGACTGTGTCCGAGGCGGCGAAGATACTGGCGGAAAGACGCATCGGTACAGTGGTTGTCTCAGAGGACGGAGGCAGCACGGCTGTCGGTATCCTGTCCGAACGCGACATCGTCCGAGAACTGGCGGCTAGCGGCAGCGGGTGCCTGAACCAATCGGTCGATAGCTATATGACCAAGGACCTGATCACTGCGACACGACAGGAATCGGTCGAAGATATTCTGGCCCGCATGACCGAAGGCCGGTTCCGCCACATGCCGATTGTCGAGGATGGCAATCTTGTCGGCATCGTCACCCTCGGGGACGTGGTCAAGGCGCAACTGACCGAACTTGCAATGGAAAAAGACGCCCTGCAGGGCATGATCATGGGGCATTGAGGGGGGCAGGGCATAACGCCCTCTTGCACCTGCAGCATGATTGTGTTTGCTGTCGCCGAGTTTTTTGAACGCAGGAGAGCGTGATGCGGGTTGGCCTTTATCCCGGAACTTTTGATCCGATCACCTTGGGGCATATCGACATCATCCGTCGAGCCTCGGCGCTGGTGGACAAGCTGGTGATCGGCGTGGCTATCAACCGCGACAAAGGGCCTTTGTTTTCGCTGGAAGAACGTGTTGCCATGATTGAGGCGGAATGCGCGCATCTGTCAGAACAGACCGGGACCCAGATCGTGGCGCATCCTTTCGAGAACTTGCTGATCGACTGCGCGCGGGATGTGGGCGCGCAGGTCATCGTGCGCGGGCTGCGGGCCGTTGCAGATTTTGAGTATGAATTCCAGATGGTTGGCATGAACCGGGCTCTGGACGATTCAATCGAGACCGTGTTCCTGATGGCCGAAGCGCGGCATCAGGCCATTGCTTCGAAACTGGTGAAAGAGATCGCGCGTTTAGGCGGGGACGTGTCGAAATTCGTCACGCCCCGCGTGAATGTGGCCCTTAAAGAGCGGTTAGGATAACGCGCCCATCGCGGCGGCTGTGTCCAGCATCCGGTTCGAGAAACCCCATTCGTTGTCATACCATGCCAGCACGCGCACCAGCGTGCCATCCGTGACCTTGGTCTCCGCCAGCGACACGGTAGAGCTATGGGCATCGTGATTGAAATCGATCGAGATCAGCGGTCGATTTTCTGCGGCCAGCACGCCAGGGATTTTGGTAGCGGCCTCAACAAACAGGGCGTTGACCTCGTCCTCGGTCGTTGGGCGCGAGACCTCGGCCACCAGATCAACCACCGAAACATTCGGGGTTGGCACGCGGATCGCCTGACCGGTCAGCTTGCCCGCCAGCTGCGGTAGAACCAGCCCAACAGCTGCGGCAGCACCGGTGGTTGTCGGGATCATCGACAGAGCTGCCGCGCGCGACAGGTAGGGATCTTTGCCTGCGGTGTCGTGCACCGGCTGGCTTGCGGTATAGGCGTGAACGGTGGTCATGTTGCCGTGCACGATCCCCAACCCGGCATCCAGCGCCGCAGCAACAGGCGACAGGCAGTTGGTTGTGCATGAGGCATTCGACACGATCGTATCGTCTGCGGTCAGTTCGGAATCGTTCACGCCAAACACGATCGTCTTGACGCCGCCATCCCCACGAGCCGGAGCGGAGATCAGGACTTTCTTGGAGCCATTCTGCAGGTGACGCTCAGCCGCTTCTCGGGTCCGGAAAACGCCGGTGCATTCCAGCACGACATCGACATCCGACCAGTCCAACGCTTCGGGATCGCGTTCGCTGGTCAAACGGATCGGACCCGCGCCAACGTCGAGACCGGCCTCGGACAGTATGACGGGCTTGGAGTAGCGGCCATGAACACTGTCAAACTCGAACAGATGGGCGTTCATTTCCGGCTTGGCCAGATCGTTGATCGCAACGATTTCAACGTCGGTCCGTCCCGACTCCATAACCGCGCGCAAAACGCCGCGCCCGATACGTCCAAATCCGTTAATGGCCAGTTTAAGTGTCATGTCCTGCTCCGTCAGAGTCTCTGCTCAAAATGAGTTAGCGCTAACAAAGCGAGATCGGCGAGAAAGTCAAGTAAAACCTTGCTCAGCGCCAGAAGGCGAGCCAATCGAGAAAGTCGTAAAGTTTCTTACCTAGGAACAGAAAATGTTCAGTTCCAAACAGGGCATAGTCCAGCATGATAGCGCCAAGGATCAGCAGCGCCAGCCAGATGGCAATTTGATTTGTCATGAAGGCCCCGAACAAAAACGCCCGCTCAGATAACCTGAGCGGGCGACGCTGTTCAAGCGATCATGGGGAAATCAGTTAAGGCGCCCCATGGCGACGGCGACATCGGCCATACGAACCGAGAAGCCCCATTCGTTGTCATACCACGCCAAAACGCGGACCATGCGGTTGTCGACCACGCGGGTCTGGTCAGGAGCAAAGATCGAGCTTTCCTCGGTATGGTTGAAATCGGTCGAGACCAGCGGCGCGGGCTCATAGCCCAGGACGCGCTGCATCGGGCCTTTTGCGGCCTCTTCAACGATTGCGTTGACCTCTTCGACGGTCACATCGCGCGAAGCGCGGAAGCTCAGGTCTACAGCTGAGACGTTCGGGGTAGGGACGCGGATCGCCGAGCCGTCCAGACGGCCTTTCAAATTGGGCAGAACCTCGCCCAAGGCAGCAGCTGCACCGGTCGAGGTCGGGATCATCGACATCGCCGCCGCGCGAGCGCGGTAAAGGTCGCTGTGGCGACGGTCCAGTGTCGGCTGGTCGCCGGTATAGGCGTGGATGGTGGTCATGATACCGTGTTCGATCCCAACACCTTCGTCCAGAACCTTGGCAAGCGGAGCAAGGCAGTTGGTGGTGCAGGAGCCGTTCGAGACCATGTTGTCATTCGCGGTCAGGGTGTTGTGGTTCACGCCGAACACGATGGTCTTGTCGACATTCTTGCCGGGGGCCGACAGCAGAACCTTTCGCGCGCCGCGATCCAAGTGGGTTTTTGCCTTGGTGCCGTCATTGAACTTACCGGTGCATTCCAGAACGACGTCGCAGCCTTCCCAATCCAGTTCGTTCATGTCGTAGGTCGAGAACATCTGCATCGGGCCTCGGCCCAGATCCATGGTGTCGCCTTCGATCGATACTTCGCGCGGGAAACGGCCGTGAATGCTGTCATATTTCAGCAGGTGCGCCGATGTCTCGAGCGGGCCGGTGGCGTTGACTTTGATCACTTCGATGTCGTTGCGGCCCGAGGCGGCAATGTGCGACAGGGTACAGCGGCCAATGCGGCCAAAACCATTGATACCGACCTTGATGGTCATGTGACGTCTCCAAATGCGCTTGCGTTTGAGGCCATATAGCCTTGAAACCGGAATCTCAAAAGGGCAAAAGCGGCATATTTTTAAGGTGTTAGCGCAAACCTGGGCAGATTGCGCTAACGCTTGCGCTAGCTGTTGGATCGGGTAGGGTCCGTTTGCGGCAGGTGACAGGAAAGGACACGCGATGAGCGGACTGTTGGCCCTTTTGGATGATGTGGCGGGGATTGCCAAGGTGGCTGCGACCTCGGTGGATGATGTCGTGGCGGCTGCTGGCAAGGCAGGGGCCAAAACGGCCGGGGTGATTATCGACGACGCTGCGGTTACGCCGAAATACGTACAGGGCTTCGCGCCCGCGCGTGAGTTGCCGATCATTTGGCGCATTGCCCGTGGGTCGGTTTTCAACAAACTCATTCTGCTACTACCAGTCGCCTTGTTGCTTGCGAATTTTGCGCCGTGGCTGATCACACCTTTGCTGATGCTGGGTGGGTCATATCTGTGTTTTGAAGGGGCCGAGAAAATTTTCCATGTTCTGTTCCCGCATGGTAGCCACGCCATCGAAAAGGACATGGATGTGCGTGATCCGGGCCATCTTGAAGAACAGAAGGTCAAGGGCGCAATCAAGACGGATTTCATCCTGTCGGCTGAGATCATGACCATTGCGCTGGCCGCGATTGAGGCCCCGAATGTGTGGATGCAAGCGGCGACTTTGGCCGTTGTCGGGCTTGGGGTGACTGTGGCCGTTTATGGCTCGGTCGCCTTGATCGTGAAAATGGACGATGTCGGGTTGTATCTGGCCGGAAACGCTCCGACGCCGGTGGGCCGAGGGTTGGGGCGCGGATTGGTCAAGGCCATGCCCACGGTGATGAAAACCCTTTCGATCGTCGGAACGGCGGCCATGCTGTGGGTGGGCGGATCAATCGTCATCCACGGGATGGAGGTTCTGGGCTTTGGCTGGCTGGGGCATCATATCCATGACTGGGCTTATGCGGTTGGTCATTCGGTCTCCGCGCAGTGGGAGGCCGCGGCGGAGTGGATCGCCAAGGCGACCATGGACGGCATCTTTGGTCTGGCCTGGGGGATGGTCTTGATCCCCCTGGCAACCAAAGTCATCGGGCCCGTGATGGGGCGTTTTCAGGTTCATCCAAAGAACACTAGGCGGTGACGTTAGGTCCTGCTGGCCTCCGTCTGCGGTCAGATTATCCTCGACATGCCAATAGCTAAGTGGAATTCCCATGTCCGAGCCATCCCTGTTCGATGTCCTCAGCGCCGCTGAGGCGCAAGGCGATTGCCTCTGCTACCCGGTGCCGCAGAACTGGAAGCAAGGCCGCACAACATTCGGAGGGTTTTCGTCGGCCCTAATGCTGTCAACGGTTTACAATCGGCACAAAGATTTACCGCCCCTCAGATCAGCTCTGGTAAATTTCACGGCGCCGATCAGTGATCCGCCGCTAGTCAAAACGGAAATCTTGCGCGAGGGGCGCAATGTGAAGACCATCAGCGCTCGTGCCGAAATCGGTGGCAGTGTTGCGGCGCAAGCGACATTTTCCTTTGGCCGCGCGCAAGACAGCCATGTCGCGTTCGATTGCCCGGCGAAGCCCGCAGATGCGCCCGAGATGACGGAGTATTATTTCCCTCCAGATTTGCCGCGACCGCCGATACCTTTCCTTACAAACTTTGACGTCAGAAAGGTCGAGGGTGAATTGCCTTTCATGGGGGCAGATCGCGGGTATCTGCGCCTTTGGGCCAGACACAACGATCCTCGGATGTGGAACAGGACGGAGGGCTTGATTGCAATCGCTGACCTCCCACCGCCAGCTATCTACCCCACGCTAAAGAAACCCGGACCAAATTCGTCAATGAACTGGATTTTCAACGTGTTGTCCGAGGATATTCAAACACGCGACGGTTGGTTCTTACTGGAGCACCAACTAACCGCAGGCCGCGATGGCTATAGTTCGCAGGTCATGCGCGTTTGGAACACAGAAGGCGATTTGATCGTGGATGGAATGCAATCCGTGATCATCTTCGTGTAAGAAAAAAGCCCCGGCGTGGACCGGGGCTTTTCATTTTGTGGCAGGCTGGATTAGCCCAGAAGTTCTTTGACCTTGGCTACGGTCGCTTCGGCGGTAATGCCGAAATGCTTATACAGCTCACCAGCCGGAGCAGAGGCACCAAAGCTCGACATGCCGATGAAACCTGCCTTGGCTTCGCGACCACGCTCACCCAGCAACCAGCGGTCCCAGCCACCGGCGCGAACGGCAGCTTCGATACCGACGCGGACAGCACCGGCGGGCAGAACGCGTTTGCGGTAGGCTTCGTCTTGTTCGGCGAAAAGCTCCATACACGGCATGGAGACGACGCGGGTGCCGATGCCTTCGGCTTCAAGCATCGCTTTGGCTTCCATCGCCAGCGAAACCTCAGAGCCCGTGGCAATCAGGATCGCCTGACGCTTGCTCTCGGCTTCCGCCAGAACGTAAGCGCCCTGAGCGGTCAGGTTCTTGGCTTTGTGATCCTTACGCACGGTCGGCACGCCTTGACGGGTCAGCGACAGGACCGAGGGGCTGTCCTTGAAGGTCAGCGCCAGTTCCCAGGCTTCAGCGGTCTCAACAGTGTCGGCGGGGCGGAACACATAGGTGTTCGGCGTCGCGCGGCTGATTGCCAGATGCTCGACCGGCTGGTGGGTCGGGCCGTCTTCACCCAGACCGATCGAGTCATGGGTCATCACAAAAACCGACGGGATTTTCATCAGCGCGGCCAGACGCATGGACGGGCGGGCATAGTCGGTGAAGGCCATGAAGGTCCCGCCATAGGGGCGGATGCCACCGTGTAGCGCCATACCGTTCATCGCAGCGGCCATGCCGTGCTCACGGATACCGTAGTGGATGTAGCGACCCTTGCGGTTTTCGGGCAGGAACACACCCATATCAGCCGATTTGGTGTTGTTCGAACCGGTCAGGTCAGCCGAGCCGCCCACGGTCTCGGTCATGATCGGGTTCACGACGTTCAGAACCTTCTCGGACGAGGCGCGGGTGGCCAGCTTGGGCTGATCCTCGGACATCTGTTTCTTGAAAGAACGGATCGCACCGGCCAGTTTCTTTGGCGCTTCAAACGCATAGGCGCGATTGAACTCGGCCTGTTTGCGCTCCGAGATTTGCGCGAAACGCTCTTCCCATTCTGCGCGCTCGGCGGCACCACGGGCGCCGATGGCTTCCCAAGCCGATTTTACATTGGCAGGGATTTCGAACGCGTCATGCGGCCAGCCATAGCCTTCTTTGGCGGCTTTCAGCTGCTCCTGATCTGTTAGCGCGCCGTGACCTTTCGAGGTATCCTGTGC
Source organism: Ruegeria sp. ABV3_008 (assembly GCF_056161185.1). NCBI lineage: Bacteria > Pseudomonadati > Pseudomonadota > Alphaproteobacteria > Rhodobacterales > Roseobacteraceae > Ruegeria > Ruegeria sp. ABV3_008. The sequence continues at coordinate 771,871 of NZ_JBSWYP010000001.1, read as the reverse complement.
GGCGTGACCCAGAGCGATGTGGCTTTTGCAAGCAATCATCGAAGGTTTTTTCGACTTTTTCGCCTGCGTGATCGCCGCGTCGATGGCTTGCGGATCATGGCCGTCGATCTCGATAACATGCCAGCCCGAAGCTGCAAAACGGCGCACCTGATCGGTACGGTCGGCAATATCCACGGTGCCGTCGATCGTGATGTTGTTGTCGTCCCAGAAAACGATCAGCTTGCCCAGCTCATGACGGCCGGCGAGGGTGATCGCCTCTTGGCTGACGCCTTCCATCAGGCAGCCATCGCCTGCAATCACGTAGGTGTAGTGATCAACGATCTTCTTGCCGTAATGGGCGCGTTGGATCTCCTCGGCCATGGCAAAGCCCACAGCGTTCGAGATGCCCTGACCCAGCGGGCCGGTGGTGGTTTCAATCCCGTCTACAAGGAAGTTCTCCGGGTGACCCGCAGTTTTTGCGCCCAGCTGACGGAAGTTCTTGATCTCATCAAGCGTCACATCCGCGTGGCCGGTGAGATACAGCAGCGAATAGATCAGCATCGAGCCGTGACCCGCCGACAGAATGAACCGGTCGCGGTCCGGCCAGTTCGGGGCCGAGGCGTCGAATTTCAGGTGCTTTTCGAAAAGGACAGTCGCAACATCGGCCATGCCCATCGGCATACCGGAATGGCCGGAATTGGCGGCGGCGACGGCGTCAAGGGTCAGGGTGCGGATGGCCGCAGCTTTGTCCCAGTGTTCGGGGTTTGCATTGCGCAGCGCAGTCAGGTCCACGGGCGTTGTTCCTTTGGGTTTGAAGCAGATTGCGCGCTCAATAGCATTCAGCCCTCAAAGTGCAAGCAGAACCGGGTGAAACAAGGTCGCACCGCTTGAAGAGAGCTGTCCAAGCCTTTGAAACCAAACAGTGGGTATTTTCCGTCACATTCCGCTAGACTGGGGCCAAGCGGGACCGATTCTTGATTCGGATGGTTCGGCAACAGAATGAACCTTGGTTAAGAGGTGACAGGGGCATGAGCCAGATTGAAGAGTTACAGCAACGCATTCTTGCCGCGATGGAGCGAATTGGCGCGGGCGTGACAGCCCTGCAAAATGCGCCGGCGGGCGATGCAGATGAAGGGTTGCAAGCGGCGCTGGACGATGAACGTGTTGCCAACGCACAGCTGCAAGAGCGCCTAACTTCGTTGAAGGAACGCCACGAGCAGGAAGTTGACGGTATGCGCGCCGATATGGAGGCGCTGCGTGCTGCGCCAGAGCCTACGGCCGATGTGGACGCGCTGCGGGCTGAGTTGGCCGAAGCCGCAACCAAGCTTTCTGCGGTTGAGGCTGCGCGGGCCGAACTAGCCGAGGCCAAGGCGGCACTGGAAAACACTGAGGAACTGGACGCTCTGAAAGCCGAGAACGCGCAATTGCGGGCTGATCTGGAAGGTCAGGAAGACCCGGCCGCGCTGCGGGCCGAGATTGAAGAGATGAGGGCTGCTATCTTGCGCGCTGGAGACGTCGAGGCCGAAAATAGCCGTTTGCGGGCCGAATTGGCCGATAGCGAAAGGGTGGCCGAGCTGAACGCGGAGCTGGAGATGCTGAGGGCCGAGCGTGCAAGCCACGGGGCTGCCATGTCACGTCTTGATGACGATCTGCAGAGGATGCGGCAGGCGAATGAGCAACTACGCAACTCGGTTGATGCCCTGCGCGCTGCGGCGCAAGAGGGAGTTCAGGACGCGGAGCTGTTGAATCAGGCGACTGTGGCGGAGTTGGAAGCAACGCGCGCGGCGCAAGCGACCGATGCGGCCGAGGCACGGGCTGTTTTGGCTCGCCTTGAGCCTCTGCTATCGCAGGCGAAATTGGCAGAAGGTGAGGTTGAGTAATGCCCGAAGTGACCATTCATATCGGCGGGCGCGGGTTTGACGTGTCTTGTCAGGACGGGGAAGAAAGTTTTCTGCAGGCCGCCGCGAAAATGCTGGATGACGAAGCGCAGGTGCTGTCGGATCAGATTGGGCGTATGCCCGAGTCCCGTATGCTGTTGATGGCCGGTCTGATGTTGGCGGACAAAACAGCGGCGACTGACGACAAAGTCAAAGCGCTTGAGGCGAAACTGGCGGAAACCGAGGCCGAGCTTCAAACACTACGCAGCACGCCTGCACCTGAACCCGAACGGATCGAAGTCGCTGTCGTGCCGCCTTCGGTTACGGATACACTGGCCGAATTGGCCGCACGGGCCGAAGCCCTGGCATCAGACATCGAGGAAAAAACAAAATGAAACGAGCATGCGGCTTGATTTGCGGGGCCGTGGCCCTTGTGTGTGCGTCCAAGGCAATGGCCGAGATCGACATTCTAACGGTGACGTTCAACTGTGAGAACGGCATTCCACTGCCAGTGACCTATTTCAACGCATCAGATGGCTCGGGCGCCGCGGCGACGATGGTCGACAACTCTCTGGTCGCGATGCGTCAGGTCGAGAGCGGCTCGGGCATTCGGTACGAATCCGTGGATACGAACGGAACCTATATCCTGCGATCAAAAGGGTGGAATGCCACGGTGAGCTTCCTGGCGACAAACGCCGCCAGTGAACAGGTCATTTTTCAGGATTGCTCCAGCCGTTAAAGCCGGATCAGGCGTTGGCCTCACGGATTTTGTCGGCTGCTTCCTTGTTGTAGCCGACACCATTTTCGTCAAACAACGTGTCCAATTCACCCGACAGGGTCATTTCGGTGATGATATCGCAGCCACCAACAAACTCGCCTTTGACATAGAGCTGCGGCACTGTCGGCCAGTCCGAATAGTCCTTGATGCCCTGACGGACTGCTTCGTCGGCCAAAACATTCACATCAGCGTAGTCGACGCCCATGTAGTTCAGCACACCTGCCACACGGGATGAGAAACCGCACTGAGGCATCTCTTTGGTGCCTTTCATATACAGCACCACGTCATTGGCTTTGACGGTTTCGTCGATCTGGGTCTTCACGTCGGTCATTTCGCGTTTCCTTTGCTCTTAGGCATCATAGCTTTGGCGTAATCTTGCGTATCCTTGGGGATATGGGGCTCTGCCGAGCTGATTGCACTGTCATATGATTGATAGGAGGCCTGCAGGAGGTGTTTCCCCTGTCACGGCGGCGATCCTCGCCTCGTCTTGCGCCCAGTCTTTGATTTGTTCCGCGCCAACAGCGTGATGAGCAGAACAAAGACGGAAACCGCAATTGAGATTACAATCGCATGTTCCATTCTACTCCGGCACTTTGGTGGTCAGCGCCAGAGCGTGCAGGTCTCCATCCGGGCCGTCCATTTTGCCTTTCAGGGCCGCATAGACAGCGCGTTGTTGTTGGACGCGGTTCTTGCCGCGAAAGCTCTCGTCCACGACCATGGCGGACATGTGAACGCCATCGCTGCCGCCAACCTGAATTTCCGCGTTGGGAAAGCTCTCGCGCAGCAGGGTTTCAATCTCGTGGGCGCTCATCGGCATTTAGGCTTACTCCTGAAGGTCTTTCCCAAGATGTAGAGCGATGGGAAGGCGCGTGCAAGATGTGGAAGGTCTTTCAGATATGCAAATCCCGCACCGATCAGGGCGCGGGACTATTGGTTTGTAGAAAGAGTAATGTGATCAGGCGACCGCGGTTGCAAAGCTTTGGCGGAAAACCTCAGTCAATTCGGCCAGAGGGGCTTCGGAACTGCCGATCTTGACCGTCTCGCCCGTAAAGCGACCAACCGAGGTCAGCGGGACGCCGGCCTGACCGGCAGCAATCATCAATGCCTCGGCCTGGTCAAAGTTGCAGGCGACCAGATAGCGGGCTTGGTCTTCGCCGAACAGTACCTCGGTCGAGGCATCGTCAAGGTGAACGCCAACGCCTGCTGCTTCAGCTAGTTCAAACGCGGCCAGTGCCAGGCCGCCGTCGCTCAGGTCGGTGCAGGCCTTGATCATCTCTCGGTTGGCGCGGATGAAGTCGCCGTTGCGTTTCTCTGCCTCAAGATCCACGTGGGGCGCGTCGCCTTCTTCGCGGTTGAACACCTCGGCCAGAAGGGCGGATTGACCCAGATGGCCTTTGGTTTCCCCGATCACGAGGGCCACGTGACCTTCACGCACCTCGTTTCCAATGATCTCATTGGTATGGTTGAGCAGGCCAACGGCGCCAATGGTCGGGGTCGGCAGGATCGCCTGACCGTCGGTCTCGTTGTAGAGCGAGACGTTGCCGGACACGATGGGCACATCCAGCGCGCCAACGGCGGCTCCGATGCCTTGAATCGCGCCAACGAACTGGCCCATGATCTCGGGCTTTTCAGGGTTGCCGAAATTCAGGTTGTCGGTTGTGGCCAGCGGTTTGGCCCCGACAGCGGTCAGGTTGCGATAAGCCTCTGCCACCGCTTGCTTACCACCTTCAACCGGGTTGGCGTGGACATAGCGCGGCGTCACGTCTGAGGTAAAGGCTAGAACCTTGTCGGTGCCGTGAACACGCACCATACCGGCACCCAGACCCGGCGTGCGGGCGCTGTCAGCCATAACCATGGTGTCATACTGCTCATAGACCCACTGCTTGCCCGCATAGTTGGGCGAAGAGAGCAGGGCGCGCAGACCATCAATCGGGTCGATCTGCGGGACGTCGGCCAATTCCTCAGCCTCGGGTGTCGCGACCCATGGGCGGTCATATTCCGGCGCGGTCGACGAGAGTTTCGACAGGACCAAGTCAGCTTTCACCTCGCCATTGTGCATAATCAGAAAACGGTCTTCGGCGATAGTTTCACCGACGATGGCAAAGTCGAGATCCCACTTTTCGAATACGGCGCGGGCTTGGGCCTCAAGCTCGGGCTTCAGTACCATCAGCATACGTTCCTGAGACTCGGACAGCATCATCTCATAAGCTGTCATGTTCTCTTCGCGCTGCGGGACGTTTTCGAGATCCAGACGGACACCCAGACCACCCTTGTCACCCATCTCAACGGCCGAGCAGGTCAGGCCCGCCGCGCCCATGTCCTGGATCGAGATCACGGCGCCGGTTTTCATCAGCTCCAGCGTCGCCTCCATCAGGCGCTTTTCGGTAAAGGGGTCCCCGACCTGAACGGTGGGACGTTTCTCTTCGATGGTGTCGTCGAATTCGGCCGAGGCCATGGTCGCACCGCCAACGCCGTCACGTCCGGTTTTGGCACCGAGGTAAACGACGGGCATACCGACGCCAGAGGCCGCCGAGTAGAAGATTTTATCGCTGTCTGCCAAACCTGCAGCAAAGGCGTTCACAAGGCAGTTGCCGTTATAGGCCGGGTGGAAGCGAACCTCGCCACCCACGCAGGGCACGCCGAAGCAGTTGCCGTAGCCGCCAATGCCTTCGACCACGCCGTTGACCAGCTGGCGGGTCTTGTGGTGGCCGGGCTCACCAAAAGACAGAGCGTTCATCGAGGCGATCGGGCGCGCGCCCATGGTGAAGACGTCGCGCAGAATGCCACCAACGCCGGTCGCCGCGCCCTGATAGGGTTCGATGTAAGATGGGTGGTTGTGGCTTTCCATTTTGAAGACAACAGCTTGCCCGTCGCCGATATCGACAACACCCGCGTTCTCACCCGGTCCGCAAATAACCTGAGGGCCCGAGGTTGGCAGGGTACGCAGCCATTTCTTGGAGGATTTGTACGAGCAATGCTCGTTCCACATGGCCGAGAAAATGCCAAGCTCGGTGAATGTCGGCTCACGCCCGATGATCTCGAGGATCATGTCGTATTCCTCGGGCTTCAACCCGTGGGCGGCAATCAGATCAGGTGTGATGGCTGGCTCTTGCATCCTGTTTCGGTCCCCGAGATGGCAATGTTTGGCGCCTTTTAGGGGAAGGGACCGCCGGGGGGAAGAGAAAAGGCGCTTTCTAAGCACTGTCCTGTTGCAAACTGAACAAAGGTGCAATTTGCGCGGATCGGACATAGCCTCAAATGAGGTACCGGCAAGCGACAGAGACAGCCGCGTGCCGGGTGAGTTTACTTCTGTTGGTCTTGTTGCTGCGCTTGCTGCGCGACGGCCCCAGCGGCGGCGCCGACGGCTGCCTTCTGGTCGTCACTCAGGTGTTCCGCATCATCCAGACCGGGTATGGCAACGCGCACTTCGCGACGGGCGAAGTCGATGCCGTTCTCCTTGAAGGCCGCTTTGACGCGGTTGAAGATCTCTTTGCGCAGTGTGAACTGCTTGCCGGGTTTGGCCATGAACTTGCCCCGGATGATCATGCCCACATCGTCAAAGTCGAACACACCCTGAGACTTGAAGGGCTGCAGGAAACCATCCTTGTGGGTCTCGTCCTCCATCATCTCGGCACCGATCTTCTTGAAGATCTTCTTCACCTTGTTGGGATCGGTATCGAAAGGCACGGTGAACTTCAGTTTCATGATGACCCAATCGCGGCTGTAATTGGTCAGCTTCTGAATCTCACCGTAAGGGATGGTATGCACCGGACCGCGATGGTGACGCAGCTGCATGGAGCGGATCGAGATCTTCTCGACCGTTCCGGTGGTGCCACCCACATCGACATACTCACCCACGCGGAAGGCATCGTCGATCAGGAAGAAGATCCCGCCCACGATGTCGGATACCAGCTTTTGCGCGCCGAAACCGATGGCCAGACCCAGGATACCAGCACCAGCCAGAAGCGGTGTAATGTCCAGCCCAAGCGCGCCCAGGGCCAGCAATACAAAGATCACCGCTATTGCCACCTGAGCCGTAACGCGCAGCAGCGGCAGAACCGTTGCCAGGCGCGAGCCACCAGCACCACCGCCTTCGCCAGCTTCTTCGTCCGGGCTTTGCGCGGCGGTCATCTCTTTCGCCAGTCGGCGGTTGATCCAGAGCGAGACGACCTCATTCAGAATGTAGCCGACGGCGATGATGATGAAGAACTGCACCAGTTTGCTACCTGAATCCGCGTCCCCACCAGCGATTTCCTGCAGATCAAGATCCCAGGCATTGGCAATCATCAGGATGACCAGAATACCGGCCAGAACCCGACCGATACGGATGTAACTGCGCTTGGTTGATTTATAGGCGCGTTCGGCCACCGAACCTTCGCCCTGCATCGGCGGTTGCAGATGCCGGACAAGCCCTCGGATCAGGGTGTCGAGCGCCGGGGCGATCAACAGCCAGAACATGGTGGTGAAATGCGCCCCCTGCACCAGCAGAGCCAGTGATGACGGGTTGCGCTGAGCCACCAGAAACTCGACCAGCAGCCAGGTCGCAGCCGAGACCCCAATGGCGAAGTAGGGGTAATAATGTGCCACTTCCTCGTCGAATTTGGTGTGGTCGGGGTCAGTTCCCAGCATCATCTGCGACAGACCTTCACGCGCTTTCCATGCGATTAAGCCGATATAGATGTGGATGCCTGCGTTCAGCCAGAAGCCGATACGCGTATCATCCCCCGTGATGCCGTTCAGGCTGTTGAAGTGTAGCAGGAACAGGGTGAAACCGATCAGGATCAGCAACCCGATCAGGTTGCGATGCAGGTATTTGGCCCAATGATCGTCGATATTTACCAGACGGTAATGGGGTTTGTTCGGCGCCAGCACAAAGCGTGAGGCGGCGGCACCCAGCCGTGGTATCCAGATCAGGTAGAACACAAACGGCCCGGCATAGGTGATTTGCTCGGGCGTCAGCAGGCCGCGCCCAACCGCGCGGATGACCACGTAAAAGACTACAAGCCCTGCGATTTCTCGACAGAAACGACCGAAAAGATAGCGGGCAGCGCCCCAGAGATCGCCTTCGGCTTCGGCCTCGGTCTGGACATGCCAGCGGCGGGTCAGAATCTCGAACAGTTTTTCGGCGATGAAGCCCACAACCAGAACACTAACGACCAGCCCCATCAGAACCAACGCGCCATATGAGGTGAACGTGGTCGCAAAGTTCTTGATGGCGGTGGCTTGCGCGCTGAAGAGATTGGGGACGGTCGTTATGACATGCGTCCAAGAGGCGACCATTTCGCTCCAGACTTCATTCAACTCGGTAATCGGATCCTCGCGATCCTCTGCAGCGGCTGCGTTTTTCTCGGCCACCGCGTCCAGACGCTCCAACAGGATAGAGCGGACCTGATCATCCGACATCCGTGCAACCAAGTCATCAACCTGCTCGGGCGTCAGGTCTTCCGGAATGCTAACAGGGGCAGGCGCACTGGAGGTCGACGTGCCCGCGACTTGGGCATGCAGGGGTCCAACCAGTAAAAATAGTGAAAAAATCGCCGCCAGAAGGCGGAGGGGGCTTATCATGGTTCTGTCCTCGAACACGAATTTTTAAACGTTTTTTCGGATCATAGGCAGGTGTCGGAGATTTTCCCAGAAATTTCATCGCTCTGGGCGGTGAGATTGGGGAAAACTAAAAAATGATTTTTGAATAAGCCAAAAAAAAGGCCGAGCACTAAGCTCGGCCATAGTCCAACAGGGAGGTATGAAGATGATGAGCGTTTCAGCATCACCGCCTTCGAGTGCTCATTTAGGGGTCGGTTTGTGAACGTTCAAGAAGTTTTAATCTGATCGTTCAGCATTGCTGCTATGCCGCGAGTGCATAGCTAGAGTTTACCCATCATTTTCAGTTGTTTGCGTTGCGCGATGATCTCGTCCTGAACGAAGTCGCGGAACGCTCCGACCCGCTTGGAATGGCGCAATTCTTCCGGATAAGCGAGGTATACGGGAACGTCCGCGTTTTCGATTTCCGACAGGATCGGAACAAGGTGCGGGAAGTCCTGCGTTACGTAGTCGGGCAGGACGCCTATTCCCAAATTGTGCAGCACGCCCTGAAGTACGCCGAAATAATTATTCACTGTCAGCAGGGACCCCGGATTGAAGGTCATCAGATGGCGCACCATCGCCGCGCTTGCACCCACCTGCGGGGCAGAAGGGGTCTGGCTGATCAGACGGTGTTCCTTGATCTCTTCGAGCGATTTCAGCATCCCGCCATGGGATTCCAGATACTCCTGCGTGGCATAGAGCTTCATCTGGACGGTCATCAGGCGTTTGCGGATCAGATCGGCCTGGCTGGGCTCTTTCATGCGGATGGCGACATCAGCCTCACGCATGGGCAGGTCCAGAACACGTTCCTCGAGCATCAGGTCGATGTTCAGATCGGGGTACTGTTCGTAGAGTTTGGGCAGGCGCGGGGCCAGCCATAGGGTGCCGAAGCCGAACGTGGTGGTCACACGTAGGACGCCGAACACTTCCTCTTCGCTGTCGCGGATGCGGGCGGCGGCGGCGTCCAGACGTTTGGACATGGCCGAGGTTGCATCAAACAGCAGCTCACCCTGTTCGGTCAGAATCAGGCCGCGCGCGTGGCGGTGGAACAGGGTCGCATCGAGTGATTCTTCCAGCGCGCGGATCTGACGGCTCACGGCGGATTGAGATAAATTGAGCCTGTCCCCTGCATGGGTCAGGCTGCCGGCATCGGCCACCGCGTGAAATATTCTAAGCTTGTCCCAATCCATCGCCGCAACTTTCGTTATCCTCGTGAAGCCCTATATGAAATAGGTAACAAGTTCCACAATCAAACCATGAAATCCTTGGGATTCAGGGGATAATGGCTATACAGGTCAATAATTGTGACCTAAAATGCGTGAATATAAAGCACACTGATCTGACGAGGGGAGACGTCTGATGAGTCAGCCACACATAACGCTGAACGACCGCTTCGATCTTGAAAAATCACCCGTTCTTTTGAACGGAACGCAGGCGCTTGTGCGTCTGATGCTGATGCAGAAGGCCCGCGATCAAAAGGCCGGGCTCAATACCGCTGGGCTAGTGACGGGTTATCGCGGTTCACCTCTGGGTGCGGTGGATCAGCAGATGATGCGCGCCCAGCGCTATCTGGCTGAAAGCGATGTGACCTTTCAATACGGCTTGAACGAGGATCTGGCGGCCACCGCGCTTTGGGGCAGCCAGCAGGCGGGCCTGCGCGGCGATGGCCGGTATGACGGCGTCTTTGGTCTTTGGTACGGCAAGGGGCCGGGGGTTGACCGGTCGGGCGATGTGATGCGTCACGCCAATATGGCGGGCACCGCGCAACATGGCGGTGTGCTGATGGCAATGGGGGATGACCATACAGGCGAAAGCTCGACCGTGTTGCACCAGTCGGAGTGGTCTCTGGTCGATATGTATATGCCCGTGGTCAGCCCTGCAGGCGTGCAGGAGATTTTGGACTATGGCATCTACGGCTTTGCGCTCAGCCGGTTTGCCGGTGTCTGGGTTGGTCTGAAAACAATGAAGGACACGATTGAGGTGACCTCGGTCGTCGATGGCAGGCCCGACCGGATGGGCGTCGTGATTCCCGAGTTCGACATGCCCAAGGGTGGGTTGAACATCCGCCTTGGTGATACGCCGCATCTGCAAGAGGCCCGCGTAATCGACTACAAGCGTTTCGCGGCCGAGACGTTCTCGCATGCCAACAAGCTGGACAAACGTGTCTGGGGCAAGCCGGGGGCCAAGATCGGGTTCGTTGCGGCGGGTAAAAACTGGCTGGACCTGACCCACGCGCTGTCTTTGCTGAACATTGATGAGGCCGAGGCGGAACGGCTGGGCATCACGACTTACAAGATCGGGCAGACGTTCCCGCTGGATATGGCCGGGTTCCATGATTGGGCTGAAGGACTGGATCTGATTGTGATCGTTGAAGAAAAACGCAAGCTGATCGAGGTGCAGGTCAAAGAGGCAATTTTTGACGACCGCCGGGGTCGCCGCGTTTATGGCTGGTACAAGGGTGGCGCGGGTACGCTGCATCGAGAGGAGTTGTTCCCGACACGCGGCGCGTTGGACCCGATCATGATTGCCGAAAAGCTGGGCGGGATCCTGATCGAAGAGGGGCGTGAAACGGATGGCGTTCGCGCAGGCCTCGCCAAACTGTCAGAGGCGCGACGGGCTGACAACGCACAAGAAATCGCAACGCGTTTGCCGTATTTCTGTTCGGGCTGTCCGCATAACAGCTCAACCAAAGTGCCCGAGGGCAGCCGTGCCTATGCGGGTATCGGGTGCCACTACATGGTGCAGTGGATGGACCGTGAGACCACCGGCTTCACTCAGATGGGCGGCGAGGGCGCGAACTGGATTGGTGAAGCTCCGTTCTCGACCACCAAACACGTGTTCCAGAACCTGGGTGACGGGACGTATAACCACTCGGGCGTGCAGGCGATACGCGCGGCGCTGTCGGCGGGCACAAACATCACTTTTAAAATCCTGTTCAACGATGCGGTTGCCATGACTGGCGGGCAGGGGAACGAAGGCGATTTGACGGCTGAAAGGATCGTGGCCGAGGTCAAAGCCATGGGCGTGCAGCATGTTGCGCTGGTCTATGATGAGAAGGAAGACGTGAACCTTGGGGCTCTACCTTCGGGCGTGGAAAGCTTTGAACGTGCCGAGTTGATGAAAGTGCAGGATCGGTTCCGCGAGATCGAAGGCGTCTCGGTCATCGTCTATGTCCAGACTTGCGCGGCTGAGAAACGCCGTCGCCGCAAGCGCAGTGAGTTCCCGGACCCGGACAAACGCGTCTTCATCAATACAGATATTTGCGAAGGATGCGGTGATTGCGGGGTGCAGTCAAACTGCGTCTCAATCGTGCCCAAGGAGACCGAACTGGGCCGCAAACGCGCGATTGATCAATCCAGCTGCAACAAGGATTTCTCGTGCCTGAACGGGTTCTGTCCGTCCTTTGTTTCCTTGGAAGGGGCAAAGATCCGGAAAGAGGCGACCAAACAGCTTGATCTGCCCGATCTGCCGATGCCTGATCTGCCGCAAATCAAGGGTACGCATAATGTGGTTATCACCGGAATTGGTGGCACAGGTGTTGTGACCCTCGGGGCGATTCTGGCGCAAGCGGCACAGATTGACGGCAAAGGCGCGGGTATGATGGAGATGGCCGGCCTCGCCCAAAAAGGCGGCGCGGTGCACATTCATTGCCGTCTGGCGAACAGACCGGAAGATATTAGCGCCATTCGCGTCGCAACCGGCGAGGCGCATGCGCTGATCGGCGGCGACCTCGTGGTCTCGGCCGGGGCAAAAACTCTGGGCCTGACACGGGCCGGACAGACCGGCGCGGTGGTCAACAACCACAACACGGTGACCGGCGATTTTACCCGCGATACAGAATTCCGTATTCCGGGCGAGCAGTTGGAGCTGGCGCTGCAAGCGCGGCTGAAGAACGGGGTGAGCCTGTTCGATGCGACCGATCTGGCCAAGATCGTGATGGGCGATTCGATCTACTCCAACATGATGGTCTTCGGCGCGGCATGGCAGCGCGGTACTCTGCCTGTCAGTCATGAGGCGATCATGACCGCGATTGAGCTGAACGGAACCGCCGTGGAACGCAACAAACGGGCTTTTGACGTGGGTCGCTGGGCTGTTCTACACCCGGAGGAGGCACAGGCGATACTGGCACCTTCCGTCTCGGAATTGCCCAAGACCCTGGACCAAATGATCGACTTCCGGGCGCAGCACCTGACCGACTACCAGTCGGCCCGATTGGCGAAACGCTACCGCAAGCTGGTGGACGGTATAGCAGATGAAACGCTGCGCGAGGCTGTAGCAAAAGGCTATCACAAGCTGTTGTCCTACAAGGATGAATACGAAGTCGCGCGCCTTTTACTGACCAGCCGGGACAAGGCCGCAGCCGAGTTCGACGGCGATTTCAACATGACTTTCCATCTAGCCCCGCCGATTTTTGGTGGGGAGGGTAGCAATGGCAGACCGCGCAAGCGCGCCTTTGGGGAATGGATGCTTGGACCTCTTAAACTGTTGGCCAAGTTGAAGAGTTTGCGCGGCACGCCTTTGGATATCTTCGGCTACTCAGCCGAGCGGCGGATGGAACGCGCGCTGATCAAACAGTACGAACAGGACATGAAAGAGGTACTGCCTCTGATAACGGAAGACACGCAGGATGCGATTGTTGCACTGGCCCGTTTGCCGCTCGACATACGTGGGTTTGGCCCCGTTTTGATGCAAAACGAAGCCAAAGCTGCGAAACGGCGCGAGGAACTGCTGGCGACGATCCGTAGCGGAGGACCGGAGATGCGCGCTGCGGCGGAATGAGGCGTCACAAACCTGTCACCTTCGCTAGGCAAAATCTCCGCTTAACGTATAGTGCAGGCAGTTAGTTCCGGAGTCCTCAGATGCCCTCGCGCCGTCATGTCGTTCGAGACATTTCTTATGCCCATTCCGCCGAAACCAAGGGCGGTCGTATGGTCATCAAGCTGATGGAAAACACGACAGGGCGCATGCGACTTATCAAGCGTGCGGACGGGTACGAACAAGACGTCGCCAAGGGGCGCGATTTCTGGGATGTCATGGTCGAACGCTACGGTTTAACGCTGGATGTTGTGGGCGGGGCGCTGTCGAATATCCCGAAGGACGGCCCTCTGATCCTGATTGCCAATCACCCTTACGGCATTCTGGACGGATTGATGATGGGGCATATCCTGTCTGAAACGCGCGGCGATTTCCGGATTCTGGCCCATCGCGTGTTCCGTAAGGCAGAAGATCTGAACCGCATCATCCTGCCGATCTCTTTTGATGAGACGAAAGAGGCAATGAAGCTGAACCTTGAAACCCGCAAAACCGCGTTGAACTATCTTGGCGATGGTGGCGCGATCGGGATTTTTCCGGGTGGAACCGTCAGCACGGCTCTCACGCCGTTCGACCACCCGATGGACCCTGGTTGGCGGGGCTTTACCGCTCGGATGGTCGCCAAATCGAACGCGACCGTGGTGCCGGTTTTCTTCGACGGCCACACTTCTCGTCTATTCCAGATCGCTAGCCATTTGCACAATACTCTGCGGATGGGTTTGCTGATCAAGGAGTTCAAGAAACGCGTTGATACACCTGTGAGAGTTGTGATCGGCGAGCCGATTGGCCGTGATGTTCTGGACCCACTCAGCAAGGATACGCGCAAGATGATGGATTTCCTGCGCAAAGCCACGTATGAGCTGTCTCCGACACCGCTGAAGTCATATGACTACGGCTATGAATTTGAGGAACGGCATCGCGCCTGAAGGGCTAATGGCAGTAGGTATCTTTGATTCCGGTTTGGGCGGTTTGACCGTCCTGAACGCCGCGCAGCAACGGCTGCCCGACGTGGATTTCCTGTATTACGCGGACAGTGCGCATGCGCCGTATGGCGTGCGCGATGCCGAGGATATCTATCAGCTAACCCGCAAGGCGGTTTACGACCTGTGGGATCGTGGCTGCAATCTGGTGATTCTGGCCTGCAATACCGCCAGCGCCGCAGCCCTGCGGCGAATGCAGGAAGAGGGCGTGCCCGAGGGCAAGCGGGTTCTTGGCGTCTTTGTCCCTCTGATCGAAGCGCTGACCGAGCGGCAATGGGGCGACAACTCTCCGCCGCGGGAAGTGGCCGTCAAGCATGTGGCCTTGTTTGCAACGCCCGCCACAGTCTCCAGCCGCGCCTTCCAGCGGGAACTGGCGTTCCGCGCGATTGGTGTGGATGTCGAGGCACAGGCCTGCGGCGGCGTTGTCGATGCCATTGAAGACGGTGATTTGATTCTGGCCGAGGCACTGGTGCGCAGCCATGTGGATGCGTTGAAGCGCAAGATGCCAGAGCCTCAGGCGGCAATTCTGGGCTGCACACATTACCCCTTGATGGCCGAGACATTTCAGGCTGCTTTGGGCGCGGATGTTCAGGTGTTCAGCCAGGGCGATCTGGTGGCTGAAAGCCTGGCCGACTATCTGCAACGCCACCCGACCATGCTGGGTGAGGGAGAAGGCGGCTATCTAACCACCGGCAAGCCGGGTTTTGTCAGCGATCGGGCGACGCAGTTCCTCCGACGACAAATCTTGTTTGAGGCGGCCTGATTTAGGTCAAGGACGCCACCCCTCCGATTTTCTAAATGCAAGACCGTCACAGTGGCGGTCATGATATGTGACACATGCAAAAAGAGGTCTGACATGACCCACAAAATCGCAATTCTGGGCGCCTCGGGCTATACTGGCGCTGAACTGGTGCGGCTGATCGCCGAGCACCCGAACATGGAGATCGTGGCTCTAGCGGCGGAACGAAAGGCGGGCCTGTCGATGGCTCAGGTTTTCCCACATCTGCGCCATATGAACCTGCCGGACCTGTGCAAGATTTCTGAGATCGACTTTTCTCAGATCGACCTGTGTTTCTGCGCGTTGCCGCACAAAACCAGTCAGGAAGTGATCCGCGACCTGCCGAAAACCCTGAAAATCATCGACCTTTCCGCAGACTTCCGGCTGGAGGACGCCGATGAGTACGAAAAATGGTACGGCAACCCGCATAGCGCGTTGGAGCAGCAGGAAGAGGCGGTCTATGGCCTGACCGAGTTCTATCGTGACGACATCAGGACCGCACGGCTTGTGGCCGGTACGGGCTGCAACGCGGCGACTGGACAATATGTGCTGCGGCCGCTGATGTCAGCCGGTGTGATTGATCTGGACGACATCATCCTCGATCTGAAATGCGCCGTGTCGGGCGCTGGCCGGTCGTTGAAAGAAAACCTGCTGCATGCCGAGCTGAGCGAAGGCGCGAATGCCTATGCCATAGGTGGTACGCATCGCCATTTGGGAGAGTTCGATCAGGAGTTTTCAAAACTGGCCGGGCGCACGGTGCATATCCAATTCACGCCGCACCTGATCCCTGCGAACCGGGGTATTCTGGCGACCTCCTACGTGAAGGGCGACCCGCAGAGCGTTTTTGATGCGCTGGCAAAAGCCTATGCTGACGAGCCTTTCATTGAGGTTCTGCCGATGGGCGAGGCGCCCTCGACCCACCATGTGCGGGGATCGAATTTCTGCCATATCGGTGTAGTTGCGGACCGGATCGAACGGCGTGCGATTGTGATCGCCGCATTGGATAACCTGACAAAAGGTAGCAGCGGGCAGGCCTTGCAGAATGCCAACCTGATGTTAGGTGAGGATGAAACCCGAGGGCTGATGATGGCCCCCTTGTTCCCGTGAGGACGGTATGAAAACGCTCAAGAAACGTCGTCGAGTTCAGATCATTCTGGTGGCCGTAGCGGCGCTGGCGGTGTCGACGGCGTTGATTGGGTATGCGATGCGCGATGGCATCAACTTCTTCCGCTCGCCCAGCCAGGTGATCGCTGAGCCGCCTGCGCCGACCGAGGTGTTTCGCATTGGTGGTCTGGTCGAAGAGGGCTCGATCGTGCGGGGGCAGGGTGAAACGGTGCGTTTCGTGGTCACTGATGGCGGCGAAAGTGTTCCGGTGGCATTTACCGGGGTTTTGCCGGATCTCTTCTCGGAAAATGAGGGCATGGTAGGCACGGGTCGCTACGTCAACGGTGTGTTTGAAGCCACTGAAATCCTTGCAAAACATGATGAGACCTATATGCCGAAAGAGGTCATGGACGCCTTGAAGGAACAGGGCGTTTACAAGGATCCGGGCGAAAGCTGAACGCAGCTGCGCTGCGTGCCTCCGGCGGAGGTATTTTTGAACAGAAGAAGCAGGGGCGTTGCGTGCGGGTGGCAAGCGGCGCTCTGTTTCGTTTGGGGTTGTTAAGGAGTTTGCAGGATCGTTCCCTCGACTAGTTCAGGTGGGGGTCGTGATGCAGACGGTTCAACAGATTGCCGAAGAGATTGTGCGTCGGGAAGGCGGGTTTGTGGATGATCCGGATGATCCGGGAGGAGCCACCAATTTCGGCGTGACCATTCACACGATGCGACGGTTGGGTTTGGATTTGACGCGGGACGGGGTGGTTGACGCCGCGGATGTACGGGCCCTCAGCCGCGCGCAGGCGGTTTATATCTTTGTGCAGCATTATTTTGAGAAACCGGGGATCGCCGCCTTGCCCGAGGCGCTGCAGGCCAGCGTGTTCGACATGTATGTAAACGCAGGCGCGCAAGCGGTGCGCATTTTGCAATCACTGCTGGTGAAGATGGGGTTTGCTGTTGTGGTGGACGGGGTTATCGGCCCACAGACCATAGGGGCCAGTCAGGACGCGGCGCGCCCGAACCCGGTTCAGTTGCGGGACGCTTATGGGGTGGCGCGGCGGAACTATTACTTGCGGCTCGCAGATAGGCGTCCTGCGTCGCGAAAATACGCGAGTACCCGTGCGGGTGGGAAAGGCGGTTGGATAAGGCGGGCGGAAGAGTTCCTGTCTGATCGCTATCACCTGAGCGATGAGGCGTTTGAGAGGAGGGTTGCGGGATGGGATTGATCTCGGGCGTTTTGAGCTTCTTGTTCGGTGGTGGGCGTAACGTGGTACGCGAGACTGCAGAGGTCTTTCGGGAACACGCTGATGCGGGCGCTCAACGCCGGATGGTGGTGCAAACTCAGGCCATGACCCAGTTCGGGGCTGAGTTTCAGAGACCACCCAAAGGCATGTTCGACCGGTTTATGGATGGGTTGAACCGGCTTCCGCGTCCGGCCTTGGCGCTGGGAACGTTGGGTCTGTTTGCTGCTGCCATGATCGATCCGATCTGGTTTTCGGCGCGGATGCAGGGGATTGCGCTTGTGCCCGAGCCTTTGTGGTGGTTGTTGGGCGTGATTGTCTCGTTCTATTTCGGCGCGCGTCATCAGGCGAAATCGCAGGATTTGCAACGCGAGATCTCGGCCGTGATGGCGCGGACTCCGACGGTGATGGCCAACCTTGATGCGCTTGGAAATATGCGTAGTGACCGACCCGGTGTGGCAGATACGGGGCCGGATGCGCGCTTGTCGCAAGAGAGCTTGCTGGCTGATGCGAACCCGGCTTTAGAGGATTGGCGACGCGAAAGGGGCTGAGTTGCGACACTATGTGCCCCGAAATCAAACGAAAGTGGTTGGCGATTGCCGTGCCTCCGGCATATATCCTGCCCTATGGTTACAGAGCTAGGTCACTTCGCGCTAATCCTCGCCTTCTTCGTCGCTATCGTGCAAAGCGTGGTGCCCCTGATCGGGGCATCGAAACGTTGGGCCGGATGGATGGCGTTTGCGGAACCGGCGGCAATCTCACAATTCCTGCTGACGGCGTTTTCCTTCGGAGCGCTGGTCTGGGCGTTCACTACGTCAGATTTCTCGCTGAGGATCGTGGTTGAGAACAGCCATTCGGCGAAACCGATGATCTACAAAATCAGTGGGACATGGGGGAACCACGAAGGCTCGATGCTTTTGTGGGTGCTGATCGTGACCCTGTTTGGCGCGATGGCCGCGTTTTTTGGCGCTGGCCTGCCGCCCACTTTGAAAGCACGCGTGTTGGCTGTGCAGTCGGCTGTGGCCGTGGCGTTCTTCGCCTTCATCCTGTTTACCTCGAACCCGTTCGACCGGCTGGCGATTGCTCCGTTCGATGGGCGCGACCTGAACCCGCTGCTGCAAGACCCGGGCTTGGCGTTCCATCCGCCGTTTCTGTATCTGGGCTATGTCGGTCTCAGCATGGCGTTCAGCTTTGCCGTGGCCGCGTTGATCGAGGGCCGTATCGATGCGGCCTGGGGCCGGTGGGTGCGACCGTGGACTCTGGCCGCCTGGGTGTTTCTGACCATCGGGATCGCTCTGGGGTCGTGGTGGGCCTATTATGAGCTGGGCTGGGGCGGTTTCTGGTTCTGGGATCCGGTCGAGAATGCCTCGTTCATGCCATGGCTGCTGGCGGCTGCATTGTTGCACTCCGCCATTGTCGTGGAGAAGCGCGAGGCGCTGAAGAGCTGGACAATCCTGCTGGCGATCATTGCCTTTGGGTTCTCGTTGATCGGGACTTTCATTGTGCGCTCGGGGCTTCTGACCTCGGTTCATGCCTTCGCAACAGATCCAGAGCGGGGCGTTTTCATTCTGTTGATTCTTGTGTTCTTTATCGGTGGCGCGCTGACCCTGTTTGCGGCGCGGGCGCAGGCGATGGAGGCGAAGGGCGTCTTTGGCATGGTCAGCCGGGAAAGCGCGCTGGTCGTGAACAACGTGCTTTTGGCCGTCAGCTGCTTTGTTGTATTCGTCGGTACCATGTGGCCGATGGTGGCCGAGATGATGTTTGACCGGAAACTCTCGGTCGGACCTCCGTTCTTTAACGCGGCCTTCACGCCGTTCATGGTGCTGTTGGGGCTGGTCCTGCCGGTTGGCGCAATGTTGCCGTGGAAGCGCGGCAAGCTGGGCAAGACAGCGTGGTCTCTGCGTTATGCGTTTGTGTTGGCTGTCGCCCTTGGCGTGCTGGTCTGGGCCATGCAGACAGGGCGTAGCGCTTTGGGACCTGTGGGTCTGTTTCTGGGTGCATGGATCACCTTCGGCGCCGTGCTCGATTTGTGGAGCCGGACAGGACGCAACGGCAGTCTGAAACGCCTGTTCCGCCTGCCGGGGGCCGATTGGGGCAAGGCGGTTGCCCATACGGGGCTGGGTGTGGCCATCTTCGCCATCGCCGGTCTGACCGCGTGGGAGGTTGAGGATATCCGCGTCGCCCAACCGGGTCAGCCCTTCGAGGTTGGTCAATTCACCCTGACGCTTGAGGATGTCAATCGCGTGCAAGGGCCGAATTATTTCTCGACCATGGCGGATGTGAAGGTGGAGACCAACGGGCGCATGATCGGGACGCTGCATCCCGAAAAACGCGACTATCCGGTTGCGCGTATGCCCACCACCGAGGCGGCGATTGACTACCGGGTCATGCGAGATCTCTACGTTGTAATCGGGGACCAGCAGGCGGATGGGGGCTGGGTCTTGCGGACCTATATCAAACCCTTCGCCAACTGGATTTGGGCCGGATGCCTCATGATGGCGTTGGGCGGAATCCTCAGCCTCTGCGATCGTCGGTTCCGGGTTGCGGCCGGCGCACGCAAAGCCCCCTCTGCCGGAGTACCCGCAGAATGAAACGTCTGATCCTGATCCTTATGCTTTTGGCGGCACCGGGATTTGCCGTGCAGCCCGACGAAGTTCTGGACGATCCGGTGCTGGAACAACGGGCCCGCGACCTCAGCACCGGTCTACGCTGTTTGGTGTGCCGAAATGAGAGCATCGACGAAAGCAACGCCGATCTAGCGCGCGATTTGCGATTGCTGGTTCGCGAAAGGCTGGTGGCAGGGGATACGGATGAAGAGGCAATTGCCTTCATCGTCGATCGCTATGGAGAATATGTGTTGCTGAAGCCTACGGTTACAGGTTCGAACCTGATGCTGTGGCTGGCCGGGCCAATCATGTTGTCGATTGCCGCAGGTGTTGGCTTAGTCTTTCTGCGCAACCGTGCCAGGGCACAAGCGTTGGGTGAAAGCGACGGGCTGAGCGACGCCGAAAAAGAGCGCCTGCGCCAAATTCTGAAAGACTGACGCGTGGTTCCACTTTTCCTCGGCCTGTGAATGCGGCAGTGTCCGCTCACGCACAGGCGCGAGGGAGAGCTTTAATGGACTACGAAACGATCCTGCTGGACATCACGGACGGGCTGGCGGTGCTGACGCTAAACCGCCCCGACAAGATGAACGCGCTGACCACGCAGATGCGGGCCGAGATCACCCACGCGATGAAACACGCAGCCCGAAATGCGCGGTGCATCGTGTTGACCGGTGCCGGGCCGGCCTTTTGTTCCGGGCAGGATCTGGGTGATGCGTCCTCGACCGGAAAGATCGACCTGGAACGCTCGCTGCGCGATGAATACGAGCCGATGCTCGAGACCATCCATGACAGCCCGGCACCTACCATTGCCGCCGTCAATGGACCGGCAGCCGGGGCAGGGGCCAACCTTGCGCTCTGTGCCGATGTGGTGATCGCGACCGAGAGCGCCTATTTCCTCCAGGCCTTTTCCCGCATCGGCTTGCTTCCGGACGCTGGCGGTACATGGTTCATGCCTCGTCAGATGGGGCTGGCCAAGGCCATGGGGGCCGCGTTGTTTGCCGACAAGATTACCGCACGTCAGGCCGATGATTGGGGTCTGATCTGGGAAGCCGTCGCCGATGATGCATTTGATGCCCATTGGCGTAGTCGGGCCGCACATTTGGCCCAAGGTCCGACGGCGGCCTATGGCGCGATCAAACAGGCGCTCCGCGGTACTTATGAGAAGACCTTGCCACAGCAATTGGCGACCGAGGCGCATTTGCAAGGTGAATGTGGACGTTCGCGCGACTTTGCCGAAGGCGTGGTGGCCTTCATGGAAAAACGCCCCCCGAAATTCGAGGGGCGCTAACTCAGGCGCGGCGGCGGCGTCGGGTGCGGCGCTCGGGCGCGGCGTCGTCGCCCGTACCATCCGAGGCGGATGAGAACGGCCCTAGCGCATCCGTAATCTGATCAAGCGTCGGGCGTGCGCCACGCTCTGTGCTGTCCAGAGCTACACGCATTTTCTCAAGATGTGCGGGCATGGTGCCACAGCAGCCTCCGATGATCCTTGCACCTGCGTCGCGGGCCATCACGGCATAGTCGGCCATCAGATCAGGCGTGCCGTCATAGTGGATATGACCATCGACATATTTCGGAATTCCGGCATTGCCTTTCGAGATCAAGGGCCGCTCGGTCCCTTGCGCGGTGAACCCAAGTACAGTGCGCAGGATGTCCGACGCTCCGGTGCCGCAATTCGCGCCAAACGCTATCGGAGGGTTGGGCAGCGTTTCGACCAGAAGGGCCAGATCCGCCGAGGTAACACCCATCATGGTGCGCCCAGCAGTGTCAAAGCTCATGGTGCCACACCATGGCATTTCGGCCAGCGCGAAGGCCTCGGCCGCGGCGCGGAATTCTTCCGGGGCGCTAATCGTTTCGACCCACAGAACATCAACGCCACCCTCTTTGAGGGCTTCAGCCTGTTCGTGGAACATCTCGACCGCTTCGGAATGCGACAGGCTTCCGACTGGCTCCATGATCTCACCGGTTGGCCCGACCGAGCCGGCAACCACGATGGTGCGTCCGGATTTGTCCGCGACCTCACGCCCGAGTTCAGCGCCAATGCGGTTCAGCTCACCCACGCGGTTTTGCGCGTCATGCAGCTTGAGCCGGGCCGAGGTGCCGCCGAACGTATTGGTCAGAAACAGATCGCTGCCCGCATCGACCGAGCCCTGATACAGAGCGCGGATCTTGTCCGGCGCATCCACATTCCAAAGCTCGGGTGCGTCGCCCGATTGCAGACCCATGTTGAACAGATTGGTTCCGGTCGCACCATCGGCCAGAATGGCCTCCTTGGTCTCGAGAAGCTGGGTCAACGCGTTTGTCATGGGCTTGGTCCGACGTGTTTGGCGCAAAGCGCCAGTATGAATATGAGACGCCCCGTGTCTCATGACCGGGGCGTCAAATCAAATTCATATTACTCATGAAGATCATGAGGTGACCGGTGGCTTAGTCGGTCTCGCTCATGACCTGAGCTTTGGCTTCGGGCAGAAGCTCGGCCATTTTTGCGCGGATTTCGTCATCCGAGGATAGACCGCCCAGATCGGCAGAGACCTTGCGCACGACATCCTCGTGGCCTGCCTCTTCCATATCGGCGATCACGACAGTTTTGGCGTAGTCGTCCGCGTCAGAGCCGGTTTTCCCCAACTTTGCCGCCGCCCAAAGGCCCAGCAATTTGTTGCAGCGGGCCTGTGCCTTGAACTGCATTTCTTCGTCATGGGCAAACTTGGCTTCAAAGGCGTTTTCGCGTTCGTCGAACGTGGTCATTGTATTGGGACCTCTTAGCGTGGACATTCCCCATCTAGATAAGAAACGAATTTCGGAATGTATAGCGAAAATGGGCTTTGCGCGACCAAATACGCTGTGTTGCTGCACGCAGGCTTCGTTGGCAGGTCTTAAGAGTGCTCAACACCGTATGAGGAACCGTTGAAAAGCGGATGCTTCGATGGAAAGCAACCAGACAACTTGCGGGTTGGGGCGGGCTGCTCTATGAGGGCCGCAGCCGCGCGAACTGCGCGTATTGCCGATATGGAAGGGGCCCCGATGGCGCGTCGCAAGAAAATCTACGAAGGCAAAGCCAAGATTCTGTATGAAGGCCCCGAGCCGGGCACCATCGTACAGTACTTCAAGGATGACGCCACCGCGTTCAACGCGGAGAAGAAAGACGTGATCGACGGCAAAGGCGTGCTGAACAACCGACTGTCCGAGTTCTTCATGAACGGTCTCACCCAGATCGGAGTTCCGAACCACTTCATCCGCCGCTTGAACATGCGCGAGCAGCTGGTGCGGAATTGCGAGATTGTCCCTCTGGAAGTGATCGTGCGCAACTATGCCGCCGGTACAATGTCCAAACGTCTGGGCATTGCCGAGGGCACGCAGCTGCCGCGTCCAATTGTCGAGTACTGCTACAAGGACGACACTCTGGGTGATCCGTTGGTCACCGAGGAGCATATCGCGGCCTTTGGCTGGGCCAGCCAGCAGGATATGGACGATATCCTCAGCCTCGCGCTGCGCGTTAATGACTTTATGAGCGGTGTGATGCTGGCGGTTGGCATTCGACTGGTTGATTTCAAAATCGAGATCGGCCGCGTATTCGACGGTGACTACCAGCGTCTGATCGTGGCTGATGAGATCAGCCCCGACAGCTGCCGCCTGTGGGATATCGAAACCGGCCAGAAGCTGGATAAGGATGTCTTCCGCCGCGATCTGGGCAATCTGACCGACGCCTATTCCGAGGTCGCGCGCCGCTTGGGTGTTCTACCGCAAAGCAATGTGACCAAGCCGACGCTGATCAACTGATCTCGGCCTCTGCCTGACGGAATTGCAAAGCGCCGCCCTCATCCGGGCGGCGTTTTTCGCACGAGGGCAGGGTATGTCGTTCGACCCGCAACACCCGCCAGGTCCGTTTAAGGGCGCGCATTTTCATACCTTTTCAATCTTCGCCGCAAACAGGGTTGTCCCAAAGGCACAACCGCGCTATCCCCCGCGCAACGAAATGGGCCGGCGATCGTGGCCCTCAGGTGGAGTTGCGAAGATGAAGGCACGGGTGCATGTGATGCTCAAGAACGGGGTGCTGGACCCTCAGGGTGAGGCGGTCCGCCACGCATTGGGCGCCATGGGCTTTGATCAGGTAGAAGGTGTGCGCCAGGGCAAGGTCATTGATCTGGAACTCGCCGAAGGCGCGACTGAGGCGGACGTGACCGAGATGTGCGAAAAGCTGTTGGCCAACACCGTCATCGAACGCTACGAGATCGAACTGGTCTGATTGGATGCGGGCAGCGCGTCTGATCACCTATCGCCAGCCGCTGGAGCTGACCACCATTCCCGACCCTGAACCGGCCGAGGATGGCGTTGTCGTCCGAGTGTTGGCCTGCGGCGTCTGCCGGTCAGATTGGCATGCGTGGTCGGGGTCGGACCCGGATGTGATCCTCCCGATGACACCCGGCCATGAATATTGCGGCGAGGTTGTTGCGGTGGGCAGCCGCGTCCGCCGTTGGAAAGTCGGTGATCGGGTGATTGCGCCTTTCATTCTGGCCTGTGGTCATTGCCAGGACTGTGCCCAAGGCAATCAAACCACCTGCGCCGACCAGGTCGTGCCGGGGTTTACTTGTGACGGTGCGTTCGCCGAGTATATTGCGGTTGCGCATGCGGATGCCAATCTGACGGAACTGCCCGAGACACTCGCACCCGAGATCGCGGCGGCGCTGGGATGTCGGGTCACGACCGCGTGGCAAGCTCTGGTTGGACGCGCTCAACTGCAAGGCGGCGAATGGCTGGCCGTGTTCGGCGGAGGCGGAGTAGGCGTCTCAACCTTGTTGTTGGGCAAGGCGCTTGGCGCACGGGTGGTTGTCGTCGATATCTCGGACGACAAGCTGAGCTACGCCAAGTCTCTGGGCGCGGATGCTGTTGTGAACGCGGCGACATGCGATGCGCCTGAAGCGGTGAAAGATATCACCGACGGTGGTGCCCATGTGGCGATCGAGGCGCTGGGGATTGAAGCCACGACCGTGGCGTCGATGCGGTCCTTGCGCAAACTGGGCCGGATGGTTCAGATTGGCATGCCTGCGGGCGATCATGCAGCTATGACGCTGCCGATGGATGTTCTCTATTCCGGTCAGCTTTCTGTATATGGAACGCGAGGGATGCCCAGTTGGCGCTATCCATCGCTTCTGTCGTTGATCACGGGTTCGGATCTTGATCTCAGCCCGCTCGTGACGCGAAACGTATCTCTGAACCAGGTGAGTGAAGAACTCGCCGCTTTCGACGCTCCTGCACCTCCGGGTGTGGCGGTGGTCACTGATTTTACTTGCTAGGAGGGTCCGCCATGCGCGCAGCCGTCATCGTATTCCCCGGATCAAACTGCGACCGGGACCTTGCCGTAGCCTTTGAACAGGCCGGCTTCGCCGTTGACATGGTCTGGCACAAGGATGCCGCGCTGCCTGAGGGGGTCGACATCGTCGGCGTTCCCGGTGGCTTCTCTTATGGCGACTACCTGCGCTGCGGGGCCATCGCGGCGCAATCTCCGATCTGCAAGGCTGTGGTCGATCATACCGAGCGTGGCGGCTATGCCGTTGGTATCTGTAACGGATTCCAGATTCTGACGGAGACCGGAATTCTGCCCGGCGCGCTGCTGCGCAATGCCGGTCTGAAATACATCTGCAAAACGGTTGGCCTGAAGGTCGAAACCAGCGACAGCGCCTTTACCCAAGGCTACAATGCAGGAGACGTGATCGGCATTCCGATAGCGCATCACGACGGAAACTATTTCGCCGATGACGGCACCTTGTCCGCGCTGAAGGATCAGGATCGGATCGCGTTCACCTATACCGAGAATCCAAACGGCTCGGTTGGGGATATCGCGGGCATCCTCTCGGAAAACCGTCGCGTTCTTGGCATGATGCCGCACCCCGAACGCGCAGCGGATGAGGGGCATGGCGGCACCGACGGGACGGCATTGTTCCGCGCATTGTCCGGCGTTCTGGCCCCGGCGTGACTTGAGGTCGCCGCTCAGCCCGCGTAACTTTCGGGAATGAGTTCAGGCCTTCACTCGATCAAGGACAAGATGACCCGTCCATTTCGCGGCGCCCCCTTGGGGTGGCGGCTGCGGGTGGCCGTTATTCTGGTCCTTTTGACCGCCGTTGCGACGATCTGGGTGACGAACCGGTTGCTGACCGACCGTTTCACCGAGTCGACCCGCAACCGCGCCGAGCTGCGTCTTGCCCTGTATTCCGGCAACCTCCTCAGCGAATTGCGACGCAACGCGATTGTGCCGCAGCTTCTGTCGCGAGACCCGACGCTGATCTCGGCACTGCAATCCAGTGACTACCTGTTGTCCAGCCAGCGTCTGATCTCTTTCGTTGAAGAGATTGGGGCCGCGTCCTTGATGCTGATGGATGGAGATGGCGTGACAGTGGCGGCCACCGACCGCAACCGACTGCTCGAAGGGCATCGCAATGCGCCATATTTTGTGGACGCAATCCGCTCGAACGCGACGATTTTCACGGTCAGCCCGCGCGAAACTGGCGACTACAGCTTTATCTATTCCCGCAGGATCGAGGCGAATTCCGAAATCCTCGGCGTGATCGTGGTTGAGGTCGACCTACAGAAATTCGAACGCGCCTGGGCCGGGATTTCTGATGCCGTGCTGGTGCGAGACAGCACCGGCAACATCATCCTGTCGACCGAGCCGCAATGGCGTGGGCTGGACGAAAGCTCGGCCATGCTGCGACAGACGCCGGAAAGTGCGATCCAGCGCGCGCTGAGGGCGACGGCCGACTGGTCTGCATTGCCGCCGGATGGTTATCTGGAAGGTGAGGCCGTCATTCGGCTTGAGACACGCATACCGTTCCGCGGTTGGCAAATGGCCTCGTTCACCACCTATGACTCAATCCGCGAGAAGGTGAACAGTGTCCTGGCGCTGGAAATCATGGGCTTTGCGATTCTCCTGGCGGCGGCGTTCTATCTGCTCAGTCGCCGCGCCGCTTCGCGCGTGGTTCTGTTCCAGCGCGAGTCGGCAGAGCTTCGCGCATTGAACGCAAGGCTACAGCGGGAAATCGCTGAGCGCGAACGGGTTGAAAAGACGTTGGATTTGGCGGAACAGACGCTTGCGCAAAGCTCGAAACTGGCGGCCTTGGGTGAGATGTCGGCGGCGGTAAGTCACGAGCTTAATCAACCTCTGGCTGCAATGAAAACCTACCTTGCCGGGGCGCGTTTGCTGCTGCGCAGAAACCGACCGGAAGAGGCCCTTGCCAGCTTTGGTCGCATTGATGGTCTGATCGAACGGATGGGCGCTATTACTCGGCAGCTGAAGTCTTACGCGCGTAAGGGGGCGGATGCGTTTTCGCCAGTAAACCTTGGCGAAGCGCTGGCCTCGTCGCTTTCGATGATGGAGCCTCAGCTGCGGCAGCGCCATGTTAAGATCACGCAGATCCTGCCCGAAGACCCTGTCATTGTGATGGGGGACCGGATGCGGATTGAACAGGTGATGGTCAACCTCTTGCGCAACGCGCTAGACGCCACCAAATCTGTAGCAGAGCCGGATGTTGAGATCATCCTGGCGGCAGGCGATATGGCGGTGCTGACCGTGCGCGACAACGGGTATGGTATCAAGGATATCGAAAGCCTGTTTGAGCCCTTCTACACCACCAAACAGCCAGGTGACGGGGTCGGGCTGGGGCTTGCTATCTCGTCGGGGATCGTGAACGACCATGGCGGACGGCTAACCGCACGCAACGGCCAGAAGGGTGGCGCGGTCTTCGAGATGCAACTGCCACTGGGAAGCGACGGCCTCCAGGCCGCTGAATAACACGAGGGAATACTATGGCACAGGCCATGAAAATCGCCATTGTCGATGACGAACAGGACATGCGCCAGTCGATCAGCCAATGGCTGGCGCTGTCGGGATATGACACCGAAACCTTTGCTAGCGCCGAAGACGCGCTCAAGGTTCTGGGGCCGGATTATCCTGGGATCGTGATCTCGGACATTAAAATGCCGGGTATGGACGGCATTCAATTGCTGAAAAAACTGATGGGGGCGGATAGCACGCTGCCCGTTATCATGATCACCGGCCACGGCGATGTGCCGATGGCGGTTGAGGCGATGCGCGTTGGCGCGTTTGATTTCCTCGAAAAACCCTTCAACCCCGACCGCATGTCAGAACTGGCCAAACGCGCCAGCAACGCACGGCGGCTGACGCTGGACAACCGCGCCCTACGGCGCGAGCTGTCGGGTGGTACTCAGATCATGAACAAGCTGATCGGCGCCAGCCCGGTGATGGAGCGTCTGCGCGAAGATATCCTCGATCTGGGGCAGGCGGACGGCCATGTTTTGATCGACGGAGAGACGGGTACCGGCAAGACGCTTGTGGCGCACGCTCTGCACGCCGTTGGTAGTCGAGCGGGCAAGAAATTCGTCCTGGTATCTTGTGCGGCACTGGAAGAGGAAGTGCTGTCGAAGCGTCTGTTCGGCCCGATGATGCCAGAGGATGCGCAGCTTCCCGCGATTGAGGAAGCTCGCGGCGGGACTCTGGTTCTGGAAGATGTCGAGGCGTTAAGCGACACGTTGCAGGCCCGCTTGCTGAGCGTGATGAACGAGCAGGGCACCCCAGCGGAAACGCGGATCGTCGCGATCTCGAACCTGCAAGAAGCCGGCAAGACCTCCGAGGACGTTCTGCGCCCGGATCTGTTCTACCGTCTGGCCGCTCTCCGCATAACCATGCCGCCTCTGCGACAGCGAGGTGAGGATATCCTGACGCTGTTCACACGCCTTAGTGAGCAGTTCGCAGAGGAATATGGCTGTGACGCCCCTCAGGTCAGTGCGCAGGAAGCGGCGCAACTGTTGCAAGCCCCGTGGCCGGGCAATGTGCGGCAGTTGATCAACATCGCCGAACGCGCGGTGCTGCAATCCCGACGTGGCTCGGGAACTATTGCGTCTTTGCTGATGTCCGATCACGAGGAAATGCAGCCGGTAATGACCACCGAGGGCAAACCCCTGAAGGAATACGTGGAAGCGTTCGAACGGATGCTGATCGATAACACCATGCGTCGCCATAAGGGCTCAATCGCGTCGGTGATGGATGAGCTTTGCCTGCCCCGCCGGACTCTGAACGAAAAGATGGCCAAATACGGACTGCAGCGGTCGGACTATCTTTAAGAACCACGCAGGCGCTTATTCAACGCTCCGATCACGCAAGTGGTCGGGGCGTTTTTTATGGTGAAAAGGTTCGCGCTGGGTTTTTGGACGTATCTTAAATAGATTTTAACCCGATACAGGGGAAATCTGTTAAACTGCATTCACTTATCGTTGATGCAGATTTGAATTAAGCAGTGGCGTTCCTAGATTAAACACTCAAATACGCGGGTGTTTGGTCCGCAAAAACCCGGCGATGCGCCTGATTTGGAGAAGTGTATGAAGCCTCTATCGGCCCTTATTGTCGCTGCGACGATAGCGATGACCAGCCCGGCCTCGGCCGAGGACTGGACGGGCGCCTATGCTGGGTTCAGCTTTGGCTATGCGGATGCGGACGGGTCTGGTGGCGCAAGTGGCAACGATACCGTTTTCGGACCTCATGTCGGGTATGACCGCGATTTCGGTGCCTTCGTTCTGGGCGGTGAACTGGAATATAACCGGCTTTCTCTCAACCTTGGTCAGGATCAGGGCAGCGTCGACAGCATAACCCGGCTGAAGTTTCGCGGCGGGTATGATTTTGGCGCGGCAATGGGTTATGTCGTGGTCGGCGCTGCGCGTGTTGAAACCTCGGAAGAGAATGACACAGCGGCAGTTTATGGCATAGGAATCGCTTATCCCATCGGCGACAACTTCGTCATAAGTGGCGAGGCGTTGCGGCAGGATTTTGACGATGTCACCCGCTCGGGCGGTGGGTTGGACACGAATATCTTCAACCTGCGCACAACGTTCCGGTTCTAAGCACCCTCACTCGGCAGCTTGTTGACCTGCCATCTCGGACGCGAACTCACAGATCGTCTTCAGAGCCGTTTCGAAACGATCGTCATCGACAGTCATGGCAACGCGGACGTGTCCTGCAGCGGCTGTACCGAAGCTCTCTCCGGGCATGACGGCAATTGCGTGTTTATCGAGAAGGGCATTTGCAAACCCCTCACCGGTCAGTCCGGTCGCACGGATATCCAACATCAGGTACATCGCGCCATCCGCGGGGACGAGGCCGATGGTATTCTGTTCGGCCAGCACCTCTAACGCGCGGGCCCGGCGACGACGGAAAGGGGCGGCGATTTTATCTTCGAGCGTTGTGCCCGCGTTCAGGGCAAAGCTCGCGGCATCCTGAATGAAGCCCGGAACGCCATAAGTGGTGTGGGTGGCGAGATTGATGAGGTGGCTGATGACCTCTTCCGGGCCAATAATCCAGCCGCAACGTGATCCGGTCATGGCATGCGATTTGGACATAGAACCGACGACCAGCGTGCGATCGGCCATACCGGGCAGAGCACGCGGAGACAGATGCGCGCCGTTCCATATCTGAGTGTCGTACACCTCATCCGAGATCAGCCACAGATCGCGCCTCTGGCACAGCTCAGCGATGTCCTTCAGTGTCTCGGGTGAATAAACCACTCCGGTCGGGTTGTTCGGCGTGTTGATCAGCAATGATACAGCGCCATCGACCTTGGCCTCGATCTGTTCGGCACGCGGTTGAAAGGCATCTTCAGCCGAGGTCTGAACCGCCCGCGCCACAGCGCCGGTTCCGCGAATGGTGCCGGGATAAGTGGCGTAGTAGGGGTCAAGGAACAGCCCGACATCGCCGGGGTTGCACACAGCCGTATGGGCCGCAAACAACCCCGCCTGTCCTCCTGGAGTGATCAGGACATTGTTTCGGGTGGTTGGTACTCCGGTCCGGTTCTCAACCCGCGCGGCGACCGTTTCGCGCAGTAGATCGGTGCCCGGCACCATGGCATAACCGGTATGGCCGTCGCGGGCCGATCGGTTCATCGCATCCAGGATCGAGGCATCGGTGCCGATGTCATGTTCGCCGATCGTCAGCTGAATCACGGCGTGGCCTTCGGCGACCATGCAGCGCGCGCGATAGAACACATCCCATCCGTCGCTGCCGCCTCCAGTGATTTGCGTGATGCGATCTGACAGTTTCATGATATTGCCTCGGTTTGTATTTGTGGCGACAGGGGCAGAGCGATCCGAAATTGTCAATCAGCTTCGCGCAGGAAGGGTGGCCTGAACTTTTTTCGTGAGCGATGCACGCACCAGATCGTAAGAGGCGGCAAGGCGGTAGCGCATTTCGTCCTCATCCGCGTCAAAGGGCAGGCGAACCCAGCTGCGGTGGAAATACGGGGCTTTCACACCGACACCCGCATCGATCAGCATCTGCGCGGTTTCGATATCGGGTGTTTTGACCGACACGCCATCATTCGCAGTCCCGATACAGGCGAACATCTTATCGCCGACCTTCCACGCATCATGCCCGCCGCCCCAGGGGTCCGACCATTCGGCCCCCGGCAGCTCGCGGCAGATAGAGTTGACGAAATCCCTGCTCATGCGCGCAGAGTGCTGGAGAAGACGCGCGAACTCAAGCCTTGGCTTGGCGCGTGACGCATGATATGCCGAGCAAATGAACCGGATGATCTGCACCATTATCTGCTGCATTACCTGCTGAATTCTCAAGCGGGCCGGTTTCTTTCGTTTTCATCCCTGAGACAAGTTGCTAAGCCCGCGCCAACGCGCAAGCTTTAGGAGCCCGAGTGATGACGACAATCAAGCTGCACAATACCCGGACGCGGACGAAGGAAGACTTCGTTCCGATCGATTCCGACAACGTGCGGATGTATGTCTGTGGACCCACCGTCTATGACCGGGCCCATCTGGGTAATGCGCGGCCTGTGGTGGTTTTCGACACGCTCTATCGGTTGCTGCGCCATGTCTACGGTGCGGATCAGGTGACCTATGTGCGCAACTTCACCGACGTGGATGACAAGATCAACGCCACCGCTCTGGCCCGCAAACAGGCAGGGGCCGAGGGATCGTTGGAGCAGTTGGTGCAGGAACGCTCCGATGAGACCATCGGCTGGTATCTGCATGACATGGGAGCGCTTGGGGCGTTGGAGCCGAACGCGATGCCACGCGCGACCGAGTATATCGCGCAGATGATCGAGATGATCGAAGGACTGATCGCGAAGGGCAATGCCTATGCTGCTGAAGGTCATGTGCTGTTTGCTGTCGATAGTTGGAAGGCGGGGTACGGCAAGCTTTCAGGGCGGTCGGTCGATGACATGATTGCCGGGGCGCGGGTTGAGGTTGCACCTTACAAAAAGAACCCGATGGATTTTGTGCTGTGGAAGCCCTCGACCGATGAGCTTCCAGGGTGGGACTCACCTTGGGGCCGGGGCCGTCCGGGGTGGCACATTGAATGCTCGGCCATGAGTTATGAGTTACTAGGGGCGAGTTTTGACATTCACGGCGGTGGCAATGATCTGATGTTCCCGCATCATGAGAATGAGATCGCCCAGAGCTGCTGCGCCCATCCCGAGGGTGAGTTTGCGCGCATCTGGTTGCATAATGAGATGCTGCAGGTCGAAGGCAAGAAGATGTCCAAGTCGCTGGGCAATTTCTTCACCGTGCATGATCTCTTGGAACAGGGCGTGCCGGGTGAGGTGATCCGCTTTGTTTTCCTGCAGACCCACTATCGCAAGCCGATGGACTGGACCGAGAAGAAGGCACGTGAAGCTGAAGCCACCTTGAGAAAGTGGCGGGCGCTGACAGCTGGCATCGAGCCCGCCGCCAGCGCGGCCCCCTCGGTCATTGAGGCGCTGGCGGATGACCTGAACACGGCGGGTGCCATCGCCGAACTGCACCGTTTGGCTGCGGAAGGAGATGCGGCTGCTCTGCTGGCCAGCGCGCGGGTTCTCGGGCTTTTGGGCGACGATATGGGCGCTTGGGCCGAAGCGATGGATCTGAGCACTTTCGCTGCCCGGTTGGCTGAAGCACGGGCCGAAGCGATGCAAAGCAAGGACTTCTCAAAAGTGGACCGTTTGAAATCCGCTTTTGTTGCCGCAGGTCTGGAAGTGCGCATGAGCAAAGAAGGCGTTGAATTGGTTCCGGCTGCGGGATTTGATGCGTCGAAACTGGATGATGTTTGAAGGAAATCCGCGCGCCACGTGGAAAGTTCGACTACTCTGGGCCAGCGGGAGCAAGCCATGACCAAGGAACGCCTCTATCTCTATGACACGACCCTGCGTGACGGGCAGCAGACGCAGGGTGTGCAGTTCTCGACGGCGGAGAAAGTGCAGATCGCGCAGGCTTTGGACGCGCTTGGGGTGGACTATATCGAAGGCGGGTGGCCCGGGGCGAACCCCACGGACAGCGCGTTTTTCGAGGTCGCTCCGAAGACCTCTGCCCGGTTGACAGCCTTCGGCATGACCAAACGCTCCGGACGGTCGGCCGAGAACGACGATGTCCTGGCGGCCGTTATGAATGCCGGGACGCAGGCCGTTTGTTTGGTGGGCAAATCGCATGACTACCACGTGACCCATGCGCTTGGCATTTCACTGGAGGAGAATGTCGAGAACGTCCGCGCCTCGGTCGCGCATCTTGTGGCGAAGGGGCGTGAGGCGCTGTTCGATGCGGAGCATTTCTTTGACGGCTACAAGGACAACCCGACCTATGCGACCGAGGTCTGCCGGGCCGCTTTGGATGCGGGCGCGCGTTGGGTAGTGTTGTGTGACACGAATGGTGGCGCTTTGCCATCCGAGGTCGGGCGCATTGTGTCCGAGTTGATCTCCGCAGGTCTGCCGGGGGATCGGCTGGGTATTCACACCCATAACGACACCGAAAACGCCGTCGCGTGTTCACTGGCGGCTGTCGATGCGGGCGCGCGCCAGATTCAGGGCACTCTGAACGGTTTGGGAGAGCGATGTGGCAATGCCAACCTGACCGCTCTGATCCCGACATTGCTGTTGAAGGAACCCTATGCCTCGGGGTTCGAGATCGGTGTGAACCCGAACGCGCTGGCCGGTTTGACGCGGGTGAGCAGGATGTTGGACGATATCCTGAACCGGGTGCCGAGCAAGCAAGCGGCTTACGTAGGGGCCTCGGCTTTTGCGCACAAGGCGGGGCTTCATGCGAGTGCGATTCTCAAGGACCCATCGACCTATGAACATATCGACCCGGCGACGGTAGGGAACACGCGGATCATCCCGATGTCGAACCAGGCCGGGCAGTCGAACCTGCGCAAACGGCTGACCGACGCGGGCCTGATGGTGGAAAAGGGGGACCCCGCCCTTGGCCGTATCCTCGACCGGATCAAACAGCGCGAGGCTGAGGGGTATTCCTACGACACCGCTCAGGCGAGTTTCGAACTGCTGGCGCGTGATGAGCTGGGGCAGATGCCCGAGTTCTTTGAGGTCAAGCGCTACAAGGTCACCGTTGAACGCCGCAAGAACAAGTACAACAAAATGGTCAGCCTGTCCGAGGCCGTGGTTGTGGTGAAAGTGGACGGTGAAAAGAAGCTCTCGGTCAGTGAATCGGTGGATGATCAAGGCAGCGACCGAGGGCCGGTGAACGCGCTCTCCAAGGCGCTGGCAAAGGACCTGGGGCAGTATTCGCAGGTGCTGTCGGATATGCGGCTGGTAGACTTCAAAGTGCGGATCACCCAAGGCGGGACCGAGGCGGTGACGCGCGTCATCATCGACAGCGAAGACGGGCAGGGGCGGCATTGGTCGACCGTAGGTGTAAGCGCCAACATAGTCGACGCCTCGTTCGAAGCGCTGCTGGAGGCGATCCAGTGGAAACTGGTCCGTGATAGTGGACACCGGAAAGCGGCGGCCGAGTGACTGCCGTCTTTGACGATGACGTAAAGGCTTGTGCGGCCCTTGTGCAAAAGGCCGATCCGGACCGGTTTCTTGCCACCATGGCGTCCCCCGTCGAAGCGCGGGCCGTTCTGTTTCCGATTTATGCGCTGAATGCCGAAATCGCGCGCGCGCCCTGGGTTACGCAAGAGACGATGATTGCCGAAATGCGCTTGCAATGGTGGCGCGATGCGCTGCAGGAGATTGCCGAAGGGCAACAGGTGCGGCGGCATGAGGTGGTGACTCCTCTTTCCCGTGTATTGTCGCCACATCTGGCCGGTTTGCTGGATGAATATGTGGCTGTCAGGCGGTGGGATATCTATCGAGATCCGTTTGAAGATACTGAGCATTTCGAGAACTACATCGACCAAAGCGCTGGCACGTTGATGGTAGTCGCTGCGCAATCCCTCGGGGCTGCGGATGAGGGCGTTTTGCGAGATTTCGGCTATGGGGTCGGCGTCGCGAACTGGTTTCGAGCCATTCCTGAGCTGGAGGCCCGGGGGCGGATTCCCTTGCTCGACGGCACTGAAGACGGAGTACACGCGTTGGCAGACACTGCGTTGAGGCGGTTGAAGTCCGCGCGCAGCAGGCGATCTGAGGTTTCCCGCGCCGCTCGCCCGGCGCTCTATGCCGGGTGGCAGGCCGAGTGGGTTTTGCGGAAGGTTCTGGCCAATCCCGCGCGAGTAGCGCGCGGGGATCTGGCGCAGGGGGACCTCGGGTGCAGGATCTCTCTGATGTGGACGGCTAGCACGGGCCGTTGGTGATCAGGCAGTGTCCGGCTCGGCCGGGCGCATGACGAGCCACAACAATGCGCCTCCGGCCAGTGTGAGCAGGGGAACCATGGCAAGGTTCACAGCCGTCCATCCCTCGACCGGGGACCCACCCGAGCAGTTCATCAACCCGCCCGAGGCCAGCGAGGCAAAGGTCACGCCGCCAAACACCAAAAGGTCGTTAATGCCCTGCATCCGGCCACGCTCACTCACGTCATGAGAATCGGCCAGCATTGAGGTCGCGCCAATGAAGCCGAAGTTCCAGCCGATCCCCAGCAGGATCAGAGCGATGAAAAAGTTGCCAAGCTCCACCCCTTGGAGGGCGACGACGCCTGCGGCGCCGAGAATGGCGAGGCCGAGAGCTACGATCTTTTCAACGCCGAAACGGGCGATCAGGTGGCCGGTGAAAAAGCTCGGGATATACATGGCGAGCACGTGGCCAGTCACCACATCGGCCGCATCATTGGCCGTGTATCCGCACCCGACCACAGCCAGAGGGGTCGAGGTCATCACGAGGTTCATCAGCGCGTAGGACACCATGGCGCAAATGATGGCGACAGCGATCCGAGGGGTCTTCAACATCTCGATCCGCGACCGGCCTTTGGGGCTGTCTTCGCTCGCGCGCGGAGGTGTGGGGATGTCGAGAAAGAAGAACAGCGCCGAGCCGATGACGTTGATGCCGATCACCGCCAGATAGGTGCCCAGGAACGGAATGACATAGGCCGTTGAGGTCAGCTTGACGATCTGCGGGCCAATAATGGCAGCCGCCAACCCGCCCGCCATCACATAGGAAATCGCTTTGGGCCGAAACGCGTCCGATGCTGTGTCCGCCGCCGCAAAACGATAGAACCCGTGCGCGCTCATGTAGATGCCGGTCAACAGGCTGCCGATCAGGAAGACCGGGAAAGAGCCCAGATACAAACCATATGCTCCGATCAAACCGCCAAGCGCACCGGCGGTTGTACCGACCAGAAACCCGGCGCGACGACCCCATCGTTGCATGATCGCAGAGATAGGCGTGGCCGCCAGCATCGATCCCAAAACGATCAGCGAAATGGGCAGCGTCGCAAGGCAGGCGTTTGTGGCCAGCGATTGGCCGGCCAGCCCTCCGACAATGAACATCATCGGCATCTGCGCACCCAGAACAGCTTGCGCTGCCACAAGGACTGCAACATTGCGCTTGGCCTGATGGTCGTTCGGAGTCTCTGAAATCACAGTCATGACGCCATGCGTATCGGCGATCTGCGGCTTGCACAAGCGGGTTGCATACGCGGCAAAGCGCCCTAACGTGCAAGTGACCCAAAACACCGGAGCGTACATGTCCGTCGGACGCATCATCGAAACCAACGCCTGTGTGTCCGAAGGGGCCGAGTGGCTGGCCCAATCCTGTCCGCGTATGGCCTATGCGATGGAACAGACGGGGCCTCTGCCGCTGCGTCGCAAACCGGATGGTTTTACGCAATTGTTGAGTGCAATCGTCAGTCAGCAGGTCAGCGTGGCCTCGGCCAATGCGATCTGGAAACGGATGCAGGAGGCCAAGCTGACCGGCCCGCGCAAGATCATGTGGGCGACTGATGAGGATTTGCGGGCCGTTGGGCTAAGCCGACAGAAGATCCGCTATGCCCGTGCTCTGGCCGAAGCACGTATTGATTACAACGCGTT
Organism: Ruegeria sp. ABV3_008; assembly: GCF_056161185.1. Classification (NCBI taxonomy): domain Bacteria; kingdom Pseudomonadati; phylum Pseudomonadota; class Alphaproteobacteria; order Rhodobacterales; family Roseobacteraceae; genus Ruegeria; species Ruegeria sp. ABV3_008. The sequence continues at coordinate 734,903 of NZ_JBSWYP010000001.1, read as the reverse complement.
ACGTGACGCACCTGATGCGGAGGTCATCTCGACCCTGACCGAGGTGTCCGGCATCGGTGTCTGGACCGCCGAGATCTACGCCATGTTCTCGCTGGGCCGCGCCGATGTGATCGCTCCGGGCGATCTGGCCCTGCAAGAGGCCGCGCGGGTTCTCTACGACTTACCCAAACGTCCGACAGACAAGGAACTCAGGCAGATGGCCGAGGCCTGGTCGCCCTGGCGGTCGGTTGCGGCGCGCGTTTTGTGGGCCTATTACCGGGTGGCCAAGCAAAGAGAAGGGATCAGATGACACGGGTTTTGAACGCGCTCAGGAAAGAGCCGGTTTCGGGCGACACACGCTCGGTCGTGGTGTTCGTACACGGCTATGGGGCGAATGGGGCCGACCTGTTGGGCCTTGCCGACCCACTGGGCGAGCATTTGCCCGACACGCTGTTCGTAGCCCCCGATGCGCCGGAACAAATCCCCGGAATGCCAAATGGGTTTCAGTGGTTCCCAATCCCGTGGATCGACGGCTCGTCCGAGGAAGAATCCCGACGCGGCATGGAGATGGCAAGCGACGACTTCAACGCCTTCCTCGACGCGCTGATGGTGGACGAAGACGTACTGCCAGAGCAGGTTGTATTGTTCGGATTCAGCCAGGGCACGATGATGAGCCTGCACGTCGCGCCGCGCCGTGAGGACCCGGTAGCGGGGATCGTCGCGTTCTCGGGCCGTTTGCTGGAACCTGATTTGTTGCCGGATGAAACCGTCAGCCGGATGCCCATCCTGTTGGTCCATGGGGATGCCGATGACGTGGTGCCTCCGCAATCGCTGCCCGAGGCGGCCGAGGCCCTTCAAGCGGCGGATTTCAAAGAGATCTACGCCCATGTCATGAAAGGCACCGGCCACGGCATCGCGCCGGACGGCCTGAGCGTGGCGCTGGCCTTCATGCGCGACAAGCTGAGCCTGTAGGCATGATCGCGGTTCGCCCCATGATGCCCGAGGATGCGGCCGACGCCTGCCGCATCCTCAACGATATCATCGCCGCAGGTGGGACAACCGCACATGAAATTCCGTTTTCGGAGGCGTTGTTTTCACAGAGCTATCTGACCGGGGCTGACAAAATCTGCTGCCATGTCGCTTTGGACGACCAAGGCGCGGTGGCCGGGTTTCAGTGGTTGGGTACTCATGATGCACTGCCCGAAGATTGTGCGGATATTGCCACCTTCACACGGCGCGATCCTCCATTGCGTGGCGCAGGGCGTGCGTTGTTTAAAGAAACCTCGAAAATTGCGGCGGCCTTCGGGTTCAAGGCGATCAACGCCACCATACGCGCGGACAATTCGCCGGGCCTTGGCTACTACGAAAAAATGGGGTTCGAAGACTATTCAGTGGACTATGGCCGCCCATTGCGGGATGGCACGCCGGTCAATCGAATTTCGAAACGCTTTGATCTTGGAAAGGGCAACGCATGTTGATTGTCACCGGAACCGTCGAAGTCTCGGCTGATCATGTGGAAAAGGCGGCCGAGGCTGCAAAGGTGATGGTCGCAGAAACAGTGAAAGAGCCAGGCTGCCTGATCTATGAGTTCAGTCAGGTACTGGGCCATGCGAACCTCTTCCGGGTTTATGAAGAATGGCAGGATCAGGCGTCGCTGGAGGCGCATTTCGTCACCCCACATATGGCGGCGTTCCAAGCCGTTTTGGCTGAGGTTGGGGTGATCTCAAGCGAGATCTATCGCGTTTTGGGTGGTGAAAAGCAGCCCTTGCGCTGACGGTTTCAGGCCCACAGATGCCCTTCGGCAAACTCGACCGAGTTGCCAGAAGGATCCCGCACATAAATGGACCGCGCGCCGTTTGGCCAATCGAACTCGGCATCCAGGGGGATGTTCCAATCCAGCAGATGCTTTCGCATTGCAGCCATCTCATCCCGCGTCAGGACGAGGCACACATGCCCCGGCCCAAGCGCCCCGTGCGGAGGGACAGGCAGGTCTGGGTTCAGCGGTGGCTGCTGGGTCTTTTCAGGATTGAATATCAGCAGAACAGAGGCTCCGACCCGATAAAACACGTGGCGGTCCTCAATGCGTTGTATCTTTTCCAGCCCCAGAACCTCACCGTAGAACCGTTCGGCGGCGTCCAGATCATCGACATAAAGCGCCGCTTCCAAGATGGCAGAGGGGGCCGGTATTTCGGGTGTCACCTTCATGCGGTTCAGTTTAGTCCGGCCCGCGTGGTCTGTCACCGCCGGGGGCGTCGATCCCGTTTGCGCTGTGCCGTGGCCTGTGTCTGCGGCATCGGCAGGCTGTCCCACTGACCCGTCTTGAGCCCTTTAAGCGTCCAGTCTCCGATGCGACAGCGGATCAGACGCAGGGTCGGCAGACCAACGGCCGCTGTCATCCGGCGCACCTGCCTGTTCTTGCCTTCGCGAATCGTCAGCTCGATCCAGCTGTCCGGCACGGTCTTGCGTTCGCGGATTGGAGGGGTGCGAGGCCATAGGTCTTCGGGCTCGTCAATTTCCCGCACCTTGGCGGGGCGGGTTAGGCCATCCTTCAACTCGACCCCATCGCGCAGGGCCGTGAGGGCCGCCATATCCGGCTCGCCCTCGACCTGCACCCAATAGGTTTTGGCCATTTTGTGCTTGGGGTCTGATATCTGCGCCTGCAGCTTGCCATTGTCGGTCAGCAACATCAGCCCTTCGCTGTCACGGTCCAACCGACCGGCGGGATAGACGCCGGGCAGGTCGATGAAGTCCGACAGGGTGCTGCGCGGCGACTCGGCGTTTGCGCGGTCGGTGAACTGCGGCAGCACATCAAAGGGTTTGTTGAATCGAATGAACCAGCTCATACCTCCGCCATAGCCTGCAAAACAGGCTGTGTGCAACCTGTGGATAACTGTCATCTGTCTGTTACGGATTCGGCTTACCCAATCTGCGACATATTGTGGAAACTCAGGGCTTGTCAGAGTTTTAACACGATATATAGTTATCTTAAGGCCGGAGCGGGTGCTCTCCGCTCTGGTGTCACAAACGGGCAGCTGAGAGCGAGGAGCGATTCTGTGATGGACGGAGACTTCAGGACCGATTTTGTAAGAGAACCGGGTATGCTCAAACAGCATCCGGCCTTGGTTTTGAATGCCGATTACCGCCCTTTATCCTACTATCCCTTGTCTCTGTGGCCGTGGCAGGAGGCGGTCAAGGCGGCCTGGTTGGACAGGGTCGACATCGTGGCTGAATATGACGAAGTGGTCCGCAGCCCGAGCACCGAGATCCGAATACCGTCGGTGGTTGTCCTCAAAGACTATGTAAAACCCAGAAAGCGCGTGGCCTTCACGCGCTTTAATTTATTTCTGAGGGATGAATTCCGCTGCCAGTATTGCGGAAGCCGGGACAACCTGACCTTTGACCACGTTGTGCCGCGCGCCGCCGGAGGGGTAACGAGCTGGCAGAACGTGGTTGCCGCGTGCAGCCCGTGCAACCTGCGCAAAGGCTCCAAATCGCTGCGTCAGGCAGGCATGAACCTGCGCAAACCGCCGCGGCAGCCTGATGCAGAGGCCTTGCGCAATATCGGACGGAAATTCCCGCCGAACCACCTGCATGACAGCTGGATCGACTTCCTCTATTGGGACGCGGAACTGGACGAGGCTTAGGCCTTCGCCCACCACGCGGCCAGCCAGAGCAGAACCAGAACGGCGGATATGGCTGCGTTCCAACCGGCCATGGACAGGCCAAACATTTCCCACGCAATCTCATCGCATCGCACCAGCGGGGCGGCCATGATCTGGTTCATCAGCTCTTCTGCCGACAACCCTCCGATATCACCCGAGGTGCAGGTTGAAGGGCCTTCCCACCATCCTTGCTCGACGCCCGCGTGGAAGAAACCAATTCCGGCCGTAGTCATCGCGGCCAAGGCTCCGATTAGCGGTAGCGGGTTGAGTTTTGGCAGCACCAAGGTCAGAGCGCCGATCACGACCGCAGCAGCATGGGGATAGCGTTGCCAGATGCACATTTTGCACGGGGCGAGACCGGCAATATGCTGAAATCCCCATGCTCCCAACAACAGGGCCGCCGACCCTCCGGCTGCGAGGATCACGTAAGTTGATCGTTTTGTCATAGGTATTTAACCGCCAGAAACCCACCAAACAGCAGGATGATGAACAGGGTGAACATAAGCCCCAGGCGCTTTTCGATGAAATCCCGGATCGGCTCTCCGAACTTCCACAACAGGCCTGCCACAAGGAAAAATCGCAATGCGCGCGCCAGAATGGATGTTGCGATGAAGGTGCCCAGCGGCATGCCGGTCCAGCCGGACATGATGGTGATCACCTTGTAGGGGAAGGGGGTCACACCGGCGGCCAGCACGGCCCAGAAGCCGAAATCGTTGAAGCGGGTGTTGAACTCTTCCATCGCGTCGGCCTTGCCCATGGACTCGAGAATGGGTTGTCCGATGCTTTCATAGGCAAAGGCACCAATCGCATAGCCCAGCATGCCGCCCAGAACCGAGGCCACCAGGGCCACGCCTGCAATCAACCACGCCCTCGAAGGGCGCGCCAGAATCATCGGGATCATCAGAACATCGGGTGGAATCGGAAAGAACGAGCTTTCGATAAAGGCCACGACGGCAAGCGCCCATAGGGCATGAGGGTGCTCGGCCAGCCGAATGGTCCAGTCATACAGGGATCGCAGCATCACACTCTCACAGTCGCGTCTTGGGTCGTGACAGGCAAACCACGGGCGTGCGGAAGGGTCAACTGCCGTGCGGCCAACAATCGACGGGGCAGTGTGTTTTTGCCTCTGGACCTTCCCAGTCAGGGACGCTAATCCAATGTCCGTGGCCCAAGTGGCGGAATGGTAGACGCAGGGGATTCAAAATCCCCCGGTAGTGATACCGTGCCGGTTCGAGTCCGGCCTTGGGTACCAAAGTAAAAACAGAGAGTTAGGGGAACCTGCTCTCTGTTTTTTCTTTTTCAGGTGATGTCTTGCTACGCAAGTGCACCCTAATTGGGCATTTAACCCGCGATCCTCTGAATAAATTGCGTTTTACCTCGCTGCGGGTCCAATGGCTCAGAAGCTGCCGCGCGATGGGGAAAGATTTGAAAACAACCTCATATCTGACGCGAGAGGCGTTCTGTTGACGGGCTGGCCTTGACTTTCAGCGTATCTGAATGAAACCTCGGACCTGTTGGGAGATATCGGAAAATCTATACAGCTGGCCCTGTTGCAATGCGGATTGATCTGACCTATCGGCACAATCCCCAATGCGGGTCCCGAAAGGGAGGCGTCAGCCTTTTCCCGCCCAAGTCATAATAATGGGAGTTCTTAAATGAAAAACAGCAGCAAGCTTAGCCTCGGCGCGTTTGTGACCGCTGCAATGATGGCACCTGCCGCCTATGCGGAAGAGTTCATCACCATCGGTACAGGTGGCGTAACCGGCGTGTACTATCCCACCGGTGGTGCGATCTGCCGTCTGGTCAACAAAGGCCGCAAGGAACACGGCGTGCGCTGCTCGGTCGAATCGACCGGCGGCTCGGTCTACAACATCAACACCATCCGCGAGGGTGAGCTGGAGTTTGGTGTGGCCCAGTCCGACTGGCAATACCACGCATATAACGGCACATCGAAATTCGAAGAGGCCGGCCCCTTCGAAAATCTGCGCGCCGTATTCTCGGTACACCCCGAGCCCTTCACCGTTGTGGCCCGCGCCGATTCCGGCATCGCCAGCTTTGAAGACCTCAAAGGTAAGCGCGTCAACATCGGTAATCCCGGTTCCGGTCAGCGTGGCACCATGGACGTTGTTCTGGAAGCCATGGGCTGGACTCTGGATGACTTCGAACTGGCATCCGAGCTGAAAGCGGCCGAGCAGTCGGCAGCTCTGTGCGACAACCAGATCGACGCGATGATCTACACTGTTGGTCACCCGTCGGGTTCGATCCAGGAAGCGACCACCGCATGTGATTCCGTTCTGGTGAACGTCACTGGCGACGCGATTGACGGCCTGATCGACGGCAACTCGTACTACCGTACTGCGACCATTCCGGGTGGCATGTATCGTGGCTCGGACGGTGACACCACCACCTTTGGTGTTGGCGCAACCTTCGTGACTTCGGCAGATGTGTCGGAAGATGCTGTGTATGCAGTTGTCAGCTCGGTCTTCGAGAACTTCGACGACTTCAAAAAGCTCCACCCTGCATTTGCAAACCTGAAGCCCGAAGAGATGATCGCGGACGGCCTGTCGGCTCCGCTGCACCCGGGTGCTGAAAAGTACTACAAAGAAAAAGGCTGGGTTCAGTAAACCAGACCTGAAGCAGGGTGCCCAAGGGCGCCCTGCAACCCAAGCCCGGATCGAACGGGCAAAAATAAGGCCAAAAAGGCCACATGACGGGGAGACATTTATATGAGTTCCGACACGCAATCCAACCGACCGCTATCCGAAGAAGAGCTACAGGAGCTTGTTGCCTCCTCCGATGCCGGCGGTCGAAACCCGGTCGGTAGTGTCGGGATCTTTCTGGCGATTGTCGCCGCGCTTTGGTCGGTGTTTCAGGTCGTTTTGGCCTCTCCCGTATCAAACATCGTTTTGCCGGGTAGCGTGGTCAACAACTCGCGCCAGATCCACCTGGCCTTTGCCATGTTTTTGGCTTTTGCGGCCTATCCGGCGCTGAAATCCAGCCCTCGGAACTATATCCCCGTGCAGGACTGGATCATGGGCCTGCTGGGCGCGTTTGTGGCGCTCTATGGGTATTTCTTCTACGACAAGATCGTGAATGCGGGCGGTCTGGCGGACGACACCGATAAATGGGTCGCGCTGTGTGGGTTGCTGTTACTGTTCGAGGCCGCGCGTCGTGCGCTAGGCCCGGCCATGGCGATTATTGCGACGATCTTCTTGGCCTATGTCTTCTTCGGTTCGTCCGAATGGGTACCTGAGGTGATCCGCTGGAAAGGCGCGAGCCTGAAAAAAGCCATGAGCCACATGTGGATTACGTCCGAAGGCGTGTTCGGCATCGCGCTTGGAGTCTCGACGAAATTCGTCTTCCTGTTCGTGCTGTTCGGCGCCTTGCTCGACAAGGCCGGGGCAGGGAATTACTTTATCAAGATGGCCTTTGGCGCCCTTGGCCACCTGCGCGGTGGCCCGGCCAAGGCGGCTGTTGTGGGGTCTGCGGCGACCGGTCTGATCTCGGGCTCGTCGATTGCAAACGTTGTGACCACTGGTACATTCACCATTCCGCTCATGAAGCGCGTCGGCTTCTCTAGCGAACAGGCGGGCTCGGTCGAGGTTGCCTCATCCGTGAACGGCCAGATCATGCCACCCGTCATGGGGGCCGCGGCCTTCCTGATGGTGGAATATGTGGGCATTTCTTACGTTGAGGTCATCACTCATGCCTTCCTGCCGGCGGCGATCTCTTACATCGCGCTGGTCTATATCGTGCATCTGGAAGCCGTGAAACGGAACATGCCGACGCTGGGCAACCGTGAGGTTCACCTCGCACGGACCGTGGTCGGGATGCTGTCCTTCTTCATCGTCTTTGCTGGCCTGTGCTTTGGCTCGCAATACCCGGTCGAAGCGGTCACCAGCATGGTGCCAACCGCCGCTGGCATGGTGCTGAGCCTGATCGTCTGCGCAGTCTATGTGGCGCTGCTGTATCTGGCTGCGCAGGTCCCTGACCTTGAGCCGGATGATCCAAATGCCAAAGAGGTGGAACTGCCCGTCATCGCAGACATCTACAAGGCGGGTCTGCACTATTTGCTGCCGATCATCGTGCTGGTCTACTTCCTGATGATCGAACAGAAATCACCCGGTCTGTCCGCCTTCTGGGCAACGGCGCTGCTGTTCGTGATCCTGCTGACGCAGAAGCCGCTCAAGGCGATGTTCCGGGGCGAGAGCGAGGTCTACAACCGCTTCATCGACGGAGTTGCGGATCTGTGGCAAGGCCTGATCGACGGCGCTCGCAACATGATCGGGATCGCCTTGGCCACGGCCACGGCGGGCGTGATCGTTGGCACCGTGACGCTGACCGGTGTGGGCCAGGTGATGGCCGATCTGGTCGAGTTCCTGTCGGGCGGCAACCTGATCCTGATGCTGGTGATGGTTGGTATCCTCAGCCTGATCCTGGGTATGGGCCTGCCGACCACAGCGAACTACATCGTCGTCAGCTCACTGATGGCAGGCGTTGTGGTCGAACTGGGCGCGCAAAGCGGGCTGATCGTTCCGCTGATCGCGGTTCACCTGTTCGTATTCTACTTCGGGATCATGGCGGACGTGACGCCTCCGGTCGGGTTGGCAAGCTTTGCTGCCGCGGCCGTGTCCGGTGGTGATGCGATCCGCACTGGCTTCACGGCCTTCTTCTACAGCCTGCGGACCGTTGCGCTGCCGTTTGTGTTCATCTTCAACACAGACCTGCTGCTGATCGACGTGACTTGGGTCGAAGGGATCACCGTCGCCATATTCGCTACGATTGCGATTTTGGTCTTCACTGCGGGTACTATGGGTTATTTCCTAACTCATAACCGCATCTATGAAAGCATCGCTCTGATCGCGGTGGCCTTTGCGCTGTTCCGGCCAGACTTCTTCATGGACCGGATCTCGCCACCCTTTAGCTCGGTCGAGCCAGCCGCCTTCGTGGAAACGATCGGAGAAACGCCTCCGGGCACCGAGGTCCGCGTTGTTGTCAGTGGTCCTGACTTCGACACGCTTGAGATGACGGACACTACCGTTGTCGTGACTGTCGGCGACGAAGAGGGCGGAGCCGCGCGCGTTGACGCCATGGGCCTGCTGCTGTTGGAAGAGGACGGACTGGTCAAGCTCGAAGAGCCTCTGTTCGGGTCGCCCGTCGCGGATGAGTTGGGCATTTTCGACTATTACGGCGATGACGCGGTGCGTCTGAGCTCGGTCAGCCTGCCGTCCGGTCAGCCTCCGAAACAGCTGATCTATATTCCGGCGATGCTCTTGTTGGGCCTGATCGCCTTCCTGCAACGCGGCCGGGCCGCCAGACAAGAAGAGGTGGCGGCATGACACAATCGGTTCTCTGCGCCGTAGATATCAGTAACGGTGAACTTGACAGCCCTGTGCTGAAGAAAGCGGCTGCCTTGGCAGATTTGGACAGTGCGCAACTGGATGTGGTGACCGTCCTGCCGGACTACGGCGAAAGCTGGGTCTCGGGGTTCTTCGAGGCTGACCACCACGAGAAAGCGTTGGAACAGGCGCAGGCTCAGTTGACCGAGCTGTGCGTGGCGACCTTGGGCGCTGCGCGTAATGCCTCCGTCCGACATGTCGTCGCCACCGGGACCGCCTATCAGGAGATCCTGAAAACAGCGGAAAATGCGGGGTCCGATTTGATCGTAATCGGGGCGCACAAGCCGGACCTGAAAGACTATCTTCTGGGGCCGAATGCCGCTCGCGTGGTGCGGCACGCAAATGTCTCGGTCTACGTTGTGCGGTAAAACGTTTCGAGTTTACGTTGAATCGCTTGTTCGCTGCCTTTCCCTTCGGTCTCTCACACATCGCGGTCGCGATGTGTTGCCGACAGTCGCTCATTCGAGCGACGAGAGGCGAACGCGAAAAGCGATGCAGGGGAGTTTCAACAAAAACTCGAAACGCTATAGATCAGTAGCCGGTCATCTCCAGATAGCCGCGCCCGGCGTGGCTGCCTGAGACGGTGACCGGGCCTTCCCAATACTCAAATCGCGTTCCCATCCATGCATCGGGGAGCAAGGCTGCAACCTCAACATCCAAGTCATATTCTGGCAGTGCGACGTTCCAGAATATCGGCACGTCGCGCCCGGCAACCGACGCGGTTTCAAGCGGCGTGAAGGAGGCCGACCCATCGGGCAACGCCCGCGTGGTGCCATCGGCATTGATCCAAGTGGCCGCCGTAAAGTCCTGACGATCGCCGCGAAGGCGAAATGCCATCAGCTTCTCGCCGGTGTCAAAGCTGAGCGAGAACCAATCCCACCCACTTTGATCCTCGGCCAGCGGTTGCGAGGACCACTCGCGATCCAACCACGCCTGACCGGTGACCGTGACGTCCCGATCCGGCAGGTGCAATGTGCCTTCCACAGCGTAGAACGGTTGCGAGTAGTAGTAGCTTGCCTGTCCGTCGGCAGATTTTATGGAGTAGCCAGCGTCCCCGTGAAAGACCAACGGCCCTTGGGCATTCAGCGAAAGGTCATAGCCGAAATCCGCGCCATGGGCCGTCAGGGACAGAGTATCAAAGTCAGGTCCACTCATCCGCCATTCGTCAATCCACGCCGCAAACGGTTCGGCGACGACACCGGCCTGACCCACGCCGCCGCGTGACAGGCGTTCCGCAAAGAAGTGGCGTTCAGGCGTGGTGACTGCTGCGTGTCCCATCCAGATCTGAGGGCTTTGCCAGCCTTCGGTTGCAAAGGGTTTCAGGGCTGATCGGAACAAGGTCCATTGAATGCCATAGTCTTTCCCGTCATCGCCCTTCAGGTTGGCCGTCAAATACCACCATTCGATCCGATACGCGGGATGAGGGCCGTGATCTGCGGGGAATTCGAACGTGTAGCCGCGCTGAGGGACTTCGAATCCTTCGGCGGAACCGCCAAGCCCTGCATACCCCTGAGCCAATGCGCCAAAGGGGAAGAGAAGCAGCACCGCAATCAAAAAGGCCTTAGCGTTCATTGGCAAATACTCTCAGCAAGTCAGCGGGTGGCAGACGCAGCAGACGCAGGGCGGGCAGGGCGGCCGCGGCCAGCGCGGCACCGAGGGTCAGCAGGAAGAGAACAAGCCAGTCCCATGGGAAGACATACATGGGCAGCCGCCAACCGAAGGCCTCGACATTGATTACGGCCAGCAGCACCCAGGCGAGGATCAGACCGAGTGGCAGCGCAAGGCAAGCCGTCATCGCGGCCAGAATGGCACTGCGCGACAGCTCCAGCCGTGCCAGTTGCGCGCGGTCTAGCCCAAGCGCCCAAACAGGAGCAATCTGGGGCAGTCGCTGCGTCCAGAGCGTCAGGAGGCTGGTGAGGATGGCAAACCCGGCAACCCCAAGCGTTAGGACATTTAGTGCCGAAGTTACCACAAAGGTCTTCTCGAAAATCGCGCGGGATTGGGCCTTCATCGCGGCTTGTTGAACAACGGCCTGAGGCGCAAGACCGAACCGCTCGCGTAGGGTCTGCGCCAACTCGGTTGCGCGGTTTGGGTCGAGACGAATGCCGAACCGGCGCGCCTCTTGCCCCGGTGCGATCAGGTCCAGTTGCGCCATCGAAACGATCGCCTGTCCGGTCGGGTTGCCATAGTCCGAGTAAACCCCTGCGACTGGCATTTGGTGGTTTGGGCCAAGGCGCAGCACGTCACCGGGCCAAAGGTCGGCGCGTCGCGCAAGCTGTTCGTTTATCAAAACCGCAGCACCCGACATGACCCGATCCCAACTATCATCTGCGCGCGCGATCAGTGGCCAAAACTGGCGGTAGGTCGGGTCATCGACCACGCCATACAGGAACAACGGCCCGGTTTCATGCGCCAGTTCCACGTTGCGGATGGGGAGGATGGCTGTGACTTGCGGCTCTAGCCACTGGGTGATCTCGCGCCCTTGTTGGTCGCTTTCGGCGGTCAGGTAAAGCTCGGAGGTCAATCGCTGATCCAGCCAACCTACAAAGGTGAGGCGGAAGCTGGAGACCATAGTTCCTACGCCGATATTCGCCGCCAAGGCCAGCAACAGCGCCATCAGGGCGAGCGACAGACCGGGCAGTTGCGCGCGCATGTCGGCCCAGACCCATTGCGCAACCGGGCCGTTGGCGCGACGGGCGCAGAGGTTTAGCGCTACAGACAGGCTAATCGGCAACAGCAAGGCCGCCCCCGTCAACAGGCCCGCCAATAGTGCGAAACCGCCGAGGAGGCCTCCGACCGTGGTGTAAGCGAGGCCCCCGAAGACAAGCAGCGCCAAGCCGCAGTAGGCCGCTAGCCGTTGGCCTTGCCCGCTTCCGCGCCAGGCCTGCACGCCCGGGCCAGCCAATAACGGCATTCGTGACAGGCGCCAAAGGGCTTGTGCGCTCGCGATCAGAGTGCCTCCGAGCGCCATTCCTAATCCGGCCAACGCCCATGCGGGTTGGAGGGTCAATTGCCCGGTCACAGGTGCGCCGTAGAGGCCGCGCAATGTGGCGGCCACATCTGGTAAAAGCGCTCCGGCGAGGAAGAAGCCTAGGATCAAGCCGATGATGCCTCCGATCAGGGCCAGCAGGGTCAGCTCAGCCAGGATCAACCAGACCAGCCGCCGCATCGAGACACCAAGCGCCCGCAACGTTCGGATCATGCCGCGACGCTGTGCAAAGGCCAGACCAACCGTGCCGTTCACGATGAACAGCCCCACGGCAAAGGACAGCATTCCAAACGCGGTCAGGTTCAGGTGGAAACTGTCGGTCAGCTGCGCGGTATCGACTTGTGACGCGGGGCTGACCCGCTCCAACTCTGGCGCGATTTCGGACAGTGGAGGGACCGAGCGAGGTTGGTTCGGCAGAACCACAAGGCGAGAGATTTGGCCGGGCGCGCCGAGCAAGGTTTCGGCGACTCCAATGTCGGTCAGGATGACATCGGGTGGAAGCTCGGTCGTGATCAGGACCGGCGGCAGATCGTCTTGTGCCTGCAATAGGGTGGCCAACTCAGCCGAGGCCAGCAAGCGGCCCGGGGCCGTCAGGATATCAGCGGGATCCGTTTCGGCCTCAGCCTCGGTGATCGCAGGCAGGGCTGGATAGGCGACCATGTCGACGCCTAACACGCGCAGCGTTCGGCCGTGGATGCGATAGGGCCCCTCGAGCACCGCTGCGACCTGCCACCCAGCGCGGCGCAGGTCGGCATAGCGGCTCAACGGTATCACCCCGGAAGAGTCGCGCAGCTCATCAAACTGGCCGAGGGCAAGCTGCGCATTGGCACGGGCGTAGCTGGCGCGGGCCTCGGCGTTGATCGCCTGAACGGCCGACCAAAGCCCGGTTGCCAGCGCGATCCCAATCAGCAGCGTTGCAAGCTGCAACCAATGGCTTCGCCAATGCGATAACAGCGCTTGTATTATGGCACCCGTCATTGAATACGCCCGCCCGCCAAGTGAACTCTGCGATCTAGTTGGCCTGCGATATCTTGCGAATGGGTTACCAACAGCAGCGCGGCACCTGTTTCGGCCACGAGGGACAGCATCAGATCCAGAACGGCCGCACTGGCGGTTTCATCCAGATTGCCCGTCGGCTCATCCGCGAGCAGCAGCTTCGGCCTCACGGCCATCGCGCGCCCGATGGCGACGCGTTGTTGCTGACCGCCGGACAGTCGCTCAGGGAAGCGGGACAGAAGATCGCTCAGGCCAAGGCGATCTGCCAGATGCGCCTCCCACTCTGGTTCGTGGCTCCCGGCCAGCCGCGCGTGGAAGGAGAGGTTCTGGGCAACCGACAACGACGGGATCAGGTTGAATTGTTGAAACACCAGCGAGACGTGTTTCCGTCGTAGCCCGGCGCGCCCGGCATCATCCAGATGTGACAGAGCAATACCGTCCAGCGTGATCTCTCCGGCGTCGAAATGATCCAGCGCGGCCGAGAGGTTCAGCAAGGTGGATTTGCCGCTGCCGCTTTCACCGGTCAGCGCCAAGGTTTGGCCGTGGTCCAGCGACAGCGAGACATCCTGCAATACAGGCCGTCCACCGGGATAGGTCTTGTGAACATGTTCAATCGACAACAGCATGATCCGCCTCGCTTTTCGTCCTAGATGTGCAACTGTTTGACCCGCTGTCCAGTGCCGACTGGGTCTTGATACCTGACATCGGCCTGTGCCCTTGTGCTTGCGGGCGGCAAAGGTCATGCTGAGACGACCTTACCGCAGCTTGATTCAGGACGTAAAAACATGACCTTGCTACATCAGATTGTCTGGGGAAGCACGTTTCTGGGCCTTTGTTTTCTGGTCGAAATCCTGCTTTTGACATGGTGTACCGTGGTGATCATGAAGATGGAAACCAATCTGGAAAAGAGAGGCGTGTTTATGGGCACGGCGATGCCGATTGCGGTGGCTCTCGTTTTCATTGTCGCGATCCACACCATTCAGGTTTGGATTTGGGCGATCGTCTGGGTGTTGCTCGACGTTCTGCCGGATTGGAACACCGCGATTTACTTTTCCTTGGTGACCTTCACGACCCTGGGCTACGGCGACATTGTTCTGGGTGAGGCACTTCGGATTTTCGGGTCTTTCGCTTCCGTGGCGGGGCTGTTGGCCTTTGGCCTGTCGACCGCATACATGGTTGCCATGATGACGCGCGTATTTCAGGACCGAATTTTCTCTTAGAGGATAGGTGCAAAGAGCCGCGCCAGAGGGGCGCCAAAGCGGATATGGGCTGGTTGCTGGGGCATGGATCGCGTTAGCTCGTAGCAGTTCTCGAAATCGGCTGACAGCATCTGACTGACGGCTTCCGCCGCGCGTGGGTCGAAAAACAGCGCCATCGCCTCAAAATTCAGCCGGAATGAGCGGTTGTCCAGATTTGTCGTTCCAACCGCAGCCAGGGCATCGTCGACCACAAACGCCTTTTGATGCATGAAGCCGTCAGTGTAGCGGAACACGCGCACGCCACAGTCTCGAATCTCATCGAAATAGGCGAAGGCAGCCAGCCAGGGCAGGCGGTGGTCGATCACGTCTGGTAGCAAAATACGGACATCGACGCCGCGCATGGCCGCGTGCTGCAAGGCGGTCATGATGTCTATATCCGGCACGAAATAGGGCGAGGCGATCCATAGCCTTTCCTTGGCCTCTGCGATCGCAGCAAAGAACAGCATGGCACCGGTTTCGGTGTCATCTCCCGGCCCGGTTGCCACCAATAGGGCGTTCATGTCCTGCTCGGCCTCGCTTCCTGCCCAATCAAGGTGGTCAATCAGATCCTCATCGCGCGCCCAGTGCCAGTCTTCGCAGAAAATCAGCTGTAGCTGCCGCACGATGTGGCCGGTCATCTTCAGGTGGGTATCTCGCCAATGGCCGAAACGCTCGCTTTGGCCCAGATACTCGACCCCTACATTGTGGCCGCCGATGAATCCGGTTTCGCCATCAATGATTACCGTTTTGCGGTGATTGCGATAGTTCAGCTGAAACCGGAAGTTCGGGCCACGTTGTTCTTTGGGGTCGGCAACATCTATCCCAGCATCGCGCATCGTTTCGAGATACGTGGGAGGAAGGCCGTAGCTGCCGACGGCATCTGTCATGAACCGAACGTGTACGCCGCGCTTGGCTGCGGCGATCAGCTTTTTCTGCAGCTTTTGCCCAAGTGTATCATCCCGGACGATGTAGAACTGGATCAGGATGTAGTTTTTAGCGGCATCAATCGCCTTGAAAATCGAATCAAACGTGGCCTGCCCATCGACCAGCAACTCAGCCCCGTTCCCGCGTGAGACGGGCAGGTGGGCCAGAACCTCAAACGGACGTGGGTTGAGTGTCATAGTCGAGGGATCGGGTTTCGAATAGTCGGCAAAGGTCTTGATGCCCTCGACGACACGCTCGCTTTCCTGCCGCGCGATGCGGTAGCCGCGAAAGCGGTGGTGGCCTAGAAACAAATACATCGGTACCGCAAAGAAGGGGGCCGAGATCAGGAAGACCACCCAGCCCACTGCCCCCTGAGGGGTACGCGCGGTTTGCGCCGCGCGTAGCGAGAACACGCCTGCTGTCACGTAGAGACAAAAAACGAGGGCAGAAACAAGCAATGTCCACATAGGGTTGAGGGCCTCCGGCGCAGGTTAGTTAGCGCCAGTGTAGATGCGAGACCAGTCCTGCGCCATATCCACAATGACCCAGCCCATGTCGGGGCCTTTATCCAACCCATCAACCAAGCGCCCAATTGGGCTTTCGCGGTCATAGGCCCATTCCCGTTCCGCATCCGTGTGGTGGACAAGGACCCCAAGACGCGGACCATCACCGGCCGTGGTCCACTCCATCATGGCGAAGTCGCCGTCCGAGTTACCCCCGGCCAGAATGGGCCGCTTGCCGAGTGTGCGTTCGATGTTGATCGGCTTGCCCTCCTTGTCGTCGATAAAGGCGATGCCCGGTTCCTTGACGATGGTTGGAACACCATCGACCTGCGCATAGCTGGTGGTGCCATAAGTGCCGAGGATTTGCTCGGACGGAATGCCATAGGCCTGTTCGGCAAAGACCCGCATGAAATGAAGACCGCCGCCTGAGACGATGTAGGTCGTAAATCCCTCATCACGCAGATAGCGCAACAACTCGACCATTGGTTGGTAGGTCATCTGATCAAAGGCTAAACCGGTATCGGGGTGCTGCGTATTGTCCAGCCAATCGGCTACCGCGGTCTGAAACGCCTCGACGCTGACGCCGGAATGCGAGGCGTTGACGACCTCGATCAACGCGTCGTGACCGCCTTCTAGGATGGTAGCAAGATCACCCTCTGCGGCAGCTTTCAAGGTCGGAGTGGCCAGGATGCCTGGGTCCTGCTCAGCCAACTCGGCCAGCCGATCCATAGCAAAGATGAACTGGAAATAGACTGGCTGTTCTGCCCAAAGCGTGCCGTCATTGTCAAAGACCGCGACCCGGTCCGCAGGGGTGACATAATCCGGACCGTCAGGGTCGGTCACGGCCTCGACAAACTCTACAATCGCCGCCTTCGATTCACTTTGCGTCCAACTGGGCAGAGGGTCCGCCAACAGTGAAAAAGGGGCGACGGACAAAAGGGCGCTTAGAACAGCGTGTTTCATGAAATTCTCGGTGGTTTTTTGAATGGAAAAGGGCCGCCCCAACACGGGCGGCCCGGTTTATTTGCACGCCGATCTTAGTTGTTGGTCGGCGTTGTCAGCTTCTCCATCACCTGATCAAGGTTGAAGCTTGCCGCTTTCTGACGCGGTGGGAATTCTTCAAACGTGCTCAGGAACGTACCGACATATTGCTGGGCGGGCACCAGGAAATAGGCCCGATCCAACAGCCAGTCATAGTAGGTGTTCGAGGTCCGATAGGCGCGCTCATACGGGTCACGGCGCAGGTTGATGATCAACGGGATGCGCAGCTCGGTCCAGGGTTCGATCCAGGCGCGCAGGGTTGCCCATGCTTTTTGCTCCAGGAAGATCAGCTTCCAGTCCTCAAAACGGAGCGCTGTCAGGTCGCCATCATCCGAGAAGTAGAAGATCTCTTTCCGGGGGCTTTCGGTAGACTCACCGGTCAGCAAGGGCAGGATATTGTAGCCATCCAGATGCACCTTGTAGTCCCGGCCCATACCAGACGAGCTATAGCCCGCTTTCAGCTTTTCCTTGATGTCCGGATCGCCGGCAACTGCAAGGTAGGTGGGCAGCCAGTCCATATGGTGGACGATCTCGTTGGTGACAGAACCGGCCTCAATCTGGCCCGGCCAGCGCACCATCGAGGGCACACGCCATCCGCCTTCCCAGTTGGTATTCTTCTCACCCCAGAAAGGCGTCGCGGCGGCATCCGGCCACGTGTTCATGTGCGGGCCGTTGTCGGTGGAGTAGTGAACGATCGTGTTGTCGGCGATGCCAAGCTCGTCCAGCAAATCCAGCAGTTGCCCGACATGCATGTCATGTTCGATCATGCCTGCGGTGTACTCATCGGCCACACGACCCGAGATTTCGTTGGCTTTGGTGCGCATCTCGTCCTTGACGTGGGTCCGGAAGTGCATGCGGGTCCCGTTCCACCAGACATAGAAGGGCTGACCCTGCTCATGCGCTCGGGTGATGAAATCGATGGCGGCGGCCACGGTCTCATCGTCTACGGTTTCCATGCGCTTGCGGGTCAGAGGGCCGGTGTCCTCGATCGTGCCATCTGATTTGGATTTGATCACGCCACGCGGGCCGTACGCCTCGCGGAAGGTGCGGCCATCGGCCAACACGCGATCACCGGGATAGTCTTCGTTTTCCGGCTCTTCTTCGGCGTTCAGGTGGTAAAGATTGCCAAAAAATTCATCAAATCCGTGGTTTGTCGGCAGATGCTCATCTTTGTCACCAAGGTGGTTCTTGCCGAACTGACCGGTCACATAGCCGTGGTCTTTCAACAGGCCAGGAATCGTCGGATCCTCGACCTGCATTCCCAGATCAGCACCGGGAAGGCCGACCTTGGACAGACCGGTCCGGAACACGGACTGACCCATGATGTAGGAGGACCGGCCCGCAGTACAGGACTGCTCACCGTAATAGTCGGTGAAGATCATGCCTTCTTTGGCGACGCGGTCGATATTGGGCGTCTGATATCCCATCAAGCCCATCGTGTAGGCCGAGATATTCGACTGACCAATGTCATCGCCCCATATCACAAGAATATTGGGCTTTTGATCTTGCGCCCAAGCCGGCAGGGCAAGGGCAACGGCGACGGTCGCAACGGCGACCCTGCGCACTGCACTGCGCCAATTGTTAGCAATCATTCGTGGAGGTGACATGTAGTACTCCTCAGTAAACGGGAATTAATGGCCCGGTAATTCTATCGTTAATGGCAGCGGCCGACTTAAGGAAAAGACCGCGAGCAAGGTGTTGATTGTCGGACAAAAAACTATCTATTGGTCCGAGAATCGAACAGAACTAGATTAGGCTATGAAACGTATCGAAAACTTATCATATGATCGCTTTGAAAGATACTAATGTTTGATGTTGATGAGGATATCCGAACGCTGACCCAGTCGGATTGGTTTGGCGCGCGCGGCCACAAATTTCAGAGCGATCTTATGACCTGCGCCGTGCGAAAAACCTTTGATGCGGGGGAAACGCTTTATCTCTACGGCGATGAGGCAAATGGAATTCACGCGGTTCTCAGCGGCGCCGTGCAAATCACCGCACCGGCTGATGACGGGCAGGAATTTGTCGTTCATCGCGATGGACGTGGATTTTGGGTTGGTGATTTGGCGCTGTTCGCCGAAGCGCGACGCCTCATTAGTGTGATGGCGACCCAGAAAACCCGGGCCTTGTTCTTTCCCACCTCTCGGGTCGAGAGGCTGGTTCAGGACAACCCGGAATACATACGCGATTTCTACGCATTGACGCGCGAGAACATGAAAACATCCCTGCGCATCATGGCCAATCTGGCCGTCACGGGCACCGAGAAACGCCTTGTTTTGCGTCTGTTGCATCTGGACGAGGGTGCTGCGAAAGCCGACGGATGGATCATCGTATCGCAAGAGGAGCTGGCCGCGATGGTCGCGGTTTCTCAGCCGACCTTGCATCGCAACCTGCATCGTCTGGTGGATCTGGGTCTGGTCGAGCTCGGCTATGGGCGCCTGCGCTTGATCGACCGCAGCAAACTGATTGCCAATTGCCAGAGTTGATCTAGGGGTTGAGCGGCGGCAAAGCATCCTTGTCGCGCGCTGCCGCGTCTCGCAGGGAGGTTAGGCTTTGCAAGGCGGAACTCCAGTCTTCCGATTGATCGCAACCGGAGTAACGAGCAGCACCGATACGGATCAGGCAGTCCTCCAGCTTTTCTGCATTTTTGGAGTTCCCGCCACGCGATCTCCAAAGCTCCAACGCGGTATAAGTCGCATTTAAATCATGCGCTTGTACTGCGGTCTTCAAAGCGTCAGACGCATATCTCCGCGACGCCAGATACCGACCACGGCGTGCCTCTCTCAAATCGCGGATGCGTGGGGAAAGAAAACGCCACAAAGCACCAGTAGCGAAAAGGGCGATTGCGGCGAAGGCAACGATTTTCAGAATTTCGTCCAGACTGGGCGGCTGCCATTTCGGCGGCGCAAGCGTCAGGTCCGTCGCGGGAACCGAGGCGGTTTCGATCTGGTTGGTCTGCAGGTTGAACCAGTCGATGGAAACCTCGGGCAACTGCGCGTCACCTTCTTGCTGCGCGATATACACGACCTCTTCCTGACGTTGGCCGGACAATACGCCTCGGTCCTCGGTTTCTGAAATCCGAGGTTCTTTGGGATAGGCGCGCAACAGCGGGCTTTGCTGTTGCGGTGTCAGAACCGGGATCAACAGCGGCGTTGTGCCAGAGATACGCGCAGTCAATTCGCGCGTGATGGCGTCACCAGCCTGCATGTCAGTTGGGCCTTCGAGTTTCTGCTCGAGGGTAAACCCGGTTGCGATGATCAACGGATCAAGGCCTTCGGCTCCACCAGGTATTTCGGCTGTGATCTTGACCGGAGGCAGGTCGACTGTGGCTTGAACCGGAGCACTTGTGGCGGGATCGGCATAGGTCACCGCAACCGTCTGCGCATCGAAGGTGATGTCGCCAGCGACCAACGGATACACACGGTAGCTGCGTTGAACGCCCGACCATGTCTCTCCGTTCATGGTCTCGCTGACCGGCCCCGAGGCCCGTTCGGGCAGGCGCACTAAGAGGTTTTGTTGCTCTAGAGAAGGAAATTCCGGCGGTTGCGGCATGAAGGTCGGCACCAGAACCTTGATCCGAACAATCGCTGGCTGGCCGACGATGACGGGCTCCTGCGGGGCCTCCACGGTGATCAGCGGGGCACTTGTTTCGTTGCCTTGTGCGAAGACAGAAACGGGGAAGAGGAGAATGAAGAGGAGCGCGTATCTCATTCCGTTCGCTCCTGATTTTCCAACAGGAAGCGATTGCGCAAGAAATCCTGCATGTCAGTATCAATGGTGCTGATCCATTGCTCCGCATTCAGCGTTTGCGGTCCGTCCTTGGGTGCTTGGACCGTGGTTTCGCTACCGCGCGCGTCGTCATTGTCGAACACAGTATCGTCCGCGCCGATGCCAGCTTCTTCGCCTGTGTCCGACTGTTCCCGGGTCGTTTCGACATAGTCCAAGATGGCCTTGGAGACCTCAAGGTTATGTTGCGCCTCTGGCCAATCCGGGCGACGTTCCAGAGCGGTTTCGAAGGCCGCGATTGCCGGGCGGTATTCGCGATTTCGGATGCGCGCCATACCTTCGGCAAAAGCAGCCTCGGCCGTGTTCAAACCAGCGAAAATCTCAGAGGCCTGTTCATACTGTCCGTCTTTGAGATAGGCATAGCCCTTGTGATACCGGTCCTCAAACAACGCGGCCGCGTCTCCAAACCGCTTCTGGTTCATCGCAATTTGCCCCTGCTGATCCGGTGTCAGGAACCAATCCCGCCATCCTTCGGCGCGCGCGCCCGAGGGCGGCAGGACGAACAACGCCAAAAGTGCCCAACGGATCACCCAACCCTTTCGGAACCACAAAAGCGACAGCAGCGCAGCGGGCCAGGCCAGCAGCCAACCTTTGTCTTGCCAGTCCAGCCGATCGTCATCGTCCAGCGCTGCGGTATAAGCCGACTGAATTTGGCGTTGCAGCCGAGAGATATCCCGGTCGTCATCCGTGAACGCAACAGTCGAAGCGCCTTGGACATTTCCCAACTGCGCAATCCGGTCGCTATCGGGCAGCACGGTCAGGAAGAAAAGGTCATGAGTTGAGTTGCTTAGAGCGGGAACCTGCGACGGGTCGAGATCGTCCAAAACAAACAAAACTGCGCCCGGGCTCTCGCTTTCGTCCAGAATGGATTGTGCTAGCGCCAGGGCATCAGCGGCGGCATCACCCTGTTTGGGCATCACGGCCGGGGTCAGCCCCTCAAGCAGTGGGCGCAGAATGTTGGCATCTTCTGTCAGAGGCGCGACGCGGTGAGGGGTACCGGCATAGGCGATCAGGGCGGTGCGTGCCCCGGCGCGTTCGGTGATCAGGTCGGCGATTTTGAACTTGGCCCGGTCCAGGCGCGACGGCGCAAGATCGGTGGTCTCCATACTTTCGTTGACTTTAAGAGCGATCACCAGCGGCGCAGTATCCGCGATCAGCGGATTGGGTGCGCGCGACCACGTCGGCCCCGCCGCCGCGAAGGTGATGAGCGTGGCGATGATCATGGCAACGTCTATGGGATGAATTCGACGGTTCTCCTCCGCGCCCAATTGCAGAGCGGCAGCAAGATGTGGCGCGATCCCTGCAGTCTGAGCCGATTGACGGGAAGGCTTGGGTCTGATCCTCCACCACAGGAACGTCATGGGGATGAGGAGCAACAGGTAATACACTCGAATAAAATGGAAATCCGTTAGGTCCATTTTCAGCTCACTCCCTTTTTTCGGTGGGAGATATGGAACCCGGCTGTGCTGACAAGTATGGTCATCAGCGCCAGCAGCAAAGGAATATGTGACAAGCTTTGACGGGGTCGATAGCTTTGGGTTTCAACAGTTCGTGGGTTCAACTCATCAATGCGCGCGTAGGTCTGCGCCAAAGCCGTTGTATCGTCGGCAAAGAAATACTCTCCGCCCGTCCGGTCGGCTATGTCTTGCAGGGCCTGCAGGTCGACGCGATCTTCGCCAGAGGCGTTCGGGTCTCCGACGCCAACCGTATAGATGACCACGTTTTTCTCGGCAGCAATGGCTGAGGCGTTTACCGGCGTCATGCGGCTTGACGTATCGGCCCCATCGCTGAGAGCGATCATCAGGCGCTGGTCAACCTCGCTTGACTCGAACGTGCGTATTCCAAGGCCAATAGCATCGCCAAGCGCCGTGTTTGGACCAGCCATGCCGACTTGCGTTTGATCCAAGAACCCATTCAAACTATTGAGGTCTTCGGTGAACGGGGCTTGAATGAATGCGCGGGTCCCAAAGATGATCAGGGCCATCCGGTCGCCATCTCGTTCGGCAATAAACTGCTTTAGAACGCCTTTAACGGCATCCAGTCGTTGCATCGGCGCGCCAGAGTCAGTCTGAAAGTCGCGCTGATCCATCGAGCCTGAGATATCCAAGGCAAGAACAACATCGCGGGCGGATTTTTCGATCACAATTGGCTCGCCCAAACGCTCCGGTCTAGCGAGGGCCAGAACCAGCAGCGCCCAGATAATGATGATACTGGCTGTTTGCAGTCTGGCGCGGTTTCGGATCACGGAGCCAGATTTGGGCTCAACACCAGCAGCTTGCGCGACGCGGCGAAAGAAGGGAATACGGACGGAGGCCGTCTTCTCACGCCGAGGTGGGGCAAGGAAATACACCGCTGCGGGCAATGGCAGCAAGAGGAAGACCCAGGGCACGGCGAAGGATAACATCATGCGCTCCGATACGGTTTGTGAGACTTGACCCAATGCCGGGCCATTTGCCTGAGGTCTTCGTTCGAAGGTGTTGTCTTGTATGGCGCTTCGGTCAGTGCATGGCTTAACTCTTGGTTTAATGACGGCATATCAGAGGATTGGTTCAGAAACGTGATCCACTTTTCACCGTACAGACCTGCGACCTGATCCCGAGGATATGCAGCCAAAGCCGTCCGCCGAAGCACCTCGGCGATCTTTGCTGAAGGGATGTCTGGCACCGACAACTCTGCCAGAGCAGCCCGTCGATAAGCGTTGGCGCGTCTGTGTTTGCGAATTACCGAGACCGCGGCGAACAAGACGATCAACAGCACGATTGCCAAAGCAGCCCATCCCCATGTCTGAGGCGTCATTGAAATAGGCGAAGGCTCGGGTGCGGGTTCGAGCATGTTCAGTAAGTCGACAAGAGATTTCCCGGTGGTGTCGATGCTCATCGTCGTGCTCCGCCATGTCCGAACAAGCGCAGCAACTGGTCCAGCGCCGGTTCCGAGGTCGTCAAGGGAACCACAGGGAACCCGTATCGGCGCGACCATTTGTGGAGCTGCTCAAGGCGGTCCTCCATGGAGGCGCGGATTTTCGCGGAAAGCTCGGGATCGGAGCTGTCGATTTCGATCTGCGTGTCCCCGTCAGAGACGGTCAATTTAAGGTCCGGCGCCAAGCTGCGCGATGTCGGATCGGCGACGTTGAACACAATCAGATCGTTCGACGCCGCAAGACGGCGGAGCAGGGCTTCCGACCGGTCATCCAGCCCGTCGCAGTCCGAGAATAAACAGATCAAGCCGCTAGTTTGGCAGACGCGCGCGGCTTCGGTCAGCATATCGTTTAAGGATACGGTTGGTTCTGGCGTCAGGCCCGCATGCAGGGCGGAGTTGGCTGCCTCTATGGAAGACAACAATCGCGTCAGGGCGATCGCGCGGCGCTGAGGGCGATGTTCGGCCACGCTGGTGTCGCTGAAGACGAGGCCGCCTACACGGTCTCCCTGGCCCAATACGCGATGCGCTGCAATCGCTGCGGCCTCGGCGGCGATGACGGATTTCATGTAGGCGACGGTCCCAAAGAACATCGAAACACGCTGATCGACCAGCAACAGGGCCGGGCGGTCGCGCTCTTCGGTGTAGACCCTAATATGGGGGTCTCCGGTGCGGGCGGTAACCTTCCAGTCGATGGTCCGGATGTCGTCACCGGGCAGATAGCCGCGCAGTTCTTCAAAGTTCAGGCCACGTCCGCGCAGTTGCGAAGCATGGCGGCCATTCAGGATCGACCGCGCAGGTTGACGGGGCAACAGGCTGAGCGCTCGGGCGCGGGGGCCAAGACGCACAAGCTGGTCGGCATCCACATGGATGCGCGGGTCTTTGGAATATGGCGCAGTCTGACTCATGCGGCCGGTATCCTTAAGCGTCAGAGCAATGCAACCAAACGCAACAGCTCGGCGATCACGTCATCCGCGGATTTGCCGGATCCTTGCGCCTCGAAGCTGAGGGTTACGCGATGGCGCAGCACGTCATGGGCGATGGCCCGGATATCTGCGGGATCGACATAATCGCGTTCGTTCATCCACGCATGCGTGCGCCCGCATTTGTCCAACGCAAGTGAGGCGCGGGGGCTGGCGCCGATCTCGATCCAACTGGCCAATTCGGGGCTGAGTGCCTCGGGCGTGCGGGTGGCCTGCACGATATCAGCCATATAGCGATCCATTGCTTCTGAGACGTGGATCTGTCCGATCTCGGAACGAGCGTCAAAGATAGCATCCTGCGGGATCGCTGACGGACGTTCTTTGGGTGCATCTTTGCCTGCGGCGATGTCCTCACCGCGCACCAGACGGATGACCTCAACCTCATCCTCGACCGGAGGGTAGGTGATCTGCACATGCATGAGGAACCGGTCCATCTGCGCCTCGGGCAGAGGGTAGGTGCCCTCTTGCTCAATCGGGTTCTGAGTGGCCATGACGATGAACAGCGGTTCCATCTTGTGGGTTGTGCCGGAAACGGTGACCTGACGTTCCTCCATCGCCTCAAGCAGAGCGGCCTGCACCTTGGCAGGTGCACGGTTGATTTCGTCGGCGAGGACGATGTTGGCGAAGATGGGGCCGGGTTCGAATTTGAATTCGCTGCCTTTGTCCGTCTGTTGATAAATCTCGGTCCCTGTCACGTCCGAGGGCAGCAGGTCCGGCGTAAACTGAATGCGGCTGAACTGAGCATCCATGTTCTTGGCCATGGCCTTGACCGCGCGCGTTTTTGCCAGACCCGGTAGCCCTTCGATCAGCAGGTTGCCGTTGGCCAGAAGACCGATCAACAGGCGATCAATCACCTCAGTCTGCCCAATGATCGACTGCGCCATGCGGGATCTGAGATCCATGATCTGATTAAGTGCGCTCATATAAATATCCCGTTGCGGCCCGAAAGGCAGGCCGTGCAGCCCAATGTCTGCAATGACCCGGAATCGGGATTTTCAAGTAATGAGAACATGTTATCAGCGCGACACCACGCAGACCAACAGGAATTCTGACTTCCTTATATTTGATTGTTTTTGCGAGGCGGCGAAACTAGCGAGAAACCGCGCCGTTGCTGTCATCCCCAAGCCTGCCATCTAGAGACATCAGGATCGCAACAGGCCTCAGCGCGGGGATATGGCTGAAGACGATCAGGATACAGACGGTTAGGGGGACGCTCAGGAAGGCTCCGATCAGGCCCCAAACGGTGGTCCAGAACATCAGGGCAAGGATGACCAGAAAAGTCGACATGTTCAGCGATCGGCCCAGCAACGCCGGGTCGAGGAAATTGCCGATCAGGAACTGGATGGTGCCGCAGCCCAGAACCACCACCAGAAACGGAGCGATGCTTTCGAATTGTACCAGGGCGATCATCGCGGGGAAGATGACGGCAATGATCGACCCGATCGAAGGGATGAAGTTAAGCGCAAAGGTCAGCACCGCCCATGTCTCGGCATATTCAAGGCCCAGCACGCGAAAGATGCTGTAGCTTATGCCCGCCGTGATCAGGCTGATCAGGGTTTTGACCCCGACATAGCGTTGCAGACTAAATGAGATCGCATCCAGCATGGCCGCGAATTCTCGACCGGTTTGCGGGTTGCCGGCCGCCATCTGGATTTTCTTTCGAAACGCTAAACGCTCGGCCATCAGAAACGCAACATAGAGGCTGATCAGGAAGAACTGGTTCAGCAGCGAGGTCGCGCTGCCCAGAAGGATGCGGGCGACATAGGACATGTCGATGCTGACCAGATTGTCCCGGATAAAACGCGTCACGTCGCTGCCGACTAATCCGGCGACGCGATTCACGGCATTGTCGAATTGCTCCTCATAGGTGCCGACGGTGCGGGCGAACTGGGTGGCCTGACTTCCGAGGATATACATAATCATGAACAAGCCAGCCAGAACGACGGTGACACCAGCTATGTTGGCGAGCCAAACGGGGACACGCGTCAGGGCGGCGATCCGGTCGCTCAGCGCGATGATCAGCACGTTGACCAGCAGAGCCATGGTCAACGGGATCAGGAATGCGGCTCCGGCGTATAATCCCAAAACCACAAGGGTTGCGACAATACAGGTGTCACGCACCACAGGCAGTGTGGCGCGGGGGACTTCCTTGGTGGTGTTCGGGTCCAGAGGCATGTGCAAACCAGTTTGGCAAAAGGTGCTTGGTACGATCCTGCACAGGGCAAAGAGTTTATGCAATGCGCTCAATTATTTATATGATTGATTTTCCGCTTGGGTGGCTTCTACCCGTAGGGTGCGCAGGGTAGAGTTCCCTATGTCTAGTGCTGCGAATCCCATATCAAGCCGTTTGATAAAGGCGCTTTTCCTGGCCGTTCGGCGCTTTGGCGAGAAGAACGGCTTTGTCATGAGCAGCCATGTCGCCATGTCAATGATGATGGCGCTATTTCCCTTTGTTCTGTTCACCGTGGCGCTGGCGGGCGCCTTGTCTCAAGGCTATGTGAACGACGAATTGATCGAGCTGATTTTCGGAGCGTGGCCACAGGATGTGGCTGAACCGATCGTCTCCGAGCTGCGAGCGGTGTTGCAAAGCTCCAGCTCAGGCGTAATTACCATCGGTGGTCTGCTGGCGGTCTATTTCGCCTCGAACGGGGTGGCTGCGGTGCGGGCGGCGATGAATCAGGCCTATCACGATCAGGACAGCTGGCCGTTCTGGAAAACGCGGCTGCTGTGCATTGGCCTGGTCATCCTAGGCGGCACCGCGATCCTTATCATCGCCGCGGTCGAGGTTGTCTTGCCCGTCTACACGCAGCTCGTGTCCGAGCATACGGATGTGGATGTCTCGAACTGGTTGTCGGTGGACCGTCTGCGCTGGACTTTCACGATTGCGGTTCCGGCGGGTACGATCCTGCTGGCGCATATGATCCTGCCGACCGGTCGCCATCGGGTGACGCAGATCTTGCCCGGCGTTGTTCTGACACTCGTTCTGCTGGGGGCAGGAGGGTGGGGGTTTTCCATCTATATAGGCCAGTTCGCCAGCTACAGCGCCACCTATGCCGGGTTGGCGGGGGCCATGGCGGCGTTGATTTTCCTGTATCTGTGCGCGGCGATCCTGATCCTGGGTGCCGAGTATAACGGCGCCCTGATGGATTTGCAGCGCGACCAAGAAAGCGCTTCGGCATGAGGTGGGTTTTGCTCTTTGTTGTATTGGCCGGGGCCGCCAATGCGCAGTCCTATGTCGGTTCGGATCAATGCACTGATTGTCACGTGGAGGAGGCCGAGGCCTGGGCCAACTCTCACCACGCGCTGGCCTGGACCGAGGTCGGGGCAGGGAAGATGGTTGCCGATTTTGATGGCACCAGCTTTGAGCATGACGGGATGTCGGTTCTGTTCGACCATAGTGGAGGGGTCCCAACTGCTCAGGTCACCGAAAAAGACGGTGTGATGACCGAATATGACGTCCACTCGGTCGTCGGCATTGAACCCTTGCAGCAATACCTGTTCGAAACCGATCCTGGCCGGCTACAGAGCTTTGACGTGGTCTGGGACACCGAAAACAAGCGCTGGTATCACCTTTACCCGGATCAGAATTTGCCCCCGGATGACGGGCTGCACTGGACCGGGCCCTACAAGAACTGGAACGCCCGGTGCGCCGAATGCCACGCAACCGGCTTTGAAAAGAACTACGACGCGCAAACCCGCAGCTACCAGTCTCGCCAGGCTGAGATCGGTGTCGGGTGTGAGGCCTGCCACGGCCCCGGTTCGGCGCATATCGACTGGGTCAATGGCCGTATATTGCCCGAAGGGGTAGGTGAGGCCGGCTTCGCGATGTCATGGGGCAAAGGCCAGACCGAGGCACAAATTCAGCAATGCGCAGGGTGCCATTCCCGTCGCGAGGCGCATGAGCAGGGCAACCCTCTGCCCGGAACGCCCTATCACGACGCCTACAATCTTGCGCTTCTGCGACCGGGGGCCTATCACCCCGACGGTCAGATTCTGGATGAGGTCTATGTTTACGGGTCCTTCCTGCAGTCCAAAATGTATGCGCAGGGCGTGGGCTGCATGAACTGCCACGAACCCCATAGCGCGACGCTGATGGCCGATGGCAATGGGGTCTGCACGCAATGCCATTCTCCGGCGGGCAATCCGGATTTCCCAACTCTGGCCCGCAAGGACTATGACACCCCTGATCATCACCACCACCCCGAAGACAGCGCAGGTGCGCAATGCAAGACCTGCCACATGATCGAGCGTGTCTATATGGGCGTCGACGGTCGGCGGGATCACAGTTTCCGTGTGCCGCGCCCTGATCTGAGGCTTGGGCAGGATGCCTGCACCGATTGCCACACCGACAAAGACCAGCCATGGGCTGCGGCGCAAATCGAGGGCTGGTTTCCAGACTCAACCCATCGAGGCCCGCATTTCGGTTCGGTCTTCGCTCCGGCAATGGCGGGGCAGGCGGACAGTCCGGAAGGGCTACTGGCGATTGCCAACGATCCGTCTCAGGCCGGGATCGTGCGCGCGACAGCGGCGTATCTCCTTCAGCCCTTCGGCTCGCGTCAGGTGGCCGACGCCACGGCTGAGTTGCTGACGGATGCCGACCCGCTGGTTAGGGCCAACGCTGTGACGTTGCAACGCCAGGCCTCTCCGCGCGATCAGGTGCAGCGATTGGAGCCGCTGCTCTCGGACCCGCTGCGCAACGTTCGGATTTCAGCTGCGAAAGAAGTCCTGACAATCCCGCCCGAGGCGATGACCGAGGAACAGCGGGTTTTGGCAGGGCAGGCCACTGCCGAGTGGCAAGGGGCAATCGCAAACCGTCTGGATTTTCCTGAAACCCATATGGTGCTGGGCGGAATGGCACTGACCTTTCGCAACGCACCAGCTGCCGAGCGCGCCTTTCGCGAGGTTGTGACCCTCGACCCACAACGCGTTGAAGCCTGGCCGATGCTGGTGCAGCTGGCACAGATCAATCGCGGGCCGCAGGCCGCCCGTGAGGTCGTGCAGGAGGGCTTGCAGCGCATTCCCAATGATCCGAACCTGCAAGAACTGTCCCGGCAACTCGGGCCATAAGAACGGCCCTTGCGCGCCCGTTTCGCGCCATCATCCCGGCAGATTTCACACGTAGACCTGTGTCTGAGGGTGTCAGGCCAACGGGTCGTAAAAGGTGTCACATGTCGGAACATGTTTTGAAACATCCTGCCTCACGGGGCAGGCAGGTCTCATTGGATCAACGGATCGAGGAACTTCGGAACCGCAAGCCGGTTGACCTGAATCATGGTGAGGGGCTGATGCTGCAAGGCATCGCCGCCGCGTCGCTGCGAGAACAGCGGTTGGCTGGTCAGATCGTACTTGAGGACTAGGCGCCGCCTCGGAATCCGGTCGCAACCACGAACTTCTCGGAACTGTCCGAACGCGATGCAGGCGGTTTGACGTTTGCCACTTTTTCGAACTTCTGCTTGAGCAGCTTTTGCAAATCGCCCTCGGCGCCACCGGCAAGAACCTTGGCCACAAAAGTGCCGCCCTCTTCCAAAACATCAAAGGCAAAGTAAGCGGCGGTTTCGCACAGGGCCATGATCCGCAAATGGTCGGTCTGCTTGTGACCCGAGGACGCGGCGGCCATGTCAGACATCACAACGTCAGCCTTGCCGCCCAGCCACTCTTTGACCTTGAGGTCCGCGTCATCTTCCATGAAATCCAGCACGTGGGCCGTGGCGCCTGCAACCGGTTCAACCTCTTGCAGGTCAACACCCAGAACGGTGCCAATGCGTTTACCGCTTTTCTCGCCCAGTGCATTCACACGCTTGACGGCGACCTGCAGCCAGCCACCGGGCGCACAGCCCAGATCAACGACGCGCGCACCGGGAACCAGAAAGCGGAATTTGTCGTCCAGTTCCAGGATCTTGAACGCAGCGCGCCCACGATAGCCTTCGGCATTCGCGCGCTTGACATAGGGGTCGTTCAACTGCCGCTCGAGCCACCGGGTCGAGCTGAGCTTGCGCCCACGCGCCGTCTTCACCTTAACCTTCAGGTCACGCTGTCCACGGCCTGAGGTGTTTTTTCCACTCGGTGTCTTCGCCATCAGAACGGTCCGTCTTCCAATACGCCGTCCGCGCTCATCTGCGCATAAAGCAACCCTTCACGCAGCCCCCGGTCCGCCACGGAAAGGCGGTCGGTAGGCCAGCAACGCAAAAGGGCCTGCAAAATGGCCGAGCCGGACATGATCAGGGCCTGCCGGTCATCCCCAATCCGAGGGTCCCGGCGTCGCCCGTGAGGGCCGAGTTCTAAATACCCGCGTATGACTTTGTCAATCTGATCGCTGGTCATACGCAAACCGTCCACCTTGGTCCGGTCATAGCGCTTCAGGCCCAGATGCGAGGCGGCTACGGTTGTCACCGTGCCGCTGGTGCCGACGATCTGAAAACCCGCTCGGGTCTGCTCGTCCTTGTAAGGGGCGAAATCAGCAAGGTTTTCTTCAAAAAACCAGCTCATCAACGCAAACCGGGCCGAGTCGTCCTCAACGTCATGAAACTGGTCGCGCAAGGTTGCAACGCCCAGTGGGACACTGATCCAGTCCACGACCTTGGCGGCCGGGAAGGGGCTGTCGGCGGTGTGAAACCCGTTATGCAGACGCATGATTGCAGCTGGCCGATCGCGGCGCGGCACAGACGAGATGTCGATCCACACCAGCTCGGTCGAGCCGCCGCCGATATCGACGACCAGCAACTGCTCGGTCTTGGTCGACACCAGTGGCGCGCAGGAGATAACGGCCAGGCGGGCCTCTTCCTCGGGCTGGATGATCTCAAGGTTCAGGCCGGTTTCACGCAGTACCTGCCGGATGAAATCGCGTGAGTTCTTGGCGCGCCGACAGGCCTCGGTTGCGACCAAACGCATCCGTTTGACCTTGTTGCGCTTCAGTTTCTGCTGACAGATTCGCAGCGCCTGAACGGTGCGCGACATGGATGCCCGGGACAGCCGTCCCGTGCGTTCCAAACCCGCGCCCAACTGCACGGATTTGGAGAAACTATCGACCACATGGAACCCGCTCCCCTTGGGTTGGGCTATCAACATGCGGCAGCTATTTGTCCCCAGATCCAACGCCGCATAGAGTGCATCTGGATCGGGTCTTGCCGGCGCGGGGCTTTCGACCGCCTTCGGGAACGCGCCCGCACCTTTGGGACGCTTGGGCGCCATTCGTAACGCCCTCCGATTTTCGAGTTAAGTTGACCCTAGGCGGGGTCTCGCCGACGCGCAAGTGATTTCAATTTTGAATTTAACGTGAGTGTCACACAGCGTTCATACTGAAATGCAATTCCCGTGCCGATCCCCATTTCGGGATTCTCTACAAGCTTACAGCCAGATACGGAGACTGCCATGAAAGATGAGCGCACCCTGTCCTTCGATGAATTTGATGAAGTCGTAAATCCGCGCCCCGAGGAATGTGAATTCGACCGCGTGGTCGAACGTGCCTTGTCGCGACGTGGCTTTCTGGGGGGCGTTTTGGCCATGGGCAGCTTTACCGCAGTAGGCGGCTCGCTTCTGCCCACAGGTGCGCGCGCGTCAGCTGATCGGTTCTCGTTCGAGGCGATTCCGGTCTCAACTGCCGATGAGGTGGTCGTGCCCGCAGGCTACAAGGCCGAAGTCATGGTACGCTGGGGCGATCCGTTGTGGTCCGACGCACCTGAATTCGATCCTGCGACCCGTGGCACCGCCGCCAGCCAGGAACGCGCCTTTGGCGACAACACCGACGGTCAGGACGTTTTCTTCCATGACGGTCACGTGCTGCTGGTCGTGAACAACGAATACACCAACCGTGACATTCTGTGGGGTAACAATCCGGACGCCAAAGCGGCCTCGGACGATGACGTCGCCAAGGGCATGATGGCGCATGGTGTGACGGTGGTCGAGATTGCCAATACCGACGGCAAATGGGGCATCGTCAAGGACAGCCCGTATAACCGCCGCATCACGCCGCAGACCGATATGACCATCACCGGGCCCGCTGCGGGCCACGACCTGATGAAAACCGCCGCTGATCCGACCGGCGCGACCTCCAAAGGGACGTGGAACAACTGCGGCAACGGCATGACGCCTTGGGGCACCTATCTGG
The DNA here is from genome assembly GCF_056161185.1 of Ruegeria sp. ABV3_008. Lineage (NCBI taxonomy): Bacteria > Pseudomonadati > Pseudomonadota > Alphaproteobacteria > Rhodobacterales > Roseobacteraceae > Ruegeria > Ruegeria sp. ABV3_008. The sequence goes on along the minus strand of NZ_JBSWYP010000001.1, from coordinate 702,386 downwards.
CCTGTGAAGAAAACTTCAACGGCTACTTCTCGGCGGAAGACGAAGCCCACGAAGTCAGCGCCGAGCTTAAGCGCTATGGCGTCTCGTCCAAGGATTGGGGCTATGGCTGGGCCAAGATCGACGAGCGTTTTGACGTCTCGAAGAACCCCAATGAACCGAACCGCGCCGGTTACGTTGTTGAGATCGACCCGACCGACCCGACCTCTACGCCGCGCAAGCTGACCGCTCTGGGACGTTTCAAGCATGAAAACGCCGAGTCTGTGGTCAATAATGACGGTCGCGTTGTCGTCTATATGGGCGATGATGAGCGCGGCGAGTTCCTGTACCGTTTCGTCTCGGACGGCGTTTATGCGGCGGGGGTCGATACCAACGCGCTGCTGGAAAACGGCACGCTGTCGGTTGCCAAGTTCAACGATGACGGTACCGGTGAATGGCTGGACCTGACGCCCGAGACAACCGGTTTGGCCTCGCAAGCTGAGGTCAGCATCCACACCCGCCAGGGCGCGTCTGCTGTTGGCGCGACCACCATGGACCGCCCCGAATGGGTGGCCGCCAACCCGAACGTGGCCGAGGTCTATTGCTGTCTGACCAACAACAAGAACCGGGGCGTTAAGCCGAATGCCGGTGGGGATGACACCTCGGTCAACGGTCCGAACCCGCGCGAGGCCAACAACTATGGCCAAATCGTACGCTGGCGCCCCGAAGGTGGCGATCATACTGCGTCCGGTTTTGCCTGGGATCTGTATGTGCTGGCGGGCAACCCGAATGTCCATCAAGACACCTATGGCGGGTCGGACAACGTCAATGCCGAGAACATGTTCAACTCACCCGATGGTCTGAAGTTTGACAGCAACGGCCTGCTGTGGATCCAGACCGACGGCAACTATGGCAACGAAGGTGATTTCGAAGGTCAGGGCAACAACCAGATGCTGGCAGGTGACCCGGTCACCGGCGAAATCCGTCGCTTCCTGGTCGGCCCGAATGAGTGCGAGATCACCGGCCTCAGCTGGTCGCCGGATCGCCGCACCATGTTCGTGGGCGTCCAGCACCCCGGTGAGGACGGCAACAGCCACTGGCCCGAAGGCGGCGATGCGGTGCCACGCTCGGCCATCATCGCGGTCACACGCGACGATGGTGGCTTGGTCGGCTAGGGCCAAAAACGCCCTTAAAAACAAGCCCCGGACGGTGTTACTGCCCGGGGTTTTTGCTTGTGTTGAGCCATCCTCATACAAGCGTTGAAAGTTTTGATATCTGGTTTTCTGTGAATCCCGGCTAAAACCACTGTACACCGTCATAGGCAAAAAGGTCGCTTGGAAGGCGCTGGGTGTCGAAAACCGACCTCCTTAGCCCAATATAGACGTTTAGAACCGCCCCATTGGTTAGGAGGAATCACAGCTATGCCTGACGTCACCATCGTGTACTGGCGCGACATTCCCGCTCAGGTCATCGTCGGCAAAGGCCGTCGTGGCGCAAAGCGGCAGTTGGAAGAACGGTTTGAACAGGCCATCGACCGCGCCGCCATGAAGGTGAATGCCAAGGACAGTGATGCCTACCTGGCCGAATGGCGTAAAGCCGAGCCTTTCGCGGTTGAGGGCGACCCGTCCGAGATTGCCGAAGCGCAGGCTGTGCGTCTGGAAACGGAATACGATCAGGACCGCATCAAGGCACTGATCGCGAATGACGGTTGGGCATGAGCCCGAAATCTATATGGGAGGCCGCAATGGCTTTGCTGAACTTCAAGAAACGTGATGCCGCCGAAAACGGCCCTGTAAACCCGACCGTCGAAGCCTTTCTGCAGGGCTACTCGATTGAGGTAATGCCTCGCACCGCCGAAAAGGTCGAAGATTTCCGCGTGCTGCTGCCCGAAGGCACCCGTGTCTACATCGCCCATATCGAGGGCACGCCGATCGAAGACATGGTGAAAACCGCCAAGCGAATCGCCGCCGAAGGTTACACGGTCATGCCGCACTTCCCAGCGCGTATCATCAAGGATGCCGCGACGCTGGAGAACTGGATCTCGATGTATCAGGGCGAAGCGGGCGTTGATCAGGCGCTGCTGCTGGCTGGCGGCGTGGCCAAGCCCCATGGTGATTTCGACAGCTCGATGCAACTGTTGGAGTCCGGCCTGTTCGACAAAGCCGGTTTCAAGCGCCTGCACGTTGCTGGTCACCCCGAGGGCAACAAGGACATTGACCCGGACGGCTCGACCAAGAATGTCGACGACGCGCTGCGCTGGAAACAAAAATTCAGCGAAACCACCGACGCCGAGATGGCTCTGGCAACTCAGTTCGCGTTCGACGCAAAGCCGATCATCGAATGGGCGAACGGCCTGAAAGAGGCGGGGATCGACATCCCGGTTCACATCGGCATCGCAGGCCCTGCCAAGTTGCAGACCCTGATCAAGTTCGCCATCGCTTGTGGCGTTGGCCCGTCGCTGAAAGTTCTGCAAAAGCGCGCCATGGATGTCTCCAAGCTGCTGCTGCCTTATGAGCCGAATGATGTGATCACCGAGCTGGCCGAATACAAAGCGGCGAACCCGGATTTCAACATCACCAACGTACACTTCTTCCCCCTTGGCGGTATCAAAACCAACGCCAACTGGGCTATCAACAACGGCGGCGCTTCGGCGAAGCCTGCCAACGCTTAAGGAACGGACATGACCCGTACAGTCGTAGAATCAAAAACAAAAACCGCCGTTCTGGGCTTTGACGAACCGTTCTGCGTGATTGGTGAGCGGATCAACCCCACAGGCCGCAAAAAACTAGCCGCTGAGCTAGAAGCGGGCGACTTTTCGACCGTTGAGAAAGACGCCCTGGCTCAGGTCGCTGCAGGCGCGACCGTTCTGGATATCAACGCAGGCGTTGTCTACAATTCGAACCCCAACCCGAACGAGACCGAGCCGCCGCTGATGCGCCAGATCGTTGAACTGGTTCAGGGTTTGGTTGACGTCCCGCTCTGCATCGACTCGTCGGTTCCTGGCGCGCTGGAGGCCGGTCTGGAGGCGGCTGAAGGCCGTCCGCTGCTGAACTCGGTCACCGGCGAAGAAGAGCGTCTGGAGCTGGTTCTGCCACTGGTCAAGAAGTACAACGTTCCGGTTGTTGCGATCTCGAACGACGATACCGGCATCTCTGAAGATCCCGATGTGCGGTTCGACGTGGCCAAGAAGATCGTAGAGCGTGCCGCCGATTTCGGCATCCCGGCGCATGACATCGTTGTTGACCCGCTGGTTATGCCGATCGGTGCAATGGCAACTGCTGGCCAGCAGGTCTTCGCTCTGGTCCGCCGTCTGCGTGAGGAACTGGGTGTGAACACCACGTGTGGTGCGTCCAACATCTCGTTCGGTCTGCCGAACCGCCACGGCATCAACAACGCCTTCCTGCCGATGGCGATGGGTGCTGGCATGACCTCTGCGATCATGAACCCGGTTGCTCTGCCGACGACGCAGAAGAAAATCGCCGAGAAGAAAGAGGCCGTTGCCGCCGCCGGTATCATCCTGCCCGAAGGCATGGACGATGAGGCCTTTGTTCAGATGTTCGGTCTGGGCTCGACCCAGCCGCGTGCCGGCAAGGAAATGGAGGCCATACGTGCCGCCAACCTGCTGACCAACAACGACCCGCACGGCGGCGCATGGATCAAGTTCAACAAATCGCCTGAAGAAGCGGCTGCGGCGGGTGGAGCAGGCGGTCGTCGCGGCGGTGGCCGTCGTCGTCGCGCTTGATTTTTTGAGCTATCAGATCAAAGGCCGGGCCCTGCGCCCGGCCTTTTTCGTTTGACCCTGATCAATGCAACAAACGTGATATCGTTGAGACTGGGGCGGTCCTTTCCGCAACGATCAGGTGCTTTCATGTCCAAACATCACCCTCCAAAACTGGCCGACGCAGACCTGAGTGAGAAGTTGGGCAAGAAGGACTATTTCGACAAGCTGATCGATCTGCAGGCGAAACTAGCACGTATTCAGCAAGCTTTTCTCTTCCATGGAACCAAGGGCGTAATCGTCTTTGAAGGTTGGGATGCCGCTGGCAAAGGTGGCACGATCCGCCGTATCAGCCAGGCGCTTGATCCGCGCAGTTTCAAAGTCTGGCCGATCGGCGCGCCGCGCAACTACTATCTCAACCGCCACTATCTGCTGCGGTTCTGGGAGCGCCTGCCGCCCGAAGGTGCAATCTCGGCCTTTGACCGCAGTTGGTACGGGCGTGTTCTGGTGGAACGGATCGAGAAATTCACACCGGAGAAACGGTGGCGGGCGGGATATCGAGAGATCAACGATTTCGAGCGCATGCTCGTTGATGACGGCACCCGGATCGTAAAGCTGTTCTTTCATATTTCACAAGACGAACAGATGGCACGTTTCACAGAACGCCTGCGCAACCCGTTGAAACGCTGGAAGCTAACTTATGAGGATTTCCGCAATCGCGAGCGTTGGGACGAAGCCGGGATCGCCGTCGATGAGATGCTGGCGCGTACGTCAACGGCGATTGCACCGTGGCACGTTATTCCGGCTAACAACAAAAAATCTGCGAGAATCAAGGCAATGCAAACCATCGTTGATGCGTTCTCAAAGGACATAGATCTAAACCCACAGCATTTGGACAAACGAACTTTGGACGCAGCTTGCGAGGCTTTGGATGTTGACCAATCATTGATCGACTCTCTGCGGGCAAGGACAGAGTAATCCATAAACCTCACCGAAAGGCGCTTGCAGTTCCTCAGGTGGCGATGGTATCTCAAACCTCGCGGCGGGTATGATGTAATGGTAGCCTGTCAGCTTCCCAAGCTGAACGCGCGGGTTCGATTCCCGCTACCCGCTCCAACTTCAATTTCTATTGTGAACGGCGCGCTTGCAGCAGGTTGATCGCGGCCGGGACACGCGTTCCTTCCGAAGTGAGGTACTCCTCGAACTGTAGCACAACAGTATCGACGATCGCGCGCACATCCTCTTCGGTGCCGTTGAAATGCGCGATCACACGCGCAGCAGGACCCACACGGGTGCAGAGCAGGGCTGCATCTTCGACCGATAGTGGTCCGTTTAGCACCAGCGAAACCGTCGTGACCTGAACATCAACCAGCCCCGCATCGCGCATCAGGCCAGCGACTCTGTCCTTGTCATGGAAGGCGAGCGGCCCAGGGGCATTCCGGTCAACTTTAGGCGGCTGACCCAACCGCGCTGCGGCAGCGATATGCGGGGTTTTGAACCAAGGGTTGTCAGACAGACCGCCCCAAGCGGCAAAGGTCATCTGCGCACCGGGCTTCAGGGCGCGAGCCATGTTGGCGAAGGCGACGGTCGGGTCGGCAAAGAACATGACGCCGAACCTTGAGATCATCGCGTCAATATCGCCCCGCGAAAGCTCTGTGGTCTGAGCGTCGGCGTATTGAAACGAAAGGTTGCCCAGACCAGCATTGCTGGCCCGCTGGCGCGCGCGCTCTAGAAACTGTTCCGATATGTCGATGCCGCGTACCGCACCCTCAGCCCCAACAAGCTGCGCAGCGGCCAGCGCAGATGCGCCAGTGCCACAGCCGATATCAAGAATCCGCATGCCCCGTGATAGACCAGATCGTTTCAGGACCAGTTCCAGGACGGGCTTAAACAAGGTGTCCAGCTGATCTTCAAAGGTCAGCCAGCGGGCACCCATTTCAGACTTACCCCAGAAGTCTTCCTGATCACCATTGATGTTCAGCATCGCAGCCCCCTTTTTAGGGGAACTATGACCTCCGGCGGCGACGGCGGCCAGTCTTTTCCTCTTCGCCGCCACCGGTGTTGAAGGACGGTGCGGGCAGGGTGACGACCTGTGCGAGTTCCGGGAACGGGTCGGTTTTATGCGGGATCGCGTTGGCGGCGACGAAGTGGTCCTGGAACTTCGGCTCGATGGCGGTCTCGATCTTGGTGATCTCGCGCACCACACGCTCGATCTCGGCGCGCGATCCGATGTTGCACAGGGCAATCCGGGCGCCGGTGCCAGCCGCGTTGCCCGCGCTGGAGACCTTGTCGAGCGGCGCATCCGGGATCATGCCCAGAACCATCGCGTGTTTGGTCGAGATATGTGCGCCAAAGGCCCCGGCCAGAACCACGCGATCCACGCGGTCGACCTCCATCTCGTCCATCAACAGGCGCGCACCGGCATAAAGCGCCGATTTCGCCAGTTGGATGGCCCGGATATCACCTTGGGTGACGGTGATCCGAGGGCCACCTTCCGCGCTGGAATCATGGACCAGATAGGCGTGTGTGCGCCCTTCGGGAACGCAGCGGGGCGTGCCGGTTTGCTCGGCCGATCCGATCAGGCCGCTTTCGTCCAACAGGCCAGCGATGCGCATCTCGGCCACCGCCTCGATGATGCCAGAGCCGCAGATGCCGGTGATGCCAGTGGTGGCGATGTCCTGATCAAAGCCGTCCTCATCGGACCATTTCTCGGATCCGATCACGCGGAAGCGGGGTTCCTTGGTGACGGGGTCAATCTCGATCCGCTCAATCGCACCAGGGGCGGCGCGTTGGCCAGAACTGATCTGCGCGCCTTCAAAGGCAGGCCCTGTGGGCGATGAGCAGGCCAGAACGCGGCCTGTGTTGCCCAGCAGGATTTCGGCATTGGTGCCCACGTCCACGATCAGCACCAGATCTTCGGATTTGCCGGGCTCTTCCGACAGGGCAACGGCGGCACAGTCGGCACCCACGTGACCGGCGATACAGGGCAGGATGTAGATCTGCGCGCGCGGGTTCATCGTGGTCAGGTCCATCTCACGCGCGGGCAGGGACATGCTTTCCGAGGTCGCCAGCGCAAATGGAGCTTGTCCCAACTCGACCGGGTCCAGACCCAGCAGCAAGTGGTGCATGACCGGGTTACAAACGAAAACTGTCTCGACGATCAGGCTGGCGTCAATGCCCGCTTCTTCAGCGATCGAGGTGGTCAGGTCATTGATCGCCTCACGCACGGCTTTGGTCATCTCCTGATCGCCGCCGGGGTTCATCATGGCGTAGGAGACGCGGCTCATGAGGTCTTCGCCGAAGCGGATCTGAGGGTTCATCAGGCCCGAGGATGCCTTGACCTCGCCTGTCTCCAGATCGGTCAGATGCGCCGCAACCGTGGTTGAACCGAGGTCAATGGCCAGACCATAAAGCCCGCCTTCGTGCAGGCCGGGCCAGATTTCGACGATGCGGGCCACCGTGTCCTTGTGACCTTTGTGAACGGCGACCGTGACCTCCCATTTCCCTTTGCGCAGGACCGGTTGCAGCTTCGACATCAGGGACAGATCTGCGGTGACGGCCTCGATCTTCCACTGCTCGCGCAGGGCGCGTTCCAGACGTTCCAGATCGCCGGTGGGCGAGTGCATTTCGGGTTCCTCGACTACGACGAAATATAGCCGCGTGGCCGGGTCCATGGTGATAGCGCGCGCCGCTGCGGCCTTGCGGACAACCTGGCGGTGGACCTGGCTTTCGGGCGGCACGTCGATCACCACATCGCCCTGAACCGAGGCCTGACAGCCCAAACGACGGCCGGGTTTCAGGCCGCGTTTGTCGTCATAGCGCTGCTCAACCGCGTTCCATTCACTCAACGCGTCTTCCGAGACGGTAACGCCGTGCTTGGGGAACTCGCCGTAGCTAGGCGTGATCTGACATTTCGAGCAGATGCCGCGCCCTCCGCAAACCGAATCCAGATCGACGCCCAGCTGTCGGGCGGCGGTCAGAATCGGGGTGCCAACGGGAAAGTGCCCGCGTTTGCCCGAGGGGGTAAAGACGACAAGGGGGTCGGTGGTCATGGTCGGCCTGCCTAAATTGTGTTCGCGCGTATGCAGGGGAAGATATGAGTTTATTCACAAAGGGAAAGCCCCGACAGCGGCACGTTTTGTACAACGAGCGTCGTTTTGTGACGTGCTATTCCCCCCCAAGGGTAAACAACTTAGGTTCTGGGGCTTTTCCTTCGGGTCAATCCATGCAATAGGGTCACCGCCAAACGGGCTTTTGCATGGGGTTTGATGATGCAGATTCGTGAGGCACTTACCTTTGACGACGTACTTCTTGTTCCGGGCGCATCTTCAGTGCTGCCGGCAACGGCGGATACGACGACGCGCGTGACGCGTCAGATTTCCATGAACATCCCGCTGCTCAGCTCGGCCATGGATACTGTGACCGAGGCGCGTATGGCCATTGCCATGGCGCAGGCCGGTGGAATCGGTGTGATCCACAAGAACCTCTCGGTCGAGGAACAGGCCCGCGAGGTACGCCGGGTGAAGCGGTTCGAATCGGGCATCGTCTACAACCCAGTGACGCTACGCGCCGATCAGACGCTCGCAGACGCGCAGGCGTTGGTGCAGCGCTACAACTTCACCGGCTTTCCGGTCGTGGATGAGCAGGGCCGCGTTGTCGGCATCGTGACCAACCGGGACATGCGCTTCGCCACGTCGGATGATACGCCGATCAAGGCCATGATGACATCGGACAATCTGGCGATGCTGCAAGAGCCCGCCGATCTGGAAGAGGCCAAATCGCTGATGCGCGCCCGCCGGATCGAAAAACTGCTGGTCGTTGATGGCGAAGGCAAGCTGACCGGTCTTTTGACCCTGAAAGACACGGAACAAGCCGTTCTGAACCCGACAGCCTGCAAGGACCACCTTGGCCGTTTGCGCGTTGCCGCCGCGACCTCGGTCGGGGATGCAGGGTTTGAGCGTTCGGAACTGCTGGTCGACTCGGGGGTCGATATCATCGTCGTCGATACCGCGCATGGCCATTCCGAAGGTGTTCTGGAGGCGGTCAAGCGCGCCAAAACGCTGTCGAACGAAGTTCAGATCATTGCGGGCAACGTCGCTACCGCCGATGCTACTAAAGCGCTGATTGATGCGGGCGCGGATGCGATCAAGGTTGGTATCGGGCCGGGCTCGATCTGTACCACTCGGATGGTGGCCGGTGTCGGCGTGCCTCAGCTGACGGCGATCATGGACTGCGCTTCAGCCGCCGGAGATGTTCCGGTGATTGCCGATGGAGGCATCAAGTTCTCGGGTGATTTCGCCAAGGCCATCGCGGCGGGTGCGTCTTGTGCCATGGTCGGATCGATGATCGCAGGTACCGATGAAAGCCCGGGTGAGGTGATCCTGTATCAGGGTCGTTCGTTCAAATCCTATCGCGGCATGGGCAGCTTGGGCGCCATGGCGCGCGGTTCGGCGGATCGCTATTTTCAGAAGGATGCCGCCAATGACAAGCTGGTACCGGAAGGGATCGAAGGGCAGGTGCCCTATAAAGGCTCTGCCGGAGCGGTTGTTCACCAACTGGTCGGCGGTCTGCGCGCGGCCATGGGCTATACCGGCTGCGCCACAGTCGAAGAGATGCGCAAGAACTGCAATTTCGTCAAAATCACCGGGGCGGGTCTGAAAGAAAGCCACGTGCATGACGTGCAGATCACGCGTGAAAGCCCGAACTACCGGATCATGTGATCTGGTGACCTATTGCAGGCGGCGCCCCGACGCGGGCGCCGTTTTGCGTTCCTGGAAAACCCTACGGAGGGAAAGATGACCCCGGCAGCCCGCGTTCAGGCCTCGATAGAGATCCTTGACCAAATTCTGGACGGCGCGCCCGGTGAAAAAGCCCTGACTGGGTGGGCGCGGCGCAGCCGGTTCGCAGGTTCCAAGGATCGCGCGGCTGTGCGGGATCACGTTTTTTCGGCCTTGCGCTGCAAACGGTCCTTTTCGGCACTTGGAGGGGCTGAGACAGGTCGGGGCTTGATGATCGGAGCGCTGCGTGCTGCAGGGCAAGTGCCGGACGCTCTGTTCACCGGCGAACGCCACGCGCCTGCGCCGATTGAAGCCTCTGAGCAGGGTCGGGATTTCCTGTCACTGGCCGAGCAGTTTGATATTCCAGACTGGCTCTGGCCCCGGTTTTCTGCGTCTTTGGGGGATGCGGCGAGTGAAGCCGCAGCGGCGCTGCAAAGCAGAGCTCCGGTGCATCTGCGGGTCAATTTGCACAAAACAGACGTGGAACGCGCGGCCCTTGCTTTGGCGGCTGAGGGTATTCAAACTGAACTTCATCCAGCCTGCGACACGGCTCTTACCGTGATTGACGGCGCACGCAAGGTTGCGCAAAGCCGGGCTTATCTGGAGGGTCTGGTCGAGCTACAGGATGCGGCCAGTCAGGCGGTTGTGGCAGCTTTGCCCCTCAAGCCTGGTTTGCGCGTTCTTGATTATTGTGCCGGCGGTGGCGGGAAATCACTGGCCCTCGCGGCCCATCGTGGGGTCGAAGTGTTTGCACATGACATCAACCCGAAGCGCATGCAGGACCTGCCGAACCGCGCCGACCGCGCGGGCGTCAAAGTGACCTGCCTTGAGACCGCGGAACTGGCCCGTTTCGCGCCCTTTGACATCGTTCTAGTCGATGCGCCCTGTTCGGGCAGCGGCTCGTGGAGGCGCGCTCCGGCCGGGAAATGGGCTCTGACCGAAGAGCGTTTGATCGAATTGACCAAGCTGCAACGCGCGATCCTAGGTGAGGTCGCGGCACTGGTTCATCCCAAAGGTCTTCTCGCCTATGCAACCTGTTCGATGCTTCAGGACGAAAACGCGCAGGTTGTCGAAAGCTTTGTGTCGGAGAACCCCGATTGGACAGCGACGCTGCAACGGAATTGGCTTGTAACGGATGGCGTCGACGGGTTTTTCACGGCGCATCTGATAAGATAGGCACCAACCCAAACAACTACAGGTAGTTTTCTTGACCCCTTAACTCTGTTAAGCGGGCATTAACTATTTTGGATCGTTATTGCTCTTAGAAAAGCTACCCGGGTCGTTCATGTCCGATTCTGCATATTCGTTCTCCGATCCCCGCTCGCGGAGAACGCCGTCTGTTGTACGCGTTTTGGCGCTGGTTGGACTGGCCGCTCTTTTATACGTGGCGCCATATACGGGCCGGGTGCCTGCGGACTGGACGCAGGGCATGATTCTCGTAGGAGTCTCGGTCCTGTTTGCGACTCTCTGGATTCTGATCGGGGGCCTCTTTGCCGACAAAGCTGCTCATCAAACCCTAGATGTACTGGCGGCTTTTGTAGATCACGACTATAGCGCAAGCGTTATTGCCGATGAAGAGGGCACTGTTCTGGTCGCCAACCCAACTGCGCGCGAACAGTTGAGAGCCAGCCCGGAGGCAACACTGCCCGAGGTGCTGCGCTCGGTCTTCGCCAACCCGTCGAGCCTGCTTTTGAGACTGCAGACACTGGCTCAATCAAATGGCTCAGCGGAGGAGGATATCATAACAGTTGGCGAGAATGTCCCGGTTTCGGTTGTTCGATTGGGAGACCATCTGTTCTGCTGGCGGTTCAAACTTGGTCACCAAGGGCAGTGGGACAAAATCGCCCTTCCCGTACTGACCATCGGTCGGGGTGGGCGCCTGTTACACCTTAATACCGCCGCAAGGGCTTTTTTTGGCACGGTACCGGGTTCGATTGACAATATCTTTCCGGACGGATTGCCACATGATGGTCAAATCTGCTCGGTCCCTGCTTATGAGGGGGAAAGGCGCGTCGCGGTCACTGGCGTATCGGCGTCGGGGGCGGAACGGCACCTTGTTTTGATGCCGGTTTCTCAGCCTGTCCAACCCGAGCATGGATCCTCACTTGCCGAACTGCCCGTCCCGATCATTTGCATGACGCCCGAGGGGACCATACTGCAGGCAAACCAGATGGCGTTGGCTCTCTTGGGTGATCTCTGCCTAAACGAGACCAATATCGACCAGATCCTGCAGGGGCTGAACCATCCAATTCTCGAGTGGCTGGCGCAAACGGCATCAGGCGAGGATTCCGCCCGATCGGAATTTCAGCGACTGACCCGCGATGACAAAGAGCTATTTGTTCAAGTCACTTTGGACCGTGTTCAGATCGACGGGAAAACCCATCTTATAGCGGTCCTGAACGATGCGACCGAGCTAAAAACGCTTGAGGCGCAGTTTGTTCAGGGGCAGAAGATGCAGGCTGTCGGCCAGTTGGCTGGTGGGGTTGCGCATGACTTCAACAACCTTTTAACCGCGATATCCGGTCATTGCGATCTGCTGCTACTGCGCCATGATCAAAACGATCCCAACTATGGTGACCTCGTTCAAATCAATCAGAATGCCAATCGCGCGGCGGCTCTGGTCAGCCAGCTTCTGGCCTTTTCGCGCAAACAGACCTTGCGGCCCGAGGTTCTGGATGTGCGCGACACCATCTCGGACCTCATCCACCTGTTGAACCGGTTGGTCGGTGAGAAAGTGCAACTGACGCTAAGCCATGATCCTGTCCTCAAGCCTGTGCGCGCGGACAAGCGGCAGTTGGAGCAGGTGTTGATGAACCTCGTCGTCAACGCGCGCGATGCAATGCCAGAGGGCGGTGAGATTCGCATCGAAACCGAAGTGCTGAGCCTCACCGAGCCCTTGCGCCGCGACCGGGCCACCGTACCACCCGGCGATTACATGACCGTCAAGGTGATCGACAGCGGCGTCGGTATTCCCGCCGACAAACTGCAAAAGGTGTTCGAGCCGTTCTACACGACTAAGCGAACGGGCGAGGGCACAGGTCTTGGCCTTTCCACCGTTTACGGGATCGTCAAACAGACGGGTGGATTCATCTTTGTCGACAGCGTTGTTGGTCGCGGCACCGAGTTCTCACTGCTCCTCCCAGTTTGCGTCGAAGCGAAACCCGCCGAGGTGCAGACCGAAGATGTGCCGGACTCTAAAACGGCGCGCCAAGGCGAGGGCGTGGTGCTACTGGTCGAAGACGAAGCGCCGGTACGCGCCTTCGCGACCCGCGCTTTGCGCCTGAAGGGCTATACGGTGCTCGAGGCCGAGTCCGCCGAGGACGCCCTGACCTTGCTGGAAGATGTCAAACTGAACGTGGATGTGTTCGTAACCGATGTGGTCATGCCCGGAATGGACGGCCCGACTTGGGTTGCCAAGGCCATGGAGACGCGGCCGGATGTCCGAGTCGTGTTTGTCTCGGGTTATACTGAGGGCGCGTTTGGCGACTCGGGCCCTCAGGTTCCGAATTCGACCTTTTTGCCAAAGCCCTTCTCTTTGACCCAACTGACCGAGGCAGTGTTTCAGCAGATGAATTGACGGCTATTGCGCCGCCTCATAGACCGCAAAATCGGCCTTAGAATGCTTGCGGAATGCAGCTTCGGTTGCAGAAGACAGAGTTGTTTCTGCGGGCGGTGAGACGTTCTCGCTTTGTAGTGTGAAATCGAAATTCAACCGGCTTTGCAAGAATTCGACGATTCTGTCCTGATGGTCGTATTTGAAAACATGGCTGGCCCCGACACCGTTGTTGCGGGTGCGGAAGAACTGGCTCTGACTGCCGACATTGGCAAATTCGGGCTGTGGGGTCTGCATATAGGCCTGTACGAAGGCGTCAAAGCTGAGATCCCGCGTCGAATGCGGATGCCCAATGCGATCTTCGCGCCGACGAAACCTGTACCAGCTGCCCAGCCAGTCGATGGGTTCGCGGACAACGGCCATGATCTCCATCTCGGTGTCGTACATTTTGCGGAACATGTTCTGAATAAAACGGTCATATCGGCGCACCGGCGCGTGTTTCAGCTCAGGCGGATGGGTGATCACAAGGTCCGCGCGAGTACGCAATGCAGAGTGATATGCGGTGCTTCCGGTTTTGGGAACAGATAAAAACGCAAGGCGTTCTTTATAGAAAACAAGCATTTAGTGGTCCCATGTCGATCTTTGATAAGATGGCAGATTGGCGTAAACGGATCTTTAACACAATTGTCCAAGAATAAGTTCTGTAAGTTTTAGTTGAAATGTTCTCTTTTTGGTCCCATAAGGAACAAGAGGCGAACAAAGCAGCGATTGCCGCCCGGCAAAGGGTGTGACAAAAGGGAAGGCGACAGGACTATGGCGGATCTTCTGACGATGAGCGACAAGAAAAACGCGGACAAGCAAAAGGCGCTCGATAGCGCGCTGGCCCAGATCGAACGGCAATTCGGTAAAGGCTCGATCATGAAGCTGGGCGAGGATGCCAAGCAGGATATCGAGGCGAGCTCGACCGGGTCTCTGGGTCTGGATATCGCTCTGGGAATCGGCGGTCTGCCGATGGGCCGGATTGTTGAGATTTACGGACCCGAAAGCTCGGGTAAGACCACACTGACTCTGCATTGTATTGCCGAACAGCAAAAACGCGGCGGTGTCTGTGCATTTGTCGACGCAGAACATGCGCTGGACCCGCAATATGCCCGTAAGCTGGGCGTTGATCTGGATGAGCTGCTGATCTCGCAGCCCGATACCGGCGAACAGGCGCTTGAGATCACCGACACGCTGGTCCGGTCTGGCGCGGTGAACATGGTCGTGGTCGACTCGGTGGCGGCGCTGACGCCGAAATCCGAATTGGAAGGCGACATGGGCGACAGCAACGTCGGCGTTCAGGCCCGTCTGATGAGTCAGGCGATGCGCAAACTGACCGGCTCGATCAGCCGTTCGAATTGCATGGTAATCTTCATCAACCAGATTCGGATGAAGATCGGCGTGATGTTTGGCAGCCCGGAAACTACAACGGGTGGTAACGCGCTGAAATTCTACAGCTCGGTTCGTCTGGACATTCGCCGTATCGGCGCGATCAAGGATCGAGATGAAGTGGTCGGTAACCAGACCCGTGTCAAAGTCGTTAAGAACAAGGTGGCCCCTCCGTTCAAACAGGTGGAATTTGACATCATGTACGGCGAAGGCATCTCGAAAATGGGTGAGCTGCTGGATCTTGGCGTCAAGGCCGGTGTGGTCGAGAAGTCGGGTTCGTGGTTCAGCTACGGGGACGAACGGATCGGGCAGGGTCGCGAAAACGCCAAGCAGTATCTGCGCGATCACTCTCGGATCGCTTTGGATATCGAGGACAAGATCCGCGCGGCCCATGGTCTGGACTTCGACATGCCGCCCGGAGCGGCCGAGGATGACGATATCCTCGAGGCCTAAGGAACGCGCGAGAGGGAACACCAGAAATCTCCCGGCGCTCCGACAGTGCTGAGAATAACTTAAAAAGGGCGGTCCGTCGGGGCCGCCTTGTTTCGTTTGGAAGGTCAATGCTGTGGACACTCTGCAGGCACGGCGATAAACCTGCGCAGACCATTATGATTGCGCGCTGAGAGAGCCCCATGCCAACGTTGAACGACATCCGATCGACCTTTCTGAACTACTTTGCCAAGCAGGGGCACGAAGTGGTGGCGTCCAGCCCTCTGGTGCCGCGCAATGATCCGACTTTGATGTTCGTGAACTCGGGCATGGTGCAGTTCAAGAACCTGTTCACCGGTGTCGAAACCCGCGACTATCAGCGTGCAACCACCGCGCAGAAGTGTGTGCGAGCTGGCGGCAAGCATAATGACCTCGACAATGTGGGCTATACGGCGCGCCACCACACCTTCTTTGAGATGCTGGGGAACTTTTCCTTCGGTGACTATTTCAAGCACGACGCGATTCCCTTCGCGTGGGAGTTGATCACCAAGGAATTCGGCATCGACAAAAACCGTCTGCTGACCACGGTCTATCACACCGACGACGAAGCCTTTGAAATCTGGAAGAAAGTCGGCGTTCCTGAAGATCGCATCATCCGCATCGCGACCAGCGACAATTTCTGGCAGATGGGGCCGACCGGACCCTGCGGGCCATGTACCGAAATTTTTTATGACCACGGCGATCACATCTGGGGCGGCCCTCCGGGATCGGCCGATGAAGATGGCGACCGGTTCATCGAAATTTGGAATATCGTTTTCATGCAGAACGAGCAGTTCGAGGACGGCTCGATGGTGGAACTCGACATGCAGTCGATCGACACCGGCATGGGGCTGGAGCGGATCGGCGCGCTGTTGCAGGGAAGCCATGACAACTACGACACCGACCTGTTCAAAACACTAATAGAGGCCTCGGCGGACGCGACCGGCGTTGATCCTTATGGCGATCAGAACGTCCACCACCGCGTGATCGCAGACCACCTACGGTCTACTTCATTCCTGATTGCCGATGGCGTGATGCCCAGCAATGACGGGCGTGGCTATGTTCTGCGCCGGATCATGCGCCGCGCCATGCGTCATGCGCATCTTTTGGGCGCGAAGGATCCGGTGATGCACCGGCTGGTGCCCTCACTCGTACAGCTGATGGGCGCTCAATACTCGGAACTGGGGCAGGCGCAGGCGTTGATCGAAGAGACTCTGCTGCTGGAAGAAACGCGGTTCAAACAAACGCTGGATCGCGGCCTGAAACTGTTGGATGACGAGGTAGCCAGCCTGCCCGAAGGCGCGGCCCTGTCCGGAGATGCGGCGTTCAAGCTCTATGACACCTATGGGTTCCCACTCGATTTGACCCAGGATGCCCTGCGGGAAAAAGGCCGGACCGTCGATACTGACGGGTTCGATGCGGCCATGGCAGAGCAGAAGGCGAAGGCCCGCGCAGCATGGGCCGGGTCGGGCGAAGCTGCGGATCAGGCGGTCTGGTTTGACGTGGCCGACAGCGCTGGCGCGACCGATTTCCTGGGCTACGACACTGAAAAGGCTGAGGCTCAGATTGCAGCGCTGATCGTCGATGGCGCTCTGGTCGACAAGATCGAACAGGGTGGCAGTGGCTGGGTCGTCGTGAACCAAACACCGTTCTATGGCGAGGCTGGTGGTCAGGTCGGCGACAGTGGTGAGCTACGCCGCCTCGATGCGCGCGAAGAAATTGCGCGCGTTGAAGACACCAAGAAATTCGCCGATGGCAAAGTCTATGCACATAAGGTGACCGTGGATCATGGCACCCTATCCAAAGGTGACGCGGTTGAGCTAGAAGTGGATCATGCGCGCCGTTCGGCCATTCGTTCCAACCATTCTGCCACGCACCTTTTGCACGAAGCTCTACGAGAGACTTTGGGCAATCACGTAGCACAGCGGGGTTCTTTGAATGCCTCGGATCGTTTGCGGTTCGATTTCAGCCATTCCAAGGCCCTGACGCTGGAGGAAATCCAAAAGGTCGAGCGTGAGGTGAACGATTTCATCCGCCAGAACTCGAGCGTAGAAACCCGGATCATGACGCCGGATGACGCACGTGAACTGGGTGCTCAGGCTTTGTTTGGTGAGAAATACGGCGACGAAGTTCGCGTTGTTTCGATGGGTAAGGCGCCGACCGGCAAGGGCCAGGATGGCGAGACTTGGTCGATTGAACTTTGCGGTGGCACGCATGTCCGCCAAACTGGCGATATCGGCACGTTCGTTGTACTGGGCGACAGTGCAAGCAGTGCAGGTGTCCGGCGGATTGAGGCGCTCACGGGCGATGAAGCCTTCCGCTATCTGTCCGCGCAAGATCACCGCTTGGCACAGGTCGCGTTAGAGTTGAAAGCGCAGCCGGATGACGTGGTGGCCCGCGTGAAATCGCTGCTGGATGAGCGGAAAGCCTTGCAGAACGAAGTCGCGCAACTGCGCCGGGATCTCGCTATGGCAGGCGGAGCCGGGCAGGGCGCCGGCGCGGAAGCCACCGAGGTCAATGGCGTCAAGTTCCTGGCCCAGACACTCAGCGGTGTGTCCGGCAAGGATCTTCCGGCCTTGATTGACGAACACAAAAGCCGGCTGGGATCTGGCGCGGTTCTGTTGATCGCGGATACAGGCGGCAAAGCGGCCGTCGCGGCCGGGGTCACTGCGGACCTGACCGATACGGTTTCTGCGGTTGATCTGGTCAAAGCCGCCGTGGTGGAACTGGGCGGCAAGGGCGGCGGTGGTCGACCGGATATGGCCCAAGGTGGCGGCAAGGACGCGAGTAACGCAGATGCGGCGATCAAAGCCGCCGAACAGGTATTGGAGGGATAAATGGCTGCTCTTTGGATCGCGCATGTCACGGTGACTGACGCCGAAGCCTATGGAAAATACGCCAAGCTGGCGGGACCTGCAATCGCTCAGCATGGCGGAGAGTTCATCGCGCGTGCGGCGCGTTATGTTCAGCTAGAGGGGAAAGAGCGTCCGCGCAATGTGGTCGCGCGGTTCCCCTCGGTTGAGGCCGCGGTCGAGTGCTATAATTCTGCAGCCTACCAAGAAGCGCTCGATCATGCCCGCGGGGCAAGCGAGCGTGAATTGGTCGTTGTTGAAATCACCGACTGAGAATCGCTGGTTCAACCGGGTCGGGTTGCCGGTCTGGGCGAATATCAGCACATGAAACACAGCGCGGCTTCCCTTTCTTTCTTGGAGGCCTCGGATATTCACAAAGTTCTTTAAAACAACGTGTTGAGGCGTTTTCGCAATACGACCTATTCACAAATGTGGCGGATTACCCTCAATTCTTGCTCGAAATTGCCGCGGATTGTGACGAATTTCCGCCTTTTTTACCCCTGATCTTCAACATTGATTGCGTCAACAGAGCCAGTCGCGGTTAAAGTCGAAAGACTGCGACACCCTGATTGGCCGGAATCACGCGGGCAAACATGGATTGAGGAACGGGGATGAAATATTCGACAGTAGGTTTTTCGGCGGGTCTTCGGTCGGTCGCCAGATTTTCAAGGCGCTCCGTTGGGATTTGCGCTTTGGTCTTGACGTCGTTCTTCACCGCCTCTGTGGCGCAGGCGTCCGAGGGTGCGTTCATCACTGCGATTTCAGCCTCTCCACCTCCGTCCGGAGCGCAGCAGCTTTGCCGCCAGTACAGCTGGGCCTGTTCAGGTCAAAGAGCGGCCTCGTTGACGAGCAAGCAGGAAATGCAGATCGTCAAGAAAGTGAACTTGCAAGTCAACGCGTCCACCCGTGCAATTACAGATCAATCGCAATACCGCCAGCGTGAGTTTTGGGCCTTGCCGACGACACGGGGCGGTGATTGCGAAGACTTTGCCTTGTTGAAAAAGCGCAATTTGATCAAAGCAGGAATTGATCCTAGCAAGCTTTTGATTGCGACTGTTCTAGATACGCGTCGGAACGCGCATGCTGTGTTGGTCTATCGATCAGCTCAGGGTGACCTGATTCTGGACAACTTGACCAACAGCATCAAACCGTGGAAAGCGACCCGGTACCTGTTTCTGAGGATGCAAGACCCAAAACAGCCCCGCCGTTGGGTTGGGGTTTACGGGAAAAGCTGAGTTGATTTAAAGAACAAAGCTTCAATGACGGGCTGAACGTTGTTCCACAAGGTTTTACTAAGTTTGGTAGTAGTTGCTCAGTCTGATAAAGCCAACCTTGTCAAGTTTGTTGATCACTTTTAGGGCCGCCTGTTGGTTCACCCTTGGGCTCGCCGTTTGGTTCACCCTTGGGCTCGCCGTTTGGTTCACCCTTGGGCTCGCCTGTTGGTTCCCCCTTTGGCTCGCCTGTTGGCTCTCCTTCAGATCCAGGTCCTTCGCCACCTCCAGTCCGGCTGCCCGGATTGCCGGTTGGATCGGCTTTGCCGTCACCGGATCTTTGATCAGCGAACCCTATGGATGCGGTCGGCAGGTCCGAAAGCAGCGCAGCCAGTTGCGGGCATTCCGCGCCGGTACGCGCAAGGAAGTTTCCGAAATCGGCGCGACGCTGAATGTAGCGGATCATACCCGATGTGACGGCGTCACATTCGCAGAGGATCTCGGGCGAGCTTGCAGCCTGACGTGCCGTTGAGACGGTACACGCGGCTTGTGCGGCTGGAACGCCTACCATTTGAACGGCAACAGCTGCGGCGATTACTTTTAGTTTGCTGGAATGGATGCCCATGATGGAACTCCTCGGTACTCGTTAATCTCTGCGTCGAACTTATGCACCAAAACCAAATGGGCTTGTATGAACAACGTCACAGTTTGGACAAGATTACACCTTTTTAAGGTCGAACTTACAAGTCGCCGCCCAATTGGCGAGATTGCCAAAAGACCGGAAAAATCGCAAAAATCACTTAAAACCAATAAGAAAGGCCAGCCGAGGGCTGACCGTTCCTTGAATGCCATTTTTCAAGATTGAGGAAATAATGTCACAAAAATGGCATTGTTTCCCAATCGAGAACGGCGATTTATCCGGCTTTCGCCATCCGTTTCCGCTCATGCGGGTCAAGGAATCGCTTGCGAAGACGGATCGCGTTGGGCGTCACCTCGACCAGTTCGTCGTCATCAATATAGGCGATGGCTTCTTCAAGCGAGAACTGGATGTGGGGTGTCAGACGCACCGCGTCGTCCGAGCCGCTGGCCCGCACGTTGGTCAGCTTCTTGCCTTTCAGCGGGTTCACTTCCAGATCGTTGTCGCGGGAATGTTCACCAATCACCATGCCCTGATAGACATCGGTCTGAGGTCCAACGAACATGCGGCCACGCTCTTCGAGGTTCCACAGAGCGTAAGCAACGGCCTGGCCATTCTCCATCGAGATCAGAACGCCTGCGCGGCGGCCCGGGATTTGACCTTTATGTGCGGCCCAGCCATGGAACACGCGGTTCAGAACACCGGTGCCGCGGGTGTCCGTCAGGAACTCTCCGTGATAGCCGATCAGGCCACGGGACGGCACATGCGCGATAATCCGGGTCTTGCCGGCACCGGCGGGGCGCATCTCGACCAGCTCGCCCTTGCGAGCACCGGTGATCTTTTCAATGACTGCGCCCGAGTATTCGTCATCCACGTCGATCGTGACTTCTTCGACAGGCTCCAGCCGTTGACCATCTTCCTCACGGAACAGAACCTGCGGGCGCGAGATGCTGAGTTCGAACCCTTCGCGGCGCATATTCTCGATTAGAACGCCCATCTGAAGCTCGCCACGACCGGCCACTTCGAACGCCTCGCCGCCCGGGGTGTCGGTGATACGGATCGCAACGTTGGATTCCGCCTCTTTCATCAGACGGTCACGGATAACGCGAGATTGCACCTTCTTGCCGTCACGACCAGCCAAAGGCGAGTCGTTGATGCCGAAAGTCACGGTGATGGTTGGCGGGTCGATGGGCTGAGCGGGCAGGGCCTCTTCAACCTGCGGCGCCACTAGCGAGTCTGCGACAGTGGCTTTGCTCATACCTGCGATGGTCACGATGTCACCGGCCTCGGCCACATCGATCGGTTGTTGCGCCAAACCACGGAAGGCAAGGATTTTCGATGCGCGGAAGTTCTCGATCAGCGAGCCATCGCGGCTGAGCGCCTTGAGGCTGTCGCCCGCTTTCAGAGTACCGCTTTCCACGCGGCCCGTCAGGATGCGGCCGATGAAGGGGTCGCTGCCCAAGGTGGTGGCCAGCATACGGAACGGCTCGTCCTTCTTTTCAGCCTGTTTCGGCGCAGGCACGTGATCGACAACCAGATCGAACAGCGCGGTCAGGTCTTTACGCGGCCCGTCCAACTCCATATCCGCCCAGCCCGAGCGACCCGAGGCATACATGGCAGGGAAGTCTAGCTGATCGTCATCTGCGCCGAGGTTTGCGAAGAGATCGAAGCACTCATCCAGCGCACGGTCGGGTTCGGCATCGGGTTTGTCGACCTTGTTCAGGACCACAATGGGGCGTAGGCCCAGTGCCAGTGCTTTGGAAGTCACGAATTTGGTCTGAGGCATCGGACCTTCAGCCGCGTCAACCAGCAGGACAACACCGTCCACCATGCTGAGGATACGCTCAACCTCGCCGCCGAAATCGGCGTGGCCGGGGGTGTCGACGATATTGATGCGCGTGCCTTTCCATTCGACCGAGGTCGCTTTGGCCAGAATGGTAATGCCGCGCTCGCGTTCCAGATCGTTGCTGTCCATGGCGCGTTCCGCCACGGCCTGATTTTCCCGGAACGCGCCGGATTGTTTGAGCAGCTCATCCACCAGGGTCGTTTTACCGTGGTCCACGTGAGCGATGATTGCGATATTGCGCAGGTCCATGAGAGGTCAGCCTTTGAACGGGAAGTTGCCCGGCGCATAGCGCGGCTTGACGCAATATACCAGCCCAAACCGGCGTTCAGTGACCTGCGGTCTTTGAAAACAGATGAATGATCAGGATTCCGGCCAATATCAGGGCCAGCCCCAGAACCGCCCAAAGGTCGAGCTTTTGCCCAAACACCACAAAGCCGATGATTGCGATGAAAAAAATCCCAAGCCCGGACCAGATCGCATAGACGATGCCCACTGGCATGTATTTCAACGTCAATCCCAACAGGTAGAACGCCACTCCGTAAGCAACTACGACCAGAACCGAAGGCCAGAAGCGCGAGAATTGCTGACTGGCCTGCAAGGCCGTTGTGCCTACGGTTTCGGCAAAGACGGCCATCAGCAGGATCAGGTAGGCTTTGGGCATGATCTCAACCTTTTGCATGCAAATCACGCGCGAATTCTCAACATGAAACAGGCCGCCCCGGCAAGCACATTCGGTTGATTGGGTGCGTGACACCACAAGATAAAGGTCGGGTATACCTGACTACGATCTGATCACAATTTATGCAAATAACAGAACAGTATTTGTTGATTTGTTTTCGAGTTTTTCAATGACTGTGTTTATTAAATACGTCGTTTTTGCTTTGACTCTTATTGCGGCGCTAGGGTGGCTTGCAGACGGGGGGTCCGTCAGTTCTGATGCAGCCCAAATGTTAGTTGGTTTCTTTATTTTGTAGTTTTGGCGTTAATCAAGATCCAAGCAGGGAAAAGGGCCTTATTGGCCCTTTTTCTTTTGCCTAGCCCCTCGCTGAAACCGTGAAGTAATCTGCCAAATACGGTTGTAACCAATCCCAAAGACCGGGCGCACCGCGTTCGATGGCGGGCCGTACCCGCGCTTCGATCTGAGGGTAGGTCACGGCATAGTCCACCCACGAGCCGCCGCCCGTTTCAAGATTGGCAATTGGGGTTTGAAACCGGTCAACAGCCTTGGCGAACCGCGCATCTGCCGAGTTGGCGCTCTCAAACTCATGCCAGAGATCCGAAAACGCCTGCGTTTGATCCTGGGGCAATAGTCCGAACAGGCGTCGCGCTGCGGCCTCTTCCTTTTCGGCTTGGGCGGCGTGATCGACCTGACCGTGGATCGGGTGATCTCCCGCGTCGATCTCGACAATATCGTGAAGCAGCAGCATGTGCAGGACGCGGTTCAACTGGACCTCAGCATCGGAATGTTCGGCCAGAACCCATGCGTACAGCATGATGTGCCACGAGTGCTCGGCCGAGTTTTCGAACCGATCGACCGCCATCAGGCGCGACGCGCGCATGACGGATTTCAACTGATCTGCCTCAACCAGAAACGTCAGCCGTTGGGTGAAGCTGTTATCCTCGGTCGGTGCTTCCGACAATAACGCAACCGCGTGTTCATAGGCTTGAGGCAGCGCCTCACTCAGATAAGCCGCGCGCCCGGTCGCGAGGTTCTCACGGGCGATCTCTATATGGTCGGGCCGTTTGGGAGAAGCATACAGTACCTGAAACAGGGGCTGACACCGGTCGAGCATCTTGGCGAACTTGGCGTCGGGCGTCTGATCGGCTTCGAATTCCGTCCACAGGTCCAAAAAACTTTGGGTCTGGTCCGACGGCAACAGACCGAACAAATCCAAAGCCGCTGCGTGTTCGGCGTTCGCGACGCTCTGCCAGTCGGTCTCGAGATGGATTGGATGGTCACCCACGATGATCTCGACCAGATCATGCAGCAACAACATGCGGATGACCCGATCAATTGACACGTCCGACCCGGCCAGAGGCCCCATGACCAGCGCCCAAAGCGCCAGATGCCAGCTGTGTTCTGCAGAGTTTTCCGGGCGAGACTGATCCAGCAGGGTGTTTGCCCGATCCACCGTCTTCAACTTGTCCGCTTGTTTCAGAAACGCGATTTGCGCGGACAGTCGATCATTCATTGTTTTTCTATCGCTTTCAGTTTGGAGCGGTGATCTGTCAGGCGTTTGATCACGAATTGGCGGGCCTGACGTTCAGACAGGCGCACGCGGATCTCGGTCAGAAAGGCCTCTTCCAGAGATTGGGAGGAGGCCGCCAGCAGGTTGCCGACCTCCATGTAAAACCGGTCATCGCCGGTTTCGTCCATGACCTTCAATGTATCCTCGGCCAGTTTGGCAGCGAGGGTATTGATGGTGTCTGTCATCAGCGCGTGTTCTCGGTCAGGCGGCGTTTCACATAGTCGCTGACATCGGTGATGAGCGTATCCATGTGCTGATCCTGGAAGAAGTGATCCGCGCCTTCGACCTCATTATGCGTGATGGTGATGCCCTTCTGCTCATGCAGCTTGTTGACCAGCGCGGTTGTATCCGCCGGAGGCGCCACGCGGTCGGACGAGCCGTTGATGATCAGGCCCGAAGACGGGCAGGGCGCGAGGAACGAGAAGTCGTACATATTCGCCGGGGGCGACACGCTGATGAAACCGGTGATTTCCGGGCGGCGCATCAGCAACTGCATTCCGATCCAGGCACCGAACGAGAAGCCGGCTACCCAGCAATGCTTGGAGTTGTTGTTCATCGACTGCAGATAGTCGAGAGCCGAGGCGGCATCGCTCAACTCGCCCACACCCTGGTCATATTCACCCTGGCTGCGGCCCACGCCGCGAAAGTTAAACCGCAACACAGTGAAGCCCATGTTGTAGAACGCGTAGTGCAGATTGTAGACCACCTTGTTGTTCATGGTCCCGCCGAACTGAGGATGCGGGTGAAGCACGATGGCGATCGGTGCGTCTTTTTCCTTTTGCGGGTGGTAGCGGCCTTCCAGGCGGCCTTCGGGTCCGGGAAAAATCACCTCGGGCATGTGTGCTTTGGTCCTGTCTTTATCTTGGGCGCCGGGAAATACTTGACTGTATTCGTTGGGCACCTTAGAACGGTTCTAAATGTGATATGCTGCGCAACGCGCTGTCAGTCGGAGATACGCACTGGCGGCGGCGGCGTCAATGATTTCGCGTCCAACTTGCCGAAGGGAAATGACAATGAAGCTGTCGACAAAGGGCCGGTATGCCATGGTGGCGCTGGCGGACATTGCGCTGCAGCCCTCGGACAAGATCGTGACACTGGGCGAAATCTCGGAACGGCAGGATATCTCGCTGCCGTATCTTGAGCAGTTGTTCGTCAAACTGCGCCGGGCCGAGCTGGTGACCTCGACCCGTGGTCCGGGTGGAGGATATCGCCTTGCCCGGCAGCCGTCGGAGATCCGCGTTGTCGAGATTCTGTCTGCCGTAGATGAGACGGTGGATGCAATGGCCAAGGGGGCCGGAGCCTCGGGTGCGTCCTCGGGCAGCCGGGCGCAATCCCTGACGAACCGTCTTTGGGAAAGCCTCAGCGCACATGTCTATGTGTTCCTGCATCAGACCCGCCTGTCTGACGTGATCAAGAACGACCTCGCGCCCTGTCCGGCGGTTCCGAACCTGTTTGCTGTTGTGGACGAGTAATCCGTAGCCTCTGAGTACAAGTTTCAGAAATATCTGGGAAAAGATGACTCCATGAATCGTGTTTATCTCGATCACAACGCCACAACGCCTTTACGGCCCGAAGCGCGGGACGCGATGATTGCGGCAATGGATGTCTGCGGGAACCCATCGTCGGTTCATGCCGAGGGGCGCGCGGCGAAGGCTTTGATCGAACGCGCGCGGGCACAGGTTGCATCGGCTTTTGGGGCTGATGGTGCGGATATCGTATTTACCTCAGGCTCGACCGAAGGCGCCGCTTTGGCTTTGGCGGGTCGAAATCTGCACGGTGCATCAATTGAGCATGACGCGGTAAGAGCATGGATTGCCGAGGATATCTTGGCTTCTTCGGACGGGATCGCCACTGTGAGCGATCCAGCGAATGCGACATTGCAGGTTGCGAACTCGGAGACAGGTATCGTACAGACACTGCCTAAAGGGCTGGCGGTGACCGATGCGACTCAGGCATTTGGCAAGCTACCGATTGCCTTCAACTGGATGGACGTTCAGATGGCGCTTGTGTCTGCGCACAAGCTGGGTGGCCCAAAAGGGATCGGAGCCGTCGTGATGAAGCGTGGCACGGATCTGCCTGCTCAGATCAAGGGCGGCGGACAAGAGATGGGGCGGCGCTCGGGCACCGAAAATGTCATTGGAATCGCGGGGTTCGGGGCCGCTGCTGAAGCAGCTGCCAAGGATCTTGCCAATGGTGTTTGGGAGCAAGTCGAAGAATTTAGAAATATTCTAGAAAACGCCCTTGAGG
The DNA here is from genome assembly GCF_056161185.1 of Ruegeria sp. ABV3_008. Classification (NCBI taxonomy): domain Bacteria; kingdom Pseudomonadati; phylum Pseudomonadota; class Alphaproteobacteria; order Rhodobacterales; family Roseobacteraceae; genus Ruegeria; species Ruegeria sp. ABV3_008. The sequence continues at coordinate 676,424 of NZ_JBSWYP010000001.1, read as the reverse complement.
CTGGTGAAAGATCACCTATTTTTGTCGGGAAAGACCAGACTCGCCTGCCAAACACGTCATGTTTCGCGTCACCGGGTTGGAAGGGTGAAACGCAGGTCATGCAGATGGACCTGTCTGGTTTTGCGGTCAGCGCGGGTTCGGCCTGCTCAAGCGGAAAGGTCCGCGCCAGCGCTGTTCTGACTGCGATGGGATTTGATGAGGGGACGGCAGCCAGCGCAATCCGCGTGTCGCTGGGACCTCGGACTACCAAGGAAGATGTGCTGCGTTTCGCCGAAACATGGCTTGAGAAAGAGAAAAAGCATCGCGCGCGGGCCGCGTGATCTGACGGAGGGTAAACAATGGCCGCTTTGGATCAGACCCAGGTAAAAGAGGGTGTCGATCAGGAAACCGTGGATGCGGTACGCGAGGTCAGCACTTATAAATACGGCTGGGAAACCGAGATCGAGATGGAATACGCGCCCAAAGGCGTGAATCCAGATATCGTTCGACTGATCTCGGAGAAGAACGAAGAGCCCGAATGGATGACCGAATGGCGTCTGTCGGCCTTCGAACGCTGGACCAAGATGGAAGAGCCGAAATGGGCCATGGTCAACTACCCTGAGATCGACTTTCAGGACCAATATTACTATGCCCGTCCGAAATCTATGGAAGAGAAACCCAAATCTCTGGACGATGTCGATCCCAAGCTTCTGGCCACTTACGAAAAGCTCGGTATCCCTCTGAAAGAACAGATGATTCTTGCAGGTGTCGAAGGCGCCGAGGATATGCCCGCCGAGGGTCGTAAAGTGGCCGTCGACGCCGTATTTGACTCGGTTTCCGTTGGTACAACTTTTCAAGCTGAATTGAAGAAGGCAGGTGTCATTTTTTGCTCGATCTCGGAAGCGATCAAAGAGCATCCTGAACTGGTGAAGAAATATCTGGGCACCGTGGTTCCGGTGTCCGACAACTTCTATGCCACGCTAAACTCGGCTGTGTTCTCGGATGGCTCGTTCGTCTACATCCCGCCGGGTGTCCGCTGCCCAATGGAGCTGAGCACCTATTTCCGTATCAACGCGGAAAACACCGGCCAGTTCGAGCGTACTTTGATCATCGCTGACAAAGGCTCCTACGTGTCTTATCTGGAAGGCTGCACCGCGCCTCAGCGCGACACCGCGCAGCTGCATGCAGCCGTGGTCGAGATCATCGTCGAAGAAGACGCCGAGGTGAAATACTCGACCGTTCAGAACTGGTTCCCCGGGGACGAGAACGGCAAGGGCGGTATTTATAACTTCGTGACCAAGCGTGCCGATTGCCGTGGGGATCGCTCCAAGGTGATGTGGACGCAGGTCGAGACCGGCTCGGCCGTGACTTGGAAATACCCGTCCTGCATCCTGCGTGGTGAAGAAAGCCAGGGTGAGTTCTACTCGATCGCGATTGCCAACAACTATCAGCAGGCCGACACCGGCACCAAGATGGTTCATCTGGGCAAGAACACCAAGTCGCGCATCGTTTCCAAGGGCATCAGCGCGGGCAAGGCGCAAAACACCTATCGTGGTCTGGTCTCGATGCACCCGAAAGCCAAAGACAGCCGTAACTACACCCAGTGTGACAGCTTGCTGATTGGCGACAAGTGCGGGGCGCATACTGTTCCCTATATCGAGGTCAAGAACAACTCGAGCCGCGTTGAGCATGAGGCGACGACCTCGAAGGTGGATGACGATCAGCTGTTCTACTGCCGTCAACGCGGCATGGACGAAGAAGAAGCCGTGGCGCTGGTTGTCAACGGGTTCTGCAAGGACGTGCTGCAGGCGCTGCCGATGGAATTTGCGATGGAGGCCCAGCAGTTGGTTGCCATCAGTCTCGAAGGGTCTGTGGGTTAATCCCAAGCCTCTCTGAAATCAGAATTTACGCGAGGGCCGCGCGCCCACTTGCGATACGCAAAAGGACAAAACATGCTGGAAATCAAGAACCTGCACGTACAGCTTGAAGAAGAAGACAAGCAAATTCTCAAGGGTGTCGACCTGACGGTCGAGGCTGGCAAGGTGCATGCGATCATGGGGCCAAACGGCTCGGGCAAGTCCACGCTCAGCTATGTGCTGTCGGGGCGCGATGGCTATGAGGTCACCGAAGGCTCGGCCACTCTGGACGGCGAAGACCTGCTAGAGATGGAGCCGGAAGAGCGTGCCGCAGCTGGTGTGTTCCTCGCGTTCCAATACCCGGTTGAGATCCCGGGCGTCGGCAACATGACCTTCCTGCGCACCGCTGTGAACGCGCAGCGCAAAGCACGTGGCGAAGAGGAACTGTCGGCCGCTGACTTCCTGAAACTCGTTCGCGAAAAGGCGAAATCGCTGAAGATCGACGCGGACATGCTGAAGCGTCCGGTCAATGTCGGCTTCTCCGGCGGTGAGAAAAAGCGCAATGAAATCCTGCAGATGGCGATGCTGGAACCCAAAATGTGCATTCTGGACGAGACCGACTCGGGCCTCGACGTGGATGCGATGAAGCTGGTCTCCGAAGGCGTGAACGCGCTGCGGGATGAGGGACGTGGTTTCTTGGTCATCACCCACTACCAGCGCCTGCTGGACCACATCAAACCGGATGTCGTTCACATCATGGCCGATGGCCGCATCGTGAAATCGGGTGGTCCTGAGTTGGCGCTGGAAGTTGAAAACAACGGTTACTCCGACATTCTTGCCGAGGTGAACTGATGGCCTTACCGCAAGCAAAACAGACCGCAACCGAAGAGCGTCTGGCATCGCTGACGATGCCTGATCCCGGCTGTACCAAGGCCGCACGCCAAGGGGCTTTGGCCCGGGTGCGAGAAATGGGGCTTCCAAGCCGTCGCGACGAATACTGGAAATATACGCGTCCTGATACGCTGGTCTCGGCCGATGCGCCCAAGGCTGCCATTTTCGACTCGGGCGAGCCGATGGTGTTCAACGATGTCGATCGGCTGCAAATCGTATTCGTCGATGGTGTGTTCGATGCCGAAGCCTCGGATGATCTGAGCCTTGAAGGCGTCAAGATCGACCGGCTGGAAGATATCTGCTGTAAGGATATCCACTGGGCCAAGGATCTTTACGGCAAGCTTGAGGAGCGGGGCCAAAGCCCGGTTCAGCGTCCTCTGGCCGCTTTGAACACCGCATTCGCGACCGACGGCGTTGCCATCCATGTAACCGGCAAACCGTCGAAGCCGATCAATCTGGTGTACCGTCACGAGTCGGAAGACTCGGACGCGATCCTGCACCACGTTATCCGTGTTGAAAGCGATGCCGAGGCCACGATCCTCGAAAATGGTCCCGCCGCGTCGCGCTTCAACAAATGCATGGAGATCGACATCGCCGACAACGGGACCTTGCACCACGTCCGTGCTCAGGGCCGGGATCATGAACGCCGGGCCGCGACCCATATGTTTACGCGGCTTGGTCAGGAATCGACCTACAAGTCGTTCACCTTGACCGCCAATGGCGTGCTGACTCGTAACGAGCAAGTGATCGAGCTGACCGGCGACGATGCCGTGGCCCATGTGGCCGGTGCTTGCGTCGGGGACGGTGATTTTCACCACGACGACACCGTTTTTGTAACACATGACGCTGTGAATTGCGAAAGTCGTCAGGTGTTCAAAAAGGTCCTGCGCAACGGCGCGACGGGCGTGTTCCAAGGCAAGATCCTTGTGAAGGAAGGCGCGCAGAAAACCGATGGCTACCAGATCAGCCAGTCGCTTTTGTTGGACGATGACAGCCAGTTTCTCGCCAAGCCCGAGCTTGAAATATACGCCGATGATGTCGCCTGTTCACACGGGTCGACCTCGGGCGCGATTGATGAGACGGCCTTGTTCTACCTGCGCTCGCGCGGGGTTCCGACGAAGGACGCCACCAACATGCTGACGCTGGCTTTCCTTGCCGAAGCGGTGGATGAGATCGAGGACGAGACACTGGCCGAAGAGATCGTGACCCGTCTGGAAGGCTGGCTTTCGCGTCACAGCTAATATGCCGGTCTCATCAGATATCGTTGCCACATACCGGGGGCCGGGGCGCGTTGTGCGCCGGCTTCTGGATATGGGGCCGCGCGAAGACCGGGCGCTGATCTTCATCATGGGTTTCTGCGTGGTGGCGTTCATCGCGCAAATGCCCAGCTTAGCCCGCCGCGCGCATCTTGAGCAGGTCGAGTTGAACATGCTTCTGGGTGGAGCGCTTTTGGGCTCGGTCTTCATCCTGCCGCTGTTCTTCTACACGCTGGCTTTGGTGTCTCATTGGGTCGCGCGACTGGTGGGCGGGCAGGGCAGTGCCTATGGCGCCAGACTGGCATTGTTCTGGGCGCTCTTGTCCTCGGCGCCTTTGGTTTTGCTAAACGGACTGGTCGCCGGGTTTATAGGCCCTGGTCCGACTCAAACTTTGGTCGGATTGATTTGGGTTGCCGTTTTTGTCTGGTTCTGGTTATCCGGATTGCGACAAGCACAAAGGTCGGCTGAATGACTATACCCCCCCTGGGCCCGCTGGCGAGCCTGACGCTCAGAAAACCTGCCGAAGCGGCGCGACAGATTTTAGCCCTCAACCCGGGGCGAGAGGTTTTGTGGCTGGCGTTTTTTCTGGCCGTTGTCCTCAATTGCATCGCGCAGATGGGCATAGATCTGTCGATCGCTGCATCGGGTGGCCCAACTGTATCCCAATCGATCCCGGTTGTGCTGATCCGATCCGCAGGAACGATGCTGTTCAGCATTCTGGCCTTTCTCTATGTCGGGCGTTTTCTGGGCGGAACGGGGCGTTTTGAAGATCTGATGATCCTGACGATCTGGCTGCAGTTTCTGCAAATTGCAGCACTGGTCGCAACCCTCGCGCTGAGCTTGATCGCGGTAGCTTTTATGGCCCCTCTGATCCTGGCAACGGCCATCTACAGCCTCTACATAACGCTTCATTTTCTGAATGAGGCACACAAGTTTGGATCTCTGGGCAAGTCCTTTGGCGTCATATTGTTGACGGCGTTGCTGGCGGTACCTTTTGTCCTATTTCTCAACCCGTTGGGTCCTGTCTAGAAAGATCTCTCATGTATGATGTGCAGAAAATCCGGTCCGATTTCCCGATCCTGTCGCGGCAGGTGAACGGCAAACCCCTGACATATCTGGACAATGGCGCGTCGGCGCAGAAACCTCAGGTCGTGATTGATGCCGTAACGCGTGCCTATGCCGAGGAATACTCCAACGTGCATCGCGGGCTTCACTACCTCTCGAACCTCGCGACAGAGAAATATGAATCCGTGCGCGGCACCGTTGCGCGCTTTCTAGGTGTCGCGGATGAGGATGAGATTGTTCTGAACTCCGGCACGACCGAGGGGATCAATCTGGTCGCCTATGGCTGGGCCATGCCGCGGCTTGAGGCCGGGGATGAGATCGTCCTCAGCGTGATGGAGCACCACGCCAACATCGTGCCCTGGCATTTCCTGCGTGAGCGTCAGGGCGTGGTGCTGAAATGGGTCGATGTCGATGCGGATGGCGGGCTTGATCCGCAGGCCGTGATTGACGCAATCGGCCCCAAGACTAAACTGGTCGCGGTCACGCAATGTTCGAACGTGTTGGGCACTGTGGTCGACGTGAAGGCCATCACTGCGGGCGCGCATGCCAAGGGCGTGCCGGTCTTGGTTGATGGTAGTCAGGGTGCGGTTCACGTGCCGGTTAACGTGCAGGATATCGGCTGCGATTTCTATGCCATTACCGGGCACAAGCTCTATGGCCCATCCGGTTCCGGAGCGATCTATATCAAATCCGAACGTATGGCCGAAATGCGCCCCTTCATCGGCGGCGGCGACATGATTAAAGAGGTCAGCAAGGATCAGGTTATCTACAATGATCCACCGATGAAGTTTGAGGCTGGCACGCCGGGCATCGTCCAAACCATCGGTCTCGGTGTGGCTCTGGACTATATGATGGATCTGGGGATGGCGAATATCGCCAGTCACGAAGCGGGCCTGCGTGACTACGCCATGCAACGTCTGACTGGTCTGAACTGGCTACAGGTTCAGGGCACCCGGCCGGACAAGGCCGCGATCTTCAGCTTTACGCTGGATGGGGCAGGGCATGCACATGATGTCTCGACGATTCTCGACAAGAAAGGCGTCGCTGTTCGCGCTGGTCACCATTGCGCTGGTCCTTTGATGGATCACCTTGGGGTGACGGCCACCTGCCGCGCCAGCTTTGGCCTCTATAACACCACGGATGAGGTCGACACCCTGATCGACGCGCTTGAACTGGCGCATGATCTCTTCGCCTAAATCTCGGCCGAGCCGGTCCGTTTTCCAGTTGCACCCGGCTCGGAACAAGGTTAGCTAACGGCCAAGGCACCTGTAGCTCAGCTGGATAGAGCGCTGCCCTCCGAAGGCAGAGGCCAGAGGTTCGAATCCTCTCAGGTGCGCCACATCTCACAGTCTTGATGATTTTTTCATTCCGACCGTCGTGGTCGTTGCATCCGCTAGATGTTTGATTTGGAAAATATCTCTATCCTGAACAAGCTAGAGAAACGTTGGGTGATTGGCTCTGCAACGAACAAAGGCCGCCAATTGCAGCAGCCCGTTCCAGCAAAATTCGAGTTTTGCAACAACACTCAGGCAGACCTAATGGCCTGCCAAGTCCATCTCAATAAACGACAGTATGATTAACCGCGCCAACTGCGAACAACGCCGCAATCCATATGGACGAAGTTCGAACGGTAGTATTGTCCAACACCGCCTGCACGACAGGAAATGGCCGCTTTGGCCATCTGCGAAACCGAGCGGGATGCGAGGCGCAGGTCAGCCGCTTGTCCCTGCATATGGAGCGAGTTCCGCGCTACCCGGCGCGATTTGGACCGCAGCATGGCGTTGGTTTGTGGCGAGCGATACCCCGAAAGGAGCATATAGGGCTCATCAGCATCCAAAAGGTTGTGCGACGCCGCCATGATGTCGATTGTACGCAGATCCATCGCTTTCGACTGATCGGTACGCCAGTCGCGCATGAAGTGGTTCACTTCTTTCACGGCGTCTTTGATATATTTGCCGTCGACCCAGTAAACCATATCAATCCGCTCTCCCGTGCGACCGGAATACATGCGGATGCGGCGGACATCTCCACCACCACGAAGGAAACCTGCTGCGTTGGAATAGGTTGGTGCTGCCGCCACGGCCGTTGCCGCGAATGCGCCCAGAAGGGCACGACGGGTAATACCCGAAGTACTGCTCTTGGTCATTTTTGTTTCGTCCCGTACTGTTCCTGCCTGCGCACGATGTTACGCGCGCTGTATTAATATTTTCCCATCCCAGATGGCGAATGTATGGCACAGTTGGAATCGTCGGCCAAGAAGTCTTTGGAATGCACCTTTGTTAGGGGGAATTTTCGGCAGTTTTTTGCGCAGGTGATGCAAATGAGTCATTTTATTGAGCAACTGAGTGTTTTCGGCATCGGGTAGATGCAAACGCGCATCAGGGTGCTAGAGAAGAAAAAAGGTAAGGTATTTGTGAATAGACAAGCCCAATGGCTGAAAACCATATATAAATAAAGCTCCGACAGACATCGCATAAGTTATTGAAGAACCAAGGCCATCCTATGCTCTCAGTGTTACGGACCACTACCAGTTTTGTTTTCACCGCCTGTTTTCTGGCGACGGCATCCATCGCGAACGCGTCATCAGGCGAGGGTTCGAACACGGCGTTCCGGATGGCGGTTGCCGAGAATACCTCGCCCTCTGATCAGGTTGCTGAATTTTACCGCGGCAATGGCTTTGTCCCTCTGTGGGTCGGCGATACAACGGAACACGCCAAACGCCGTGCGGCGTTGATCAAAGCCCTGTCCGAGATGGAGCGTCATGGATTGCCCGCTGCATTTGACGTGCAGGCCCTGGTTGATCAGATGGCTGAGGCGCGATCAGTTCGCGATTTGGGCACGGTCGAGGCTGAGCTGTCTCGCGTCTTCCTGACCTATGCAAATGACATCTATTCCGGCGCCTTGCGGCCAGCCAGTATTGATGATGGCCTAGTGCGCGAGGTTAAACGCCGTGATGCAAACCAGCATCTTGAGGCGCTCAACACCCAAGGTGCAGCGTATTTTGAAACTCTGATCCCGCAGACCGCCCAATATCGCGCTTTGATGAAGCAAAAGATCGCGTTGGAGAACCTTATACGCCAAGGCGGGTGGGGGCCGACTGTTCCGGTCTCTAAACTGGAATACGGCGATACCGGTCCGAATGTGATCAAACTGCGCAATCGGCTTGTTGCGATGGGTTACCTGAAACCCACGGCCAGTCCAGAATTTGATGACGACCTGCTTGCGGCCGTTCAGGCGTTCCAAACAGCACATGGACTGGAATCGGACGGTGTGGCGGGACAAGGTACCATCACCGAGCTGAACCGACCGGCTTCGGACCGTTTAAAGGCCGTCTATGTCGCCTTGGAGCGGGAGCGTTGGCTCCCGCGCGAGCGGGGCGAGCGGCATATTCTAGTCAATCAGGCCGACTTCTCGGCAAAGATCGTGGATGACGGGCTGGTCACGTTCGAGACCCGCGCCGTGATCGGCAAAAACGTACATGATCGCCGCAGCCCGGAATTCTCGGACGAGATGGAACATATGGTGATCAATCCCAGCTGGTATGTGCCACGCTCGATCATCACCAAGGAGTACCTGCCGAAACTGAAATCGAACCCGAACGCGGTGGGCCATATCCAGATCACGGACCGCAGTGGTCGTCAGGTCAATCGAGGAGCTGTCGACTTCACCCAGTTTACCGCACGCAACTTCCCGTTCGCGATGCGTCAGCCCCCTAGCAAAAGCAATGCGCTAGGGCTGGTGAAGTTCATGTTCCCTAACAAGTACAACATCTATCTACATGATACGCCTCAGAAATCTCTGTTTGCGCGTGAAGTGCGGGCGTTCTCGCACGGGTGCATCCGCCTGGCGCAACCTTTCGAGTTCGCCTATGCGCTGCTGTCCAAACAGGAAGAGGACCCCAAGGCGTTCTTCCACCGTGTATTGAATACCGGCAAAGAAACGACGGTGAAGTTGGACAAGAAAGTGCCCGTCCACCTGATCTATCGCACCGCCTATATCGGCCCGAAGGGTGAGGTTCAGTATCGCCGTGACGTCTATAACCGCGATGCCAAAATTTGGGACGCGCTGCAAAAGGCAGGGGTGGCCCTGCCGGACGTTCAGGGGTAAGCACTCAGGGTAAATCCTGCCCAAGAGGACGCCCGCTATGCAGTTCACCATCCAACAGATCGCCGACAGCCTTGGGGCCGAGTGTCAGGGTGAAACAGACCTGACAATTCTGCGGGCCGCTGAACCGGGTGATGCCGGACCAACCGATCTGGCGATGGCAATGTCCCCAAAATATGCCGAAACGCTTTCGGGCGGTGAGGCCCGCGCGGCAATGCTGTGGGAAGGCGCGGATTGGCAAGCAATGGGCCTGCGCGCTGCGATCTTTGTTACGCGCCCCCGAATGGCGATGGCTGGTATCACGACAATGCTGGACCGGGGGCAGGGCGTTGAGCCAGGTGTTCACCCCTCGGCTTTGATCGACCCGACGGCTGAAATTGCTGAGGGTGTCTCGATCGGTCCGTTGGCCGTTATCGGCGCGCGGGCGAAGATTGGCGCGGGATCGGTGATCGGTCCGCACTGTACAATCGGAATGGACGTGGTGTTGGGTGAGCAAGCCCATCTGCGCGAAATGGTCAGCATCGGTGCGCGTGCGCAAATCGGAGACCGCTTCATCGCCCAACCCGGCGCGCGTATCGGTTCCGACGGGTTCAGCTTTGTTACTCCTGAGATTTCAGGTGTTGAAAACGCGCGCAAGACGTTGGGCGATCAAGGCGATGCAAAAGCGCAAAGCTGGCTGCGTATCCATTCTCTGGGCGCGGTGGAAATCGGCGATGATGTCGAGGTAGGTTCCAACTGTACGATCGACAATGGTACGATCCGAAACACGCGGATTGGCGATGGTTCGAAGCTCGATAACCTTGTGCATGTGGGGCACAACGCGCGCATAGGGCGCGATTGTCTGCTGTGCGGTCAAAGTGGATTGTCCGGCTCAGTCGATGTGGGAAACAACGTGGTTCTTGGCGGTCAGACTGGCGTGGCCGACAATATCTTCGTCGGCGATGGCGTGATCGCGGGGGGCGCCACCAAGATCCTGTCCAACGTACCGGCCGGACGTGTGGTCATGGGCTATCCGAGCGTCAAGATGGAAACCCATACCGAGATCTACAAGGCTCAACGCCGCTTGCCGCGCATGGCTCGCGACGTCGAGGCATTGAAAAAGGCTGTTTTCAAACAGTCTCCGAGCGATTAAATCATCCTCAGATTGATAGCCAGGGGATCAACATGAGCATCAGCGACCGCGTCATCGCAATCATTGCAGAGCAGGCCGTTCTGGAGCCATCGGATGTCACACCCGACAGCACACTTGCAGATCTGGGCATCGACAGCTTGGGTTTGGTCGAAAGCATCTTTGCCATCGAGGAAGAGTTCGACATCTCGGTTCCCTTCAACGCCAATGAGCCCGAGGCGAATGATTTCGACATCTCGAACGTGGCCGCGATCATTGCGGGCATCGAACAGCTTGTGTCGGAAAAGGTCTGACCCAAAACAATGAAACGGGTTGTCATTACCGGGGCGGGCACCATCAACTCGCTGGGTCATTCGGTCCCCGACACGCTCGAGGCCATGCGCGAAGGGCGTTGCGGTATCTCGGATCTTGAATTCCGCGATGTTGACCGTCTGGCGATTAAGATCGGCGGTCAGGTACGGGGGTTCGAGGCCGAAGGGCGCTTTAACCGACAGCAGATGTCTCTCTACGATCGGTTCACGCAGTTCACCCTGACAGCCGCGAAAGAGGCGATCGACCAGTCGGGCATTCAGTTCCACGGCGAGCTCGCGGCACGATCCGGCGTGGTTCTGGGCACGGCGGGCGGAGGTGTCTCGACCTGGGATGACAATTACCGCTCGGTCTATGAGGACGGTAAGAACCGGGTGCATCCCTTTGTTGTGCCCAAGCTGATGAACAACGCGGCGGCCAGCCATGTCTCAATGGAGCATAACCTGAAAGGCCCCAGCTTTACGGTTTCGACGGCTTGTGCATCCTCGAACCATGCAATGGCGCAAGCGTTTCAGATGGTGCGCAGCGGTGCCGCTCCTGCGATGATCACGGGTGGTTCCGAGTCCATGCTGTGTTTCGGCGGTGTGAAGGCCTGGGAAGGTCTGCGCGTGATGTCCAAGGATGCCTGCCGCCCCTTCAGCGCCAACCGCAACGGGATGGTGCAGGGCGAGGGTGCTGGTGTCTTTGTGTTCGAGGAATACGAACATGCCCGCGCGCGGGGCGCAGATATCCTGTGCGAGGTTGTTGGCTTCGCCATGTCTTCGGACGCCTCGGATATCGTGATGCCCAGCAAGCAGGGGGCCGCACGAGCGATGGCGGGCGCGTTGGCGGATGCCAAGCTGAACGCCAGCGATGTGTGCTATATCAATGCACATGGCACAGGTACTGCGGCAAATGACAAAACGGAATGTGCCGCCGTAGCTGATGTGTTTGGACCGCATGCAGATGATTTGATGATCTCATCAACTAAATCCATGCACGGCCACCTGATCGGAGGCACCGGAGCGGTAGAGCTTCTGGCCTGTATAATGGCGCTGCGGGACGGAGTCATCGCGCCCACTATCGGTTATGAAGAACCCGACCCGGAATGCGCGCTGGACGTGGTGCCAAATGTCGCGCGTGAAGCCAAGGTCGACGTGGCGCTCAGCAATGCGTTTGCGTTCGGCGGGTTAAACGCGGTCTTGGCGCTCAAAAGCGTCTGAGCTGCAAAGAAAACCGCCGCCACAAAGCTGTGGCGGCGATATCTATTCGCAGCCGACTTAGTTGACGTTAATGGCCAGACCGTCAAAGCCCGAAGTGAAACCCGACAGGGACATTTCCATTGTTATGACCTGATCGGGGAAGCGTGCCGGAACCAGCGAGAAGGTCGCTTTGCTGCCCGCTTTCATCGCGTCAATGTCACCCTGGCTGAGGCCCAGCTGCGCGACACAGCCAACAGGCAGACAATGGTGGTAGTTGTAGAGCTTGCGCGGTGCGCCGTCGATCGACAGGGCCAGTTGCGCTTGTAGCAGGGTCTCCAACGGTACGATTACATTGGCCCATGCAACAGCCGCTCCGCCTTCGGGCAGCTTTCCGATGGACACTTCTGCAATCGGATCACCCTGAGGGCCGTTCAGAACCTGAACGATCGCACAGGGATCTTCGCCTTCCGGCGCCTTGATGCAGGAGACATCCCAATCGCCGGATTCTTCTTTGACAAATTGCTCACCTACACGAGGACCGGATTGGCCCAAATCGAGGCCCGCGCCCGCATCGGCCCCAGTGCCTTCAGTGGTCGTGCCTTCGGAAGTCGTTTCCTGCGCGCTAACCGCTCCACACATCAGAACGGCTGCCAGAGTATTAAACGAGAGGAGTTTCTTGAACATGAATGCCTCGGTTTGCTGTTTGTTTTGCCTCATCTAGCATCCTTCGCCGCGGCTGTCAGTCGTTAACCGAATGGCAGAAATCAATGTGAGCGTTTTCTTGGGCCAAACCCCGCTCAAGGACCAATACAGGCAAAAGAAAAGAGGGCTGGTGGAGCAGCCCTCTTCCCAAAATTTTTCTCCCCGTCGGACTGGCCGACTTAGTTATGCGCAGACGTTACGAAAGGGGGGAGCAAGGGTCAACCGCTAACAGAAAAATTTAATGCACTAATCAGCACAGGTTTATTCGCCCACTTCAGTGAAAAAAGCCGTGCCCGAAGGCACGGCCAGTCGACAGGGAGGAAGTGTCCCCTTCGCAACCCGAGGCCACAAAGGGAACGAATAGACTATGGCAGCCAAAGGTTAAGTTTGTATGCTGGTTGCGGATCAGTGAAAAAAAGGCTGCAATTACATGGGTAAAGAGATTTTTCTGGGCGGTGCGGGCGAGGGATACGGAACGCCTCAGGGTCTGACGCTGAAATACGCGAACCGCCACGGGCTGATCGCAGGGGCCACTGGGACCGGCAAGACTGTCACTCTGCAAATCCTGGCAGAAGGATTTTCGCAAGCGGGCGTGCCTGTTTTCCTGTCGGACGTCAAAGGAGACCTGTCAGGCTTGGCTCTGGCAGGCAGCGAAACCCACAAACTGCATCAGGCGTTTACCGAGCGCGCGGAACGGATCGGCTTTTCTGATTTCTCCTACGCCGCTTGTCCGGTCACGTTCTGGGACCTGTTCGGCAAACAAGGGCACCCGGTCCGGACCACTGTGACCGAAATGGGACCTCTGCTTTTGTCGCGCCTTATGGAGCTGAGCGAGGCGCAGGAGGGGATTCTCAACATCGCGTTCCGAGTCGCTGATGAAGAAGGGATGCCGCTGCTGGATCTTAAGGATCTTCAGGCGCTTCTGGTGTGGATTGGTGAGAACAGGGCGCAGCTGTCTCTGCGCTATGGCAATGTCTCGACGGCCTCTATCGGAGCCATCCAGCGCCGTCTTCTGGTGTTGGAAAACCAAGGCGGCACCAAGCTGTTCGGAGAACCCGCGCTGGATCTGGCCGATCTGATGCGAACGGATGAAAACGGGCAGGGGATGGTGAACATACTGGCCTCGGACAAACTGATGGGCGCGCCTCGGCTCTATGCCACGTTCCTGTTGTGGCTGCTGAGCGAACTGTTCGAAGAACTGCCCGAAGTTGGTGATCCGGAGAAGCCGAAGCTGGTGTTCTTTTTCGACGAAGCGCATCTTCTGTTTGATGATGCGCCCAAGGTACTGGTCGACAAGGTCGAGCAGGTCGCGCGCCTCATCCGCTCCAAGGGTGTTGGGGTGTATTTCATCACGCAGAACCCCGCTGACATTCCCGAGGATATTCTGGGGCAGTTGGGCAACCGGGTACAACACGCGCTACGCGCCTTTACCGCGCGGGACCGAAAGAACCTTCGTATGGCGGCGGAAACCTACCGCGAGAATCCCGCCTTCGATACCGAGGCCGCGATCCGAGAGGTTGGGGTTGGTGAGGCCGTAACCTCAATGCTGCAGAAAAAAGGCGTGCCGGGAATTGTCGAGCGGACTTTGATTCGCCCACCGGGATCGCAGCTTGGCCCAATTTCGGGATCTGAGCGTCAGGGTATTCTGCAAGCCTCACCGATGGCGGTGAAATATGACACGCCCGTCGATCGCAAATCGGCCTTTGAAATCCTGCAAGCCCGTGCGGAGGCTGCCGCCAAAGAGGCCGAGGCCGCAGAGGCGGAAGAGATCATCGAACAACAAACCCCGATGGAGCGCGAATATAGCTCGGCGCGCCGGTATTCAGGTAGCCGGGTTGGGCGCTCAACGTCTCGGGTAGTGCGTAAGAAAGACACTTTTGCAACGGCTATGAGTGAGGCCGTCATTAAAGAGCTGAAGGGAACAACCGGCCGTCGCATAGTGCGGGGAATTCTAGGCGGGTTGTTCCGAAATCGCTGATCGGAGGCGCCCAGCACAGGGCGCCAACCGGCTTACTTCAGGCGGCGCTGGCCCTCCTGACGGCAATAGGCATCGGCCTGTTTCACCGACATCTTAGTGGCCGGGAAATCAATTGCTCGGTCCCAGGTCACACGATCATGTCGGTAAAGCTGACAGGTTACGACGCCCTGCGGAGTGTTAACCTGAACAGGAGTGGTCTCAAGGTCTTCGGGCGACGGAATACAAGCCGTCAGCGCGGCCAGAACCGGCAGCATGACAACGGCTTTGGTGATCAGTGTTTTCTTGGTCAAGTCTGATACTCTCATCAATTGAGTGCGAATGATCGTAGAGATCGGTCGGGTTTCTTCTGAGCATAGGCCGGACCCCAAAAGTCCGAACAACGAGCGGTAGTCTCGTGTACTCAGAAACCTCTTTAAAAATCAAGAAGCCGCGCCGGTTGAGGGGCGCGGCTTCTGGATTGTGATCGCGATGCGACTATTTCTCGGGGATTAGCCCTCGGGGGCTGAATCTGAGAACAATCAGCAAGACCAGACCCATGGTGAACAACCGCATATGCGCCGCGCTTTCGATCAGATGCGCCTTCAGCGCGCTGCCATCCGGCATGCCCGAGGTAATCAGGTTCATCAGCCACAGGCCCATCGGTTCGACCTGGACCCACAAGAACCAGATCAGGAACGCACCCAGCACGGCGCCGAAATTGTTGCCCGACCCACCGACAATTACCATTACCCAGACAAGGAAGGTAAAGCGCAAGGGGTTGTAGGTGCCCGGCGTCAGCTGACCGTCTAGCGTGGTCATCATCGCACCGGCGATACCGCAGATGGCAGAGCCAAGCACAAAGATCTGTAGGTGGCGGCGGGTGACATCTTTGCCCATCGCCTCAGCCGCGACTTCATTGTCACGAATGGCGCGCATCATCCGGCCCCATGGGCTTTTGAGCGCCATCTGCGCCATCCAGAGCAGAACCAGCAGAACGATCAGGAACAGCAGCGAATAGCCCAGCTTGACCGAAAGGGTCGAGGCGATCACCGGATCAAGCCCCAGCCAGTCCGCCCGCGCAAGGAATGAAGGGTCTTGCTGCAGCTCAACTTCATAGCCCACCACGGGCGAGGGGCGCGGGATGCCATAGACGTTCTTGACGCCACGGGCCAGCCAGTCCTCGTTCTTCATGACGGCAATGATGATCTCGGCAATACCAAGGGTCGCAATCGCCAGATAGTCCGAACGCAAACCCAGAGCTGTCTTGCCAATTAGCCATGCCGCCCCTGCGGCCAGTAACCCTCCGGCAGGCCAGGCAAGCAAGACCGGCAGGTTCAGACCACCGATATTGCCGGCAACGGCAGGATCAATCGCCTCAATCGCGGCGACGTTCGGGTCAAAGATCGCACGGTAAACAAAGAAGCCGACGATGAGGATTCCGACGATAGCCAGTGTCCGCGCGCGCCCTTTGGGCATCTTCTGAGCGACCATGACGGTCGCAACAACAGTCGCGGCCCCCAGAAGCAGCGCCAGAATGACGCCATAACCGCCCTCGGACCATGCCCCGGGCGTTGGCGGGGTCGAGATCAGGACAACGGCCAGCCCACCCAAAGCCACAAAGCCCATGACGCCAACGTTGAAAAGGCCCGCAAATCCCCATTGCAGGTTCACACCAATCGACATGATGGCCGAGATCAGCCCCATGTTCAGGATCAGGATCGCGGCGTTCCAACTTTGCGTGAATCCCGTCAAAAGGATCAGCGCGCCAACTGTGACGAAAAGCAGGGTGTTCTTGGTAACCTCGCTCATACCGATTTTCCTTTGAACAGGCCCGTGGGCTTAAACAGAAGCACAATCAGCAGGATGGCAAAGCTGACGGCGAATTTGTAATCGGTAGAGAGGAACTGAACCAATCCCGATGGCTCCAGATTTTCAGGGGCAAGATAGGTCAGCACTTTCTTCCAGGCGTATGTGATCGTCACCTCGGAAAACGCAATGATGAACCCACCCGCTATAGCACCCAGAGGGTTGCCCAAACCTCCGACAATGGCCGAGGCAAAGATCGGCAGCAGAAGCTGGAAATAGACAAAGGGCTTGAAGCTCTTGTCGAGGCCATAAAGCACGCCCGCCGTGGTCGCCAGTGCAGCCACGATGATCCAGGTGATCATCACCACGCGTTCAGGATTGATGCCGGACAGCAGCGCCAGATCCTCATTGTCCGAATAGGCGCGCATCGATTTGCCGGTCCGGGTTTTGTTCAAAAACCAGAACAGAGCGGCCACGGCGATCACTGCCACAACGACCGTTATGGCCTGAGAAGTCTTGATCGCGAGTCCTTCGTTCAACCCGGTCCATTCCTTGAAATCCCGTGCCTTGATCAGAAACCGCGCGCCGTCCGAGAACCGCTGATCATCCGGCCCGATGATAAACCGGACGATACCGTTCATGATGAACATCACGCCCATGGACACGATCACCAGAATAACCGGTTTGGCCTTTTGTTCGCGGTAGAAGCGATAGACCAGCCGGTCAGTGATCAGCACCAGAACAATACAGCCCAGAATGGCAAAGGGCAGGGCAAGCAGAGCCGTCGGCAACGGCCCGAAACTGACCCCTGCGGCCTGCAAGCCCCATGTAACCAGAACGGCGATCATCGCGCCAAAGGCCATGGTGTCGCCATGGGCAAAGTTCGAGAACCGCAGGATGCCGTAGATCAGCGTCACCCCCAAAGCGCCCAGCGCCAACTGGCTGCCATAGGCGATCGCGGGAACAAGAACGAAGTTGGAGAGCGCCACAAGGGCGTTGAGGAAGTCCATTAAAACTCCTGCTCGCATTTTCCAGAGAAAGTGCGTCGTCCATTGTTAGCTTTCGCATAATCGACATAACGCAATGGTTGGGTGACCAGTGTCACGGTTAGTTCGGTGGTCGAAGTCTTGGTCACATACATATGCTCGTGTCTGTCGTCTTCGGTTCGGGACGCCACTAACAAGTCGCTTTTTGAAACGGCCGTCCACTCTTGCCCATTAGACAAGCGAATTTTGGAGGTGATATCACCGGCCTTGGCGATCTGATCGACTGAAAAGTCACCAAAGTTGCTTTCTATACGCTCGGGCGGAGAGCCTAGCAACTCAAGCATGAGTTCGCCAGCTACACAGTTTTGCACGTCTGCGCAGGCCTCTTGTAGGATGCAAGGCGCCGCCCAAGCCGTACTGCACATTGAGGCAAATGCGATCGTTATTGCGGACCTCACTTCACCCCCCCAAGAAACTCTTACGCACTTCGGGATCGGCCAGAAGTTCCTTGCCCGTACCGGTATAGGCGTTCCGCCCCTGAACCAGCACATATCCCTTGTCCGCGATCTCCAAGGCCTGGCGGGCGTTCTGTTCGACCATCAGGATCGGCAAACCGGTGCGCGAGACCTCGATGATCCGGTCAAACAACTCATCCATCACGATGGGCGAGACACCAGCGGTCGGCTCGTCCAGCATAAGTACTTTCGGCTGAGTCATCAGCGCGCGGCCCACGGCGACCTGCTGGCGCTGACCGCCCGACAGTTCGCCGGCCGCTTGATGGCGTTTATCGCGGAGGATGGGGAACAACTCATAGACTTGCTCCATCGTGTCCGAGAAATCGTCCCGGCGGATAAAGGCACCCATCTCAAGGTTCTCTTCCACCGTCATCGAGGTAAAAATATTCGAGGTCTGGGGCACAAAACCCATGCCACGCATCACCCGATCCTGCGGCGTAAGCGCAGTGATATCCTCCCCGTCCAACCGAACGGCGCCCGAGCGCACATCCAGCATTCCGAAAACGGCCTTCATCGCAGTGGACTTGCCCGCGCCGTTTGGCCCGACGATGACCGCGATCTCGCCCCGATCAACGGCGATGGTGCAGTCGTGCAGAATGTCCGGCCCTTTGCCGTAGCCACCTGTCATCGTGTCGCCGATCAGAAATGGCCCACCATCGACCTTTTGTGTCACGCCGCTTTTGCGATGGGCCGGGGTCATGGTGCCGACGCCATGCGTGGTCGTGATCGACGCGTCCTTGTTGCCTTTGTCGTCGTGATAAGGATTATCGCTCACGCCCCGGCCTCCAGCTTGTCTTTGTTTTTCAGGCCGGTGCCCAGATAGGCCTCGATCACGTGTTCATTGGCTTTGATCTCGTCCAAAGTCCCCTCGGCCAGCACCTTGCCCTCGGCCATGCAAATGACGGGGTCACAGATCTTTCCGATGAAATCCATGTCATGCTCGATGACGACGAAAGTATAGCCACGTTCCTTGTTCAGACGCAGGATCGTGTCGCCAATGGTCATCAGCAGGGTGCGGTTCACACCCGCGCCGACCTCGTCCAGAAAAACGATCTTGGCATCGACCATCATGGTGCGACCAAGTTCCAGCAGCTTCTTCTGCCCGCCCGAGACCTGACCCGCCTTGTGATCGGCCAGATGCTCGATGGTCAGGAACTCCAGCACCTCATCAGCCTTGGCCCGAAGCGCGCGTTCCTCATCAGCAATCCTTTTGCGACCGAACCATGTGTTCCAAAGCGATTCCCCGGATTGCGCACCGGGCACCATCATCAGGTTCTCGCGGCACGTCATCGACGAGAACTCATGCGCGATCTGGAAGGTGCGCAGCAGGCCCTTGTGAAACAGCTCATGTGGGGGCAGGCCGGTGATATCTTCACCATCCATTACCACCTTGCCGCTGGTTGGAGGCAAAACACCCGCGATCACGTTGAACAAAGTGGTTTTTCCGGCCCCGTTCGGTCCGATCAGACCGGTGATCGAGCCCTTTTGGATTTCCAGCGATGCCCCGTCCACCGCATGAAACCCGCCGAAATGCTTATGCACGTCTTCGACGACGATCATCTTTTCCCCTAGCCGCCGTTTTCCGGCGTTGTTGCCACATCCCTGTACGAATGGTGCGGGCTTTTGTCATTGAAACAGCCCGGACACAAGGCCCGGGCTGCTTGTTTTTATGACTGTTAACCTTGGATCAACGGAAGTTGACGGTTTTGTTCTCGCCGTCGGTGACTTCGATCTCACGGTAGGATCCCGCGCTTTCACCGGGGCCGATCAACTCAACACCGGAGGCACCGACATAGTCGATCTCCTGACCGGCAGCGAGCAGTTCCAGACCCTTGGCCAGTTCACCCGGGTAGATCTTCTCACCAGGTTCGTTGGCGACGTCCATGATCTTGGAACCATAGTCCGCTGGGTTGGTCGAACCTGCGGCCTGCATGGCCAGCATGAACAGGGCAGCGGCGTCATAGGATTCAGGCGAGTAGGGCGACGAGCCGTCGAAACCTGCAGCTTCGGCCATGGCAAAGTACTTTTCAGCGCCTTCACCACCCGAACCAGCGATCTGACCGAACGAACCGTTCAGGTCCGGACCGACATTGGCAGGCAGCGAGTCACCGATCATGCCGCCGGGCAGACCGAACGTGTCAAACGCGCCGCTGTCCAGAGCCGACTGGATGATGCCCAGACCGCCTTGGTCCAGGTAGCCCGCAACGACCAGAATGTCGCCACCGGCCGAGGCCAACGCACCAACTTCGGCCGAGTAGTCGGCCTTGCCGTCTTCGTGGGCTGCGACGATGGTCACTTCACCACCCGAAGCCTCGAACGAGGACTGGATCGCATCCGCCAGACCCTTGCCGTAGTCGTTGTTGGTGTAGGTCAGAGCGATCGAGCTGATCCCGCGATCGTTCAGGATGTCGGCCATCACCTGACCTTCACGCGCATCCGATGGCGCGGTACGGAAGAACAGGCCATTGTCTTCCATGGTCGACAGACCGGGCGAGGTGGCCGATGGCGAGATCATCACCATGCCGTTCGGAATCGCGACGTTCTGCAGGATCGCGCCAGTCACGCCCGAGCAGTCACCGCCGATGATGCCAGCAACGCCGTCAGCGATCATGCGCTCGCCGTTCGACGTGGACAGGCCGTTGTCGATACAGCCGGTATCTGCGCGGGTTGCAGTCACGGTTGCTCCGTCCAGCAGCTTGCCGGATTCGGTGACTTCGGCCATCGCCATCTCGGCGCCCGAACCCATGGCAGGTGCCAGCGATTCAATCGGGCCGGTGAAGCCGAACAGAACGCCCAGCTTGACGTCTTCGGCCATTGCGGTACCCGCCAGCAGAGCGGAGGCTGCAGTTGCAGTCAGCAGCTTTTTCATATGGTTACTCCCTATTGTGAACGTATTCGTTCTGCGCATGACCCTAGGCAAGCAATCCGGAAAAGAAAAGTCCTAACGCAATCGTGTTTTTACGCTCCATAATCCTATTTGTTCTCATGGTGATAACGCTGTCAGTCCGAAAGGAAGACCCATGACGCTCAGACCCTTTGCGATTCTTGCCTTGATGATCAGCACAGGTCTCGCCTCCGCTGAGGAGCTTGAGACATCCCAAGGTACGGTTCAGATCGAGCCGATGATCGAGGGACTGGATGCGCCCTGGGCCGTAGGCATCCTGCCCGATGGATCGTTTCTGGTGACCGAACGGGATGGCGATGTGCTTTATGTGTCGGACGGGAAATCTCAAAAAGTGAAGGGGGTGCCGAAAGTGGCCGCCAGAGGGCAGGGCGGCTTGCTGGACGTGACCATCGCGAGGGATTTCCCACAGACGCGCGAGGTTTTTCTGACCTTCTCGAAACCTCAGAGCAATGGGGCTGGCACCGCGCTGGCCGTCGCGCGCCTGTCAGAGAACGGCAAACGCCTGACCAACACGCGTATCCTGTTCGAGGCCACGCCCGGAGGCTCGGGCGGGCGTCACTTTGGCTCCCGGGTGGTTGAGGCGGAAGACGGCAGTTTGTTTGTCACCATCGGGGATCGGGGGGATCGGCCGCAGGCTCAGGACCGCTCAAACCCAATCGGGTCGATTATCCGCATCAATCGGGATGGCTCGGTTCCTGCCGACAACCCCTTTGTCGGGCAGGCGAATATTCGGCCCGAGATCTGGTCCTACGGGCACCGCAACCCTCAGGGCGCCGATCTGGATGCTCAGGGGCGTCTTTGGACATCCGAGCATGGCGCGCGCGGAGGGGATGAGGTCAACCTCGTGCAACCGGGGCTGAACTACGGCTGGCCCGTCATTTCCTATGGCAAGCACTACTCGGGCAAGACGATAGGCGAAGGCACTTCCAAAGATGGGATGGAGCAGCCACGCCACTATTGGGACCCTTCAATCGCGCCGTCGGGGTTGATGGTCTATTCAGGTGCGCTCTGGCCGGAATGGAAAGGCGACATCTTCGTGGGATCGCTCAAGTTTGATTACATCGCCCGGCTGGACGGCAACCCACTGCGCGAGGTCGAACAGATCAGAGGCCCCGAAACAGAGCGGGTCCGGGATATCGTTGAGGCCCCGGATGGGTCGATCTGGTTCATTTCCGTAGGCAATGGGGCAGTTTTCCGGCTTTCCCCGGATAGATAGATCAGTGCTCGCCCTCCTTGACTGTTGCCGAGTAACCGAGCTTGATCCTGTATCAAGAAACCATCTGAGGGTACGGTCCATTGCGCGACTTTTCGATTGAAATGTGTGACACGCTGCCAGATCAGGATGAGTTGAACGGCATCCTGTCCCAATATTATGCGTTGATCGTTGAGCGCATGACGGCCATGGGGTTTGAAATCGATCCGGCTGCGCCGCAAAGCGCGCTGGCCGAGTTTTGGGCACACTCAGAGGACTATCTGCCGCCAAACGGGTGCCTGGTTCTGACGCGAGACAGCACGGGTAAGATCATCGGCTGTGGCATGATGAAACGGCTGGATCAGGACACCGGCGAATTGAAACGCGTGTTCGTGACCGAAGCCGCGCGCGGCACAGGTGCGGGGCGTGCCATGATACAAGCCCGAGAGGAGGCGGCCCGCACGCTGGGGTTAAAACGCCTTGTGGCTGACACACTTACTCCGAATGTCGAAATGAGGGACCTGTATCCGAAACTGGGATTTGTCGAACTGTCCGAACCCATTGAGACGACGACCTATCTGGATCAGCCCATGCTTAGGCCCCATCTGCACTATTTTGAGAAGACCCTGTAAAGCGGCTTTACACGGACAGCCGTCCCGACTGTGCCCCACGCTCACGGTATGGCGTGGTGTTGTAGTGCGCCCGGTAGCATTTCGAGAAATGGCTCGGCGAGGCGAAACCGCAGGCCAGAGCCACGTTGATCACGCTCATATCCGTCTGCATCAGCAGGTTGCGGGCTTTGTGCAGCCGCAACTCCATGTAGTACCGTTTGGGTGAGCGGCTCAGGTAGCGGCGGAACAGACGCTCCAGCTGCCGGGTCGACATGCCGACATCCTTGGCCAGAATCGAAGGCGAGATCGGCTCTTCGATGTTCTTTTCCATCATCAGGATGACCTGGCTGAGCTTCGGATGCCGGACCCCAATCCGAGTGGGCGTGGACAAGCGCTGTGTGTCCTGATCTGTGCGGATCGAAGAATAGATCATCTGATCGGCTACGGCGCTGGCCAGACCCTCGCCATAGTCATTCGCGATCAGTTTCAGCATCAGATCAATGGATGAGGTGCCCCCCGCGGTCGTCATCCGGTTGCCGTCGACCTGAAAAACGGATTTGGTCAGTTCCACATTGTCAAACTCTTCAATGAAGCTGTCCGAGTTTTCCCAGTGGATGGTCGCTCGCTTACCCTCCAGCAGCCCTGCCTTGGCAAGCGAATAAGCGGCCGTACACAAGCCACCGATCCGCAGCCCTTTGCGGGCCTCGCGCCGCATCCAGTTCAGGATCTTCTTGGTGGTTGCGGTTTTTACCTCGACCCCGCCGCAGATCAGAACGATGTCATCACGCTGCAGCTCGATCAGGTCCTGATCCAGCTTGAAAGTCGTGCCTGCCGAGCAGGTAATTGTGTCGCCCCCTTCACCGATCAAAGACCACGTATAGACAGGCTTATCAGCCATACGATTGGCAATGCGCAGGCTGTCCAGAGCCGACGCAAAGGACAAAAGCGAAAATCCATCCAATAAGACGAATACAAAATTGATCGGCTTGTCGACGTTACCGTCGACTTTGACAACTTGGCGTTGTTCTTGCATGGGTTTTTGTCCTTGATTCGGTGGCCGATGCGCCCTGGGCGCGCATGATTTGACAGATACCATGATCAAAGCTTGTTTACGACGTCAAGAGCCGCAAATCGGATATGGTCTCTCTTCCCGGCTTTTTGTATAGAGACCACCTGAATACTATCAGCGGAGATCAAGGCTATGACCGAATGGCAAAAATCGAACTGGCGCAACAAGCCCCGGGTTCAGATGCCAGACTATACCGACGCGGCCGCGCTGGCCAAAGTCGAGGCGCAGCTTTCGCAGTATCCCCCGCTGGTCTTTGCCGGTGAGGCGCGGCGTCTCAAGCAACATTTGGGTGCCGCCGGTCGCGGCGAGGCTTTCCTGTTGCAGGGCGGGGATTGTGCTGAAAGCTTTGAACAATTCAGCGCGGATGCGATCCGTGACACGTTCAAAGTGATGCTGCAAATGGCGATGGTTCTGACCTATGGCGCCAAGGTGCCGGTGGTCAAAGTGGGCCGCATGGCTGGGCAGTTTGCCAAACCGCGCAGCGCACCGACCGAAGTTGTGGATGGCGTTGAGCTGCCCAGCTACCGCGGTGACATCATCAACGAGTTGGACTTCACACCCGAGGCGCGGATTCCGAATCCGTCCAAGATGCTTCAGGCCTACACGCAGGCCGCTGCCACGCTGAACCTGCTGCGCGCCTTCTCGACCGGTGGTTTCGCCGACATGAGCCGCGTGCATTCCTGGACGCTGGGCTTCACAGATGAACAGGACGTTCAGAAATACTCCGAGATCGCCGACCGCATTCAGGACACGATCGACTTCATGGGGGCTGCGGGCATCACAGCCGAGACAACACATGAGTTCTCGACCGTCGAGTTCTACACCAGCCACGAAGGGCTGCTGCTGGAATATGAAGAGGCGCTGACCCGTTTGGATTCGACTTCTGGCAACTGGCTGGCAGGTTCGGGTCATATGATCTGGATCGGTGACCGCACCCGTCAGCCTGACGGCGCGCATGTGGAATTCTGCCGTGGCGTGCAGAACCCGATTGGTCTGAAATGTGGCCCGACCACAACGGCCGAGGACCTCAAGGTTCTGATGTCCAAGTTGAACCCCGAAAACGAAGAGGGTCGACTAACACTGATCGCTCGCTTCGGTGCAGGCAAGGCGGGCGAGCATCTGCCGCGTCTGGTGAAAGCAGTCAAAGAAGAGGGCGCCAAGGTCACTTGGGTCTGCGACCCGATGCACGGCAATACGATCAAATCGGCCACCGGGTACAAAACCCGCCCGTTCGATTCGGTCCTGCGCGAAGTGCGGGACTTCTTTGGCGTGCATCAGGCCGAAGGCACCATCCCCGGTGGTGTGCATTTCGAGATGACCGGTCTGGACGTCACCGAATGCACCGGCGGCGTGCGTGCCGTGACCGAAGAGGACCTCTCGGACCGGTACCACACGGCGTGCGACCCGCGTTTGAACGCGTCGCAATCGTTGGAACTGGCCTTCCTGGTCGCCGAAGAACTGACCAACCTGCGCCGCGACCGCACCAAGCGCGAAGCAAGCTAAGGTTCAATCAATCAAAGAAAACGGCGGGTCCTTAGCCCCAGCCCATGCTGTAAATGTTGATTACAGGTGGCTCCGCCGCATGTGTGACGGAGCCGCTTGGCTTGAGCCGAATGCTGCCGCTCATCCCATGTGTCGCGAAGGTGTCCGAAGAGCCCAAATTAACCGATGCTGCACAGTGCACGAACCGTGCATATGCTCCAAAAGCTGTCGTTGTTCCGAGAGAGGCATTCATTCTTCAATAGAGGTTTCGGCCCGAGCCTTCAGCGCATCGTTAACCTTCGAGTAGGCTGGTTCGATCCAGCTGGAGTTCCAAAACCACAGACCGATGCCTCGGTCGACTTCATATTGGGTAACTTTCGTGCCGCCTGGGACCGACTCCAACAGCCATCGGTGATCAAAGGTCAGGATACCGGGAACGCCACCTTTTTGGCGAAGCTCTTTTTCGGGCGTCATCGCTACGACTGTCGAGTTCATCTCAAGAGTTTTACCGGTAGGGTCCAGAACTTTGTTTCGAAGCTTGGCACCCTCGGCGTAATCACCAATCACTTCGACGAAAATCGGATTCCAATCAGGGTACGTGTCCGTAGCCATCAAAACGCGCCACACTTCATCGGCCGGGGCGGCAATCACAATTTCAGCACGAAAGGTCTTCTGGGTGAGAAGGCCCGCGACGACCACCAATCCAAGCGCGGGCAATCCCCATTTCATCAAGGTCCAGAGCATCACACAAACTTGTCGAACCAGACCAGCACGTCGTCGGGGTGAGCCCCAACATAGTCATAAGCCGCAAAACGGCTTTTCTCGAGGTCGAGCAGTTTCAGCTCCTTTTCGACGCCGAGAGCTTGGAAGTAATCTTCCACCATGCCCATCTTCGTCCATGGGTCATTGCTGTTCTGAACAACCAGTGTTGGCACCGAGATTTTGGGAGCATCGTCAATGAAATTAGGTGCGCCCATATCGAAGCCAAGCCGCTTTTCACTGACTTTTTCACCTGCTCGCGTCATGAACCCAGGCATGCCAAGTGCCTCCACAAAGCAGGTGTAAAGCAAGGGCTGAACAGCAACGATGGCCTTGATGTTCGGACGGTTGGCCAAGCCGTTATCGCGACCGTAGGCATATGTCGTAGAGGCTGCGCCCATGCAGATGCTCAGAAGCCCAATCGAAGCATCCGGGAACCGGCGGGTTACAAAGTCCACAGCAGCGATGACGTCCTTTGCCTCCTCCGGCCCCCAACTGACCCATGGGATCGGACCAAGATCGCTTTCGCCATGACCGCGCATGTCATACATCAGCACCGAATACCCCTGACCCACCAGGTATTTTGCCTGTCGTAAGAACTGGATGTCCTGCTTCCAAGGCGTGATTGGTCCGTGCCCCTTGGGAGTCCAGCCACCGCGATTGCATTGAACGCCGAAATGGGTTTGCACGATCACTTTGTCGCTTCCGCCATTTATCAACCACCCACGCAACGTAACGCCATCTTCGGTTTTGAATTCGACGTTTTCGTACTCCAGCCCGTGATCTTCGGGGTTGTCGAACAAAGGTGATTGGCCCGGCTTGACCATCATGTTCGATATCATCGTTCCAAACATCGGCTTCTCCTATTTGTTGATCAGGCTGCGGGAACCAGCATGGCGGATAGCTGGTCGATAAAGGCTTGTCGGTTTGCCTGGCCCGCCATTTCCGTCAGCATTTCTGCATCGGAACCGCTGGGGTTATGGATCGGGCGATCCTCGGTTACGCAAGCAAACACGTGATCTGCCACCTCTTGAGGATCGGCAAGTGCGCCTCCCTCGTTGGCCATGTGCGCGCCTACTGCACTAATTTGCGCTCGTAGTTTGTGAGAGAAGGCCACCAGTTGCGCATCTCCGCTGTCGAGACGTTTGTCTACCGCCTCATCAAATCCGGTCGTCGGATAAGCGCCTGGTGCGACGTTGAATATCCTGACTCCAAAGGGCGCGTATTCCTGCGCCATGGCTTCGGTCAAACCGACCAGCGCATGCTTGCTGGAGGAATAGACCGAATTGCCGGGCAAACCGAGATGGCCAGCCATCGAGGTCACATTGACGATGACGCCGCTTCCAGCCGCCCGCATGTCCGGCAGTGCCTCTCGCATGACATTCATCGGGCCAAATACGTTTGTTTCATACATTGCGTGGATGTCGTCTGGACTGAACTGTTCGAACAAGCCGCTACCGCCGTAGCCTGCGTTGTTGATGACAACATCCACCTGCCCAAATACCTCTCGGGCATTTGTGAAGGCCCTTTGAATGCTGTCTGAAACGGTCACGTCCAGCTGGGTCAAAAGCAGACGATCATCTTTCTTCAGCTCAGTCTCCTTTTCCGGGCTACGCATGGTGGCGACCACGTTCCAACCTGAATCAAGGAATGTGCGAGCAATTAATCTGCCAAAGCCACTTGAGCAGCCGGTGATCAGAACGGTTCTAGGCATTGCCATCTCCAAACTTTACAAGTTTATCATTGTTGTCGGATTGTATTTTACATCTAAACACATCTTGTCAAGTGGTAAGGCGTCAATTATTTGGTTGGCATGACTGATATGACCGCTAAACCTCTCACAGAGACTGAAGAAAAATCCATCGCGGCAGCGATCCGCTGCTTCGTGCGTTTCGGTGCACGCAAGACATCCATGAACGATATCGCAGCCGAAGCGGGAGTTTCACGCCAAACACTGTACGATCTATTCGGCGGCAAGGATGAGATGATCCGCGCGTCGATCCGCACCATCACCGACCAGAACCTCGCACTGGTCAGGCAGCGTCTGGCGGAGTGCAACACCTTGTCAGAAAAGCTCGACGTCTATTTCGAAGAAACGGTGATCAAGAGCTTTGAATTGCTTCAAACAGCGGGAGATGCAGAGGATCTGATCACCGGCCACAACGCGGCGGGCAAAGATGAAATCGAGCGTTCGCACAGACGTCATGAAGCTCTTGTTCGAGGCTTTCTGGAACCCTATTCAGAAGCCTTTGAGGCACGGGAACTATCGGTTACGCAACAAGCCCATTTTGTCGTCACGGTCATAATGGGTTTGAAGTACGGGGCAAAAAGCCGTGAGGACTTGGACACCCTGCTCATGGCTCTTAAAGCGAACTGCCTTTTTGGAATAGAAGGCTAAAACCCAATAACTACCGCAGCCTTGAAAGCTGAGAACGCCGGTTTAGGACGTTTGCCGACATTAGGGATCTCTGGACCAAAGTCCGCAAAGTCCGCATGTCGACCCTTGCGCAGAGCCATAACAACGTCTGCTTTCAGAAAGCTATGCCGCCCTCGAAGAAATCTTCGGGCGGAAACGATCACAAAAGCCCGTCACATCAGGGATGTTCCAGCGTCCTGTCAACATTTACCGCATGGGCTGGGTCCTTAGCCCGCCGTTTTTCTTTGGATCAGTCGTCGCGCGATGCAACCAGCCTGAGGTGCCCTTTGGGGCGTTTGAACTCTGCCTTGCCCTCGGCAAAGCCCTCAGCAAAACCGTCCGTGACTTCCAGCTTTGGCTTGGCCGGCGCCTGAACCTCGCTCACCGGTTTGATCCGGCTGTCTTGGATCGAGAAGCGGCGCGGTGTCGCTCCGATCGCGCCGTCACTGACCATGACGCCCATTACGCGGCTGACATCCCCCAGATCGCTTTTCAGCGGCAAAAGCAGCATATGCGCCTGCATCCGGGCGCGCCCGAATGCGCCGCTGGACACCATATCCAATTCGGCAATGGCGGGGTTAGCAAAGACCTGCTCTAGAGCATTCGTGGCTGCCTTACGCGCCTCGGGATCGAAAAACGCGGTCAGAGGCATGCCCCGCACTTCCATCCCCGCCAGCTTGTTCAGGTGGCTGCCCGCAAGGCGAAACCGGGCCAGACCGGGGGCAATCCGCTCGAGAATGAAGGTGTATTCCAGAACATTCTCAAGCCCGCGCGGATCAATCTGCGACCGCATGGGCACGCCATTCCCGTCAAGCAACGCGGTCCAGTAGGCCTCGGCCTGACGGATCGGTGAGAGGCTGCGCCCGCTGTCAAAGCGATCCATTGCGACAATCTTTCCAAGTTTGGACTTCGAGCCAGTCCCGAAAAAGGTTCCTATTTTCATAACCCTAGCGCCTAATCATCGTCATTTTCATAAAATGCAACATATCGGAGGCATTTTCGGCCAAACGACCGAGCTAGAGACATGATTGACACGGGTTAAGTCAATTTTGGAGTAATTCTTTAACGAATGGTTAACTTCTGTCGAACGGCTGCGACCTCAGCAAACTCTTGCTCTGCACCGGGCAATGGCATTAGGTGCGGCAGACACTAAGACTGACAGCGATGGAAAGGGCAGTGATGATCAAATCCATGACCGGGTTCGCCTCGGGCAAGGGAGAGTTCGGCCCCCATAGCTGGACATGGGAGCTGCGCAGCGTGAACGGAAAAGGGCTGGACATGCGCGTCCGCGTCCCCGATTGGCTCACTGGCCTTGAGGCCGCGTTGCGGGCCGTTCTGTCCAAATCGCTGAGCCGGGGCAATGTGACCCTGTCATTGCGGATTAGCCGAGATGAGTCCCAGCCGGATCTTGCTTTGAACACGGTTGCGATGTCGGCGGCCTTGGATGCCTTGCAACAGACACAAGCCATGGCCGAGGCAAGGGGGATGGAACTCGCCCCCTCCAAAGCAAGTGATCTACTGACCCTTAAAGGCATGCTGGATGCAGGTGCCGAGGCCGACGATCCGGCGCCGCTGGTCGCGCAGATGACCACCGAGTTCACTCCGCTTTTGGCAGCGTTTCTCGAGATGCGTCAGACCGAAGGCGAGGCTCTAGCCGCGATCCTGGCGTCTCAGTTAGATCAGGTTGCGGCATTGACGTCGAAGGCCGCCGAACTGGCCGAACAGCGCAAGGACAAGATGGCCGAAGCGCTGCGCGAAAACCTCTCCCGCGTGCTGGACAACGCCCAAGGGGTCGAACCTGAGAGAGTGGCGCAGGAACTCGCCCTGATCGCCGTCAAGGCCGACATCACCGAAGAGATCGACCGCCTCAGCGCCCATGTCACCGCCGCGCGGGACCTTCTGGCGCAGGATGGTGCGGTTGGCCGCAAGCTGGATTTCCTGATGCAGGAATTCAACCGCGAAGCAAACACCCTTTGCTCCAAGGCACAAAGCGCCGATCTGACCTCGGTCGGGTTGGAATTGAAGGCGGTGATCGACCAGATGCGCGAGCAGGTACAAAACGTTGAATAACAGTAGGAAGAACTGACATGGCAGATCGCCGCGGCCTCCTTATCATCCTGTCATCCCCTTCGGGCGCGGGTAAATCCACCTTGGCCCGCAGACTGATGACCTGGGATACCGAACTCGAATTCTCGATCTCAGCCACAACCCGCGAACCACGTCCGGGTGAGGAACATGGCCGCGAATACTACTTCTTGTCGGAAGACGAGTTCAAACAGCAGGTGGCCGATGGGCAAATGCTGGAACACGCGCATGTCTTCGGCAACTTCTATGGCTCACCAGCTGGACCTGTGCGCGAATCCATCGAGTCCGGCAAGGACGTGCTGTTCGACGTGGACTGGCAGGGCGAGGTGCAGATCCGTAACTCGGACCTCGGCAAACACGCGCTGTCGATCTTCATCCTGCCGCCTTCAATCCCCGAACTGCGCCGCCGGTTGGAAAGCCGGGCTCAGGACAGTGCCGATGTGATCGGCAAGCGCATGCTGAAAAGCTGGGATGAGATCAGCCACTGGGGCTATTACGACTATGTGCTGGTGAATGACGATCTGGATTCGACAGAAGAAAAGCTGAAGACCATCGTCAGCGCCGAACGGATGCGTCGTATTCAGCAACCAAAACTGCAAAACCACGTCCGTACCCTGCAGATGGAATTCGAGGAGCAGTCATGACGATCTACGCGCTAGGAGATCACACGCCCCAAATCCACGAAGACACTTGGGTCGCGCCGGACGCCAATCTGATCGGCAAGGTGGTGCTGGAAGAGGGCGCCTCGGTCTGGTTTGGCTGCACGATCCGGGCGGATCACGAAGAAATCCGCGTCGGCGCGGGCAGCAATGTGCAAGAGAACTGCGTCATGCATATCGACGCGGGCTTTCCTCTGACGATCGGGGCAAATTGCACAATCGGGCACAAGGTCATGCTGCATGGCTGCACGATCGGTGAGAACTCTCTCATCGGGATGGGGGCGATCATTCTGAACGGGGCGAAGATCGGCAAGAACTGCCTGATCGGGGCAGGGGCACTGATCACGGAAAACAAAGAGATCCCTGACAACTCGCTGGTCATGGGGTCTCCGGGCAAGGTGGTGCGGCAGCTGGATGAGGCCGCAGCCCAGCGGAACACGCTCAGCGCGCTGCACTATCAACAGAACATGCGCAAATTCAGGGAAACCCTGAAACCGTTGGCTTAAGCGGCAGGAAATCAATCGGACATGGCTGAAAACCTTCTGGAAGAATATGTATCGGCCATTCCGATGCCCGCGCTTCTGGTCGACCAGACCGAACGGATCATCGCCGCCAATACCGACGCCAAAACCCTGCTAAGCCAGAATATAACGGGCCGCCACTTTGCGACGATCCTCAGGCAGCCTCAGGTTATTGAAGCGATTGAACAAAGCCTGCGCAGTAAGGGTCCGGCCAAAACGCGGCACCTTTCAAATGATGGCGCGCAGGATACGACCTTCGAGGTGATTTGCCGCTATATGAACGGCATCGGCGCGGTGTCGGGCGGGGCGGTGCTGACGATCTTTCAGGACATCACGCATCTGGAACAAGCCAGCCAGATGCGTCGCGATTTCGTCGCCAATGTCAGTCATGAACTCCGCACCCCTCTGACCGCTTTGATGGGCTTCATCGAAACCCTGCGCGGCCCGGCCCGAGATGACGCCGCCGCGCGCGAGCGGTTTCTGCAGATCATGACGGATGAGGCAAACCGCATGAACCGCCTTGTCGGCGATCTGCTGTCGCTCA
Organism: Ruegeria sp. ABV3_008; assembly: GCF_056161185.1. Taxonomy (NCBI): domain Bacteria; kingdom Pseudomonadati; phylum Pseudomonadota; class Alphaproteobacteria; order Rhodobacterales; family Roseobacteraceae; genus Ruegeria; species Ruegeria sp. ABV3_008. The sequence continues at coordinate 644,445 of NZ_JBSWYP010000001.1, read as the reverse complement.
ACCGGGTGGAAAGCGAGGAACGCGTGCGCCCGAAAGAGGAGTTGGAACTGACAGGTCTGCTGCAATCCACGCTGAACTCTATGCGCCCTCTGGCCGATGACGCCGAGGTGGTGCTGACGCTTGATGCGCCTGAGGATCCGGTGATCATGACCGGCGACAGCGATCAGCTGCGTCAGGTGTTTACCAACCTGGTCGAGAACGGCATTAAATATGGCGGCAGCGGCGGCAGTGTCGAGTTGCGCGTGACCACCTCAGAGAGAGACACGGCCATGCGTGGTCCGGCAGTCCGGGTGCAGATCATCGATCGAGGGCCTGGCATTGATTCCGTTCACCTGCCGCGACTCACCGAGCGGTTCTATCGCGCCGACAGTCACAGATCGCGCCAATTGGGCGGAACCGGGCTTGGACTCGCGATTGTGAAGCATATCGTCAACCGTCACCGTGGGCGCCTTCGGGTGGAAAGCGATTTAGGAAAAGGTACTGTTTTTACGGTGATTTTACCGCGCTGAAGGGCGGGTATCCGTAAAGCCATCACGGCCGAGCCAAAAGATTTATGACAGCAGGACGCAAGAAAAACCCGACTTGTCATAAAACTGTTACGTACCTGTCACAAAAGCCTTACGCACGGGGCCTAGTGGTTCGCGCAAGATCATCATGGGGGTGATCGAAAACCCAATCCTCAGGGAGACTGAAATGTCCTTTGTAAAACTGTCGGCTTCTGCGCTGGCTATCGCTGCTGTCTCGGCCACTGCTGCTGCTGCGCGTGACAACGTTCAGGTTGCCGGTTCGTCGACCGTTCTGCCTTATGCCTCGATCGTTGCGGAGCTGTTTGGTGAAAACACCGACTTCCCGACACCTGTTGTTGAATCCGGCGGTTCGTCGGCCGGCCTGAAGCGTTTCTGCGAAGGTGTTGGCGAAAACACCATCGACGTTGCAAACGCATCGCGCGCCATCCGTGAAAAAGAGATCAAAGCCTGTGCCGAAAACGGCGTGACCGACATTATGGAAGTCCGTATCGGTTATGACGGCATCGTGTTTGCAAGCCAGCAGTCTGGTCCTGCCTTCAACGCGTTTGAGCCTTCGGACATCTTCAACGCTCTGGGCGCGAAGGTTCTGAAAGATGGCGAGATCGTCGACAACCCATACAACACTTGGGCCGAATTCAACGGCGACCTGCCTGACGTTGAAATCGCAGGCTTCATCCCCGGCACCAAGCACGGCACCCGTGAAGTCTTCGAAGAAAAAGTTCTGCTGATCGGCTGTGAAGCAACTGGCGCCATGGAAGCAATGATCGCTGGCGGCATGAGCGAAGATGACGCAGAAGATGCATGTTTGGACGTGCGTACCGATGGTAAATCGGTCGATATCGACGGTGACTACACCGAGACCCTGGCCCGTATCGACACCAACCCGAACGGTATCGGTGTTTTCGGTCTGGCGTTCTACGAGAACAACACTGACAAGCTGAAAGTTGCAACCATGTCCGGTATCGCGCCGTCGACCGAGACCATCTCGACCGGTGAATACCCTGTATCGCGTCCGCTGTTCTTCTACGTGAAGAAAGCCCACATCGGCGTGATCCCTGGTCTGAAAGAATACGCTCAGTTCTTCGTCGCTGACGAAATCGCCGGCCCGACAAGCCCATTGGCAAACTATGGCCTCGTTGCTGACCCTGAGCTGGCAAAAACTCAGGAAGCGATTGCCAACGAAGTTACCATGGGTTCGGGCAGCTAAGCCTGACATTGGTCTAAATGCCGGGGGCGGCCATTGTCGCCGCCCCTTTGCTTCTTTTGAATTCCCAAGCGGACCAGTGGGGGTGATATGCCGATTCTTTGGCTTTTCTTGATCGTTGTTGCGATCGCTTTGGTCGGTTATGTGCTGGGCCGATCTCGTGCGCTTCAAAGCGCTGGCGGCGACAGCCGAAACCTGCACTCCCTTCCTGCGTTTTATGGCGCGAATGTTGCGCTTAAAGTAATTGTTCCGGCCTTTGGTTTGCTGGTGATCTGGCTATTGGTTCAACCGATTTACGTGAACTCTCAGGTTTCCGGCATGATCCCCGACACCGCGATCAAAGAAGGATCGTCTCGGGGTCTGGTGCTGGCCGAAGTCCGCCGGACGGCGACGGGTTTGGACAACGCGGTTTCGCAGGGCGCGCTGACCGAGGATGTGGCTCGTAACGCGCGCGCAGATTTTACGGACATGACGCAGCGCCTGAAAGACGCGGGTCAAGTTGTAACATCGAACATCACACAAACGGTTCTCCGCGGGGCTCAAAGCTACCGGATCATGAATTCGAGCGGCTATCGGATCATGTCAGTTGCCGTGATCCTTGTTGCTTTGGCGGGGGCCGCCATCAGCTTGGTGCAAACCAACGCTGACTATCGCGCACGCAACGTGGTCGAGCAGGGCATTCGCGTTCTGCTACTTGCGGCCGCATCTATCGCGATCCTGACAACGATCGGTATCGTATTGTCTCTGGTCTTCAACACATGGGAATTCTTCCGGCTCTACCCAGCATCTGACTTTTTCTTCGGCACCACGTGGGCTCCCAGTTTCTCGGGCCGAGGTGGGGCGTCAGATCTTGGTATCCTCCCGCTTCTCTGGGGCACGTTGTATATTTCGGTTGTCGCCTTGCTGGTGGCTGTGCCAATCGGCCTGTTTGCTGCGATTTATCTCAGCGAGTATGCCTCACCCGCAGTGCGTGCCTTCGCCAAACCTTTGTTGGAGGTTCTGGCGGGCATCCCAACGATCGTTTACGGCCTGTTCGCCTTGTTGACTGTCGGCCCACTTCTGTTGGGTGTGTTCGGGGATGGTGGCCTAGGCTGGATGAAGGCTGGTACGGCCGTGATGACAGCCGGTCTGGTTATGGGCATCATGCTGATCCCCTTTGTGTCTTCGCTGTCCGACGATATCATCAACGCCGTGCCACAAGCGATGCGTGACGGTTCCTATGGCCTGGGCGCTACGCAGTCCGAAACCATCCGCCAGGTGGTTCTGCCAGCCGCGCTACCGGGCATCGTCGGTGCGATCCTGCTGGCAGCCTCACGTGCTATTGGTGAAACCATGATCGTGGTTTTGGGGGCAGGGGCGGCCGCGCGGCTTAGCCTCAACCCGTTTGAGGCGATGACAACCGTCACTGCAAAAATCGTAAGCCAACTGACCGGCGACGCAGACTTTGCCTCTCCAGAAGCGCTGGTTGCCTTCGCGCTTGGCATGACACTGTTCGTTGTCACGCTGGGCCTGAACGTCTTTGCCCTTTACATCGTGCGCAAGTACCGGGAGCAGTACGAATGACCGACGCAAGCATGCAAACCCCAGAAACGGGTCGCCAAGCTGTTTCCCTGACTGCGTATGATGCGCGGACCCGCAAACGCGCCAAGGCAGAAAAACGCTTCCGTGCCTATGGTATCGTTGCCATCGCGACCGGGCTATTCTTCCTGATCGTCCTGTTCGCATCGATCCTGTCCGAGGGTATTCCGGCCTTCACCCGGACTGTTGTCAGCGTAGAGTTCACCCTAACCCAACAAGAACAGGAAGAGGCCGAAAGCACACTGTTCAAGACCAAAGCCTATTCGGACCTGTTCATTGCTGCTCTGAACAAGGAGCTCGATGAAAGCGGTCTCCAAGTCGATTTCGACGAAGCTGCAATCGAGCGTCTGCTGGGTAAAGTTGGCGGAACCATCCGGACCTTCTATGCAGACAACCCGGACAAACTAGGCGAACCTATCGAGTTTGATCTAGCAGCCTCAAGCCGCGTCGATGGATACTTTAAGGGCCGGGTGTCGCGTGACACCATACAGGATAGTCGTTTCCTCCAGAAAAGTGATCTGGATCTGGTCGATGCACTTAAGGAAGCGGGTATCATCAAACAGGTTTTCAACTGGCCGTTCATCACTGGGGCAGACTCGGGCGTGGACAACCCTGGCGGCGCAGGAATTGGTGCTTCGGTTGTCGGATCGTTCTTCATGATGCTGGTGGTTCTGGCGCTTTCGCTGCCGATTGGCGTAGCCGCGTCGATCTATCTGGAAGAATTCGCGCCGCAAAACAGGTTCACCGATCTGATTGAGGTTAATATCTCGAACCTGGCTGCGGTTCCTTCGATCGTGTTTGGTATCCTTGGTCTGGCTGTCTTCATTCAATTCATGCACCTGCCGCAATCGGCCCCGCTGGTTGGTGGCCTGGTGCTAACCTTGATGACCTTGCCGACGATCATCATCTCGACCCGGGCGTCGCTGAAAGCAGTTCCGCCGTCGATCCGTGATGCCGCACTTGGGGTAGGGGCTTCCAAAATGCAGGCGGTGTTCCATCACGTTCTGCCGCTGGCCGCGCCCGGTATCCTGACCGGTACCATTATCGGACTGGCGCAGGCACTGGGGGAAACCGCTCCGCTGTTGCTGATCGGGATGGTGGGCTTTGTTGCCCGAGGCTACCCAGACGGATTCCTTGCCGGGTTCACAGAACCAAACTCAGCCATGCCTGCCCAAATCTACACTTGGGCTGCGCGCGCAGACGTTGGGTTCTACGAAAAAGCTTGGGGCGGGATCATCATCCTTTTGATTTTCCTGCTGACAATGAACATCATCGCAATCATTCTGCGCCGCCGCTTTGAACGCCGCTGGTAAGAAGGGCAGACCCATGAACGACATGTCACGAGTGGAGAGACAAGTGGATACCAATGAAATCAAGCTGGAGTGCCGGGACTGCCAAGTCTTTTACGGTGACACTCACGCCATCAAAGATGTGAATGTCGATATCGAAGACAAAACTGTCACAGCCTTCATCGGTCCGTCGGGCTGCGGTAAATCCACGTTCCTGCGCTGTCTGAACCGGATGAACGACACAATCGATGTTGCTCGGGTACAGGGCAGCTTCAAACTGGACGGCGAGGACATCTACGACAAACGCGTTGATCCTGTTCAGCTGCGCGCCAAGGTCGGGATGGTGTTCCAGAAACCCAACCCGTTCCCGAAGTCGATCTATGACAATGTGGCCTATGGCCCGCGCATCCACGGTCTAGCCAAGAACAAAGCGGAACTGGATGAGATCGTCGAGAAATCCCTGCGTCGCGGTGCGATCTGGGAAGAGGTCAAGGATCGTCTGGACGCTCCGGGCACTGGCCTGTCTGGCGGTCAGCAGCAGCGCTTGTGCATTGCGCGCGCCGTGGCGACAGAACCCGAAGTTCTTCTGATGGACGAGCCTTGCTCGGCGCTGGACCCGATTGCGACTGCCCAGGTCGAAGAGTTGATTGACGAACTTCGCGCTCAGTATTCGGTGGTCATCGTGACCCACTCGATGCAGCAGGCGGCGCGTGTCAGCCAGAAAACGGCCTTTTTCCATTTGGGTAACCTCGTCGAGTTCGGCGAAACAGGACAGATTTTCACCAACCCGGTGGACCCGCGCACCGAAAGCTACATCACCGGCCGGATCGGCTGAGCACAGGTATTCCGACATGAACGATTCAGAACAACATATTGCCTCTGTCTTCGACCGCGATCTCGAAGCGATCCAGGCACATATCATGAAGATGGGCGGTCTGGTCGAAGCCGCGATCATGGGCGCCGCCCGCTCGCTAGAAACGCGGGACGAGGAACTCGCCCAGCAGGTGCGTCAGGGCGACAAAGCCATCGACGCGCTCGAGGACATCATCAACGAGGAAACCGCCCGCCTGATCGCCTTACGCGCACCCACAGCGAGTGACCTGCGGTTGGTGCTGTCGGTGCTGAAGGTCTCGGCCAACCTTGAACGGATCGGCGACTATTCCAAGAACATCGCCAAGCGGACCACGGTGCTGGTGAACTCGGGCGAGATCAACGGGAGCGCCTCGGCGCTGCGCCGCATGGCGCGCGAGGTTGAGGTCATGCTGCGCGACGCGCTGGACGCCTATATCCAACGGGATGCTGAACTGGCTGCCGATGTCATCGACCGCGACGAAGAGGTGGACCAGATGTATAACGGATTGTTCCGCGAATTCCTGACCTTCATGGCCGAGGATCCGCGCAGCATTTCGTCCTGCATGCACTTGCATTTCATCGCAAAGAATATCGAGCGCATGGGCGACCACGTGACCGCGATTGCCGAGCAGGTCGTTTATCTGGTCACCGGCGAGCGCCCAACCGAGTCGCGCCCCAAGGCCGACACAACGTCGCAAACCGTCTAGGAGACGCCTCCAATGTCTGCAGATCAACCAACGGTTCTGGTGGTCGAAGATGAGCTCGCCCAGCGTGAAGTGCTGGCCTACAACCTCGAGGCCGAAGGCTTTCGCGTCTCGAAAGCCGCCAGCGGTGACGAGGCGCTGTTGTTGGTAGACGAAGACAGCCCGGACATCATCGTTCTGGACTGGATGATGCCCAACCTCAGCGGGATCGAGGTCTGCCGACGCCTGAAAACACGGCCAGACACCCGTTCTATTCCGATCATCATGCTCTCGGCGCGTTCGGAAGAGGTCGACAAGGTGCGTGGGCTTGAGACCGGCGCAGATGACTATGTGGTCAAGCCATACTCAGTCGTGGAACTCATGGCTCGGGTGCGGACCCAATTGCGCCGTGTACGCCCAGCGACGGTGGGTATTCGCCTGGAATTCGACGATATCATACTGGATTCCGAAACCCACAAGGTCAGCCGTGGCAGCCATTCGCTGAAACTGGGTCCGACCGAATTCCGCCTTCTCAGCACCTTCATGGAAAAACCCGGCCGGGTCTGGAGCCGCGAACAATTGCTGGACCGGGTCTGGGGCCGCGACATCTATGTAGATACCCGTACGGTCGATGTGCATATCGGCCGTTTGCGCAAGGCGCTGACTCAGCATGGCGGTAATGATCCTGTTCGGACCGTGCGCGGGGCAGGATACGCCTTGGGATAAAAGGGAAGGGGGTGCTTATCCCCTGACCTATGACATTTACTCATAATCGGGTGTCAAACTCTTGCTGTTTTTCCGTGAAGTGCCACGTTACTGTGCGAGCGACTTCAGACAAACCGGAGACACCCGATGAACGCCCCCGCCACCAAACCGACGTTGCGCGCAAAAGATGCGCCGGATCTGGGTAAGTTTGCCTGGGACGATCCGTTCCGCCTGTCCGACCAGTTGTCAGAAGACGAGCGCATGATCGCCGACAGCGCGCGCGCCTATGCGCAGGAAAAGCTGCAACCGCGTGTGACTGCCGCGTTTCAGAACGAAGAAACCGACCCCGAGATTTTCCGCGAAATGGGCGAGATGGGCCTTCTGGGCACCACGATCCCCGAGGAATATGGCGGCCTTGGCGGCGGCTACGTTTCCTACGGCCTGGTCGCGCGTGAGGTTGAGCGCGTGGACTCCGGCTATCGCTCGATGATGTCGGTCCAAAGCTCGCTGGTGATGTACCCGATCTATGCCTACGGGTCCGAGGAGCAGCGCCGCAAATACCTGCCGAAATTGGCTTCGGGCGAATGGATCGGCTGTTTCGGCCTGACCGAAGCTGACGCCGGGTCTGACCCCGCAGGCATGAAAACACGGGCCGAAAAAATCGACGGCGGATACCGCCTGACCGGCACCAAGATGTGGATCTCGAACGCGCCAATTGCGGATGTCTTCGTGGTCTGGGCCAAATCGGACGCGCATGACGGCAAGATACGCGGGTTCGTTTTGGACAAGGGTCAGCCCGGTATTTCTGCGCCGAAGATTGAAAACAAACTCAGCCTGCGGGCCTCGATAACCGGAGAAATCGTGCTGGATGGCGTCGAGGTGGGCGAGGGCGCTTTGCTGCCTCATGTGCAAGGTCTAAAAGGCCCGTTCGGCTGTCTGAACCGCGCGCGGTATGGAATCAGCTGGGGCGTGATGGGCGCAGCCGAACATTGCTGGCACGCGGCTTTGCAATATGGCCTGGACCGTAAGCAGTTCAACAAACCGCTGGCGCAAACGCAGCTGTACCAGCGCAAACTGGCCGACATGCAGACAGAAATCGCCTTGGCTCTGCAAGCAAGCCTGCGCGTCGGTCGCCTGATGGATCAGGCTGAAGCGGCGCCCGAGATGGTCTCAATCGTCAAACGCAACAACTGCGGCAAAGCGCTGGACATCGCGCGCATGGCCCGTGACATGCACGGCGGCAACGGTATCTCGCTGGAATTCCAGGTTATCCGCCACATGGTCAATTTGGAGACTGTGAACACCTATGAGGGCACGCATGACGTTCACGCTCTTATCCTTGGACGTGCGCAAACTGGGCTGCAGGCTTTTTTCTAGGCCTTAAAGGCGGTTAGGTGTAGGGTTTGATCAAAGACGGCACTAATCTGTAATACGTGTAATTGGTATTATGGTAAATATACTGACCACTAGTCAAACCCAACCACCAAGGATGACGATTTGGAACTCAGCGGAAAGACAGTTGTCATAACCGGCTCCGCTGGCGGTATTGGCAAAGGTCTCGCCGAGAGGTTCTCTGCAGATGGCGCAAACGTTGTCTGTTCCGACATCGACGGAGCAAATGCGCAAGCCTTGGCGGACGAGATAGGCGGGCACGCGTTTCCGTGCGACGTCTCCAGCGAAGCGCAGATCAAAGCCCTGATCGAGCATGTCGAGGACGAGATTGCGCCGATTGACCTGTTTTGCGCCAACGCTGGAATTCTAACGCTCGGCGGTTTGGACGTGCCAGATGAAGACTGGAACCGTATTTGGGACATCAACGTGATGTCTCATATCTGGATGGCGCGTCACCTTGTTCCACGGTTCGTCAAGCGCGGCCATGGCTACATCATGATCACAGCGTCGGCCGCCGGACTATTGAACCAACCTGGCGCGGCCGCGTATGGCGTCACCAAACACGCGGCCATCGGTTTTGCCGAATGGTTGGCGTTGACCTACGCCCATAAAGGTTTGAAGGTTTCGGCGCTTTGCCCGCAAGCTGTCAGATCCGAGATGACACGCGGTCATGAAACCTCGGTCGCGGCTATTGACGGAATGCTCGAGCCGGAGGATGTCGCACAGGCCTGTGTGGACGGTATTCGAGCCGAGCAATTCCTGATCCTGTCGCATCCCGAAGTCCTTGAATACATTCGCCACAAAACAGCTGACTATGACCGATGGCTGCTCGGCATGAACAAATTAAATCAACAGTTTATAGGCGACCCTTAAGAGCGGCCATTTGGTCGTCGCATCAATCCCTCTTGCGCAACTGACGCCACCAGAACACCATCCTCGGAATAGATGGAGCCGCGATTGAAAGACCGCCCCTGCCCCGTCCACGGTGATTCCATCACATAGAGATGCCAGTTTTCAAAACGCACCGGCGCATGAAACCACAGCGCGTGATCCAAGCTCGCTGCGTTTACCTGACCCGTGAACCAGCTCAGCCCATGTGGCCGCATGCCAGAACTCATCAGGCTCATGTCTGAGGCGTAGGCCAAGATCAGATGCTGCGTTCGGGGATCAGTTGACGCCGCTCCGGGCATCCGAAACCAGATCTTATTCTGATCGTCGGAAATTTCAGGTCGAAATGGGTCGAGATGGTCTACTTCGCGCACTTCGATCGGCCGCTCGCGCAATAGCTCTTTCTTCATCTTTTCAGGGACTTGGTCCACATACTTGTGGCGTAGTTCGCTGCGCGATGGATGGGTTTCTGGGCTCTCAGAAGACGGCATTGGATGCTGATGAGACCACCCCTCATCCTCAACATGAAAGGACGCAGACATATTGAGGATCTGCTTACCATGTTGAATCGCAACCACGCGCCGCGTGGTGAAAGAACCGCCGTCTCTGGCCCGATCCACTTGATAAACAACGGGAATACTGGGGTCACCCGGACGGATGAAATAAGCATGCAAGGAATGGCAGAGCCGGTCATCGACCGTACTGTAAGCCGCTGCCAGTGCCTGCGCGATGACCTGACCGCCGAAGATACGTGTCGGTGTCTCACCGCCCGATCCAGTGCCCCGGAACAGGTCAACCTCAAGCCGTTCGATGTTCAGAAGGTCCAGGAGAATGCGCTCAGCTTCGGTCATGGGTTGCTCGATCTTGTTCATTTGGGGGATGAGGTACCAACACCCGCGCCATCAATCAATCACCGCCCCCAAGACCAGAGCCTTGAGTTCCGCGCGGGACGGGTAAGAGCTGGACGGCGACACTTGAGTGAAGAACACAGCCGTCAATTCCAAGGACCGGTCAATCCAGAAATAGGTCGAGGCCATACCGCCCCAACTGAAGTCCCCGACAGACCCAGGCACTCCGGTACGACCCGGGTTCAGCACGACAGAGCCGCCCAATCCGAACCCCATCCCTTCCATCGGTTGTTCCGCAAAACTACTGGGGCCCATTGAGGCAATATCGCCGGGTAAGTGATTGATCATCATGAAATCTACTGTCTTCGGACCCAACAGCCGTTCGCCATCGGCCTGCCCTCGGTTCCGCAACATTTCAGCAAACCGGCTATAATCATCGATTGTTCCGACCAAGCCGCCACCGCCCGAGAACGTGGTGGTGGATTCGAACGGGGAAGAACCCGCTTGATCCACCAGCCTGAGCGTATCCTCGGACTGTTCGGCCGAGTTAAGATCCATCGCGTCGCCCGCCAGAGGCGTATAGAGCGACGCAAATCCATCGCCAGCATCCTTTGGGACGACAAAGCCGGTCTCTTGCATGCCGAGCGGCTCAAAGATCTCCCGCTGGAAGAACTGGTCCAACGTCTTTCCCGAGACGACCTCAACAACGCGACCTAGAACGTCGGTGCTGACCGAATACTCCCACTGGCTACCCGGTTGAAACGCCAGAGGCAGCGCGGCGAGATCGCTTACTCTATCCTTCAGAAGCCCTTGATTAGGCTTGAAGATCATATCCCGCTCTTCCATCGCCGATGGCAGAAGACCAGGATTGAATGGGTAGCTGAACCCGCTCGTGTGGGTCAGAAGCTGGTGCAGAGCCGGCGGCGGCGCAGCTTCGGTCTGATCCAACCGCTCGGCATCGGGAACCAACGCTTGAGGCGCGGAAAATTCGGGCAGATACTCGGACAAAGGTGCGCCAAGGTGGATCAATCCCCGCTCGACCAGCATCATCACCGCAACTGAGGTGATCGGTTTGGTCATCGAGTAGATACGGACCAGCGTTTCACGCTCGAAAGGCAGTCCTGCTTCGACATTGCGCTGGCCGCAGGCGTGGAAAAAGACCTCCTGCCCTTTGTGCTTCAGAAGAAGCGAGCTGCCGGGATATTTTAGTTGATCTACATAGCGTTGCATCCACGGGCGAATGCGATCCAACCTGTCTTGATCCCACGTAACCGGCATTCCAAAGTTCCCTCTGCCCTAAGCGTCCAAAGCCGACAAACCATGCTGCGCGAAGAGCGGAACGTAGTCACCGAACAGTTTCGCCCGGCCCGGGTCCGATGCGTTGCCGTCCAGCGCGCGTTTGTAGACGCCCTGCAGAATGGCGGCCATGCGAAAGAAATTAAAGGCAAGATAGAACCCAAAATCCTTGATTTCCGCCAGCCCGCGCCGGGCGCAATATTGACCGATATAGTCTCTATCACTGGGCAATCCGAGGGTTTTGCGGTCAATCCCGGCCAGCCCCCGCCCTTCCGGACCCGGAGGCAACTGCCACTGCATGATTACCGCGGCAAGGTCGGCGTAAGGGTGGCCGATCGTCGACAACTCCCAATCCAGCACGCCTATACACCGGGTGCCGTTGCGTTCAAACATCAAGTTGTCGATCCGATAATCACCATGCACAAGACTGCGCTGACCATCGTCTTCGGGCAAAGCCTCCTCCAACCCTGTGATCAGCGCATCCATTTGAGCAATCTTGTTTGTCTCGGAGGCTCGGTACTGCTTCGTCCAGCGCGCGATCTGACGTTCGAAGTAATTGCCGCTCGGACCATAGTCGGCGAGGCCGACCGCTACGATATCGACGGAATGCAACTCGGCCAGCACCCGGTTCATTTCATCCATGACGGCGGTACGTGTCTCGTTGCTTTCACCGGTCAGGGTTGGTTCCAGGAAAACACGGCCCTCCAGGTGTTCCATCACGTAGAAAGTGGACCCAATGACTGAGGTATCTTCGCATAGAAGAAACATCTCGGGCACCGGAACGTCACTGCCTGCAAGCGCCTGTTGCACGCGAAACTCACGCTCCACCGCATGCGCAGATTTCAGAAGCTTTCCCGAAGGCTTACGGCGCAGAACGTAAGTGCGATCCGGCGTCTCAAGTGCGAAAGTCGGGTTGGATTGCCCGATATCGAACTTGTGGGCCTTCAGAGGGCCGCTGTACCCTGAGAGGTTTGCGGCAAGGTAGGTATCAACGGCGTCCAGATCCAATGGGCTGTTCGTATTCATCGTCAAAACGCTTCGGCAAAGATGTTGCCTGCTGTAACCACGTTGATGCCTCCGGACACGGGGATGACGGCTCCGGTCACGTAGCTGCCCCCTCGCCCGCAGAGAAACAGCATGCATCCCGCGATGTCATCGTCGCGCCCAACTCGGCCCAGAGGAACCGATTTACCGACTTTCTCGCGCGTCGTCTCATCCGCGGTTGCAAAGGCTGTCATGCGCGAGACGAACGGGCCGGGTGCCAGAGCGTTGACGGTGACGTGGTACGGTGACAATTCCTTGGCCAGGATTTTGGTCAGATGCAGGACGGCCGCCTTGGAGGCCGAATAGCTGTATGCCCCGTCGCCCATGGGAACCTCACCCATGACTGAGCCGACATTGACCACACGCGCCGGGTCTTCGGCGGTGCCGGATTTCATGAGCAAGGGCAGTAGTTTCTGCGTCAGCTCAAACACACCTGCGACGTTGACGGACATCACTTTGTCCCACGCGTCGTGCGGGAATTGACCTAGAGGCGCGCCCCAGGACACGCCGGAATTATTCATCAAAATATCAAGGCGTTCCGTCCGTTTATTGATCTCGGCGACGACGTCATCGATTCCGTCTTTGCTGCCCAGATCCCCAGCAAACCCCTCGGCGCTACCGGGGGCATCCAGCGCGTTTAGTTCCGCCGCGACGGCCTCGCAGGCGTCACCTTTGCGGGAGGCGATCAGCACATGCGCTCCGGCCCGAACAAGCGCCTCGGCAGCCATGCGGCCAATTCCGGTGGCACCGCCCGTGACCAGAGCCACCTTTCCATCCAAAGAAAACAGGGTTTCCGGGGTCATGCCGCACTCCTCGCTTGTCGTAGGGGAAAGAGGGTGCGCCGTTGACAGCGCGCGATCCCACCCCAAAATTCCATCTTCAAGAATAACAGGAACAATGAGGGCAACATGCAAGCATTACTCAGCGTCGCAGCGGGTGGACCGGAGACTCTGGAACTGACCACCCTGCCCGATCCGACCCCGGGCCGCGGAGAGATTCTGGTTGGAATAAAGGCCGCCGGGGTGAACTTTCCCGATACGCTGATGATCCGCGACCTCTATCAGATGAAGCCACCACGGCCCTTCGCCCCTGGTGGTGAAATCGCAGGTGAGGTGCTTGCGCTTGGCGACGGAGTTGAAGGGTTCGAGATCGGAGATCGCGTTCTGGCGCTGACCGGCCATGGCGGCTTTGCCACGCATCTTGCGATTAAAGCCAAGGACGCTATCAAGTTTCCCGAAACCATGCCCTTTGATGAGGCGGCGTGTTTTATCTTCACCTATGGCACCTCTTACCACGCTCTCAAGGATCGGGCGGCCCTCCAACCGGGTGAGACGCTGTTGGTTCTGGGAGCTGCAGGTGGTGTCGGATCGGCGGCGATCGAGTTGGGCAAAGCCATCGGCGCGCGAGTCATTGCAGCGGTTTCCGCGCCGGACAAAGCTGAATTCTGCCGCTCGATCGGTGCGGATGAGACGATCCTGTACCCCAGAAACCCGGACAAGGACGCTCAGAAAGCGTTCTCAAAAGATATCAAGGCACTGGCGAGCGCCGAGGGTGTCGATGTCATCTATGATGCGGTTGGCGGAGCCTATGCGGAACCCGCCTTGCGAAGCATTGCGTGGAAGGGTCGATATCTCGTCGTCGGGTTTCCGGCTGGAATCCCCAGCGTACCGCTCAATCTCGCGCTGCTGAAAGGGTGCCAGATCGTTGGCGTCTTCTGGGGGGCCTCCGTCTTTCGGGAGCCTGACGCTCACGCCGAAAATCTAAGCGAATTGTTTGACTTATACGCCGCAGATAAAGTCAAACCCCGCATCACGGCGCGCTTCCCCCTTTCCGAGGGCGCGGCGGCAATCGAGCTGCTTTCTCAGCGCTTCGTTCTCGGAAAGGTTGTGGTCACAATGGACGATACCTAACTGGAGCGGGTTGCATCAAAGGCATCTTTGTCAGCCCACTCGCCTCATTGGAGCATTGTCCGGTAGACATCCCCACCAAATGCCGTTTAAGAAACGAATATGGGGACGGAGATTTATGAATAAAATTCTTGTGTTGAATGGCCCGAACCTCAATCTTTTGGGCACCCGACAGCCTGAGGTTTACGGCAGCACCACCTTGAAAATGGTGGAGGAACAATGCGTTGCTCATGGCACGTCTATCGGGCTTGAGGTTTCGACATTTCAGTCCAATCACGAAGGTGCGCTGATAGACGCCATCCATCAGGCCCGTGGCACGCAGAACGGTTTGGTTCTGAACGCAGGCGCCTATACCCATACGTCGATTGCCTTGATGGATGCGATTGCCTCGGTAGAGCTGCCTTTGGTCGAGGTTCACCTGTCCAACATCCACGCGCGGGAAAGCTTCCGCCACAAGTCCTACATCGCGTCGGTTGCCCTTGGGCAAATCTGCGGTTTTGGTGCGCAGAGCTATGTCTTGGCGCTGGATGCCTTGGCGGCTCATCTGAAATCAGGGGACGTTGCATGAAGCTGAAGGAATATCTTCGCTTTGTCAGCTATTCCAGAACCTTGGAAGAACTTTGGGATGCCCATTGCCGACAGATGGCTATATACGGTTTTGACCGGCTAATTTATGGCTACACTCAATATCGTACTGCCACGTCCTTGGGCGACCCTGAGGATTTTGTCATCCTCAGCAATCATCGGCGTGAGTATGTTGACGGTTTCCTCGGGGACAGTCGATATTCCAACGCTCCGATGCTGCAATGGGCTTTGAACAACGATGGCGCGGCAAGCTGGGGATTGATTCAGGATTTGGCTTCGAACGGAGAACTCACGCCCGAGCAGCAGAAGGTTGTGGATTTCAACAAGTCGCACAACGTGCTTGCTGGATATACTGTCAGCTTCAACTCAGTCTCCGTGCGGTCCAAGGGTGCGATCTCGCTATCGGCCGAAGAAAACCGCAACCAGGACGAGATTGACGACATGTGGGAAGAGCATGGCGAGGATATTCTTCTGATGAACAACATCGCTCATCTCAAGATCCTGACGCTTCCCTACACACCTCCGAATCGTTCGCTCACCAAACGCCAGCGAGAGGCGCTGCAATGGGTCGGTGATGGCAAAACGACTCAGGATATAGCCCTGCTGATGGGGCTGACGGCGGCGACAGTAGAAAAACACCTGAGGCTGGCACGCGAATCGCTTTCGGTCGAGACGACGGCCCAGGCCGTTCTGAAAGCCGCCCTACACAACCAGATGTATGTTATGGAAGCCTGACCACAAGAGATTGACGCCAAACCGCGTCAATTTACCTTAGGTAAGGAAATCATGACTTCCCATCTTCACGGGAAAATTGCAGATTGATACCGTTCCGTGAGTGGTGGCTTTAGCCAAGGAACATTCGATTGGATCTTTGCAATACCAGAGCTCTCCAATCACTCTGACTTTTGGAGCGCCTATTCGTCCGCGTACCGACGTCGGAATTTTGGAGGGTCCCGACCATCCCCATCATGCGGGGCCCTCCATTCACCTTCTGCTTGAACAGACAATCCCATCTCTGGCACGAAAAAACCGGCCACGTTCGACGTGACCGGTTCCGAATTTCGTCAGGCCCCGTAACCGGGGCCTGGAGCAAAGGCTTAGCCTTGTGCCGCTTTGGCAACTTCTGCAGCGAAGTCTTCTTTTTCGACCACGATGCCTTCGCCAACTTCCAGACGGATGAAGCCAGTGATGGTTGCACCTGCTTCTTTGGCCGCTGCTTCAACAGTCAGGTCAGGGTTCACAACGAAGGACTGGTTCAGCAGCGTCGACTCAGCCACGAATTTCTTCATGCGGCCTTCGATCATCTTCTCGATCACCTGCTCCGGTTTGCCGGATTCGCGGGCGATGTCCATCTGAACCTGCTTTTCTTTCTCGACAACAGCCGGATCCATGTCGGCCTCGGACAGAGCTGCCGGGTTCACAGCAGCGATGTGCATCGCAACCTGCTTGCCGATTGCTTCGTCGCCACCGGTCAGAGCAACCAGAACGCCGATTTTGCCCATGCCGTTGGTGGCTGCGTTGTGAACGTAGGACACAACGGTGTCGCCCGACAGTTTCGACATGCGGCGCACAGACATGTTTTCGCCAATGGTGGCGATCTTGTCAGTGATAGTGTCCGCAACGGATTTGCCGCCCAGATCAGCAGCCAGCAGAGCTTCGACATTGTCGACGCCTTCAGCAGCGTAGGTGATCTTGCCGACCATTTCCTGGAACTCAGCGTTCTTCGCAACGAAGTCGGTTTCCGAGTTCACTTCGACAGCAACACCGTTGCCACCGTTGACGTGAACAGCAACCAGACCTTCTGCTGCGGTACGGCCCGATTTCTTGGCCGCTTTGGCCAGGCCCTTGGTGCGCAGCCAGTCAACGGCCTCGTCCATGTTGCCGCCGGTTTCGGTCAGGGCTTTTTTCGCGTCCATCATGCCTGCGCCGGTTGCGTCGCGCAGTTCTTTAACCATTGCTGCTGTGATTGCCATCTTTTGGCTCTCCTCAATTCAAACGGAATTGGGGCAGGTCATACCCTGCCCCATGTGTCATTTACGTGACGGGCAGCTTACGCTTCGGCCGGAGCTTCGGCGGCTTCTTCCGCAACGACTTCTTCAACCGGTGCTTCTTCGAAGGCACCCAGGTCAACGCCTGCAGCACCCATCTGAGCGGTCATACCGTCCAGAGCGGCACGTGCCGCCAGGTCGCAGTACAGCGAGATCGCGCGGGCTGCGTCGTCGTTGCCAGGGATGATGTAGTCAACGCCGTCGGGCGAGCAGTTGGTGTCGACAACAGCCACAACCGGGATACCCAGCTTGTTGGCTTCTGCGATGGCCAGTGCTTCTTTTTTGACGTCGATGACGAACAGCAGGTCAGGAACGCCGCCCATCTCGCGGATACCGCCCAGCGAAGCCTGCAGCTTCTGCTGATCACGCTCCATGCCCAGACGCTCTTTCTTGGTCAGGCCTTCTGCGCCCGCTTCCATTGCTTCGTCGATCTGGTTCAGACGGTTGATCGACTGGGAAACGGTTTTCCAGTTGGTCAGAGTGCCGCCCAGCCAGCGGTGGTTCATGTAATACTGAGCCGACTTTTCCGCCGCTTCAGCGATCGGACCAGCGGCCTGACGCTTGGTACCAACGAACAGAACGCGGCCACCTTTTGCGACAGTGTCACGAACGGCCTGCAGAGCCTGGTCCAGCATCGGAACAGTCTGGGTCAGGTCCATGATGTGGATGCCATTGCGCGAGCCGTAGATGAACGGGCCCATGCGGGGATTCCAACGCTGTGTCTGGTGACCAAAGTGAACGCCAGCTTCCAGCAGCTGACGCATGGAGAACTCGGGAAGAGCCATGCTATTTTCCTTTTCCGGTTTACGCCTTGGCGGGGGTGAAAGAAGCGGATGCTCCAACCGGCGGTCTTGATGAGGATGTCTCCCTCAAAAAGCCCAAACCCCGCCTGCGGGTTTGAATGGCGCGCGTATACGGCAGGTTTGGATGCAGCGCAAGGGCCAATCGCCCTTATTTTTCAAGCCGCGCCAAGCTGTGTGCGTGACGGACGGCCTCTTCGCAATGTGCAGCCAGCGCCTTGCGGTTTTCAAAGTCGCTGATCTTGGCCGGCGCATGATAAATCAGCTCGACCGCCCCTTGCCTGCGCGCGCCGAGCGTCTTCAGCAAATGCGGGCCGAACTCCATGTCGCCCCACCAACCATAAAACCGGTCTGGTTCTCCCAGAGGTGCGTGAAACACCACCGAGACCGGCTGAACATACATGAGATCTCGCAACTCGTCCACGAAGAACGCGGCAAAGAGCGTTGTTTTAAATGGCAAAACCCTGAGGCCATCGGTCGAGGTTCCCTCAGGAAAAAACAGCAACTTATGCCCCGCTTTCAGGCGGGTTTCGAACACCTGTGTTTGTTCTTTTGCCTTCTTCCGGTCCCGTTCAATAAAAACCGTTCCGGTCGCGCGCGCCAACCAACCAATACCTGGCCATTTCGCCACCTCGGCCTTGGATACGAAATACACCCGTTTGCGGGCGTTCAGCGCAAAGATATCCAACCAAGAGGTGTGGTTGGCCACCACTGCACCACGCTCAGCCATCAGATCTCCGGAAGTTCGGAAACCTATGCCCAGAATGCGAAAGGCGTTGCGGCAAACAAATTGGGTGATGAACGGAGTTATTGGTCGGCGAATACCGAACAAGGGGAGTTCGATTAGGCGGATGGTCAGCAAGATGATCAAGCCACCAAAGACCAGCAGCGCCAACGGCACACCGCGAAAGAAAACCAATACCCACCCCAGAACGCCAAGGTGAATCGCATCCGGCGCGTCTTCACTGTTCCAAAGCGGATCACTCACGGGATTAGGCTCCGCCATAGATGCGCTTTTGCCGCTCGTTCATCCGAGCGGTATCTAGGATCAAGCAGACATCTGTGGTGTTAAAGCTGTGGTCGATAAAGGCCCCCTCGCCCACGAAACCGCCCAAACGCAGATAAGCTTTGATCAGCGCGGGCACCTGCACCATTGCCGCCCTGCGATCGAGGTCTTCGAGTGCCACGAGGTTCATGGATTGAAACACATCAGGCTGCGCACGGACCCTCAGATCGGCAGGCGCCAGGTGGTTGTGATGCAGCATTGACAAGGGCTGGGCGAGCGCTGTGACATCGGTGCCGTGAAAGCTGGCGACTCCGAACAGAACCTCGATCTCACGCTCGTTGACATAGGCCGCCAAACCGTTCCACAGGTGATACATGGCCGTGCCGCCGCGATAGTCTGGATGCAGGCAGGATCGGCCAAGCTCCAGCAGCTTGCGACCGCTCTGCTTCAGAACGGTCAGATCGTATTCGTCTTCGGAGTAAAACTGGCCCAAATCTGCTGCACGTTCGCCCGGTAACAGCCTGTAAACACCGACAGTTTCCCCGGTCTGCTCATCGATCGCCAGCATGTGATCGAAATACGGATCGAACTTGTCTTGCTCTAGACCGGCATCGTGATCAACCATCTCTCCGCCACCACCTAATTCGCGTACAAACACGTCGTAGCGCAAGCTCTGCGCGGCGCGCAGGTCCTGTTCGGTTTCAGCGAGTCGGATGGTGAAAGAAGGACCTGAATCCGGCATGTCGTTCCTTGAAGTTGCCTCCGGCTGATACCGCAGCTGTTCCCCCAAAGGCAATACGGGTCCCATCCGATGACTGGCGTTAACCTTTCCTAAACCAGTTTCACGGATCAAAGACCGGCATCAAGGCGATACGCGTTCCGTCGATTACCACTTTCCCCTTCTCGCGGAAGTTCACGGTAATCTTGCCCCCGATATTGGACTGCACCTGTCCAACGCCCCAATCGGGGAAATCGGGGTGGCGGACAAACATGCCCGGTGCAAGAATGGCATTGAGGTCTGTCATGGGGGCTCCGGTCCGGTGGCAGATACAGCAGGAGGTACGCATGGGCGCCACAGACGTCAACCTGGCCGAGCTCATTGGCTCGCGCATCTGTCACGATCTGATCAGCCCGATCGGAGCCATCTCCAACGGGCTAGAGCTGTTGGATATGGTTGGCGCGGTGCAAGGCCCCGAGATGGAGCTGATCTCTGGCAGTGTCGGCAGTGCCGGCGCGCGGATTCGGTTTTTCCGCGTGGCCTTTGGTTCGGCTAGTGACCAGCCATTGGGGCGCAGCGAGGTGGCCGAGTTGCTGAAAGACGTGGAGCGCGTGGGTCGTGTGCGGGTCAACTGGAACCTGACCGAGGCTGTGCCACGCAATCAGGTCAAACTGGCCTTTCTGGCCCTGATGTGCTGCGAGAGTGCAATGCCGTTTGGTGGGCAAGTCGATATCTCGGCCTCTGACACCGGCTGGCAGGTGACCGGCACAGCCGATAAGCTGAACATTGGCAATGACTTATGGAAGAGTGTTGGCATGGGCAATTTCGCCAACAAACTCACCCCGGCGCAGGTTCAGTTTGCCTTGCTGCCAGAAACGGCCGCGGCCATGGGGCGGCGGGTTTCGGTCGAGACCGGCACAACCCGCGTCACCCTGAGGTTTTAGGAACGGGTTGTACCGTTTCCGCGCACCAGATATTGAAAACTGGTTAGTTGTGCTGCACCGACAGGACCTCGTGCATGCATTTTGCCCGTGGCAATTCCGATTTCAGCGCCCATTCCGAACTCACCGCCATCCGCAAACTGCGTTGACGCATTGTGCATCAGGATGGCGCTGTCCAACCGCTGGAAGAAGCGGGCCGCAGCCGCGTCATCCTCGGTCATGATGCAATCGGTGTGGTTCGAGCCATATTGCTGGATATGCGCAATGGCGGCGTCGATGTCGGCAACAGGTTTGGCAGCAATGATGCTGTCCAGAAACTCTTTGCCCCAATCCTCAGAGGTGGCTTGGGTGGTTCCATCGACGGCCAGAACACCTTCGGCATGAACCTCGACCCCTGCGGCCGAAAGCGCGGCAATCACGTCGCGCCCGAGGGTTTCGGCCACGTGCTCATGAATCAGCAGACACTCAGCCGCTCCACAGATGCCGGTGCGCCGGGTCTTGGCGTTAAGCACCACGTCCAACGTCTTTTGCGGGTCGGCGGCCTTGTCGATGTAGATATGCACGATGCCTTCAAGATGGGCGAAGACCGGCACGCGTGCTTCGCGCTGAACCAGCCCAACCAGCCCTTTGCCGCCCCGCGGAACGATGACGTCGACATAGTCGGTCATGGTCAGCAATTCCTGCACCGCCGCGCGGTCGCGAGTCGGCACGAGTTGAATAGAATCCTCAGGCAAGTTCGCGTCCTTCAACCCCTCGACCAGGCAGGCGTGAATGGCGGTGGAGGAGTGAAAACTCTCGGACCCGCCGCGCAGGATCACGGCATTGCCGGATTTTAGGCACAACGCCCCCGCATCAGCGGTCACGTTGGGACGGCTTTCGTAAATCACCCCAATGACACCCAACGGCGTACGCACGCGCTGAATATTAAGGCCTGAAGGCATGTCCCACTCGGTCATCACCTCACCCACCGGATCGGTCTGATCAGCCACCGTGCGCAACCCATCGACCATGCCCTGAATGCGGTCCTCATTCAGCATCAGACGGTCCATCATGGCAGGGCTCAGGCCCTTTTCACGTCCGAACTCCAGATCCTTCTTGTTGGCGTCGATGATCTGAGCGCGATTGGCCCAGACAGCCTCAGCCGCTGCGATCAGGGCTGCATGTTTACGCTCGGCCGAGGCAAAGGCAAGCTCGCGCGCGGCAGCTTTGGCGCGTTTACCCAGATCGGCCATCAGAGCGGGAATATTGTCGAGATCCTTCATAACCTTAGCCTTTCTGCGCCTTTATAGCGCCAAATCGTCCCTGTGGATCAACGCTGCGCGACCAGGGTAGCCCAGCGTTGCCTCAATCTCCGAGGATTTTCGCCCTTTAATCGCGTCAGCCTCTTGCGCGGTATAGCGGCTGATGCCCTGCGCCAACCGACGCTCTTGCAGATCAAGAATGGCAACCGGATCGCCGCGTCCGAAATCACCGGTCACTTCGACGATACCCGCAGGAAGCAGGCTTTTGCCATTTGAAAGCGCCTTTGCGGCGCCATCGTCAATCGTGATCTCTCCGCGCGGTTTCATCGCCGAGATCCAGCGCTTGCGCGCTGCATGCGGATCAAGCGTTGCAGTGAACCACGTGCTGTTCGCGCCATTCTCAAGCGATTGCAAAGGATTGAGCTTTGAACCTTCGGTGATCGCCATATCGCAGCCCGCAGCCGTCGCCATCTTGGCCGCCATCAGCTTGGTCTTCATGCCGCCCTTAGAGAGG
Source organism: Ruegeria sp. ABV3_008 (assembly GCF_056161185.1). Taxonomy (NCBI): domain Bacteria; kingdom Pseudomonadati; phylum Pseudomonadota; class Alphaproteobacteria; order Rhodobacterales; family Roseobacteraceae; genus Ruegeria; species Ruegeria sp. ABV3_008. The sequence goes on along the minus strand of NZ_JBSWYP010000001.1, from coordinate 622,379 downwards.
CCTGAGCCAGCGTCACCAGCCATCGCCTCAATCTCGGGCGTGATCTGGTCGATCGTGTCGTAGCGCGTGGCCGAGGCATCTTCGTTCGGATTGCCGGTATAGAACCCGTCCACATCCGACAGAAGGATCAACTGGTCCGCACCAACGGTCACCGCGATCTGCGCGGCCAACCGGTCATTGTCGCCATAGCGGATTTCATCCGTGGCTACAGTGTCGTTTTCGTTGACGATGGGCACCACGCCGAGGCCCAAAAGCGTCTCAAGTGTCGCGCGAGAGTTCAGATAGCGGCGACGATCCTCGCTATCCTCAAGCGTCACCAGCACTTGGGCCGTGGTGATCTGGTGCGGGGTCAGCACCTCTTCATAGGCACGCGCCAGACGGATTTGACCAACAGCAGCTGCGGCCTGAGACTGCTCCAGAGCCAACGCCGCCAAAGGCAAGCCCAAAACACCGCGCCCCAAAGCGATTGAGCCAGAAGACACCAGAATCACGTCCGTGCCCTGCCCTTTCAGCCAGGCCACGTCCTGAGCCAGTGATTTCAGCCAATCTGAGCGCAGCTGTCCCGTGTTCCGGTCCACCAGCAAAGCGGATCCGATCTTGACCACCAGCCGACGGGCTGCGGTCAGGGTTGCCACGGCGCGGCCTCCTCGGCGGGTTTCTGGCGCAGGCGGTTTTCGTCGATCTGAGCACGTAGGGCGCGCAGCACCTCGGTCACGCCCAGATGCGCGACACCTGACATCGTCATGACGGGGCCGCCAACGGCCTCTTCCAGCTCGGCCTTGGCCAAATCACGCTCTTCGTCATCCAGCGCGTCGACCTTGTTCAGAACCGTGATCCGAGGTTTCTCGGCCAGTTCTCCGCCATAAGCCTCAAGCTCATGGATGATGGTGCGATAGTCGTCGGCTACGGTTGCCGAGGTGCCATCGACCAGATGCAGCAATACCGCACAGCGCTCAACGTGACCGAGGAACCGGTCGCCGATCCCGCGCCCTTCATGCGCCCCTTCGATCAGGCCGGGGATGTCGGCTACCACAAATTCCACATTGTCCACGCCGACCACGCCCAGATTGGGGTGCAGCGTGGTAAACGGATAGTCCGCGATTTTGGGTCGCGCGTTAGAAGTTGCGGCCAGAAAGGTCGATTTGCCTGCATTGGGCATGCCCAACAGGCCAACATCCGCGATCAGTTTCAGCCGCAGCCAGATGGTGCGATCAATGCCCGCCTGCCCCGGATTGGCCCGACGCGGCGCCTGATTGGTTGCTGATTTGAAGTGAAGGTTACCAAAACCGCCATTGCCACCTTTGGCCAGCAGAACCCGCTGCCCGACCTCGGTCAGGTCGCAGATCACGGTCTCTTCGTCCTCATCGAGGATCTCAGTCCCGACCGGCACACGCAGAATGATGTCGTCACCATCCTTGCCGGTGCGTTGCTGACCGCGGCCCGGTTGGCCGTTCTTGGCAAAGAAGTGCTGCTGATAGCGGAAGTCGATCAGGGTGTTCAGCCCGTCCACGACCTCGGCCCAGACAGAGCCGCCTTTGCCGCCGTCCCCGCCATCAGGTCCGCCGTATTCAATGTACTTTTCGCGTCGGAAGCTGACGCAGCCGCCACCTCCGGCCCCGGACCGGATGTAGACCTTTGCTAGATCGAGAAATTTCATGGTCTGTCCCCTACTGCAAAGGCCCTATCGGCCACAAGTCAGAGTTTCTTTGTATAGGTCCAGGTGGGTACATTCGCGTCGCGCGCCACCGAATAGCTTTCCGCATCGCCCAGATACTGGAACCCGCAATGGGTCAGTACCCTCGCCGAGGCCGGATTGTCCTGAAACACGCTGGCGAACATATTGGCGTTCTCAAGCGGGTTGGCACCGACCAGGGCCTCAACAGCCATCGAGGCAATGCCCGTGTTCCAATAGACAGGCGCAACCCAATAGCCAACCTCGGACTGGTTGCGATCAAGCCGCTGCAGAGAGATCAGGCCGATCAGCTCGGGCCCGCCGTCCTTGGTGGCGTCCATCGCCCAGACGTCCTCATCCCGGTCTTCCGCCATCGAGCGCGTCACGAAGGCCTCGATCGAGCCCGGCGGCAACGGGTGTGGGATTGACGTGGTCATGCGCGCCACTCGCTCATCACCTGCGTAATGTTCGATAAGCCCCATGTCCGACCGACGCAGAGGGCGCAGATCGAACCGCTCGGTTTCGATGACCGGCTGATTTATGATTGCTTCAAGTTTCATGAGTGCGTTCCTCCTCCGAACAACACAAAAAGTACGGACGCAACAGTCAGACTGGCGAGCGTCCACATCAGATATTTTTCCGCAGGCCGACCTTCAACCACATGGGCGATCCGGTCCCCTGCAAATGTCCAGATCGGGTGCAAAACGATCTGGCAGAACAACAAACAAAGAGCGATCGTGAGCGTCGCCTCAAAACTGGACGTCCCCGCCGCAACAAACCCCGTGAACCCTGCAATGATCATCGCCCAGGCCTTGGGGTTAAGCGGATGCACGATGAGCCCGGACACAAAGCCCGGTGCTTTCCCGTCCGCCGTTGCCCGAGACAGCCTTAGATTGGCGATCTTCCATGCCAGCCAGCAAATATAGGCAGCAGAAGCGTATTTCAGCACCTCAAACGCCAGCGGAGCCTGATCGGCAACCTGCATCAGACCAAAGCCCACAGGCCAGATGATCAACTGCTTGCCCAAAACGACCCCGGCCACAAAGGGCAATGCGGCGCGAAAACCATAGCGCGCACCTGTTCCCATAAGGACCATGTTGGCCGGTCCCGGCGTGCCGACCTGTGAGGCGGCAAAGATGAGAAAGCTAGTGGTTGCGACGGGCATTGCTGTTCTGGATCACGACTGCGCTAAAACGAAAAAGGGACCGGCATTTTCTGCCGGTCCCCCATGAATTTTTTATTAAACCTTCTGGGTTTCGGCTTACTCTGCGGCCTCCGCCACTGGCAGGACCGAAATGAAGGTGCGGTTTTTGAGTCCCTTGTGGAACTTCACGGCGCCATCGGTGGTTGCAAAGATTGTGTGGTCTTTGCCCATGCCTACGCCCTCGCCCGGCCAGAACTTGGTGCCGCGCTGACGTACGATGATGTTGCCTGCGATGGCCGCTTGGCCACCATACAGTTTCACGCCAAGGCGGCGACCAGCTGAGTCGCGACCGTTACGGGAGGAACCGCCAGCTTTTTTATGTGCCATTCTCTCTCTCCTTAGCCTTGAGCCAGCTCTTTGGCTTGCTCAACCCATTCGGGCTTCACTTTGATGGTGTCGATAGCAGCAATCTGCTCGTCCGACAAGGCGGCCAGAGCGGCAAAACTCTCGATACCGGCTTCAACCAGCTTTTTGGCAGCGGCAGGGCCGACACCGTTCAGCTTGGTCAGATCGTCAGCGGCAGCAGCGGCGGGTGCCTCTGCTTTGGCTTCTGCTTTCTTGGCAGGCTTTGCGGCAGGTGCCGCTACGCCAGCCGGAGCAGACCCGGTTGCAGCTTTGATGCCCGACTTGTCAGCGCCCGACGACAGGATGTCGGTGATCTTGACCAGAGTCAGCTTCTGACGGTGGCCAACGGTGCGCTTCGAGCTGTGCTTACGACGGCGCTTGACGAATTTGATGACCTTGTCACCTTTGATCTGTTCGATCACTTCGGCCTGTACGCCTGCGCCTTCAACGAAAGGTGCGCCAACAACCGGAGCGTCGCCGCCCAGCATCAGAACATCGTTGAATTGAACTTTTTCACCTGCGTCGGCAGCCAGTTTTTCAACGCGGAGCACGTCGCCCGCCTGAACCTTGTACTGCTTGCCGCCAGTCTTGAGGACCGCAAACATGCGTCTTTCCTTTTCTAACCCGCGTTCTGTGGTCCCCTACCGGGCGTTTTTGGCTTGAAAGCCACCTCGAACAGCGCGCCCTGTTTGGGCTGTGTGGAAGACCCCGCGAGGTTTCGAAGGGTCATATAATAACGACACCCGGCGCGGAGAACCGGCCGGGATGCGCGCTTATCCACATAATGAATGGCAAAGTCAACACCCAAGACCGGTCAGAGATCAGAGGATTGCCAAACCTGCGCCACCGCCGCCCCCAGACGGTAGGAAATCCCATCAAACATCTCGTCAAACCCTTTGAAAAGGGCCGCGTTCAAGGCCTGCCCGGTCTCGGTTCTGGAAAACGCAATATTCTCGCGCATCTCGACCTCGTTCAGAGGCTGATAGGCCAGAAGCAGAAAGGAGTACAACCACGTGGTCGTTTCGGCCGTCACAGTGTCTTTCTGCGCCAGCAACCCATCCAGAACCTCTTCGTATTCGGCCAAACTGTCGCCGTAGAGCCCCAAGAAAAAGTTGTAGTCCGCACTCAACGATCCTTGGACATTCTGGTCAATCAGGTCGTTCGCGCGGATATATTCCTCGACTAGCTCGAAACGGGGCGAGTCGGGTTCGGTGCCCTCATAGGCCTCGTTCGCCATTTCTTCGATCGCCTCATTGGCAAAAGCTTTGCGGGCCGAGTTTTCCAGCGTCACGATCGTTTGCCCCAGATCGCTTTCGAAGAAAACGATTGCCTGGTCCATCTGCCCTTTCGTCATTCCCTCGGCGAAAGCTTCGGTCAGACGGGACTTCATCCAGGAGTGGTCGTAGATCTCCTTAACCTCATCGTGAAAGAGAGGGCCTCCGTCACCGTCCAACAGGCTCTCTTCGAGTTCCTGCTGATGAACCATGCCTTCGTCGATCAGAATTCCTACAACCTGATCCAGCTTCATGGCATGCGCCAGCCGATTGGCCCGCTCATTCGCGACAGCTGGCAGTGCGCAGAGCAACGCCACCACAAAAGCAAGTGCCAGACGCATCAGATATCCTGAGCCGGATGAAGGTCTGCCATGCGGACAGCCAGAACCTCAAACCGCATGGCCATGATTTCATATTGGATCGCGTTCAGAAGCTCATAGACCTCTTGCATCAATGGCTGTTCAAGCGCCTCGGCATAGGCCTCGACCTCTTCGTCCGAGAAATCCTGATAGGTATAAGCTGCCCCTGCCAGCGCCGAAAGTTGTAACGCCTGGCGCATCCCTGCCTCATTCTGCCGCAGCATCAACCGCAGCTCATCCGCGTCCAACTGCAGGTCGATCACGCCAGACGCGCTGGCCGCCAGAAGAAACCGCAATTGGATCTCCTGCAAAGCGCGCAACGAAGTACCACTGGCATCAATCGCATTGTTCATCCGCTTGAGCTGTTCCACCCGGGGCGAGCCATCCTGCACGAGGCCAGCAACAATTTCCTGCCCCTCTTGCTGTTTGGCCTCTTCATCGTCATTCAGATGCGCCGCGTTTTCGACCTCAACCAGTCGTTGCCCCAGATCCGAAGCATAAAACTCGACAGCATGAGCCAACGCCTCATCGCTCAACGTCTCTTCAAGAATCGAGACCGCCGTTTCATGCATAAGCTGGGTATCGAAAACCTCTTCGGTCAGGCGGGTCCAGTCTGATCCGAATCCATCGGGATCAATGCCCAGCATTTCAGGGGCAGAGCCGGACGCCAGCGCAATACTCTCCAGCGCCACATCAAACCCGGTGGTATTGAGGAAGGCTTCGATCCGGTCGCGATTGGCCGCAGCCGAAGAAACAGGGACCAAAACAAGCGCGACAAGCAGCGCGAGCAATGGGACAACAGAACGCTCAACTCGATTTTTCATAGCTATCAGCCTAGGTGTTTTGTTGCGGCAGGCAATGGAAAATCCAAGGAATGTGAAATCTGGGAATTTTCTGCTTGCACCCCTGCGCGTTCCTCACTAAATCCCCCCCTCACAGACCCCCGCGGAGAGGTGCCGGAGTGGTCGAACGGGGCGGTCTCGAAAACCGTTGTGGGTGCAAGCCCACCCAGGGTTCGAATCCCTGTCTCTCCGCCATAATTTCCAAATGGTTTCTTTGCTTTCACAGACTGACGGGTCTGTCGTGATGCGCAAAGAGAGGGGCTGGCCAAGACCCCCTCATCCAGCCCCCCTCACACCGCCCCTCACATTCAACCACAAAGTGAGAGATCAGTGCCCCTATTGGCCCAATAGGCCTATTCAAACAAAAGACGTTACTCGTTAATTTGGGAACCGTACCCGAGCGCGACCCCCACAATGTCTCTTTTACCCCGTCTGACTGCAGTGTCGGTCATTTTGGGGTCAAAGGCAGTGAAGTCCTTCACATAAGACCAAAAATTCGACCGAGCAGTAAAGTGCGAGCATCATCGCAGGTTTCGCTCGGCACCACGTTCTCGTGCAACGCCTATTCCTCAAACGCCGGGCTCAACGCGGTAATGCGATTTCATCGAAATTCAATGCAAAGCGCAAGGCAGTGGGCGCTTTGTCGCCGGATCAAGCCGCACAATCAGCGTAGCTTGGCCCAAACCCGTATTCTGCTGAGAAATCACAAGAATTCCCCTTTGAGTCGTCCTAGATTTGGATCATCCCAGCGGCACAAATTTCCAAAGGAGACTCATAATGTCGCGTACTCTTCTTATTATCATCGTCCTCGTCGGTATTGGCGCGGGCGGGTATTTCTATCTCAACCAACCTGAACCGACGCCGGCCGAAAGACTTGAAGCCGCAGCCGAGGATGCGAGCGATGCCGTCAGCGAAGCGGCCTCGGCCGTGCAGGACGCCGCAAGCGAAGCGCTGGAATCGGCCACGGAACAAGCCAGCGAAGCGGCGTCATCTCTGACCGAACAGGCCTCTGAGGCCGCGTCATCTGTGGCGGATCAGGCCACTGAGGCAGCCAATTCGATCGCAGATCAGGCCTCAGAGGCTGCAGACCAAGCCGGTGATCAGGTTGCCTCTCTAGCGAACCAAGGTCAGGAATTGTTCAACTCTTGGGTTGAAGAGGGCATGCTGACAGCTCAGAACTTCGACTATGACGCCATGGTCGCCTCTGTCCAGAACAGCGAGATGGCACAGGGTGTCAAAGATCAGGTGATCAAGATCCTGGATGAGATCAAAGCCTCGCCCGAAGCTGTTCTGACCAAGCTTCAGGACCTGCAAAATGCGATGAGCCAATAAGGATCAGGCTGTCCACGGGCGGCCTTATCCACATGCCGTGACGTTAGATCGCGACTGAATTGACGCGGCGCGGGGCTTTTGTTTGGCTTGACCCAACAAGAACCCCGCGCCGTTTTTCTTTGCCGTCAGGCTGAAGGCTGATCCGGTGACCCTGGCGCCATTCAAGGACTGACCAATGACCGATTTGCCCTCTACTATGCGTGCCATTGTCATGAAACACGATGGCTATTCCGGCACTATGACAGGCCCCATGATCGAAGACGCGTCTGAGTGGTTGGCCGATACCGAATTGCCCGTCTCTACCCCCGGCCCCGGACAGGTTCTGATCCGGTTGCGCACCGCCTCGGTCAATCCGTCAGACATTCACTTCATCAAAGGCGAATACGGCCAACCCCGTGTCAAAGGCGCCGCTGCGGGCTTTGAGGGGTGTGGAGATGTTGTGGCAACGGGCAAGGGCGCGGAAGGTCTACAAGGCCTGCGCGTCGCCTTTGTTGCCGCCGGATCGGGAGCGTGGGCCGAATATGTCGTGACCCAGATGCAAATGTGCATCTCTTTGCGCCCCGACATCTCGGACGATGACGGGGCTGCGCAGATCGTCAATCCGCTGACAGCGATGGCCATGGTCGATATGGCCAAGGTAGACGGCGATGCGTTTGTTGTTTCAGCCGCCACCAGCCAGTTGGGTAAGCTGATGTGCAGCCTTGGGCGGGATCTGGGCTTGAAGCCGATCGCCATGGTGCGGCGCACCGAGACTGTTCCAATGCTGAAAGAGCTTGGGGCTGCGGAAGTTCTGGTCACAACGGACCCTGACGTTGCGCACCAATTTGCCGAACTGAGCGCCAGGCTGAAGCCCCGCGTCTTTCTCGACGCGGTCATGGACCCTCTATCCGAGCAGATATTCTGCGCCATGCCCAATCGCGCGCGCTGGATTTGCTATGGCAAACTCGGCAGCGACGCTCCGACCCTGACCCAAACCGGGCAACTGATCTTTATGGGCAAACGGATTGAAGGATTCTGGCTAACAAACTGGATGATGACCACCCCTCCGGCCGACCAGATGCGCGTTGTGACCGAGGTTCAGGCGCGTTTCGCAGATGGGCGCTGGAAAACGGATGTATCCGAGCGTCTGACACTGGGCGATCTGATCACCAACCTAGCAGACGCTTTGAAAACGAGCGACGGGAAGGTGATGATCACGCCTTAACCGTATTAACAGAAAAAGGGCCCGCGATTGCGAGCCCTTTTGAAATTCGTTGTTCGCAGCGATTAACGCTTCGAGAACTGGAACGAACGACGCGCTTTGCGCTTACCGTATTTCTTACGTTCCACAACGCGGCTGTCGCGGGTCAGGAAGCCAGCGGCTTTCAGAGCACCACGCAGCGACGGATCGTACAGCTGCAGCGCTTTCGAGATGCCGTGCTTGACCGCACCGGCCTGACCGGTCAGGCCACCGCCTTTGACGGTTGCAACAACGTCGAACTCACCTTCCACACCGGCAACCTGGAACGGCTGGCGCAGGATCAGCTGCAGAACCGGACGCGCAAAGTACTTGTCCTGGTCTTTGCCGTTCACGGTGACCTTACCGGAACCCGGCTTGATCCAAACGCGGGCAACGGCGTCTTTACGCTTGCCGGTGGCATAGGAGCGGCCCAGCTCGTCACGCACGATGACTTCTTCGGCCACGGTTTCAACGCCTGCGACGGCGCTCAGCTCTTCGAGAGTATTGATCTGATCAGCCATCGGTCATTAGCTCCGGGTGTTTTTCTTGTTCATGGACTTAACGTCCAGAACTTCGGGGGCCTGGGCTTCATGCGGGTGCTCGGCACCGGCATATACGCGCAGGTTGGTCATTTGCTGACGCGCCAGACGGTTGCCCGGCAGCATGCGCTTGACGGCCTGAACGACAACGCGCTCAGGATGGGCACCTTCCAGGATCTGCTGCTTGGTGCGCGACTTGATGCCGCCCGGGTGGCCAGTGTGCCAGTAGAAGTTCTCTTCGCGCTTCTTGCCGGTCATCTGGATTTTGTCAGCGTTGATCACAATGACGTTGTCGCCCATGTCCATGTTTGGGGTGAACGACGCTTTGTGCTTGCCACGCAGACGCATGGCGACGATCGAGGCAAGACGGCCCAGAACAACGCCCTCGGCGTCGATCAGGATCCATTTCTTGTCGATGTCTGCAGGTGTTGCAGAAAAGGTTTTCATGGCAGGATAGTCCTGTTTGATGTGAAAGACCGCCCCAAGACAGAGCGGTCCGAATTCGATGGAGGGGGTTTAGACCTGCTTAGAATGCACGTCAACACACGCAATCAAGTTTTTATTGTTATTTTTTAATGACTTACAAAATAGGTATTATTTTACCCCACTCTAAACACTGATTTGCTCAGGCGGATTGTCCAGCAAAGCCCGAAGGCGGAGCATCGCGTCCTCGAACCTCTGCAGCGAGACATGCCCGTTCATCGCGATGCGCACAGCGTTCGGGGCGCGCCCGTCCCGCAGCGCGAACTCATCTGCAGACCGCAGCTGAATCCCTTCTCGCTCGGCGGCACGGCTGAACGCAGCAGCCCGCCAACCCGACGGCAAATGCAGCCAGACAAACGGCACATCAGGCGCCCAGTTCAGATCGAAGCCGCCCAAGGCATTCACGGTCACCCGCACATACTCTCCCATCCGAGAGCGCACATCCCGCGCGATTTGGCGCGTGCGAGGGTCAGAGAGCAGTAGCCGGGTCAGTTCAGCCAATGGCTGCGCCAGCCCAAAGTACCCATATTCGGCTGAGCGGCGCAGATCCACGCTCCGGTCTCTGGGCGCAATGGCAAAGCCGACACGCAAGGACGGTGTCAGCACTTTCGAGATCGAAGATACGTGCCACCCTCGCTCAGGGGCCAGCGCGCGAAAACTTGGTTCCTTCGCGTCTCCCATCCGGTAGCAGTCGTCCTCGACAATCTGCACATCGTATTTCCGTGCAATTTCCACGATTTCCTTGCGCCGCTCCAAAGGGGTGTGCAGCCCGGTCGGGTTCTGAACCTCGGGCGATACACAGACCGCCTGCGCTGGCGTCTGGCGCAGAACATGCTCCATCGCTCCTGGGTCGATGCCCCATTTGTCCATCCGGATGCCAACCACATCGGCCCGCATCAACTCTGCCGCGCGACGGAACCCGGCATAAGAAAGATCTTCGACCATCACGATTGGTTTGGGACCCTGCAGAATGGTCTGGAAAACAAGGCACAGGCCGTTCTGACCTCCGTGTGTCAGTACAATGTCATCGTCGCTCAATTTGCCAAGCGGCAGGTCCGACAACCATTCAACAACCGCCTGACGCATAGGTTTATACGCATCGCGTGTCGGATAATTCATGAACAAGGCCGGATCCGACTGCGCGACTTTCTGCAGACACTCGCGGATCAAAGACACCTGCCCCATATCTGCAAGCCTCGGGCTGAACAGGCTGACGTGATTGGCATTCTGAGCTTCGGCCAGATGAAGCTGCCTTGACCAGACATCGTCCAGAATCGGAGATTTCGGAGGGGCGACAAATGTACCACGTCCAACCTCAGCTTGTAGCAAGCCCTCTTCGGTCAGAATCGTATAGGCCCGCGCGACGGTTCCCGGAGTGATCTGGAGGCGATACGCAAGTTCGCGCACAGGGGGCAGTTTGGCCCCGATATCTAACGTCTTAGTTTCAATCGCTTTTCGTATTGTATCAGCCACCAGGGTGTATTTGGGCCCTTTGGATTTTGGCAGCGTCTCCGGCCAAATTGTATCCATTACAATTCTTCCTTTGCATTTGACACAATTGCGAATGTATCAAACACATGTACCGAACATTACTACTTTGTGTCAATACAATTTGAAAGGAATACTGAGATGACACGCACAATGCACACTCCCGCCCTTACACTGCTGAACGCCAGCCCCCGGCTGCCGCTGATCGCTGTGCTGGCCGTGCAGTTTGCGGCGGCGGTCACTCAATGGGAACGCCGTCGTCGCAGTCGCGTCAATCTGGGAAAGCTGGATGACAGGTTGCTCAAGGACGTAGGCCTGACCCGTCTGCAAGCCGATCGCGAAATCAAGCGCTATTTCTGGCAACTTTAACCCATCCCCAGTCCCAAATTCATTTGGGACCTCTTCCCTGGCCGGGGTTCGCCCCGGCCCTTTTTATCCGAATTTTGCAGCCAAAGACCCGGCCGGCGGGATGGAATAGGTCATACTGGCCCGCGCCACGGGCTGATCTGCCCCGACCGAGTAAATCAATACATCGCCAACGGCCAGAGTGCGCCCCAGTTTCAGAAGGCGACATTCAGCGATCAGATCTTTGCCACCTTCAGGTTTGCGCAAAAAGTCCAGAGAGCTGTTGGTCGTCACCGCCAAGGACTGACGCCCCTTGCGCGCCAACACCATGGCATAGACGCAAACATCTGCCAGACCGAACATCGACGGCCCTGAAACTGTACCACCGGGGCGTAAATGACGGTCCTCGACCACAAGGCGCATGGTGATCGTCTCCTCGGTCAGGTCCTCAACCACGAAATCGCGATGAACCTGTGGGAATACCTCTTTAAGGTACTGCGACAGCTCGTCTTTGCTTAACGCCAATCCCATGCTTCCCCTCCTTAACTTCTCGCCCTAGAGTTGGCCCAACAGCCAGCGGGAGGGCAAGATGGCAATTTTGGAACGTAACGACACAGGTGCCATCGCGCGGCTGCACATGAACGCACCCGAAAGGCTGAACGCGCTGAGCGATGAGATGCTGGCCGCCCTGCAGGCCGAGTTCGATACGCTGCGCGATGACCGTTCGATCCGGGCCGTTGTCCTGTCGGGCGAAGGCAAGGCCTTCTGCGCTGGGCATGATCTGAAACAGATGACAGCCGGTCGCCAGTCTGAGGATGGCGGCAAGGCCTATTTCCAGGACCTCTTTAACCGTTGCGCGCGGATGATGATGTCGATTCAGTCCCTGCCCCAACCCGTTATCGCGCAGGTCCACGGCATTGCCACGGCCGCCGGTTGTCAATTGGTTGCCACCTGCGATCTGGCCGTCGCCGCCGAAGGCACGCGTTTTGGAGTGAACGGAGTGAATATCGGCCTGTTCTGCTCAACCCCCTTGGTCGCGCTCAGCCGCAACATCCCCAGAAAACAGGCATTTGAGATGCTGACCACCGGAGGTTTCCTCTCTGCGGAACGCGCTCAGGAACTGGGGTTGATCAATCGGGTTGTTCCTGAAACTCAACTCAACGACCAAACCCTCGCCTTGGCCGAACAAATCGCAGACAAGCTGGGCGTCGCCGTCAAAATCGGGAAAGAGGCGTTTTATCAACAGCTTCAGATGCCGCTGGATCAAGCCTATGCTTATACCGGAGAGGTAATGGTGCAGAATATGCTGCATCGCGATACCGAAGAAGGCATTTCTGCGTTTATCGAAAAACGTCCGCCAAATTGGTCTCAATAAAGCGATTATTCCGAACATTTTTCGCCACTGTCATCATTTTTGCACTTTTCAAAAGGGCAACACTGTGGCAATGCTGGGACGAGGCTAAGGCCTCAGCTACACTTTTGGGTCGCCGTGGGCGGAAGGTCCCTCCAAGCTGGTTTCTCTCACTGGCGTTGACATTCCCGCAGCGGCGACCCCAAGACCACCCTAAAATCTGGACCATTTGGCTGTTGCTCAGTTGCGCCTGCTTGGGCTCTGCCCTAAGTGGCTGCGCATGACACAAGCATTGCATATCGTGGGCGGCGGCATGGCCGGGTCCGAGGCCGCATGGCAGGCGGCGGAAATGGGCGTGGATGTTGTGATCCACGAAATGCGCCCCACCGTGGGCACCTTTGCGCACCAGACCGGCAATCTGGCCGAGATGGTTTGTTCCAACTCGTTCCGCTCAGACGATGATGAACAAAACGCCGTGGGCCTGTTGCATTGGGAAATGCGCGCCGCCAACGGCCTCATCATGACGACTGCCGATGCCCACCGCCTGCCCGCAGGCGGGGCGCTGGCTGTTGACCGCAATCCGTTTGCCGAGGCGGTCACTGCCAAACTGCGCGCGCACCCCCGGATCGCGGTCACGGACGAAGAAGTTACCTCTCTGCCCGACGACGGTCAGTGGATCTTTGCCACCGGTCCTCTGACCTCGGCCAAGTTGGGTCAAGCCATCCAAGCCGAAACCGGTTCAGACGCGCTGGCCTTCTTTGATGCCATCGCGCCGATTGTCTATGCTGAGAGCATCGACATGAGCAAAGCCTGGATGCAGTCCCGCTATGACAAAGGCGAGACCGAGGAAGAGCGTACCGCCTATCTGAACTGCCCCATGGATCGCGATCAGTATGAGGCCTTCATCGACGCCCTTCTGGCCGCCGACAAAACTGAGTTCCATGAGGGTGAAACCGCAGGTTACTTTGATGGCTGCCTGCCGATCGAGGTGATGTCTGAACGGGGTCGTGAAACCCTGCGCCACGGGCCGATGAAGCCCGTCGGCTTGACCAACCCCCATCAGCCAGACGTGAAACCGCATGCCGTTGTGCAGCTGCGTCGCGACAACGCGCTTGGCACGCTGTTCAACATCGTGGGTTTCCAAACCAAGATGAAATACGGCGCCCAGACCGAGGTGTTCCGTATGATCCCCGGCCTAGAGAACGCCAGTTTCGCACGCCTTGGCGGGATACATCGTAACACATTCATCAACTCGCCGACTTTGCTGGACGCACAGATGCGGTTGAAATCAAAACCGAATATCCGGTTCGCCGGTCAGATCACCGGTGTCGAAGGCTATGTCGAAAGCGCGGCTATGGGGCTTTTGGCAGGTCGACTGGCGGCAGCTGAAATTCTCGGCAGCGCCCTGCCCGAGGTACCGCAAGACAGTGCCATGGGCGCCCTGATCCACCACATCACCGGCGGCGCGGAAGCCAAAACCTTTCAGCCCATGAACGTCAATTTCGGCCTGTTCCGCCCTGTGGATGGCCTGAAAGGTGGCCGCCGGGGACGCAAAGACCGCTACAAAGCCTACACCGACCGCGCCAAGGCTGAATGGACGGAGTGGCTCGCGCAAAGCTGACTGGACGATAGACGATCCAGCGGCTTAACATGCGGTTATGAGTGACAAGTTTTTCAAGGACACATACGGATCAAAATCTCCGCAGGACACCCAAGCGCACTACCAGAAATGGGCCGCAACCTATGAGGATTCTGTCGCGGAACAGGGATATGCCACCCCGGGCCGGGTTGCCAAAGCGCTGTGGTCCAAGAGGCCTGAGGCACAAACTCCCATCCTCGACTACGGCTGTGGAACGGGGTTGTCCGGTCTTGCGCTGCGCTCAGTCGGGTTTGAAGTGATCGACGGAATGGACCCCACGCCCAATATGCTTGAGGAGGCCAAAGCCAAAAACGTTTATCGTGCGCTGATCGGCTTTGACATCTCTGATCCCGAACCCATTGAACACGGCGCTTACTCAACCATTTCAGCTATCGGAGTGATCGGTGCCGGAGCAGCACCGCCTGAAACTCTAGACCTCGTCATGCACGCGCTGCCCAAGGATGGTCTATTGGCATTCTCTTATAATGATCATGCACTTGCGGACTACTCTTATACCTCACGCCTGAACGACTGGCTGGACATGGGGGCCGCGCGCCTGCTGTTTAAGGAATACGGGCCACATCTGCCTGGAATGGACATGAAATCTGACGTGTATGTACTCGAAAAGACGTGACTTTTAAGACCCGCTTTGCGCCTTCTCCAACAGGTCCCTTGCATCTAGGCCACGCCTATTCGGCAATGTTGGCCAGTGACATGGCTGCCTCTGAAGGAGGCACATTCCTGCTGCGGATCGAGGATATCGACCAATCCCGCGCACGACCACAGTGGGAAGAACAGATCTACGCAGATCTCGAATGGCTGGGCCTCAGCTGGCCGACACCCGTTCTGAGGCAATCTGAGCGCATCCATATCTATGAACAGGCCCTCGATACCCTATGGTCGGAAGGTCTTTTGTACCCCTGCACCTGCAATCGCAAAGATATCGCCGCGGCGGCCAGCGCCCCTCAGGAAGGGGCACCTCTGCACGGGCCGGACGGGATCATCTATCCCGGCACCTGTCGGCACAAAGCGAGCCGAAACAGCGTAGAACGACCTAAAGACACGCCCCTCAGGCTTGATATGGCTATGGCGGCACAATCCGTTCTGTCACATGGGAGCGGCAGTTTTCTCGAGCTAGGCACTGGACCAAATGGGGAAACTGGACGGATTTCCTTCGACAAGGCCGAACTGGAAACAACGATCGGTGATGTCGTCCTTTCCCGCCGAGGTATGGGCACCTCCTACCACCTGTCCGTCGTCCTCGACGATGCGGCGCAGGGTGTGACCCATGTCATTCGCGGTCAGGATCTGTTTGAGGCAACGCGTATCCACGTCCTGTTGCAGGCTCTGCTGGGCTTACCCACGCCCGAATACCTGCACCACCGCTTGATCCGCGACCCGAACGGCAAACGCCTCGCCAAACGAGACGACGCTCGCGCCATCGCAAAATACAGGGTCGAAGGCGCAACCCCTCAGGACATCCGCGCCATGGTCGGCCTTTGACACCGCTTTGTCGTTTCAAAAATACTCAAACCGAAGGTAGCGACATCTGCGCCACTCACTCCATCGGTTTCATCAACTCGACTTCTTCACCGTCGCGCGCGGCCGTGTAGAAGCACGACCGGCGATTTGTGTGACACGCCGCGCCAGTCTGACGGATCACGACCAAGATGCAATCCCGGTCGCAATCAAAGCGGAAATCGACCAGCTCCTGAATGTGCCCGGAGGTCTCGCCCTTGATCCAGAACGCCTGGCGCGAGCGCGACCAATAGGTGACGCGCCGCGTCTCCAACGTGCGCTCAACCGCTTGCTGATTCATCCAAGCCATCATCAGGACCTCACCCGAGGCGTGATCCTGCGCGATGGCGGGGATCAGCCCGGCTTCGTTATATTTGAGATTGGATGGATCGAACGTGACTGTGTCAGACATGACAAAAACCTTTTGCATCCCAAGGGCTGACCACTATGTATGGGGAACACGGAACGAGGGAAAGTCATGAGCGGCGAGAACGACCTGATTAAGCTGTACTCCGGGCGCATTCTGGCGCTGGCGGCTGATATCCCGCATCTGGATCGGCTGGATCAGCCCGATGCGACGGTCAAGAAACGCTCGCCGCTTTGCGGGTCGACCGTAACTGTCGACGTGAATATGAAAGATGGGCGTGTCAGCGATTTCGGACAAGACGTCAAAGCCTGCGCTTTGGGACAGGCCGCTGCTTCGGTAGTTGGCGATGCGGTGGTTGGTGCCACACGGGCGCAAGTGGAAACCGCCCGAGATCAGCTGAAGGCCATGCTAAAAAAGGAGGGCCCTGCCCCGGATGCCCCGTTTGACGGGCTTGAAGTTCTGATCCCCGCCCGCGAATACAAAAACCGCCATGCCTCAATCATGCTGGCGCTTGAGGCAACGGCCGAGGCAATGGAACAGGCCGAACAGTCGAACTGCGCCTAAGCTTGGTGTTTTGGCCTAAACCTGTTTAATTTCACCCAAACTTCGGTGGAGGAATGGGCTTGAACAACCTGCTCGAACACTTCGTGACGTTGTGGGTTGTCATTGACCCGATCGGAACAATCCCTGTTTTCATCGCCGTCACTGCGGGCCTCGAAGCCGCTGCACGGCGCAAAACGGCGATGCTCGCGTCGTTGATCAGTGCTGGCGTGCTTCTGTTTTTCCTCGTCTTCGGACAATTGCTGATCGAGGCGCTGGATATCGGGTTGAACTCGTTCCAGGTTGCCGGAGGGATCATCCTGTTCCTGTTCGCGCTGACGATGATCTTTGGCGAAAGCAAACAGGAGATCGAACAACGCGCCGCCGAAGACGACAAGGAAGATAAGGTCCATAAGCACAACCCAGCGATCTTCCCTCTGGCTGTACCATCCCTGGCGTCACCCGGTGCGATGCTAGCGATCGTGATCCTGACCGACAACCACCGCTACAGCGCCGCCGACCAGGGGATTACTGCGTTGGTCATGCTGTCGGTCGTGCTTATCGCCTTTATTCTGATGCTGTTGGCTGAACCGATCATACGCCTGATCGGCCATTCCGGCGCGGCAATCATCAGCCGGGTGATGGGGATGATCCTGGCCTCGGTCGCGGTGAATTCCGTTCTGTCGGCCATGTTGGAAATCATCAAAACCGGCCAGCTATAAAAAAACCGCCGCTCCTTCCGGGCGGGAAGGGCGGCGGCAGGCAATGCGTTTCTCGTGTGGGGTCCGGGACACCGCGCGGGGCCGAGGCATGGCCCCTCAAGGGGTTTGGGACAGGCAGGTCACCCTTGAATTCACTGGGGATGACAGGCGCGGGCTATTCGGCACGAGATCGCAGGCAAAAAGGGTTAGAAACCAACCGGAAGGTGAAGCGCCACCATCAGCATAACGACCAGAGACGCAACACCCGCAGCATCCTGCAGGATGGTCGAGTGCGAGCGCGTGATTACGGTCTTGATCTGGGTCAGCATGGGTCACCTCCGGGTCAGGGATTTAATCCTTTGTTGACCTTTTGTTCTCATATTTCTCCGAGTCGGTAAAGAACTTTTTAAGAACATTTGCGAACTTTATGAATACTTCGTTACTAACCAACTGAAATCAAACGGATCGCCTGATCCTGTTTCATCAGCCAAAGCAGAACACGCGCAGCCTTTCCCCGGTCAGAGGTCAGTTTGGGATCGGTGTTCAGCAAGGCCCGCGCATCGGTCTGGGCCACGGCCATCAATCCTGCCTGCCGTTCCAGATCCGCAATACGAAACTTGGGCAGCCCGGATTGGGCGGTTCCAATCAGATCTCCCGCACCGCGCATCTGTAGATCGGTCTCAGAAATGCGAAAGCCATCCTCGGTCTCACGCAGGACCTCCAACCGTTTGCGGCCGCCCTCACTGAGAGGTGCCTGATACATCAGAAGACAGGTCGAATCCGCATCCCCTCGGCCAACGCGTCCGCGCAACTGGTGCAGTTGAGCCAGACCAAAAATCTCAGCCCGTTCGATCACCATGATCGAGGCATTGGGGACGTTTACGCCGACCTCGATCACAGTCGTCGCCACCAGAACTTTGGTTTCACCTGTCTGGAAAGCGGTCATGGCGGCATCTTTTTCGGCAGGCGGCATCTGCCCGTGGACCAAACCAACGGTGCCCTCGCCCAAGATAGCGCGCAGCCGTTTGAACCGCTCTTCCGCCGCTGTCAGGTCGGAGACCTCGGATTCGTCGACCAGCGGACAGACCCAGTAACACTGCCGCCCTTCCTCAATGGCGCGGCGCAGATGGGCGACGACTTCTTCCATCCGTCCCGTGCTTACAATCGCGGTCTTGATCGGTTTTCGCCCCGGCGGTTTTTCGTCCAGAACCGAGACATCCATATCGCCATATTGCGCCAAAGCGAGACTGCGCGGAATCGGCGTGGCCGTCATGACCAGAACATCGGCACCCTGCCCTTTTTCCGACAGCTCCATCCGTTGGCGTACGCCAAAGCGATGCTGTTCGTCGACAATCGCCAGACGCAAGGCCTTGAATGCCACATCACCCTGGAACACTGCATGGGTGCCCACGAGAATCTGAATATCGCCAGCCTCCAAAGCAGCCAGCTTGGCCCGCCGCTCTGCCCCCTTGTCGCGTCCGGTCAGGATTTCCAACACAACGCCAGCCTCTTCCGCCAAAGGGCGTAACCCTTCGAGATGCTGGCGCGCCAGAATCTCAGTCGGAGCCATCATGACCCCCTGCCCTCCGGCCTCGACCGCGACCAGCAGAGCCATAAACGCCACCAGCGTTTTGCCAGCGCCCACGTCACCCTGAAGCAACCGGTTCATGCGCGACTCCGAGGCCATATCGCCGGCAATTTCAGCAACGGCGCACGACTGTGCACCAGTTGGCCGATAAGGTAGGCTCGCCAGAACCTTCGATTGCAACGCGCCTGTGCCAACGCTGACGATCCCGCGTGCTTTGCGTTCCCGTTGCCGTGCCAGAGCCAGCGTCAACTGATGCGCCAGCAGTTCATCATAGGCCAAACGCTCTCGCGCCGGGGCGAATGAGGCCACGTCATCCGCACCTTGTGGGTTATGTGCGGCCAGAATTGCCGCGTGCCATGACGGCCAGTTCTGACTGCTGATCTGCGCCGGATCAGCCCATTCGGCCAGGTCTGGCGCACGCGTCAAAGCGCTACGTACGGCCTTGAACATGGTCTTTTGCGTGATCCCCTGCGTCAGGTGATAGACCGGCTCAAACTCAGGAATGTCCGAAGCCTGATCCACCGGCAGCATATGATCGGGATGCACCATCTGCGCCATGCCGTCGAACAGCTCCAACTTGCCCGAGATCACACGGCGCGATCCTTCCGGCAGGACTTTCTTCAGGTAGTCGCCCCGCGCGTGAAAGAACACTAATTGGAAATCGGCCTGACTGTCCTCGACATGGACCCGATACGCGCCGCCCCTATTCCGAGATGGGCGATGCGGGCCAACTGTCACCTCAACCGTCAACGTCGACGGTAGATCAACCCCTTGGATCGTGTCGCGCCTGCGTCGATCAATCA
Source organism: Ruegeria sp. ABV3_008 (assembly GCF_056161185.1). Lineage (NCBI taxonomy): Bacteria > Pseudomonadati > Pseudomonadota > Alphaproteobacteria > Rhodobacterales > Roseobacteraceae > Ruegeria > Ruegeria sp. ABV3_008. Next base: position 602,770 of record NZ_JBSWYP010000001.1, on the reverse strand, counting down.
CGGCATAGGGCAAGCCGAACAGAACGTCGCGCGGGCTTTCCATCCCGGCCTGCGCCATCGCCTGAGCGGTCTTCGGGCCGACCCCCTCCAAGGTTTCAACCCCTGCGAACAGGGGAAACAAGGATTCTGGCCGTCCGCTCATGCGCCGTCGATCAGCTGCAACCAGCCATCCTCATCCAGGGTTTCGATCCCCAGCTCTGCCGCCTTTTTAGCCTTGGAACCAGCACCCGGCCCCGCAACCAAAATATCGGTCTTCTTACTGACCGACCCTGAGACTTTGGCCCCCAACGCCTCGGCCCGCGCCTTGGCTTCGGCGCGTGTCATCTTTTCCAGCGTGCCTGTGAAAACCACGGTCTTGCCCGCCACCGGGCTTTCTGAGGCCGGCGCATCTGGTGGCACGACAGTCAAATGCGCCTTGAGCGCATCAAACGCCTGTCGTTCCTCAACATTGGCGAAGGCGTCGGACAAAGCCAAACCAACCGTCGCGCCGATCCCGTCAACCGCAATCAAATCCGACCACGCGGTCGAGGCCTCCTCGGGCACGGACAATTCCGCGATGGCGGCGGCGCGGCTTTCCTTGATCCGTGCCCGACGTCCTTGAGAGGCGGCGGCCAACCGTTCAGCCTCTTCCGCTTGATCCGCGGCGCGATACGCAAGCGCCGCCGGGCGCGCGGAATCGACCGCTTGGGACATTGCCTCCCAGTCGCGGTAGTGCAGCGCAAGATCTCGTGCGACGACCTCACCTACATGGCGGATGCCAAGGCCAAACAGCAAGCGAGCAAAGGGAATGGTCCGCTTCTCATCAATGGCCGCAAACAGATTGCTGGCCGAGGTGTCCCCCCATCCTTCGCGATTTTTCAAACGAGACAGAGTGCTTGAGTCCCGGTCTTGCAGATCGAAAATATCAGCAGGCGTTTTGATCGGCAGGACCGGATCTTCATAGAACATCTCGATCTGTTTTGCGCCCAAGCCTTCTATATCGAAGGCTTTGCGAGACACGAAATGCTTCAATTTCTCAACAGCTTGCGCCGGGCAGATCATGCCACCCGTACAGCGTCGCACCGCGTCACCTTCTTCGCGCACCGCCGCACTTCCACACTTCCCACACGTGCGCGGGAACTCATAAGGAACCGCATCTTCGGGCCGTTTCGACAGGTCGACATCCGCAATCTTGGGGATCACATCCCCGGCGCGGTAGACCTGTACCCAGTCCCCCTCTCGGATGTCCTTGCCATCCCGGATGGTGCCACCCTTGGCATCGCGCCCGGCGATATAGTCTTCGTTGTGCAGCGTTGCATTCGACACGACAACTCCGCCAACTGTAACCGGATGCAAACGCGCAACAGGGCTGAGCGCACCGGTGCGGCCGACCTGAATGTCAATCGCTTCAAGCCGGGTCCAGGCCAGTTCGGCAGGGAATTTATGCGCGATGGCCCATCTGGGTGTCGTCGATCGAAACCCGAGACGGGCTTGCAGGCCAAGGTCATCCACTTTGTAGACCACACCGTCGATATCATAACCCAGCGTCGCGCGCTGTTCTTCAATCGACCGGTAGTGCGCCAACATGTCCTGCGTTGTCTTGCACAAACGTGTCAGCGGGTTGGTCGAGAACCCAAAGCTTTTCAGACGCTCAATCGCCCCATCTTGCGTCTCCGCCAGAGGGGCCGACAGCTCTCCCCACGCGTAGGCAAAGAACTTCAGCGGTCGCGCGCGGGTGATTTCGGAATCCAGCTGTCGCAACGAACCGGCCGCAGCGTTTCTGGGGTTGGCAAAGGGCTTGCCGCCAGCCTGAGCCTGACGTTCATTAAGCGCTTCGAAATCCGCGTGAGACATGTAGACCTCACCGCGCACTTCCAGAATATCGGGAGCACCTTGGATCGTGTGCGGAATATCAGTGATTGTTCGGGCATTCGCCGTCACATTCTCTCCCACTTCTCCATCGCCTCGCGTGGCGGCTTGGACCAGTTTTCCCTGCTCATACCGCAGAGACAACGAAAGCCCGTCAATCTTGGGCTCAGCCGTATAGGCCAAAGGCGCGTCCGCAGACAGGCCGAGATATTTGCGAATCGAGCGGTCGAAATCCGCGACATCCTCATCATCAAAGGCATTGCCCAATGACATCATGCGCTGTGCATGCGTGACCTTGGAAAACCCGTCCGCCGGGCGCGCGCCCACCTGATCACTTGGACTGTCAGAGCGTTTTAGATGCGGAAACTTCTCTTCTATTTCGACATTTCGCCGTTTTAGCGCATCGTATTCGGCATCCGAAATCTCGGGCGCATCTTCCCCGTGATACAGCCTGTTGGCCCGCAACAGCAGGTCTGCAAGGCGCGCGAGTTCGGCGCGTGCCTCATCCTCCGTCAGGTCTGCTATAGAGATAGAATTGCTCATGGCCTCGCCCTGTCACTTTATTCTGGACCTCAGTGATAGGGCGAGGTCATGGCTAGGTCCAGATGTGCTGGGCCGTGAGTGGAAATGCCACCCTCTCGACCATAGGGGGCAAGTGTCTTCGAACGTCAGGCGTTGACCGCCATCCGCGTCTCGTCGAGGGAGTTGCTTTGCGGGTCACGCAAAACGTAGCCGCGCCCCCATACGGTTTCGATGTAGTTGTCACCGCCCGTCGCATTGCTGAGCTTCTTGCGCAGCTTGCAGATAAACACGTCAATGATCTTCAACTCAGGTTCGTCCATGCCGCCATAGAGGTGATTGAGGAACATCTCTTTCGTAAGGGTTGTGCCCTTTCGCAAGCTCAACAGTTCGAGCATCTGGTATTCCTTGCCGGTCAAATGCACCGTCTGACCATCAACCTCGACGGTTTTTGCATCCAGATTGACTGCAACCCGACCGGTGTGAATCACCGATTGCGAATGGCCTTTCGAACGGCGAATGATGGCGTGGATACGGGCCACCAGTTCCTCGCGGTGGAACGGTTTGGTCAGATAATCGTCTGCCCCAAATCCGAAGCCCTTAATTTTGCTTTCGGTGTCATCAGCGCCGGAAAGGATCAAAATCGGCGTTTCCACCCGAGCAATACGCAATTGGCGCAAAACCTCATGGCCGTTCATATCCGGCAGGTTCAGGTCCAAGAGAATGAGATCGTAATCATAGAGTTTCGCCAGGTCGATCCCTTCTTCCCCAAGGTCCGTCGCATACACATTCAGGTTGGCATGCGTCAGCATCAATTCAATGCTTTTGGACGTGGTAGGATCATCCTCGACAAGAAGTATTCTCATTTCACTGCTCCAATTCGGGTCAAAACTTCCAATTAAAAATAAACCTGACCAAGAATGGTTAATCTTGCGTTACCGTTGAATCATTTATTCACTTTCGCCTTTAGGTTGTCGATATTTTTTTAGCGCGGTAACTTTCAGAGCATCAACGCCATGCTCTGCCACGGCAGAGACCCAGATGTTGAATTCCTCATCGCTGATGCCGTAGCGTTTCTTGGCCTCGGACAAAGTGATCAGGCCATATAGTACCCCGCGCACGACAAGGATCTTGCGCGACGCCACCCAACGCCGCGTGTCTGGCGGCGGCAGATCGGCCTGCGACAAAATCGTGCCATCCGGCAGGGCTACAGACCGCGGACCTTCAACTTTGTGCAAATACATCTCTCAACCCTTCTCTGCTGCGACAAAGTTGACACCAGCCTACTTAATGCTGCGTGAAACCGCCCCTTGAGAGTGTCTAGAATTTTCTTATATTCTGCCGGTCTTTCTTAACCCGGACTGGAATCGCCATGGCCCTCGCCGCCGAGACCCAACTCAATTCGCTTGGCTTTGCCAAACCGCCCTCGGAAACGCGGGTGGTGGTTGCTATGTCGGGCGGCGTCGACAGCTCGGTCGTGGCAGCGTATCTGGCGGATCAGGGCTATGACGTGGTGGGCGTCACGTTGCAGCTGTACGACCACGGCGCGGCGCTGGCCAAGAAAGGCGCGTGCTGTGCCGGGATCGACATCCATGACGCACGACGTGTGGCCGAAGAGCGTGGGTTTCCGCATTACGTTCTGGACTATGAGAACATCTTCAAGGACGCGGTGATTGACGAATTCGCCGACAGCTATCTGGCGGGCGCGACCCCGGTGCCCTGTATTCGCTGCAATGAACGGGTGAAGTTCAAGGACCTGTTGGAAACCGCGAAAGACCTGGAAGCTGACTGCATGGCGACCGGCCACTATATTCAGCGCAAGATGGGACCGAACGGGCCCGAGCTGCACAGCGCCGAGGATGCGAACCGCGATCAGTCCTATTTCCTGTTCTCCACCACGCCAGAGCAGCTGGATTTCCTGCGTTTCCCGCTGGGGCACCTGCCGTCCAAGGATGCGACCCGCGAAATGGCGGCGCAATACGGGCTGGCCGTTGCGGACAAGCCCGACAGTCAGGACATCTGCTTTGTGCCCAACGGCAACTATGCCAGCGTCATCGAAAAGCTGCGCCCCGGTGCTGCCGAACCCGGTGAGATCGTCCATGCCGATGGCCGCGTTTTGGCTAAGCATAGCGGTGTGATCCACTACACAATCGGACAGCGCCGCGGGCTGGGTATCGGAGGCCTGAGCGAGCCGCTTTACGTGGTGAAACTGGATGTCGACAAGAAACAGGTCGTTGTCGGCCCGAAAGAGATGCTGGCCACACGAACCGTTCCCGTGCGCGAGATCAACTGGCTGGGCGATGAACACTTCACGTCACGCGACGAATGGCATGTGTCGGTCAAAGTGCGCTCGACCCGCCCCCCGCGCGAGGCGATCATTCGACCATTGTCTGACACCACAGCCGAGGTCGAATTGCTGACACCCGAGGAAGGCATCTCACCCGGTCAGGCCTGCGTGTTCTACGACCCGGGCAGCAGCCGTATTTTTGGCGGCGGCTGGATTTGGCGCGGCTACTAGGCCTAGACCGGCGTGACCTCGGGTTCGATCTGGATCTGAAGCGCATCGTTGAACCGATTAAATGCCCCGCACAAGGCAATGCGCCATGTCAGTTCAACGATCTGCGCCTCGGTGAACCACTCTTTCAGGTCCGAGACCTCAGCATCGCGCATCCGGCCGGACCGGGTGGTCACCGCTTCGGCATAGCGGACCACTGCCTTGTCACAGGAATCCAGTTCGGGGTGATCTTCGACCTCCGGTAACCGCGCTACGCCTTCCGCGCTGAGACCCGCCACAGTCAGCAAGGGCGTGTGATGCGACACGCAATAGTCACAGGCATTCAGTTTGGAGACGGTGACCATCGCCAGCTCCAACGCGCGGCGCGGAAGGGTCGCTTGCGCGCGCAAAGTGGTGAGCATCCCGCTGACATGTTCCAGAACCGGCGGGCAATGCGCCGCCACTCGTGCCCAATTGTCGAACGACCCATATGCGCCCAATTCAGCATACGCCGCGCGCGCGGCCGGTGTCATGTCATCGTCGGTCAAGGCGGGAATACGGGTCATTAGGGCTCTCCTTCTGCCGCAGGGTATCGCAAGCTGCAGGTCCAACTGCAACGCCGCTTCGTTCGCGACACCGACAAAAATCAGAGGATATCGGTCGGCGAGTTCAGCAGAATGTAGAGACCGACGCAGACCATGATATAGGGTGCGATCCTCTCGAGCCGAGTGACGCGTGGGCCTAGTTTCTGCGCATGAGGCGCACCCCAGGCAGCAACGGCCGCCAGACTTGCCGAGGCGCAACCCGCGCCAATCAGAGCCGCCAGCCGGAATACGGGACTGGAATCTGCTAGCAAGGGTGTCATCACGGCGAACGTATCGACCGACAGGCTGAGAAACAGTGTCACGACCGAGGTCACCGCGCCCTTTGGAGTGTCGTCTGTCTGCTCAACGCCTGAAATCTGGTGCCAGATACCGCGCAGGCCAAGTGCCAACGGCACAATCCCAAGATACCCGATCCACTCTGGCAGTCCGCTCTGGCTCAGGCCTGTTGCGACGGCCAAGGACAGGCACAGGACAAGCCCATGCGCGACGGCAAACCCCATAAGCGAGCGGCGGTGATCCATCACCAGCATCAGCCCCAACAACACGGCCAGATTGTCGAGATTGGTAGACACCATCACAACCCCGGCCGAGATCGAAAAGAGAAGATACTCAAGCATCAGCTTTGGCCATCCCGACCAAAACGGCCTTGGCGGCGCGTAGGCCCGGCGCCTCACCACCGCGGCCCAGACGATCCATCGTGACCGCCATGGCCTCACGCTGGGCCTCCGGCTGCGCTGCAACACGTTCCAGGGCTTCGGCGATCCGGTCGGGCTGGCAATCGTCCAGCAGACACTCGGGCACTGTCCGCGTGTCCGAGACCAGATTGACCAGCGTCGCCGTGTCCAGATGCACCATCCGCTTTGCGATCAGAGTTGTCAGCCAGTTGAGGTTATAGGCAATCACCATCGGCGTGGCCTGAGCCGCCAGTTCCAGTGACACAGTCCCTGACGCTGCCAAGGCCAGATCAGCCGCCGCAAAGGCCGCCCGCTTTTGCGCCACCGCCTGATCCGAGGGCAGATCACGTGGATCAACCACCACGGGCGAACCGGGCCAATTGCGCAAATGCTCGGTCACGGTGTCGACCATATGGGCCACCGCTGGCACAACAACCCGCGTTTCTGGGCGGGTCCTAAGGTAGAGCGAGAGCGCCTCGCCAAAGACAGGTGCAAGCCGGTCGACTTCTCCCCGGCGCGAACCCGGCAGGGCCAGCATCAGCGGCGCATCCCCCAGATCATAGGCGTCTCGGAAGGCCTTGATGTCCGCTTGCTTCGCCTGCGGTTCGCTTGCCACCGGGTGGCCGACAAAATCGCACTCCATCCCCGCGCGCTCCATGTAGGGCGGCTCGAAAGGAAGCAGCGCCAGAACATGGTCAATCACCTTGGCCATCTTGTCGGCCCGCCCTGGACGCCAGGCCCAAACGCTGGGGGCGACATAGTGAACAGTGCGAATTTCGCTGCTCGCCTTCACCAGTTTGGCCACACGCAACGAGAAATCCGGACTGTCGATGGTGATCAAAACATCGGGCTGTGTCTCCAGCACGACCTGTGCCGTCTCAGATATCCGGCGTTTGAGATGGAAGAACTTGGGCAGAACTTCGACCAACCCCATGACGCTGAGCTCGGACATGGGAAAGCGGCTGTTCAGGCCCTGAGCCTGCATCAGCGGCCCGCCAACCCCGTCAAACGCGACGTCAGGGACCAGCGCCTTTAGCCCCTCCATCAACGCGCCGCCCAGCCGATCGCCCGAAGGTTCCCCGGCGACCAGAAAAACGCGCATCAGACGGCCCGCTCGCGCACGTAGAGGAACAGGCCAAGGCGGTTGCACTCGGCGACCACTTGATCGCGTCGCAGAACCATGACGCCACCTTTTTCGATGACGATGCCCGTCAGACCGGCGGCCACCGCGTCAGTGACGGTCTCCGGACCGATTGCAGGCAGATCAACGCGGCGATCCTGATCAGGTTTCGGACCTTTGAATAGAACGCCTCCGCCCGCATCCGGGCGCTGGGTCAGCGATTGCAACATCCAGGCTGTGCCAAAAATGCTCTCAACCGCCAAAGCCTGCCCTTTGGAGACGGCACAGGCCTGACCAATATCGGCGCTGCCCATCGTGCGCAGAATACCTGCGGCACGGTCAGCATCGGCCAGATCGGCCTCGGACGGGTGCGTCTCGGTCAGGCATCCCAGCGGAGGCAGCAGATCAGGTGCGATCTCATGCGCGGCTTTGACGGCCAGGCCTGCATCCTCAAAGATACCGATCACAGCGCGCAAAGCGCCATCATCACCCGACATCATCGCCTTTTGAATGATCGGCACCAAAGGCATCGTTGCGGCATCAATCCGCGCGGGATCGACCTTGGGCCGCTGCACCGCACCCGCCATGCAGATCTGCGTCACGCCGCGCGCCTTGAGATCTGCAAGAAAGCTGCCGAGCTGTTCCAGACGGAAAACGACGTCCGCTGTCAGGTTCTCAGGCTCGAACCCCTCCATCGCGCAGACCAACGGACGGTCTGGCAGAGCGTCCACGACAGCGTCTGGCAGAACACCCGTCCCTGCGATCAAAGCCAGCATTTGGTTACTTCCTCGGCGTCAAGAACGAGCGATCTGATTGACCGGTGACGAACTCGACAATGCGCTGAACATATTCGCTGTCGGTACCCTCGCCTGCGCGATGGGCGCGTTCCTGAAAGGTCCCCTCGCCGCCGGACAGTTCCTTGAACGCCGCCCGCAGTGCCGAGATATCCTCACGCGATACACCGCGCCGTTTCAGGCCAACAAGGTTCAGCCCGTCCAACTCGCCGCGTGGCGCTTGCACCAGACCGTAAGGGATGACGTCGTTGGGCACCATGGTCAGCGCGCCTATGATAGCGCCGCGACCGACGCGGACCCACTGGTGCAGGCCCGAGATTCCGCCAACGATTACGTCATCTTCGACGATACAATGCCCCGCCGCGCCCGCGTGGTTCACCATGATAACACGGTTGCCGATCTGAACGTCATGGGCCACGTGAACTCCGGCCATGAACAGGCAATCGTCACCGATCCGAGTCACACCACCACCGCCTTCGGTGCCGGTGTTGATGGTAACATGCTCGCGGATGCGGTTGCGCTGGCCGATCTCAAGCCGCGTATTCTCGCCGCCGAATTTCAAATCTTGAGGAATCTCCCCGATCACCGAGAAGTTGAAGATCACAGTATCGTCGCCGACCGTAGTATCACCTGTGACGACCACATGCGTCTTCAGCTCGACCCGATCGCCCAGTTTGACCTGAGGACCCACGTAGCAGAATGGGCCAATCACGCAGTCCTGACCGATGTGCGCACCCTCTTCGATGATTGCGCTTGGGTGAATGCCGCTCATGTCGTTTTTTCCATGTCCCAATCGACATAGGCCGAGAATTCGGCTTCGGCTGCGACCTCACCGTCAACGGTGGCGCGTCCATTGAACTTGAACAGCTTGCCGCCCTTCTTGCCGCGCAGGGTTTCGACGTGCATCTCCAGCACGTCACCCGGCACCACTTTTCGGCGGAATTTGCATTTATCGATGCTCATGAAATAGATCAGGAGCTCAGTATCAATGACATCCATGCCGACGCCCAGCATCACGCCCGAGGTCTGCGCCATCGCCTCAACAATGGTGACACCCGGCATGATCGGCGTTCCGGGGAAGTGGCCCTGGAAATGAGGCTCGTTCATGGTGACATTCTTGATGCCACGGGCCGATTGATAGCCGTCGATGTCGACCACCTTGTCGACCAGCAGAAACGGATAGCGATGCGGCAATATCCGCTGAATCAGCTGAATGTCGGCGCTTTTGGTTTCCGTCGTCATCGTTCACTCGTCCCGTTATTTGGATGTGTCAGTTTCCGCGTGGTTAGCAATACCCGCCCCCGAGGGCAAGCGAACCTATTCGCCTGTGCCGTCCTGCAGGCCGGTTCCATCGCCAATTGCGGCATTGATGCGGGCAATCGCATCATCCGTGATGTCGGAGGTGTCGGCGCTAAGGAATACACTTGCGCGTTCCAGCACGACGGCGGCCCCTGTTTCGCGCATAAGTTCGATCAGCACGGGCTGCGCCAGGGCATAAAACGTTTGGCGGCTTTCTTCGCTACGCCGGGCCAAAGCGTCCAGTTTTGCGCGTTGGCCTTCGCGATGCGATTGCACCTTTTCGTCAAAGGCCTGCGCCAGAGGCCGGAAATCCTCTGGGGCCAGCTCGGCGCGTTTCTGCGTCAGGTCTTTCTCTTCGCTGCTGAGTTCCGCGACGATCCGCTCATTCTCTTCCGCGAGCTGCGCGCCCTCGGATTCGATTTCGCGCAGCACGCGCTGGCCGAACGCTGAATCCGCAAACAACCGGTCGCTTGAGATGGTCAGGACCAGCGGATCACGCACGCCCAATTGCTGCGCCGCTGTTTGGGACGCAAGCACAAGGCCCAGCAAAAGGCAAAGGGCCCGAACCGGGCCCCATGCGCGTCTAGATATTCGCAACCGCATGCCGGATCAGAACCGAGCCTGAACGGTCAGGTCGAAATTCTGTTCCTTGTCGAAGTCTTCCTTCTTCAACGCTTTCGAGAAGTTGAAGCGCAGCGGGCCAAATGGTGTTTCCCACAGAACCGACACACCGATGACGTGACGAATAGAGCCATCCGCACCTACAATATTTGCACCTGCGGTATTTACGTCATTGATGTTGTAAAGGTTGCCAACGTCGTAGAACAAACCGCCCCGCAGGCCAAGCTCTTCCGGCAGCCCCAATGGGAAGTCGCTTTCGAACCGCGCAACCCAGTAGTAGTTGCCGCCGATGGCGTCGTCTTGCCCATTGGATAGATCACGCGGGCCGAGACCGGCCGGTTCAAACCCTCGGAACGTGTTCGGCCCCAGAACGAAACGGTCGATGGTACGGCTGAAGTCATTCCCCGACCAGTGAAGCGCACCGGCCTCAAGTGTCGCGCGCAGAACGACCTCTTCGTTCCATACACGGGTTTGCGCGATCGTGCGCGCCGTGGTCTTGAAGTACTTGTTGTCGCCACCCAGGCCAGCTGCATCAAAGCCAAGTTCGAACAGCACACCCGCATTCGGGTTCAGTCCGCCGATACGGCTGTCATAGACATAGGTCAGGCCAAAGCTACTGTTGACCCGCTCACCCTGTGCGATCTCCGATGTGATGACCGCACCGTTCGTCTCGTTGTCCTGCTGGGTCATTTCCGAGCGTTCCCAGCCATAGCGCACACGCAGAGCCGACAGTTCGCCGATCGCATAGGTCAGCTGAGGGTTAAAGAACAACCGATCCGTATCATAGCTGGCAAAGCTGGAGTTCGTGGTCGCGATACCCAGTCCCAGATCAAAGCGCAGTTTGCGGCCCAGAAGGTACGGCTCAGTAAAGCTTAGCGAGTATTGCTCGGAGTCTTGAGCGGTCGAGATCGTCAAACCAAGGTTCTGGCCCCGGCCCAGGAAGTTCGATTCATTCAGGCCGATGGCGACACCGAAACCATCCGAGACCGAGTAGCTACCACCAAGGCTCAGCGAGCCAGTAGGCTGTTCCTCGACATCCACATCCAGGATCACCTGGCTGGGCGAGGATCCTTCGCGCGGCTCGACCTCGGCGTTGGCAAAGAAGCCTAGTGCGTTGATCCGCTCAGCCGCTTGACGGATTTCACGTGGGTTGAACGGGTCGCCTTCCACTGTGTCGAACTGACGACGGATCACCCGATCCAGCGTGGTTGTGTTGCCCTCGATATCAATGCGTTCCACGAAAATCCTCGGCCCACGGCTGAGGACGAATTCCACATCCAGCGTCAGATCACGCGGGTTGCGTGTGACGCGCGGCTCGACACGCAGGAAATCCACGCCTTGCTTCACACCTAGCCGTTCCTGACGCGCAATCGAGTTTTCGATCAGGGTCGGCGAATAGGTCACGCCCGGCTTGATCTTCAGAGCATCCTGATAGATCGACGGATCTACACCCGGGATCTCGCTTACGGTCGTGATTTTGCCGAACGAGAACTTCTGCCCTTCGGTGATGTTCATGACCAGGAAAAAAGCATCCCGCTCGCGGGTGAATTCCACGTTGGCACTGTTCACACGGAAATCGACATAGCCGCGTGATAGATAGAAATCCCGAATGACCTGCTTGTCGAATTCGATCCGATCCCCGATAAACGTATCGTTGCGGAAGAACGTACGCAGGAAGGTCGCCTGTTTGGTCTCAAGCACGCGACGCAAACGACGGTCCGAGAAGGCGCGGTTGCCGACGAAGCTGACGCGTTCAACCTCAATCGTCGTGCCTTCTGCAACTTCAAACACCAGATCGACGCGGTTGTCGTTTCGGCGGATGACGCGTGGGATCACAGTTGCCGATACCCGGCCTTGGGCGGAATAGACTTCGGCAATCAGGTCGGCGTCAGCCTCGGCCGCCTGCGGAGTGAAAACACGGCGCGGCTCGGACGAGATCACGTCCAGCAGAAGGTCATCTTTGACGCGGCGATTCCCTTCAATGCTGATCTGGTTGATCGTCGGGTATTCCTGCACCTCGATCACCAAAGTCGTGCCGCGAGGTGTCAATTCGACTGTTTCAAAAACACCACTGTCAAGCACACGCTGATACGCATCATTCAACTGACCGGCCGAAACCGTCTGCCCGGGTTCGATTCCCGTCCGTTGGATGATTGTGCCGGTCTCGATGCGCCGGTTGCCCTCAACCTCGAAGGAGTTGATGGTAAAGTTTTGCGCCTGCGCTGCATGCGGCAAAGCCAGTAAACCCATTGCCGCAGTAAGAAAAAGAAATGATCGTGTGCGCCACAAAATCTTGTTTGTTGTCATCTGCCCTCCGCAGGATATACCCGCGCCTCGCCCGTCAGCCATTTTTTCTCTACCCAAAAATTTAGGACTTAATGCTGAGTAACGAGATTGAATGCGCTTGTCAAAACTCCAAAACCAACGGGGCGACGATAGGTCACCTGACACGCATTCTTACAGGGTTTTGGGGAATCAGAGACCGGCGAGATACGCGCCGCCGGCAAGCGCCAGCGCCGTCAGACCAAAGCACAAAAGCACATCCCAGTTCAGAACAAACAGGACGCTGACACTCTGATAGGATTTTTGAATAGCTTTGGTCATGGCCGCCTCATTTTCAGCGGCTATTTTTTACCCCTGAAATGAGGCAGCAATGCGGCGCGATTGCGCCGCTTGCGCCACAATCAGCAGAACAGATCGTTACTGACCGAGAAAACCATGAGGCTGAGAACCACCGCAATCCCGAGTGTCATCAAAATCCGCAGCGCTTTGTCGCTGGGCGGTTTGCCCGAGACCGCTTCATAGGCGTAGAACACAAGGTGCCCTCCGTCCAACGCCGGGATCGGGAAAAGGTTCAGAAGACCCACAGCCGTTGACAGCACCGCGATAAAGAAGATGAAGTTCTGCGCGCCCTGGCTGGCCATGGCGCCCGAGGTCTCAGCAATTCCGATCGGACCCGAAATATTACAGGTGCTGATCGCGCCGGTAATCATGTGCCACATGCCGGACAGAGACCCTTCGATGATGCGCCCGGTCTGACCCACTCCGCCAACCAGCGAATCCCAAAGCCCCGCAGGCTCGGTCGCGGGTTGCAGCATCATGCCGCCAACGATCCCGATCCGCCAATGGGTGACAAACCCGCCATCTGGCTTTGGTTCATCGGTCCGACGCGGAGCAAGCGCGAATTCAAGCTCGGCCCCGTCACGCCAGACGTTCAGCAACAACACCCGACCGTCCGAGCCTTCGACATGTTCTTTCAGCTGCTCGAAGGCAAAGATCGGATCTCCATCAACCGAGGTGATGACGTCGCCCCCTTCCAGCTGGATATCAAACGCCGCACTGCGCGGCGTGACCTGTTGAATCAGCGGCGGGAACAGCCAAGGGGCTGCGACATCCAGCGTTTCGCCATCGCGCAGGACTGTATAGTCCAGCACTGGCTCGACCGGTAGCGCGTCGGTGAAGTCGCTCCACGCGCCTTCTTCATCGAAATCAGGGACTTCAATCCCGGCAATGGCCAGAATCTCATCACCCTCCTGCAACCCCTGCTCTGTTCCCGGCAGCGGCTTCAGTTCTCCAACCGTCAGCGGCTCACGCGTGACGCCCTGAGACCAGAAGATCAGGCCAAAGACCAGAATGGACATGACGAAGTTGAACACCGGCCCCGCCGCCACAGTGGCGGTTCGCGCCCACAGGGGTGCGCCGTGCATAGTATGGCGCAGATATTCCGGCTGCTGCTGAGCGATGTCATCCATCGCCTCTTCATCCTTGCCCGACGCTGCATTGGCATCGCCAAGGAACTTCACATATCCACCAAACGGCAACAGCGCGATCTGCCAACGCGTGCCGCGTTTATCCACGCGACTCCACAGAACAGGGCCGAACCCGATCGAGAACACCTCGGCATGAATGCCTGACCAGCGGCCAACGATGTAGTGCCCGTATTCGTGAACCGCGACGATCGCGGACAGGGCAATCACAAAGGCCACAATCGTCCAGAGCAAATTTCCGAACTGAGGGATCAGCGAAAGTACGTCCAAAACTCTATCCTGCTCGTTTGATCACGGCTTCATCCGCCCACTTCCGTGCGAGATGGTCCGTTTGCTGTACATTATCAAGGGTCAAAGGGGCGTTAAAAAGGCCATCCTCGGCATCAAAACGGTCGAGAACGCGTGAGACGACCTCCGCCATGGTCGTGAACCCGATTTGGCCTGCGATGAAGTGATCCAGCGCACGCTCTTTCGCCGCGTTGAAAACCGCCCCCGAAAGGCCGCCTTGCGCGATCACGTCTCGGGCCAGTTTCAAAGCGGGATAGCGGTTCAGGTCGGGATGGGAAAAGCGCAACTGGCTGAGCTGCGCGAGATCCAGTCTCTCAACCGGCAGATTGCGGCGTTCGGGCCAGTGCAGAGCATAACCAATTGCATGCCGCATATCAGGCGGACCCAGATGTGCCATCAGCGCCCCGTCCCGAAACCCGACCATCGCATGGACAATGGATTCGGGATGCACCAAAACCTCGATTTGGCCCGGATCGACGCCAAAGAACTCTCGGGTTTCAATGACTTCAAGCGCTTTATTGAACATGGATGCACTATCAATCGTGATCCGCTGCCCCATGTCCCAGTTCGGATGGCTTGAGGCTTGCGTAACGGTCGCGGACGCCAAATCCTCAAGCGGCCAATCCCGGAACGCCCCACCGCTTGCAGTGATGATAACGCGTTCGACCGCGTCCATATCCTCACCGACCAATGCCTGAAACACCGCCGAATGCTCACTGTCGACGGGCAGTACACGCGCATCGTTTTCACGCGCCGTCTGCAACACAAGGGCGCCCGCACAGACCAGAGTCTCTTTATTGGCAAGCGCCAGCGTTGCGCCCTGTTTTAACGCCTCAATTCCGGGGGCGAGACCTGCGGCGCCAACGATCGCGGATAGCACCCAGTGCGCGGGGCGCGCGGCGGCCTCAACGATCGCGCTCTGACCCGCTGCCACCTCGATCCCGCTGCCCTGCAATGCATCGCGTAGGTCCTGCAATCGGTCCTCAAACGCGGTGACGGCGAGTTGCGCGCCAAGCCGTTGGGCGTCCTCGGCCAGTTGCTGGATATTTGCGCCACCTGTCAGGGCGACCACGTCATAGGCTTCGATATCGCGCGCAATGAGGTCAATCGCATTCTGACCAACTGATCCGGTCGCCCCAAGGATCGAGACTTTGCGCATCACATCTCTCCGGGTGCGTAAACCAACCCTGCGATCAGCACAAACAACGCCGCACCCATCATGCCGTCAAACCGGTCGAGAAAGCCGCCATGTCCCGGTATGAGGTTCGAGCTGTCCTTGACGCCGAATTTCCGTTTGACCGCGCTTTCAACGATATCGCCCGCCTGGCTGGCCATGGACGCCAGAACCGAGACCAGAACGAACAGCATTCCGAACCCGCCGTGCATTGCGAAACCCACGCCAATCAGGCCAGCCGCGACCCAGCCACCTGCCGTGCCCGACCATGTCTTCTTGGGGCTGACCTTGGGCCAGAATTTCGGGCCACCAATGGCCTTGCCCACGAAATACCCGGCAACATCCGTGGCCACGACGACCGCAATCAGCCAGACCATCCAGCCGAAGCCCATGTTTTCACGGATGGAGATGAAACCCAGACCAGCGCCCGCGATCCACAAGGCGAACAGAAAGTACAACCCGCGCGAACGGGTGACCTGCCCTGCCCCGACCAGCGCCGGAGCCACCAGAAACGGCAACTTATAGAGCGGCGGCACGTGATAGCTGATGATCACCGCAACCCCGGTCAGAATACCGAGTTGCATGGCCATGCCTCCGCGCTGCGGTTCGATCATGCGTACAAGTTCCCAGGTCATCAAACCGCAGGCAACCGCGATGAAGCTTTCAAACCACAACCCGCCCAGCCATACCTCAACCGCGCCGATTGCGACCAAAACGACTGCGGACAGAATCCGTGCGGTTAGATCAGACCATCGGCCTTCGCTCATGCCAGAACCGCTCCGAAACGCCGCTCGCGCGAGCCGTAGTTGCGGCACAGACGCTCCAATTCGGCCGCAGTGAAATCCGGCCAGAGCGTGTCAATAAATTCGTATTCGGAATAGGCCGACTGCCAGAGGAGAAAATTTGAGATCCGCGCCTCTCCGCTGGTGCGAATGACCAGATCGGGATCGGGAAGAACGCGTGTATCCAGATACTTGGGCAGGGTTTCTTCATCCACATCCTCGGGCTTCAGCCGCCCTTCGGCCACATCCCGTGCAAGACGTTTTGTGGCCCGCGCCACCTCATCCCGGCCGCCATAGTTCAACGCGACGGTCAAATGGACCAAATCGTTGTCCTTCGTTGCCTCTTCCAGCGAATCCATCAGGTCGATCAGCTTGGCATCCAAGCGGACCCGATCACCGATAAAGCGCACGCGAATGCCGTTCTCGGCCAGAGTGCGGGTTTCCTTGATGATGTAGCGCCGAAACAGGCTCATGAGGCCAGCAACTTCGACCTGAGTCCGCTTCCAGTTTTCCGTCGAAAACGCAAAGACAGTTAGGTATTTAATGCCCAACCCCGGACAGGCCTCGACCACCTCACGTACGCGCCGCGCACCTGCGTGGTGACCAAAAAGCCGAGGGCGGCCACGCGCCTGCGCCCACCGACCATTGCCATCCATGATAATTGCGACATGCTTTGGGCCAGCCTGCACGTCCGTATGGGGATCTTTGGGCATCAGTACCGGCTCAGACCTGCATGATTTCCGACTGCTTGGTCTCAAGCGCGGCATCAACAGCTTTGATCATCGTGTCGGTCAGATCCTGAACTTCGCTCTCCCAGAACTTCTGATCATCTTCGGACATTCCGTCCGATTTCGCTTTCTTGATCTGATCCATACCGTCCCGGCGCACGTTGCGGATCGAAACCCGCGCGCTTTCGGCATATTGCCCGGCAACTTTGCCCAACTCGCGGCGGCGCTCTTCGTTCAGTTCCGGGATCGGCAGCATGATGATTGTGCCGTTCAGCTGTGGATTGATACCCAGCCCGCTTTCACGGATCGCCTTTTCCACCTTGCCCACAAGGCCCTTATCCCAGACATTCACCGTCACCATCCGAGGTTCAGGCACATTGACCGTGCCAACCTGGTTGATCGGTGTCATCGAGCCATAGGCATCCACCATCACCGGCTCCAGCATCGAGGCCGAGGCCCGCCCGGTGCGCAGAGAGGCAAATTCAGTTTTGAGATTGGACATCGCGCCGTCCATGCGGCGTTTCAGATCGTCGGTGTCCAGTTCGAAGTCGTCAGACATGCTGCTCACTCCCCGTCTTCAAGTGCTGTTTGGATGGGTCTTAAGCCATCGCATTTGGGATGTATAGCAATCATGAGCATGAATTGTGGCAATGACCAGAACTGTTTCGGTCCTTTTGCCGCCCAGAAGGTTAAGCCAGGGCAGTTCTGCCCCGGCTATTTTCTTGGATCAGGCGTTTACGTCGACGACAACGCGGCCCTTGACCTGACCTTTCAGAATATCCGCACCCAGTTGCGGCAAATCGGACAGAGCTGCCGGATGCACCATGGCCTCCAGCTTGTCCATCGGCAGGTCGGTCGCGATGCGCTGCCAAGCTCGCAAGCGGTTGTCATAGGGCTGCATCACGCTGTCGATCCCCAGAAGGTTCACTCCGCGCAGCAGGAAGGGAATCACTGTTGCAGGCAACCCCGCTCCGCCAGCAAGACCGACTGCGGCGACCGAGCAACCGTATTTCATCTGACCCAAAACGCGCGCCAGCATGTCACCGCCAACTGCATCGACACAGCCCGCCCAGGTTTCGCTTTCCAGCGGGCGCTTCGTGGTCTCGTTTAGCTCTTCACGCGGCACGATGGTCGTGGCGCCAAGCGATTTCAGGTAGACGCCGGTCTCGGGACGTCCGGTCACAGCTGCGACCTCATAGCCCAGTTTGCCCAAAATGGCCGTCGCCACCGAACCAACACCACCCGCTGCACCAGTTACCAGCACAGGCCCACGATCCGGCGTCAACCCGTGATCCTCCAGAGCCATCACCGCCAACATGGCCGTAAACCCAGCCGTTCCGACGGCCATCGCCTGTCGAGCGTCCAGCCCATCCGGCAACGGCACCAACCAATCGGCCTTAGCGTTGGCCTTCTGCGAATAACCACCCCAATGGGCCTCACCCACACGCCAGCCGGTCAGAACCACCTTGTCACCGGGCTTGTAGCGGTCGTCCGAGGACGCCTCGACCGTCCCGGCATAGTCGATACCGGGAATGTGCGGATAGTTCCGAACCAGACCACCACCCTTGGCCGACAGGCACAAACCGTCCTTGTAGTTCACCGTTGAATACTCAACAGCGACCGTCACCTCTCCGTCAGGCAGATCCTCCAGCGAGAGCTGCTTCACCGAGGGGCTGGCCAAACCGCTTTCTTCATCTTTCTCCATAACCAACGCATTGAACATATTGCTATCCTTTCATTTTTGGCGGCCAGCCAAGTCCTACGGCTGGCTCAAAATAACCCGGTGGAGACGCGCAATGAGCCCTCATATCCAGAACTTCGCCTGCACCGTCGCGCTCCGCATACCGTCAGGCGTTTCAACCTCAACCTTGGTTCCGGCGTCCCAATGGCTCAACTTGACCATACCAATCGAAACATTGGTCGAGAAATCCGGAGACCAGGCCGCAGACGTCACCTGACCCACCTGCTTTCCGTCCGCAAAGACAGGCCACGGCTGGACACAAGGCAGCACCGCATCTCCGTCGATCGCAATCGGACGTATCTGTTGCACCGGACCTTCTTTGGCCACACGCAACAACGCATCTCGGCCCACGCAGCCGATGGCGGTATGCGTATTGCAGAACTTGCCCAGCCCACATTCATGCGGTGTGTTGTCATCGGTCATATCATTGCCGTAGGACAACAACCCTCCCTCGATCCGCTCGATCAGGTTGGGACACCCGGCTCGCACGTCCAGGTCTTCGCCCGTCGAGAACAGAGCGTTCCACAGAGGCATACCGATGTCGCTGCCCTCGACATAGATCTCGAACCCACCTTGCTTGGAGTAGCCCGAGCGGGCAACCGCAAGATCGCGCCCTTCGAATTCGAACATGTCGAACTTGAAGAAACGAATATCACGTACACGGTCTCCGAAAACGCGGGCCATCAGTTCATCTGCTTTTGGCCCCTGAACGCCCAAGGGCGACACGTCCGGCTCATCAACCAGCACATCCAGACGATATCCGTTGGCCAACCCTTTGACCCATAGCAATAAATCGCTGTCGGCGATAGAGATCCACCAGCGGTCTTCAGAAAGCTTCACGGCTACGGGGTCGTTCAACATCCCGCCGGTTTCGTCGACAATCGGCACGTAGAAGCACTGTCCGGGCAGCATGCCGCGCAGGTCACGCGGTGTCAGCATTTGCATCAGACGCGCAGCATCGGGCCCGCGCAGCTCAACCTGACGTTCACAGGAAACGTCCCAGACCTGAACATTCTTTTTCAGGTGATGGTAGTCGGCCTCGACACTTTCAAAAACCGTCGGCAACAACATCCGGTTGTAAACCGTGTAGCCTTTGACACCAGCGGCTTCGACGCCTTCGGAAAACGGCGTGCGACGCAGGCGACGAGACAGGGATATTTGCGGCATTCAGCCCTCCTTTGGCATGAAGCAAAGATCGCTGACCGGGGCCTCGGAACCGGCTTCGGTCAGCATTTTGTGGAGTTGTCCACGATGATGGGTTTGATGGTTGAAGAAATGCATCACGCATTGCGCGTAAGGCAAAGTGACATCAGCCTCTTTTGCGGCTGAGTACCAAGTGAAAGGCCCCGAAAGGACCTCATCGCCAAGCGTATCCGCCCAATCCGAGATCCGGTCATCCATAGCCACGCGCACAGCCAGCCAGCTGTCGAGATCGGGGCAGAGATGCACGCTTTCGTGGATGCCGCCTCCGGGTCGGTGGATATTGCTCTCTGGCCCCGGCCCTTTGTCAAAGCGTGACATCCAGATCCAGTCGCCCCACAGCAAATGGTTCGCCGTGCCTATAATCGAGCCGAAAAAAGCACCACGTTCCTGCATCAGTTCTTCGGGCGAAAGCGCTTGAAGAAATTCCGCCAACTGGCTGTTTTGCCAGTGGTTGTAGCGCGCCATTTCTCGGGCAAAGGCTCCGGTGATCATCACTTCGGCCCATGCCAGTCGATCGGGCAAATCTCGGCCGATTTACCGCCGAAATCCCAGACGCGACCATAGTCGCGCACTTTCGATTTGTTTCCTCGGGCTATGATGATGTCCGGCCCCATCCAGTATTTGGAGTTCGACACCATCACCGGATGCTCAGGGTCTTTACCGCCCAGCATCTCGATCTCGCCTTGGATTTTACGACCGATCGCGATCCTTCGCTTGTTGCCGTCCCGTTCGATCTGGACCGGAGCACGTTCGGCCCCGATGATCTCACTCACCAGCATGGTGAACAGGCCAGTGGTGCCGCCGGCCTGACCGCTAAAAATCTGCAGCAGCCCGTTATAGGCCTTGCCGCTGGCGCGTTCATCGACATAGGCGGCAACTTTCCACTGCCCCTCGCCCATGCGACCCGGAATATCGACCAGAAGACCAACATTCAGGCCCGACAGATCTTCACCCTCAAAATGCCCTTCGTCGATGATCACACCCATCCAGGCGTGGCAGTGGCCCTCAGTCGGAGGGTGCGCGCCCAAAGAGACCACGCAGGGGCAGAACACATCGCACGAGCAGTTCAGGATCAACTCACCTTTGATGGACCAGTCCGTCGGGCTCATCTCACGCCGTTTGGGGTTGGGCATACGGCTGTCGATCCGCTGACTAATCGGAAGCCGGTCGGCCTCGGGTTTTCTGTTTTTCGCCATCAGCTTATCCTCCGTAAGCAAAGGGATAGATCAGCAGCACAACACCGCCTGCGATCAGTATGAACCCCATGGGTCGGGTCACAGCATGCCCGATCTGGGGGAGTTTTTCCAAAACCATGAACAGGGTCGCCAGACCCATCCACAAAAGGCTCATGACGCCACCAACAAAGCCAAGCGCCATGAAGCCCCAGCAGCAACCGACGCAGAACGCGCCGAGCCCCAGCCCCATTCTCACACCGCCCGCAAAGCCGGTTTTCCAATGGCCCAGGAAATACGTCATTGGGGCGTGACAAACGCCGTGGCAGACCTCTTTCGCGCGAGTGAACTGGAAGGCGCCGACCACGATCAGCAGCCCTCCGGCCACCCAATTGGACTTGGCGATGCCCAGCATATCGACAAACCCACCGAACAGCAGAGCAAGTTGCACACCCGCAATGAACGCCGCAAATCCCACCCAGACGATAAAATACCCGGCCAGAACGCCCAGCCATCCGGCGCGCGTGCCATTGGCGCTACGGATCAGGTCGTCATAGCTTCGGAGCGTCGGCACCAGCGTCGGCAGCATCATTGCCGCCATCATGATTGCCCACATCCAGAACAACGGACCAAACTCGGCCATGGGCATATACATATCCATGCGCGGGTCCATCGCCGCCATGGCCTGTCCCATCGGCCCCGGCCGACCAAGGAAGTCGAGGTCCATGTCGCGGCTCATCGAGAACATGACCCACCACGCCCAAAGGATCACAGCATAGAACGCCAGCCACATTCCGCTGCGGAATAATGCGCGACTCATGTGATCCTCCGACTCAACTCTCTTGCTTTTCAAATGTCAGACTTTTAAATGTCAGACAAATAAATTTTTCAGACCGGCTCAAAAATGAAGATAGACCCCGCCAATCCCGCAGACCTCTCTGCCCAGATCGCACAGGCCATTCGGAACGCGATTGTGTCCGGCGAATTGATCGTGGATGAGCGCCTGCCCTCTGAATCTGAACTTGCAGATCAGTTCCAGGTGTCGCGACCTACGGTTCGAGAGGCCCTAAAGCGCTTGGCTGCTCAGTCCCTGATCCGCACCCAACGCGGTGCAACCGGCGGGGCCTTTGTGAACCGGATCAGCTTTGAGGACGCCTATTCGCAGCAAATAACCACCTCGACCCTGCTGCTGTCGATGAACGCCGTCAGTTTCGATACGGCGTGCGAGGCGCGGTATGCGCTGGAACGCGCCTGCGCGCCCTTGTCGGCCGAACGCCGCACCGCGGATCAACTGGCAACAATGCGGGCCGAGATCTTTCGTCAGACTCAGCCGGGCCTGACAGATGAGGCCTTCTGCGCCTCGGACGTCGCCTTTCACCGCGCGCTGGTCGATGGCGCGGACAATCCAGTGCTGTCCTATCAACTGGCGGGTGCGGTCGAGGCCATGCAGCCGCTGATGAACATGATCACCTTCACCGCGCGCTCGCGCGAAGAGATCATTGCGCTGCACACCAAGATCGCCGACGCGCTTGAGGCGCGCGATGCCCCATCCGTGGACGCGACGCTGATCGAACTTGAAACCTACACGCGCCAACTGGCCCGAGATGTGGCCGAGCGCAAACGTAAAACCGCCTGACACTCAGGCCCGAAATCTGACGCAGACCAACAGGCAGAAAGGAAACACGAGCAGGCAGGATGTCACCCGGCGCCAAGACCGGAACTCTCAGAACGAATTGAAGATCAATGACTTACGGGAGGATGTTATGAATACAAGACCGGACCCAACCTTTTACCCATCTGCCAAGCTGGCGATGGAGGGCCCCACTGAGACGCTTGCTTTTACGCTGATGCTCAGCCCGGATTTTTCGCAACCTGACGGGCTGGCGGTTGTGAATGTCGATCCGACTTCCGACGACTATGGAAAGATCGTCCATCAGGTCATCATGCCGGAAAAAGGCGATGAATTTCACCACTTTGGCTGGAATGCTTGCTCTTCGGCGCTGTCGCCGCTGACGGGGCACGCGTTTCTGGAACGGCGCTATCTGATCGTTCCGGGCATCCGCTCAAGCCGGATCTATGTCATCGATGTGAAGAACCCGCTTGAGGCCAAAATCCACAAGATTATCGAACCCGAAGAAGTCTTTGCAAAAACAGGATATTCCCGCCCACACACCATTCATTGCGGCCCTGAAGGCATCTATGTCAGCACCCTGGGTGGCGGCGGAGAGGATGGGACCGATGGCCCTCCGGGTATCTTCATCATGGATTGTGAAAGCTTTGAGATCATCGGACGGTATGAGATCGAGCGCGGCGTTCAGGACAAACACTATGATTTCTGGTGGAACCTGCCGCGTGACTACATGGTCAGTTCCGAGTGGGGTTTGCCGCCACAGTTTGAGAACGGAATCGTGGCCGAGGATCTGCTGTCCAACAAATATGGTCACAGCATCCATTTCTGGAACCTGCGCAGCCGCACCAATATCCAGACCATTGATCTGGGGGAAAACCACCAGATGGCGTTGGAAATCCGCCCGGCTCACGATCCAGTCAAACAGTATGGGTTCTGCGGCGTCGTTGTGGACACAACCAACCTGCAAGGCGCGATCTTCACATGGTGGCGAAACGATGACGGTACGTTTGAGGCCAAGAAGACCATCACCATCGACCCGCAACCGGCTGACCCTGATGACTTGCCGGACCTGCTGAAAGGGTTCTCGGCCGTTCCACCGCTTGTGACGGATATCGACCTGAGCCTCGACGACAAGTACCTCTATGTCGCTTGCTGGGGCACCGGAGAGATGCACCAATATGACGTCTCGGACCCGATGAACCCGACACTAGCGGGCAAGGTCGAAATTGGCGGGATCGTCAAAAAGACCAAACATCCAAACGGTCAGGACTTTGGCTATGGCCCGCAGATGGTTGAAATCAGCCGCGACGGCAAGCGGGTCTACTGGACAAACTCGCTCTATTCCACTTGGGACGACCAGTTCTATCCGGGTGAACGGGGCGCAGCCATGGTCAAAGCCGACGTCGGCGAGAACGGCGGTCTGACCTTGGATCCCAAGTTCTGGGTCGAGTTCCCCGAAGGCTATCGCAGCCACCAGATCCGGTTGGAGGGTGGAGACTGTTCGACCGACAGTTTCTGCTACCCCTCGGTCTGAGTTGGAATTTCTGATGACATCAACGGCTGGCCTCTGGCTGGCCGTTGTTCTCAGCGGTGCCTATCACGGTCTGAATCCCGGTATGGGCTGGCCGCTTGCTGTCTCATCCGCATTGATGGAGCAACGTCAATCGGCCCTCTGGCGCGCGTTGGCGGCACTTGCGGGCGGTCATTTCCTGGCGATGCTGGGAGTCCTGCTGCCATTTGCAATGATGGCTGTGTTGATCGACTACCAACGCGAAATCCGCATTGGGGCGGCGCTGATCGTTATTGCGATGGGGCTGTATATTGCCGTCACACGCAACCACCCTCGGTTCTTGTCGCGTGTGCCGCCCAGCAAACTCGCGCTTTGGTCCTTTCTGGTCGCGCTCGCCCATGGCGCGGCCTTGATGCTGGTTCCGATCTATCTGGGCCTTTGCAACTTGGATGAGCTAGACGCCGGGCATCAAGCCATCTCTCAGATCATGACAACAAACACCCTGCTGGTTCTGGCCGTGGCCGCGCTGCACACGGCGGCTATGATCCTAGGAGGCGGTCTTCTGGCCTATGGCGTCTATCGCTGGCTCGGGCTGCAATTCCTATCACGCACCTGGTTCAACCTGGAACTCATCTGGGCACTCAGCCTGATTTTAGTCGGCGTACTAGGACTTTGGTCGGCAATCTAGTCGCCGCACGATCACCTTGCACATGTTCCGAAAAACCGCTTTGTCCTGCTTTGAAAGAAGTTAGGAGTTTTCGAAGTGTCCCAGAACACGCGCCCCACGGAAATGCTGCGTCAGGGCAAGGCTGCCGACTGGCAGGCGGCAACAACCCATGCCTTCACGCGCGAGCTGTCAGACGGCACCCTGCCCGAGGACAAGATGCGCTGGTATCTGCAACAGGACTATCAGTTCGTCGATGGCTTCGTCCGCCTGCTGGCCAGCGCCATTGCACACGCGCCCACCCTGGCCGACAGCGTTCCCGCCGCGCAGTTTCTTGCGGTGATTACTGGGCCTGAAAATACCTACTTCCTGCGCTCGCTCGAAGCGCTGGGCACCCAACCCAGCAGCGACCCTGCCCCCGCTACCAAAGCCTTTCAGGACTTGATGGCCGAGGCCGCAGCCTCGGGCCGGTATGAGAATATGCTGGCGGTGCTGGTTGTCGCCGAATGGGTCTATCTCAGCTGGGCCAGCCCGGAAAATCCGCCGAAACCCGATTTACCCTTCTGGTTCGCGGAATGGATCACGCTACATGCCGGGAAAGGTTTTGAGGGCGTGGTCGAGTATCTGCGCGGGCAGCTCGACAAAACCTGGCCCACCTTGACGCCAGAGGCGCAAGCCGAAGTAACACGGCTGTTCCACCAGGCGGTCGAGCTGGAGAAAGACTTCTTTGACGCCGCCTACGCGGTGTAACCGGACAAAGGCACGATCATGGTACATATCCTCAACGTCATCGCGGCTCTGCTGACCATCGGCTTTGGCCTGTTCGGCTTTCTCGCACCTTTGCACACCGCGACGGCGCTGGATCTGGCCCCGACGAACAGCAACATGGGTCTGAGCGAGATGCGCGCCTCGGTCGGAGGGTTGTTCGTTGTCACGGGCATCGCCGTGATCTGGCTAAACCACCCAATGGCATACGCCATGCTGGGCGTAGCCTATGCCGGGGCGGCTTTGGGGCGGTTCGTGTCGGTGCTTCTGGACAATCCACCACTTGCTAAGGCCATGATTTTCGGGGGAATTGAACTGATCCTGGCCGTCTGGCTGATCGCCGCAAATCTGAACCGCACCCCGTGATTTACAGTGCTCTAAGGGCATTTCCGGGTTTGCATCCCGAAATCTCCTCACCTATATAAGTTCTGTCCTTCGGGACTATGGACATAAACGCGCTCGAAATAAGCGGATCGGACCCGGGGGCGGTACCCGGCGGCTCCACCAACCATCCTTCGTTTGAGGATTTTGGGGCCGAAATAGGATCGACGAACGTCTAAAGGGGTTAGCTTTGTCTCGGCTGTCTGCCACCGTTATCGGCGAAACTAGTACAATTGCAAACGACAATCGTGCTCCGGTTGCAGTTGCTGCGTAAGCAGTAACAAGACCGAAACTTAAGCCCTTGCGCCTAGCCGCGTGAGGCGGGGTTCGCAGGTACCTGGCAACAGAAACCTGCATTCCCCCACCTTATGTCTGCGTTTATTTCGGCTCAGATTCAGAGTTTATTCATCTCTTTTGTCCAAAGTCATCCCAGACAGACAGGAGGGCCGGGATGACCCATTCAGATATCTTGAAAGCGTGGTATGCCGAAGTTTGGGAACAAGGGAATACCGATGCGATTGATCAGTACTTTGCGCCGGACACTATGGCTGAGGGGCTGATCCCCGAAATGCAGGTTGGTGCCGATGATTTTCGCGATTTGGTGATGGCCTTCCGGCATATTCTGGGTGACATCTCGGTCGAACTGCCAAAGATCATCGAAAACGGGGACTGGGTATCCGGCATTTTGCACGTCAAAACCTTCCGCGCCGACAATGGCGCCCCGCTAGAGGTGACGGGCCAGGTCATGGCCCGCTTTAAAGGCGACAAAATGGTGGAGGCCTACAACCAGTTCGATTTCATATCGTTTTTTGAACAGCTTGGGCAATTCCCGCAGGATACCCTGCCCGTCTGCATGACCGGTCAGAGACTGGATTGGAGCTGAACACCCAAGCCGCCTTGACCCCAAAGTTTCTGACGCGATAGCTAAGGCCATACGTGCCGCGCGCATTCGGTGCGCGGCCGCTATTGCAGGGAAATGGGTCATGCTTCGTGATCGAAAAATCCAGCTGTCCGAGCGCATTTTTACCGTTGGGCTAACGTGACATGACGCCTTCGGTGCGCGAGCTTGTTCTGGTCTTCGGCAGAATTGGCCTTTTGTCCTTCGGCGGCCCTGCGGCGCAGATATCCTTGATGCATCAGGAGTTGGTAGACCGTCGCGCCTGGCTGTCTGAGGAAACCTATCTGCGCGCTCTTTCCCTATGCATGTTGCTGCCGGGGCCAGAGGCGATGCAGCTGGCCACTTATGCGGGCTGGCGTCTTCGGGGCGTGACCGGAGGCTTGATTGCTGGCACCCTGTTTGTTCTGCCGGGGGCAATAGTCATCTCTGCGCTGGTTCTGCTCTATGCGCGCTTCGGCACCCTGCCCCTTGTGCAAGCCGGTTTTCTGGGGATCAAGGCCACGGTCATCGTGATCGTCCTTCAAGCGCTTCTGAAGTTGTCACGAAAGGCATTAACCGACACGGAACACCGCCTCATCGCGGGGATCGGGTTCCTGGGTATCTTCCTGTTCAACTTGCCCTTTCCACTGATCATTCTGGCCGCCGCGCTATGGGGCTATGTGTCTTTCAAAGGACCCGTTGCACAGCAAGACACCTCCCCACGCGCAAGTTTTTCCGGCACCCTACGCACGGTTGCCATTTGGGTGCCGCTCTGGCTCGGACCATTGGTCCTCCTGTCCCTGTCCGGTCATCAATTGCTCAGCGACTTGGGATGGTTCTTCGCCCGTCTGGCCGTGGTGACCTTTGGCGGGGCCTACGCTGTTTTGGCCTACATGACACAGACAGTGGTCGATCAATATCAATGGATCAGCACCGGCCAGATGATCGACGCGTTGGGCCTTGCGGAAACCACCCCCGGGCCGTTGATTCTGGTCACGCAATTCGTCGCGATGCTGACCGGACAAATCAACGGAGGGGTCTCGCTGGCCTTCGCCGCAGGTGCGGTTGCGCTATGGGCGACGTTCGTTCCGTGTTTCCTTTGGATCTTTCTGGCCGCTCCGTACTTGGACAAACTGGCGACCCGCCCTCGGCTCTCTGCCGCTTTGCATGGCATAACGGCAGCCGTCGTAGGTGTGATTCTCAACCTCTCCGTGTGGTTCGCCTTGAACGTTCTATTCGGTGCGCTCACGCAATACAGTTGGGGGCCTGTCTCGATACCTCTACCTGGGTGGGACTCGCTAAACCTCACTGCGGTTGCGCTCACTATCGCCGCTGGGGTATTGATTTTTCGGGCAAAATTAGGGATGGCAACGGTTCTGGCACTGATGTCCGTCACTGGCATCGCTATCCAGCTATTATGATCAATCCGGCGATACCCGCCCTTTCGTTTCCAGCTAAAACGCCTATGCTGGAGGCAACCACTTTCGAGGATGACACATGTCGCAAGACATCGACTATGGAAACCTGATGCACACCGCCATGCGCGGGCTGATCAAAACCGTTCTGACCGGTGTCTCTGAAACCGGGCTACCAGGCGCGCACCATTTCTTCATCACGTTTGATACAAGAGAAGACGGCGTCGACATCGCGGACTGGCTGCGTGACCGCTATCCCGAAGAGATGACGATTGTGATGCAGCACTGGTTCGAAAACCTTGAGGTCGGCGAAAACGGCTTTGCGATTACGTTGAACTTCGGCGATGCGCCGGAACCGCTCTACATCCCCTACACGGCTATTAAAACCTTCGTGGATCCGTCCGTCGAATTCGGCCTGCGCTTTGAAGGTCCCGAGGATGACGACACGGAAGAGGATTTCGTAGAAGAGACAATTGAGGTCGAAGAACCCGAGGTTCATCACGACGCCGACGTCGTCTCATTGGACAGCTTTCGCAAATAGGCAATCACGCCCCGCGCCCGACGCGGGGCTTATTGCTTTTGCAAAAAGGTCTCTACCGCACGGGATTTGTTGCCGTTGATAAAACGCGAGAAAGACAGGTTCAGCCCGCCCTCGGCCAGGGTGCGATCATATTGCTGCAGTTCGTAGCCGCCCTGCGCATCAATAAACAGGGAAAACACGGTCATCGTGTCCCCCTCAATCCGCCCCCAGACAAAAGGCTCACCTTTCATCGGATCCAGAGGCACCTCATGGCCGAATACATTCCGTTGCATAGCAGCCGAAAACACATCGGGTCGGTCCGAGGGCACAAAATCCACCGAGAATTTCTGTTGCTTAACTCGCCCGTCCAGCTTGTAGGTCGTTGTGGTCCAGCTGACATTGAACCCGTGGCGGGTTTCATGGATCGAAACGCTCATATCCCGAGGCGTTGCAGTTCCATCTACGTCGACAACATTGGCGGATCCGGTGTAATCCCCGACGAACGGCGTAATACTGGATGCGTTCGCCAGCGTGCCAAGCAGGACCAGCCCTATGGCCAACAGCATGGTTTTCAACGGGATCATCCGAGCTGAGATTGGCATTTCATCCTCCACGATGGCCACACATATATTGTAGCTCAGCGGCAGGCGCGCACAATGGGGCTCGTGCGCGCGATTGGAACAATTTCACCCGCCTTGCGCCTATACCTTGGGTTTTGTTGAGTTTAAGCTGCGCGCAACTGGCCAATTGCGTTGCGGCGCTGCCTTGGCTAAACGGCATACAACTGCATACCAGACGGAGTACCCGATGTCTCAGACCCGCACCGAATCCGACAGCTTTGGCCCGCTCGAGGTTCCCGCTGACAAGTACTGGGGGGCGCAGACGCAGCGCTCGATTATGAACTTCCCCATCGGTTGGGAGAAGCAGCCCGTAGCCATCGTGCGCGCTCTGGGCGTGATCAAAAAAGCCTGCGCAATGGAGAACAAAGCGACCGGCAAGCTGGACGCCAAGATCGCCGACGCGATCATTCAAGCCGCTGGCGAGGTGATCGAGGGCAAGTTCGACGACAACTTCCCTCTGGTCGTATGGCAGACCGGCTCGGGCACGCAGTCCAACATGAACTCGAATGAAGTGATCGCAAACCGCGCGATCGAGATTCTGGGCGGCGTGATCGGCTCGAAAGACCCGGTTCACCCAAATGATCACTGCAACATGGGCCAATCGTCGAACGACACATTCCCGACCGCGATGCATATCGCAACTGCGGTCAGCGTGCGCGACGTGCTGCTGCCCGGTCTTACCAAATTTGCCGAAACGCTTGAGAAAAAGGCGGCTGAATTCGCGGGTATAATCAAGATCGGTCGCACTCATACGCAGGATGCGACTCCCCTGACACTGGAACAGGAATTCGGAGCTTACGCCCATCAGATCCGTCAGGGCATTACCCGCGTTGAGGCTGCAATGCCCGGTATTTACGAGCTGGCGCAGGGTGGTACCGCCGTTGGAACTGGGTTGAACACCCATGGTGGATGGGACGAAGCCGTCGCAGCTAACATGGCTGAAATTACTGGCCTGCCCTTTGTAACCGCTCCGAACAAATTTGAAGCCCTAGCCGCGCATGACGCCATGGTCTTCTTGTCGGGTGCATTGGCGACCATCGCCGGGTCTTGCTACAAGATTGCTAA
The DNA here is from genome assembly GCF_056161185.1 of Ruegeria sp. ABV3_008. Classification (NCBI taxonomy): domain Bacteria; kingdom Pseudomonadati; phylum Pseudomonadota; class Alphaproteobacteria; order Rhodobacterales; family Roseobacteraceae; genus Ruegeria; species Ruegeria sp. ABV3_008. Next base: position 572,494 of record NZ_JBSWYP010000001.1, on the reverse strand, counting down.
CGACATTCGCTTGCTAGGCTCAGGCCCCCGCTCGGGTCTGGGCGAGCTAATTCTGCCTGAAAACGAGCCAGGGTCTTCCATTATGCCTGGTAAAGTGAACCCGACACAGGCCGAAGCCCTCACTCAGGTGGCCGCACATGTCATGGGCAATGATGCTGCGATCAAGTTTGCGGGATCTCAGGGTCATTTCCAGCTGAATGTCTACAACCCTATGATGTCCTACAACCTTCTGCAGTCGATCCAACTGCTGGGCGACGCCACCGACAGCTTTACCGAACGGATGCTGTCGGGCATTCAAGCCAACGAACCGCGCATCGACAAGCTGATGAAGGAATCGCTGATGCTGGTAACCGCTCTGGCCCCCACAATCGGCTATGACAACGCCACCACGGTTGCCAAAACGGCGCATAAGAACGGCACGACCCTCAAGGAAGAGGCCATCGCGCTAGGCTTTGTCGATGAAGAGACCTTTGACGCCGTCGTGCGCCCCGAACAGATGATCGGCCCGAAAGACTGATGGGTAAGCCGGTCAACTTGAACCGGTATCGGAAAGAGAAAGCGCGGGCCGAGAAAAAGGCCCGCGCGGATCAGAACGCGGTCGCCTTCGGGCGCAGCAAGGCCGAAAAACAGGTCGTGAAGCTGCAAAAAGACAAGCAGACCCGCGATCTGGACAATCACGAGCTGGATGAATGAGCGGCCCTCCTGTCAAACGCTCTCTGACCCTCAAAGGTCATCGCACGTCGGTTTCGCTTGAGGATGAATTCTGGCGTGCCTTTCGCGATATTGCCGAAGAAAAACAACAACCCATCAATGCTTTGGCTGCAGATATTGATGTTGCACGTGACCCTGAAACGGGGCTGGCATCGGCCATTCGCGTTTTCGTTCTGAACTGGTACCGCGACAAGCTTTGATGCTTGTCAGAGCCTCAGCTTTGAGTGTAGCCTGAGCGAGAACAAAATAGGTACATTCATGAGCAAAACAGTTTTGAGTCCAGATGGGCGCGCCCGATGCGCATGGTGTCAAGCGGCGCCTGAGTTCTTCGACTATCATGACACGGAATGGGGTTACCCGGTGTCCGATGATCGACGATTGTTCGAAAAACTGTGTCTTGAGAGCTTTCAGTCCGGCCTCAGCTGGCGCACGATCCTGAACAAGCGCGAGAATTTTCGCCGTGCCTTTTGCGATTTTGATTTCAACAAGATGGCCGATTTTTCTGAGGCAGATATCGAACGCCTTTTGCAAGATGCAGGTATCATCCGCCATCGCGGAAAGATCGAAGCTGTGATCAACAACGCCCGTCGCGCGCAGGAGTTGGTGGCGCAGGAAGGTTCCCTCGCGGCCTATGTCTGGCGGTATGAACCGACCTCACCGCCAGAGCCACAGACCGCCAGCACCTCAGCCGAGTCAGTGGCGATGTCGAAAGACCTGAAAAAGCGGGGCTGGAAGTTTGTCGGCCCCACCACCGTTTTTGCCTTCATGCAGGCGATGGGACTGATCAATGATCACGCGATAGGCTGCGTCAGCCGGGAAAAAGCGGCACAGATGCGCCGCGATTTCGTCAAACCGGTTTAGGCGTCACGCGGACGCTTTGAAGATCTTGTCGATATTGCTGCCGAGCGCGGCGTTGAATTCCGCATCCGATTGCTGTTTCGACAGCCCCTCGGTCAGTGCGCGCGAGAAAGATGCGATCATCTTGCCGTTCTTACCCAGAAGATCACAGGCCTGCTCGGTCGAGTAGCCACCCGACAGGGCTACGACGCGCAGAACACGTGGGTGATCGGCTAGTTCATCATAGAGGTTCGCAGAGCTTGGGATGGTCAGCTTCAGCATGACCTCCTGCCCCTCGGCCAGTTGGTCGAGGTTTTTCAGGATTTCAGCTTTCAGGATGTCCTCGGCCTCGGCTTTGGTCTCCGAGCTGATGTTCACCTCAGGCTCGACAATCGGAACCATGCCAGCGTCGGTCACAACGCGGGCCACGTCGAATTGCTGGGCAACAACGGCGGCGATGCCTTCGGCGTTGGCTTCGTGGATAACCGAGCGCTCTTTGGTGCCAAACACGCTTTCCGCTTGGGCCAGAGTCTCGGCCAGGCCTGGGATCGGCTTCATCATTTGCACACCGTTTGCAGTCTCTTCCAGACCCTTGTCGATTTTCAGAAACGGCACGATCCCTTTGACGGACCACAGGTAATCGGCAACCTTGCGACCTTCGATCTCTTCGCCAAGAGTGCGTTCGAACAGAATCGCGCCGATCACTTTGTCCTTGGTGAAGTCATCCGCCAGGATGATCCGCGCGCGCATGTTCTGGATTTCGCCGAACATCTCTTCTTCCGAGGCGTATTGCGCAGCGTCCACACCGTAGAGTGCCAGAGCTTTCGGGGTTGATCCGCCGCTTTGATCCAGTGCTGCAATAAAGCCTGCTCCGTCTGACATCTGCGCGCGCTGTTCTGCTTTGGACATAGTATTTTCCCGTTCAAGACTGATTCCGATTTCCTTCACCGCATACAGCACAGTTCTGGGTGATGGTAGTTTGTTAGCGCTCAACCACGCGCAACCAAATGCCATCCTGCGATCTGACCGTCAGATGAGCCACCGGAACGGGCGTTTTGTCCGGGATTGTTTCGAATCTGAAATGGCGCAGCAGTGTGGATAGGATCAATGGCCCCTCGACCATCGCAAACCCGGCCCCGGGACAGACGCGAGGGCCGCTCGAGAAGGGAATGTAGGCTTCGCGCTGACAGGTTTTGCCGTTTTCCGTGCCCCAACGATTGGGATCGAAACCATCCGGGTTGTCCCACAGCCGTTCCTGCCGATGCAGATGCCATGGGCTGATAACGATCTGTGAGCCTTTTGGAATGTCTCTGTTGCGAAACCTCTCGGGGCAACTGGCCTTCCGGACCATCATCGGCACCGGCGGATAGAGCCTCAGGGCCTCGCGGAACACATCCCGGCTGAGTTTCAGCTTGGACATCACCGCGAAAGACCGGTCCTCAAGCGCTTCTGCTTCATTCGCCAATCTCTCCTGCCACTCGGGGTACAGCGCCATCAGGTAGAAAGTCCACGCTAGGGCCGACGCGCTGGTTTCGTGTCCGGCCAGAAAAAAGATCGCAACCTGATCGACCATCTCCTCCGGTTCAAAACACTTGCCGGTTTCCGGGTCGTGAGTCGTCATGATCTTGGTTGCCAGATCATCAGGCGCGCGATCCGCAGCAATCGCCGCAGCCCGATCTTTCGTGAGTTTGGCAATCAGGGCGCGGATCTCTTGCGCGGTTCCGCGCGTCTTTGGCGAATGAAACCGGGGCAACCAACGTGGGAGCGGCACAAAGGCGGCGAGGTTCAACAAGGGCTGCTCACGCTGATAGGCCCGGAACCTATCGAACACCTGTGCGGCAATGTTTTGCTCGATGGGCACGGAAAACAGGGTTCGGAAAATCACATCAGCGGCGGCATGGCTGGTGACCTGTTCACACTCGACTTGCGTTCCCGCCAAAGGGCGCAGCCGATCCACACAAGCGTCAGCGGCGGCGAGCATGGCAGGGAACGTATCCTTCAGCCGACCGCCCTCAAAAGCAGGGTCAATGATACGACGCTGGTGCTTCCACATCGCGCCGTTGGTCAGAAACACGGAATCCCCGAGCAACGGCCGCAACCCCTCGCTGATGCGATTGGATTTCGGAAAATCATCTGGACGTTTCTTGAGGACCTCATCCACCAAATCCGGCTGATTGATCATGTAGGACCTGAAGAAAGGCGTGCGAAACTCAGCCATCCACGCGCGATAGAGGCGCTGAGGCTGCGCTGACAGCAGGTCCTGCCGGAACAATTTCAGATAGCGCCAGAGAGACACACGATCCGGGCGAGACTGCGGCTTGGGCGGCTTCATCAGCACGTATCCGTGTATCTGGAAACCGGCGTCTCGATCCGGCTGTTCGAAGGCGCGCGGTCTTTGAACCGTTCTGCCAGTGTCAGAGGTCCCGCAGTGATGCGAAAATAGTCATATGTGCCCGGTCGATCAAAGGCGCAGAGGTATTGAAAATGCAGCCGGAAAAACCTCCACCGCAAGGCTTTCCACCGCTCGTGCGACAGCGTCTGTGTAAACGCGGCGGACAGGACCAAAGGCCATTTCTTGGCGGGACCCGCGACACCGCTAACGGCGACCGGATCACATAGGGCGAAAGAACAGCCATCACCGGGCGCTGAGACATCCACCCATGTCAAATAGGTTTGCGTAGACAGGAACTGAAGGTCCGACCTGAGTTTCTGCGCATTGGGTAGGAACGAGACCATCGGAACCACTTGCCCGAGTGTCAGAAACGACAGTGCTGGCCCACCTGCGGTCTGTCTGCGCAAAACATCCGCCAGAACAGAAACGCCAAGATGCGCCCCCGAGCTATGGCCGACGACCAGAACCTCATCCACATCCGTCTCTAGCGCGGCCTCGATCAAATCCGCGAACTCCTCAAGACGGTGCTGCAGCTTGTCCGGCGTCTCCCCCTGAAATTGCGCCGAGTATGCGTAATCATGCATCAGGTAATAGGCGAAAAGCCGATTGTCGATTTTGCGGAACCAGCTCAGCAAGCCATAGGCCAAAGCCAAACCCGGCAGCAGCCCCCACCATCCAGCCAGAGTGACCGCAAGGAACACGACGAATACGGCGGCGAGAAGTTGCAGCAGCAGCATCCCCACCGGATAGAGCGCCGCAATCACCGGGCCTTTTCTCAGTTTCTGCAGTCTCTTCAAAGTTCCTGTTGAGATATAGGTCCACGCAGTCTGACCAAGTTGCCGGTAGGTCGCCAGAATTGAGCCCGACATGCTGTCCTGCACGATATCGGACCAAACCAGAACCTCGACATCCGTTTGAACCTCAACCCCGTCCTGAACGGACGAAACATGCCAGCCAAACGGGCCATTGCCCGTCTTAGGCGCAAGCGTGACCTGATATCCCGAGATCTTAGCCTGCGCTTGCGACTCGGTCCGGTACAGCTCGCGGTAACGCCGCGCAGGGATCGGGTCGTAGCCGGGAATGTATAACACATGCCGCCTGCGCAGCTGTGGCTGATTTATCTGACTGCTCATGGCCTTACCTTCTGCTGCGCAGGTTAACGCAGCATTGCGGCCAAGGTAAGGTGGATCAGCCCAGAACCGCCAGCGCCGGGAAGGTTTCCAGCAGCCACCAGCTGAATTCGGTGAAGAGGCCCGTGATCAGCATGATGCCCACGAACAGAAGAAGCCCGCCCATGACCTTCTCGATCGTGCCCATATAGGGTTTGATCCGGTTCATGACACCCATCGAGCGATTCAGGAACATCGCAGCCAGCAGGAACGGGATGCCCAGACCCGCCGCATAGACGCCGAGCAACAAAGTGCCCCGCGCGACCGACGCCTCAGATGCGGCCAGCGACAGGATTGCACCCAACTGAGGGCCAATACACGGCGTCCAGCCAAAGGCAAAAGCGAGACCCAGAATATAGGCGCCAAAGACCGTACCGCCGGAGTCACCGGTTTCAACCCGCGCTTCGCGGTCAAGTAGAGGTATGCGGAAAACGTTCAGAAAGTGCAGACCAAAGACAATCACCACCGCACCCGAGAGTTTGGCGAAAAGCACCTGATTTTTCAGAACAAACGCCCCGAAGGCCGAGGCGGTAAAGCCAAGCAGCAGGAACACGGTCGACAGACCCAAAACGAAGAACAAGGCGGTCAAAGTCGCCTTGCGCCGGGCGCGGGCCTGATCCTGCATTTCGTTGATGCTGACGCCGCTCATATACGCCAGATACGGCGGCACGATGGGCAGCACACAGGGCGACAGAAAGCTGATCAAACCGCCGATCAGGGCAATGAACATAGCAGGCAGCAGACCCGCGTCGATGATATCTATTCCGAACATGTTTCAGCACATATGGTATGGAGGCGGCTTCGTCACGGGGCTATTAAGTCACATCCTCGTGGTTGCGCGCTGGACACTGCGCCTTGGGCGAAATATCTGAGCCTTATGTCTAATCCTACTGAAACCCTCGATGCCGTGGGTCTGCTGTGCCCTTTGCCCGTGTTGAAAGCGCGCAAAAGGTTGAAGTCTTTGCCCGATGGTGCCGTGTTGCGCGTGCTGGCAGATGATCCTGCGGCGATAGTTGATGTCCCGCATTTTTGCGCGGAGAGCGGCCACACGCTACTGTCGCAAGGGGAAGAGAACGGCCATCAGGTGTATCTGATCCAGAAAGCGGGCTAAGACCCAAACTATCAAACGAAAAAGGCGGGCCTCAAGCCCGCCTTTTCATTTTAGCTTCCCAGCGACCACCAACCGCGCCGTTTTGGCTTGGGCGGCTCTGCCGGTTGTTCCGGCTCTTCCGAAACCGTTTCCAGAACGGGCTCGGCTGCGGTTTCTTCTACTGCGGGTGCGGCCTCAACCTCGGCAACCTCTTCGACCGGAGCGGGTTCCTCAGCCGGTTGAGCTTCGACCGGTTCTTCTGCTTCCACCGCCTCAGCGGCCTCTGCGGTTTCAACAGCCTCAGCAGTTTCTTCGATCTCTTGAGCCGGTTCCGGTGTGGCTTCTGCAACCTCCGCGACTTCCGCAGGAGCCTCTTCAACCTGTTCCGGAGCAACCTCAGCCTCTGCAACCACATCGGTTGCTCCCACTGGGATGTCTTCCTTAGCCTCAGCCTCCTGTTCGGGGGCATCCTGCGCTTCGGCTTCAACGTCTTTCTTCTTGCGACGCGGCGCACGGCGGCGCTTGGGCTTGGCCGGCTTTTCGTCCTCGTCCGATGCCTCAGGAACGTCTTCCGTCTTGGTTTCGTCCGAGGAAGCCTCGGCAGCCGAGTCTTCAGCCGCTTCCGATGCCTCAGCCTCTTGCTGATCGCTACCGCCCTTCTTACGGCGACGACGACGACGCTTGCGCTTGGGCTTGGATTCTTCTTCGGCCTGAACCGCCTCTTCTTCGGTCTCTTCCTCTTCGGTTGCGTCAACCAGATCCATCAGTGACGCATCGACGGACACGACCGGAGCGGTCGCTTCGGGCACGATCCGGCTGGCGGTCTTGAACTTCTCAAGCGAGAAATCAGGGCTGACCAGATGCATGTCGCCTTCGACGCGCACGGACAGACCATAGCGCGCCTCAATCTGGGCGATATGTTCGCGCTTCTGGTTCATCAGGAAGTTGGCAATGCTGACCGGGCAGCGCACCAGAACCTCGCGAGAGCGGCGGCGGGTGCCTTCTTCCTCGATCTGGCGCAGGATTGACAGCGCCATGTTGTCGTCCGAGCGGATCAGGCCGGTGCCATGACAGGCCGGGCACGGCTGCGTCGTCGCCTCGAGCATACCGGGGCGCAGGCGCTGGCGGCTCATCTCCAACAGGCCAAAGCCCGAGATACGACCCACCTGAATACGCGCGCGGTCGGTTTTCAGCTTGTCCTTCAGGCGTTTTTCGACCGCCGTGTTGTTCTTGCGCTCGTCCATATCGATGAAGTCGATGACGATCAGACCGGCAAGGTCACGCAGGCGCAACTGGCGCGCCACTTCCTCGGCGGCCTCAAGGTTGGTCTTGAGCGCGGTTTCCTCGATCGAGCCTTCCTTGGTCGCCCGACCCGAGTTCACGTCGATCGCCACCAGCGCTTCGGTCACGCCGATCACGATGTAGCCACCGGATTTCAGCTGTACGGTCGGGTTGAACATCCCGGCCAGATAGCTTTCCACCTGATAGCGCGCGAACAGAGGCAACGCGTCTTCATACCTTTTCACGTTCTTGGCGTGGGACGGCATGATCATCTTCATGAAGTCCTTGGCGATACGGTAACCGCCCTCGCCTTCGACCAAGACCTCGTCGATGTCGCGGTTATAGAGGTCACGGATCGACCGTTTGATCAGGTCGCCTTCCTCATAGATTTTTGCGGGCGCGATGGATTTCAGCGTCAGCTCGCGAATCTGCTCCCACATGCGCTGCAGGTATTCATAGTCGCGCTTGATCTCGGACTTCGTGCGTTTGGCCCCTGCGGTCCGGATGATCAGGCCGGCGCCAGTTGGCACGTCAATCTCGGCAGCGATTTCCTTCAGCTTCTTGCGGTCGGGCGCGTTGGTGATCTTGCGGCTGATGCCGCCGCCGCGTGCGGTGTTGGGCATCAGGACGCAGTAGCGACCGGCCAGCGACAGATAGGTGGTCAGCGCGGCGCCCTTGTTGCCCCGTTCTTCTTTGACGACCTGCACCAGCAGAACCTGGCGCACTTTGATCACTTCCTGGATCTTGTAGCGGCGCGGGCGCGGCTTGCGCGGAGGACGGATATCCTCGCTGTCGTCCTCATCTGCGACCGATTCAATCGAATCATCCTTGGCGGTCGGATCAGACTTTTTATCTTCATCGTCGGAGTCGTCGCCTTCGGCAGGCTCTGTCTCAGTGGTTTCTGCCTCAGGCGCAGCCTGCGCGGTTTCCTCGGAGTCAGCCTCTGCTTCTTCCGCATCAGCAGTAGCTTCGGGCTGCGCTTCCGCGTCGGTTTCAGCCTGCTCATCAGAGGTCGCCTCAACGGTCTCGACCTCAGCAGTCTCTTCTTCTGCGGTCGGCGCGTCAGTGCTCTCAGACGCTTCATCCTCAGAAGGTTCTTCCACCGGCGTCTCGGCAACCGTCTCCATCGGAGAGGTCCCCTCGGGCACTGTCAGATCATCACTCTCTTCGCTGTCGTCGAGATCAATGGTCTCCATACCCGTCGGCTCGGACGTGACATCCAATGTCTCGACCGGATCGTTCGACTTGACGTTTGCTGCCTTGCTGCGCGACCGCGAGCGGCGTTTCTTGGGCTTGGCTTCCTCGGCCTCATCACGCGCCTTCATCGCCTCGGCATAGGCGCGCTCTTCCTCCATCAGCGCCTCACGGTCGGCGACGGGGATCTGATAATAGTCGGGATGAATTTCCGAAAACGCCAAGAAACCATGGCGATTGCCGCCATAGTCCACGAATGCCGCCTGCAGAGACGGTTCGACCCGGGTAACTTTTGCTAGATAGATATTGCCAGCAAGCTGGCGTTTGTTTTCGGATTCAAAATCGAACTCCTCGACCTTGTTTCCGTCAACCACCACAACCCGAGTTTCCTCGGCGTGGGTGGCATCGATAAGCATTTTCTTAGCCATGTGTCCTTGATGCACCGCGCCAAACGCGTTGTCCTGACCCATCCAGGCGGACAGGCACTTTTGGGGAGGTGACTTGTACGGGCGATATCAGACGGCGCGCGGCAGGGTCTGGCGCTGTGGCCCCCTGCCCGGTCTCTCAAACGTTGCGCGCGCGTCATCGCGGTTCTTCTCCGACAGGCGCGATCTTGGTCGCTGCCTGCCCATTTATTCCTTTCGCCCGGAATTTTCCGGGCTCAGGCACTCCATTGCCCCGACGGGGGCACAATCGGTCTGCCATGCCGTGAAAGATCGATCATCACATGCGGCACAGCAGCGAAACTCAAAAAAGCGGGACTTATGGGCGTCAAAATCGCCAAGCCCGTTCGGACACAATAAAAGCAGTCCTGTGGAAAAGACAATGGGCAAACGTCATGTGACCGAGAAAGCAACATAATTGACAGCTAGGTCGCAAACAGAACAGACTTAAATCTACCGCTGCTCAGGATAGGGCTGAAAGTCCGAGGAACTGAATGCACAACGAAGTCTGGAAAATACGTCTGATCAGCCGCACGATTGGCGCGGATCGTGGGCGTGCGGCACGGGGACGCCCAGCACAGGTCTGATTTTGATCGCAATCTCAATCACCTGAATAATCGGATACCTAAAATGAACGAACAAACTCGCAGCTCTGCAAGAACTGGCGGACGCGCAGCGCGTCGTGCCGCCCGCGCCGCAGCCCTGCCCGACCACCTGCGCCCGGTCCGCCCGGGGATGGAGGGCGGCACCTACAAGCCTCTGACCCAAGCGCAGATGGAGCGTATTCACGAAGCGGCGCTTCAGGCTCTGGAAACCATCGGGCTGGCGGACGCTCCGCAAAGCGGGATCGACTATCTGGTAGGCGCTGGGTGCAGTCTTGGTGACGATGGGCGCATTCGTTTCCCTCGCGCACTGGTCGAGGACACGATCGCAAAGGCAAACCGCTCGGTCACTCTATATAGTCGAAACGGCAAGACGGATCTGGAGCTGAGCGGGACGAAGGTTCACTACGGCACGGCGGGTGCCGCGGTTAGTATGGTCGATGTGGATGGGCGGAACTACCGCGACTCGACCGTGCAGGACCTGCACGATGCCTCTCGCATATGCGAGCAGCTCGACAATATCCACTTCGTTCAGCGCCCCATGGTGTGCCGTGACATCGCCGACAACCTCGAGATGGACCTGAACACGATCTACGCGGCGTGCGCGGGTACTTTCAAACATATCGGTACCTCCTTTACCGAACCCAGCCACGTCGCCCCGGCGATGGAGATGATCCACATGATCGCCGGCGGTGAGGATAAATGGCGCGAACGTCCTTTCATCTCGAACTCGAACTGCTTTGTTGTGCCGCCCATGAAATTCGCAACCGAAAGCTGCGAGGTCATGGAAGCGGTGATCAAAGCTGGGATGCCGGTCCTGTTGCTGTCGGCTGGCATGGCCGGAGCAACTGCACCGTCGACCATCGCAGGGGCAATCACTCAAGCGACCGCGGAATGCCTGGCCGGTCTGGTCTACGTAAACGCCGTGGTGCCCGGCGCGCCTGCCGTGTTTGGCACTTGGCCCTTCGGTCTGGACCTCCGCACTGGGGCGATGTCCGTGGGATCGGGCGAACAGGCGCTGCTGAGCGCGGGATGCGCCCAGATGCATAATTTCTACAACCTTCCGGGTGGAACCGCTGCCGGAGCGTCGGATTCGAAACTGCCCGACATGCAGGCCGGATGGGAGCAGATGTGTTCAAACGTCATGACCGGCCTATCCGGCGCCAATATGATCTACGAGGCTGCCGGTATGCACGCGTCCCTTCTCGGGTTCTGCCTTGAGAGCCTGATCCTGGGCGATGACCTGATCGGACAGGCACAACGCTGCGTGCGTGGAATTGAGGTGTCGGACGAAACCCTGGCGCTGGATCAAATCGCCGAGGTGTGTATGGGCGGGCCCGGCCACTATCTCGGTACGGATGCGACGCTTAGCCGGATGCAGGCGGACTATGTGTATCCAACCTTCGGCGACCGCACCTCACCCAAGGAATGGGCGGAATTGGACAAGCCAGATCTGATCAAAAAGGCCATCGCAAGGAAAAACGAAATCCTCTCCAGCCCGTCTGCAGCGAATTTCGACCCTCTGCTGGACGCGGAAATTCGCGCCAAATTCAACATTCACTTGCCGTTGTAAGAAATTGAAAAGCGGCCCGATTTTACTCGGGCCGCTGAAAAATGTCAGCAATCAGCCGTTGCTTGGGGGCAGCAGACCAGCTTCTTGTGCAATGGCGATTTCATCCGCATCTAATGCGCCATCCCCATTTGCATCCATGGCCGAGAACGTATCGGCGTTAACCTCGGGCACGACGGCTTGAACCTCTTCGATGGTCAACACGCCATCTCCATTTGCGTCGGCTGCCGATTGTGCAGTGGCCAGAGTGGGCATTGCGAGTGCTACAGCCGCGAGAGCGGTCAGATATTTCGGTGTCATAAGTTTGCCTCCTGAGTGAATATTTGGATTTTCCGTCCGGACGAGCGCAAGAAACCTCAGGACCGAGCCACCGTCACCCGTATAGCGAGATCGAGGCCACTTCGCGCCAATCTCCGCGTGTTTGGCCGAGTCGCCTCTGCGGCTTGTTGCCGGGCAAAAATCCCCCATCGCGCCTCGGCAGAACTTGCCCGACGGTTTTGAGGTGATCTGGCAAAACTCAGCTTAGCGGCCGGTCGTTGGACAAAAAGAAAGGGGGCCGAAGCCCCCTGTCAGTTTCGCCTTCCAGGCTCATTTCGTTGACCGCCCGGTATTTTTTTGCCTGCGGCCTGGACTGCGCATGGGGCGAGCGCACCCGCCCCGTGAAAGAGTGGGAGGGAGCAATATTCCGCCCCACCCTGTTCCCGGCCAACACGGGCATGTCGGCCGAGTGGAACATGGCTTTGATGGTAAGTCTCAGCGCCACGCTCCGTATTCGTCGGGGCCGGTACATAAGGCAGCGACCGACCCCTGCACCCCGGGTTGCCAGGGCGCTAAACTCAGCTACACCCGCTTGTCGCGCCGCAGGTGTTGCACTTCATGCAGGTGCCGTTGCGCACCAGCGTATAGTTTCCGCATTCGCCGCAGGGGTCCCCTTCATAGCCCTGCATTTTGGCTTTGGTCCGTGCGTCCATGCCGGTCGCTACGGCCGTTTCCGCCGACGCTTCAAACGCGGCTGCCGGTTCGGACATACCGTTGAGCTCCGCCTGCGGGTTGAACATCGCCAGATCCTGCGGCAGACGTTTCCGCAGATACCCAGTCGAGCTGATTTGCTTCAATACTTCCAATGACTTAGACGCCGCAGTGTCACTGATCTCGGAGACATTCGAAACCCCTTCTTCCTCACCACGACCCAGATCATCGAAGCTCGCGCCTTCGGGTTTCACATGGGCCAGATCAGTGCGGTCCAGATAAGACACAGCCAATTCGCGGAAGATGTAGTCCAGGATCGACGTCGCGTTCTTGATCGAGTCGTTGCCCTGCACCATCCCTGCCGGTTCGAACTTGGTGAAGGTGAAGGCGTCGACGAATTCCTCCAGCGGCACGCCATATTGCAGGCCGACCGACACGGCGATGGCAAAGTTGTTCATCATCGCCCGGAAGCCAGCGCCTTCCTTGTGCATGTCGATGAAGATCTCACCCAGCTTGCCGTCTTCGAACTCACCGGTGCGCAGGTAAACCTTGTGGCCACCGACGATCGCCTTCTGGGTATAACCCTTGCGGCGATGCGGCAGTTTCTCACGATGGCTGCGGATCATTTCCTTGACTACAACCTTCTCGATCACCTTCTCGGCCAGAACGACAGCTTTTTCCTGCGTCGATCCGCTTTCCAGCACTTCTGCCGCCTCATCATCATCCTCGACCAGCGCTGCGGCCAAAGGCTGAGACAGTTTCGAGCCGTCACGATACAGCGCGTTGGCTTTGACACCCAGCGACCAGCTGAGTTCGTATGCCTTCTGGCAATCCTCAATGGTCGCGTCATTCGGCATGTTGATTGTCTTCGAGATCGCACCCGAGATGAAGCTCTGTGCCGCCGCCATCATAGTGATATGGCTATCAACCCCAAGGAAACGCTTACCTTTCTTGCCGCACGGGTTGGCGCAGTCGAAGATCGAATAGTGCTCTTCCTTCAGATGCGGTGCGCCTTCCAGCGTCATCGTCCCGCAGACGTGGTCGTTCGCTGCGTCGATATCGGCCTTGGTAAAGCCCAGATGGCGCAGCAGGTCGAAGGTCGGGTCGTTCAGCTTGGTCGCCGGGATGCCCAGTACGCCGGTGCAGAAATCCTCGCCCAGTGTCCACTGGTTGAAGACGAACCGGATGTCGAAGGCGCTCTCCAGCGCGGCGTCTACTTTAGCCAGCTCATTCGGGCCAAAACCATGACCAGTCAGCGAGGTGTGGTTGATCCCCGGCGCGTTGCCGATGGTGCCGTAGCCGACCGCATAGCCCACGATCTCTTCGATTTGCGACGAGGAATAGCCCAGCTTCTCCAGCGCCGACGGCACCGAGCGGTTGATGATCTTGAAGTAACCGCCACCGGCCAGCTTCTTGAACTTGACCAGAGCAAAGTCCGGCTCGATCCCGGTGGTGTCACAATCCATTACCAGACCGATGGTGCCGGTGGGCGCAATCACAGTGGCCTGCGCATTGCGATAGCCGTTCTGTTCACCAAGGCTCAGCGCCTCGTCCCAAGCTGACATGGCCAGATCGACCAGACGCTTGTCCGGGCAGTTGCCGTGATCCAGAGGTACCGGCTTAACGGCCAATTTCTCGTACCCCTCGGTCACGCCCTGCGACGCACGGCGGTGGTTCCGAATGACGCGCAGCATGTGGTCGGCGTTGCGCTCATAGCCCTTGAACGGACCCAGCTCTCCGGCGATCTCAGCCGACGTTGCATAAGCCACTCCAGTCATGATCGCGGTCAGCGCGCCACAGATCGACCGACCCTCGTCCGAGTCGTAGCTGTAGCCCATGTTCATCAGGAGGCCGCCGATGTTCGCATAGCCCAGACCCAAGGTACGGAAATCATAGGAGAGTTTGGCGATTTCCTTCGACGGGAACTGCGCCATGGTCACAGAGATTTCCAGAGTCAGGGTCCACAGGCGAGCCGCATGCATGTAATCGGCCGCCTGGAACTCACCATCCTTCAGGAAGGTCAGCAGGTTCATGGACGCCAGGTTACAGGCCGTGTCGTCTAGGAACATATATTCCGAACACGGGTTCGAGCCGCGAATCTCACCGTCTTCGGGGCATGTGTGCCATTCGTTAACGGTGTCATGGAACTGGATGCCCGGATCGGCGCAGGCCCAAGCGGCGTGACCGACTTTCTCCCACAGATCGCGGGCTTTTACGGTCTTGGCGACCTTGCCATCGGTTCGGTTGATCAACTCCCAATCTGCATCTTTCTCAACAGCGGTCAGGAACGCATTGGTCACGCGGATCGAGTTGTTCGAGTTCTGACCCGAGACCGAGCTATAGGCTTCCGAATCCCAGTCCGTATCATAGGTCGGGAATTCGATGCTGTCGTGTCCCTGCCGCGCATAGTCCAACACGCGCTTGATATAAGTCTCGGGGATCGCGACCTTTTTCGCCTCGCGCACCGCTTTCTTCAGGCTGTCATTCTTGTTGGGATCATACGCATCGTCCTGCGCGCCGTCCCAGCTGCGGATGGCCTCGAAAATGCCGTTCAGCATCTTCTCGTGCATCTTCGATCCGGCAACGATCGAGGCCACCTTCTGCTCTTCGATCACCTTCCATTCGATGAATTGCTCGATATCCGGGTGATCCGCATCGACGATTACCATCTTTGCTGCTCGACGGGTTGTCCCGCCTGATTTGATCGCGCCAGCGGCGCGGTCGCCGATCTTGAGAAAGCCCATGAGGCCCGAGGACTTGCCGCCACCCGACAGCGCTTCGCCTTCTGCACGCAGATGGCTGAAGTTGGTGCCAGTGCCCGAGCCATATTTGAACAGGCGCGCCTCGCGCACCCACAAATCCATAATGCCGCCTTCGTTCACCAGATCATCATCGACGGACTGGATGAAGCACGCATGCGGCTGCGGGTGCTCGTAAGCGGATTTCGACTTGGTCAGTTTGCCGGTTTTATAGTCGACATAGTGATGTCCCTGCGCCGGGCCGTCGATCCCGTAAGCCCAGTGCAGGCCAGTGTTGAACCATTGCGGCGAGTTCGGCGCGGCGCGCTGGGTCGCCAGCATGTAGCGCATTTCGTCAAAATAGGCGCGCGCGTCTTCCTCGGTTGAGAAATAGCCGCCCTTCCAACCCCAATAGGCCCAAGCGCCTGCCAAACGGTCAAACACCTGTTTCGAAGATGTTTCACCTTCGAACTCGGCATCGTCAGTCGGGACTGAGCGCCACAGGAACTCGGGTACGTCCTTTTCTTTGACCTTCTTCAGCTTGCTGGGAACGCCAGCCTTGCGGAAGTATTTCTGCGCGATGACATCGCTGGCCACCTGGCTCCAGCTTGAGGGGACCTGGATATTGTCCAGACGAAAAACAATTGTGCCGTCAGGGTTTCGAATCTCGGATGTTGCCGAGACGAAATCGAGGTCCGCATACGCATCCTGCCCTGATTTGGTAAATTTTCTTTCAATCTTCATGTCCGCCGCCTTTTAATGTCCGTCTACCCTCGCTGCGGCTTGGGAAATGCAAAGCCACCAGCAATGCCGAACCTGACAGACGCAAAGGACCAACCGCTGCCCGTATGAGCGCGATACCGCCGCTGCGGTTGCACAAATTTAGTCGTGTGCGTTCCGTCCCTGCCCTGCGCCCTCTCCGGCTTTCATACCAGATGTAGTGGCGTCATATTCGGCCCATACAATCTGGCGTATCTTTGCATATCAGGTCAACGACCTTTTTAAGTCATTTTTGAAATCTTTTGTGTTGACCTGTCTGTGGGGTGCTGGGCGATCTGATTCCTCCACAGAATGATCCACGGCGAGACGACGCCGATCGCAAAACCGGCCAGATGAAATTGCCTTTTTTACCAGCATGGTTATCCGGGTTTGATCATCCAGACCTGTGCTGGCTAAGCTGGCAGGGAATCATGTTGTGGCCTTTCGGCCATATCCTAGCGTCAACCCATTGAACAAAGAGCAGGCAAAACGATGAAGTTGCTTCACTTCGCCCCGATAGGCGCCCTGATCGCGGCCTGCACAGCACAAGAATTGCCAACAGCGTCGCGTAGCGCTCAATTCAGCGCCTACCCCGATAGGTTGTTCGAAACCTTCCAAACCAGTTGCGAAGGCCCCGGCGAGACGTTCTTGAAGATCGACGCCAATTCTTATGAGTGCCGCGAGTTTCTACCACCGGACACCACAGCCTTTTTGATTCTCAGCTATGATGGCTCGCCCGAGGATCTGCCGCAGAGCATAATGCGCATGACCTCAACCAAGACCTCAGGCGGGTACCGCGTGGACGCGCGGCTGTTCTTTCAAGTGCCGCAGAAAAGCGGCGCAACCGTCGAAGTTCCCGTTGAAAGCAAAACGCTGGATAAAGCGCTGAGCGCGCTCTACCAAGCGATGGGTGGTTCACCAACATAAGTAAAGAAATGGTCGGGGCGGCAGGATTCGAACCTACGACCCCCTGTACCCAAAACAGGTGCGCTACCAGACTGCGCCACGCCCCGGACCGTGCGCTGTTCCTAACGATGCTGATCTGATTTGAAAAGCCCTAACAGGGCCAAATCGCACTCGCTTGTGAAAAAATTTCGTGCCGCATCTGGGTGCCGGGCTGAATGCCGTAACGGGCGGACAAACCGGCGTTGATTTCAAGCACGGCAAAGATGTCGCCACCCCCTTCAATGGGGGTCAGATCACCGGGAATCGCACCTTCATGCACGCGGGTCACAACGCCCGCTTGGTCGACGAAAATCATATCCAGAGGAATCAGTGTATTCTTCATCCAGAACGCCACCTGTTGCGGTGGATCGTAGACGAAGAGCATGCCAGACCGGTTCGGCAAGTGCTCGCGGAACATCAGCCCGCGCGATTTCTCGGGGCCGGTCACGGCCAGTTCGACGTCAAACCGGACATGAGTCTGATCGTTGCGCAACTCCACCCGGTCAGAGCGACATTCGGCGGCCACGCCTTCTGCCAGAAATGTCACACATACTGCCAGAGAAGCCCAAAACCGCATCATGGTGTTAGTGATCCAGCGCCGCTTCCCAAGCCAAGACCTGAGCCGCCATGCGGCCCCGTTTGCCATTAATCACCCGCATGGCAAGCGCTTCTCCCGGCTGCAGATCGGCAAGGCCAGAACGGCGGAGAACTTCGATATGCAAAAACACATCCTCGTCCCGACCGAACACATTGGCGAATCCGAATCCCTTGCCCTTGTCGAACCATTTCACCCGCGCAGCTTCCAAAGGCGCCGCCGCAATCGCCGCTGGATCCAGCTCGGCAAAGTCGGCCAACATCATTGAGTCGGCGCGCAAAGGGGGATCAACGGCAACAACTTCGACCGCCTGAACACCGCGATCCGTACGATGGGTCATGATCTCGATCCCTGCCCCATCGGCGACCGAGCTCTGCCCGAAATTCCGCAACACGTTCACATGCAACAGAATATCCGGGCCGCCTTCGTCAGACACAACGAACCCGTATCCCTTTGCGGGATCGAACCATTTTACGTGTCCACGAACGCGGTACATGTTGTTCAGGTCTTCAGGCACGGTGTTCCCATCGAATGATTTAGTAGTGCGTTAAGGTTTCGGTTTTTATGGCAATGGCAGGCAAATTCAAGCTGAAAAAAACCTTTGATTTCGGTCTGTTGCATTTCGCGATACGTGAACGTCATGGATTTAACCTCTGCACTTCCCAAGCGGAACCCGGATCAGCCCTCCGCCATCTGAACCGATCATGCAGGCGAAATGCGCCGTCGGCCCAGAATTCAATTTCAGTCGGAACCAACCGGTATCCTCCCCAAAATGGAGGGCGCGGCGGATTGGATCCAAGTTTTGCCGTCACCTTGGCAACCTCGGCCATCAGGGCCGTTCGGCTGCTTAGGGGTTGCGACTGCTTAGACGCCCAAGCACCCAGCCGACTTTTCAGCGACCGTGACGCATAATATTCATCCGCCTTGGACCCGCTTTCCCGACTGACTATACCACGAACGCGAATCTGACGCCGCAAAGATTTCCAATGCATGACAAAAGCGGCTTTTTCAGCCTGATTCAACTCGGCCGCCTTGGCACTTTCGTAGTTGGTATAGAAAATAAAGGCCTCCGGCTCGATGTCTTTCAAAAGAACCATGCGCGCGTTCGGCATGCCGTCTTTGTCAACGGTCGCCAGGGCAATCGCGTTCGGGTCATTCGGTTCATTCTGTTCGGCCTCACCCAACCACCGCGCCGCTATATCAAACGGATCGGAGCCAGCAAAAATGCCATCACGCTCGGTCATTTCCATCCCCTGGAAAGTATTTGAAGGAAGCCTAGGGCGATTACCCGCCGCGGGCAAGACCACACGGCCTTGAAGCAGGGCAGTCAATGGCATAAACCCATCGCAACATAACGCGACGACAGGCGGAGAACCAATCATGTCAAATCAGTTGATGGCCGGAAAACGCGGCCTCATCATGGGACTGGCCAATGACAAATCAATCGCATGGGGAATCGCCCGCGCCTTGTCCAACGCTGGGGCCGAGCTGGCCTTTTCTTATCAGGGCGATGCTCTGAAAAAACGTGTCGACCCTCTGGCAGCGCAACTCGGTAGTGAAATCGTGCTGCCATGTGATGTCAGTGACGAGGCGTCGATCGACGCTCTGTTTACTTCACTGGAAGAGAAATGGGGCAAACTGGATTTCGTTGTCCACGCCATTGGTTTCTCGGACAAGAACGAGCTTCGCGGCCGCTATGTCGACACCAGCCGAGCAAACTTCAAACTAACTATGGATGTGTCGGTCTATTCCTTCACCGCCGTGATGCAGCGGGCGGAAAAGATGATGTCCGAGGGCAGCAGTGCCATTACGCTCACCTATTACGGCGCCGAGCAGGTCATGCCACACTATAACGTGATGGGTGTCGCCAAGGCTGCGCTTGAGGCTTCGGTCAAGTATCTCGCCGAAGATTTGGGCAAGGACGGTATCCGCGTTAACTCGATTTCCGCCGGCCCGATCAAGACACTGGCCGCCAGCGGCATCGGAGATTTCCGCTACATCATGAAGTGGAATGAATACAATTCGCCCCTGCGCCGCAACGTGACGATCGACGATGTGGGCAACTCGGCCCTGTATCTGCTGTCTGACCTCAGCAGCGGCGTCACCGGTGAGAATCTGCACGTGGATTCGGGGTATCACATCGTTGGCATGAAAGCCGTCGATGCCCCGGACGTTGAAAAGGGTTAAGACAACATGAGCGCCAAAGACCGCCTGCCCCACGAAAAAGGCTTCCACATCAGTTGGGATCAAATTCACCGCGACTCGCGCGCTCTGGCGTGGCGGCTGGATGGTCAAGGCCCGGATGATGGCGCGTGGCGCGCTGTTGTTGCGATCACCCGCGGCGGCATGGCCCCTGCCATGATCGTCAGCCGCGAGTTGGACATCCGCACCGTCGACACAATCAGCGTCCGCTCGTATCACCATCAGGAACAAGGCGAAGCCGAAGTTTTGAAGGCACCAGATGTAAATCTGATGGGCGATGGTGAAGGCGTTCTGATCATCGACGATCTGGTCGATAGCGGCAAAACGCTGGAACTGGTGCGCGCGATGTACCCTAAGGCGCATTTCGCCACCGTCTATGCCAAGCCCAAAGGCCGCCCCATGGTGGACACGTTCATCACCGAAGTCAGCCAGGACACGTGGATATTCTTCCCCTGGGATATGGCCCTGCAATATGTCGAGCCTTATCGCGGCACCGACTAACTTCTTCTGTTCAAAAATACCTCGGAGCGCGAGGCAGAGCCTCGCAAAGATTCTGCCATGTCCCAAACACGCACTCGGTCCACTTTCCCCCCTCCAGTTATGGAGGCGCGGCGTTGGTTGGACGGGGTCGTGTTTCCTGATGACCGGCCCCTGATCAATGTTAGCCAGGCCGCGCCGGTTGACCCGCCGCCGCTGTCCATGCGGCAGGCCATGGCAGAGTTCGCGGTGACCGAAGACAGCGCCCATCTTTATGGGCCTGTGCTCGGCAATCACGATCTGCGCGCCGAATTGGCCGCGCAAATCAGCAATCACTATGCGGGACAGGTTTCGCAGGATCAGATCGCCATAACGTCTGGTTGCAATCAGGCATTCTCTGCCGTAATTTCGGCACTGACCGACGAAGGGGATGAGGTCATCCTCCCAACCCCATGGTATTTCAACCATAAAATGTGGTTGGACATGGCAGGCGTGCGGGCAATTGACCTGCCCACGGGCGACGATTTGCTCCCCGACCCAGAGGCGGCGCTTGCTTTGGTCACCGAAAAAACCCGCGCCATTTCTCTGGTAACCCCAAACAATCCGGGCGGCGTCGAATACCCGGCTGAACTGGTCAGTGCCTTCTACGATCTCGCGCGTGAGGCAGGCATTCGTCTGCTGGTCGACGAAACCTACCGCGATTTTGACAGCCGCAGTGGTCCTCCGCATGACCTGTTCCAAAGGCCCGGCTGGGACGAGACGCTGGTGCATCTCTATTCCTTCTCCAAAGCCTACCGCCTGACCGGACATCGCGTCGGCGCGGTTGCAACCAGTACAAGCCTGCTGGCCGAGGCCGAGAAGTTTCTCGACACCGTCGCCATCTGCCCCGGTCAGATCGGCCAGTTTGCCGCCCTGTGGGGCATGCAGAACCTGTCGCAATGGCTTGCCGGAGAGCGGGACGAAATCCTCGACCGCCGCGCCGCGATTGCTGAGGGCGTGCCTCAGCTCGAGGCCAAAGGGTGGCGCCTGCTGGGTCTTGGTGCCTATTTCGCCTATCTCGAACACCCTTTCGACCTCCCGTCGGACGAGCTGGCGCAAAGACTGGTGCCTGAGGCCGGTATCCTGCTGCTGCCCGGCACCATGTTCATGCCTGATCATGACCCGGCTGGAAAACGTCAGGTGCGCATCGCGTTCGCCAATCTAGACCGCGCCGGGATCGTCCAATTGTTCGACCGGTTGCAGGCTCTGTCCTTCTAAGCTTGCCCCCCGGCGGTGCCCGTCGTATTCAGGGCCGCAACCAACAGGGCAAGCAGTAAGAGGGCATCATGGCCGCAGGCAAAAACAGCATCTCGAAAACCTTTGTCTGGATTCTGATGGGCCTTCTGTTCGTAGGCCTCGCAGGGTTTGGCGCCACTAGCCTGACTGGCACCATCCGCACGGTTGCGCAGGTCGGGGATGAGAGCATCTCGGTCGACGCCTATGTCCGTGAGCTTCAACGCGAAATCCGCGCGGTTGAGGCGCAGACCGGCCAAGCCCTGCAGATGTCTCAGGCGCGCGAACTGGGTCTGGAACAGCTCGCCCTGTCCCGCCTGACCGCTCTGGCCGCGCTTGATAACGAAGTCGGTCAACTGGGCCTGTCCATTGGTGACGAGAACTTGCAAGACGAGATCGTCTCGATCCCGGCCTTTCAGGGCGTGAATGGCACGTTCGACCGCGAAGCCTATCGATTTCAACTGGAACAGATCGGGATGACGGATACCGAGTTCGAATCGGACCTGCGAAAGGAATCCTCGCGCACCATCGTACAGGGCGCGATCATCGGTGGTGTCGAAATGCCATCAACGCTGACAAACACTCTGACAAACTACATCGGCGCGCGCCGCAGCTTTACCGTGGCGACTTTGGGTACGGACGCGCTGGAAACCCCAGTTGGCTATCCGACCGATGCGCAAATCCAAGCCTACTATGACGAGAACACCGACCAATTCACCCTGCCCCGCACTAAGCGTCTGACCTATGCGATCCTGTCGCCAGAAATGCTGCTGGATACAGTTGAAGTGGACGAGGACACGCTGCGCCGCCTCTACGATGAGCGCGTCGATGAATACCAACAGCCCGAGCGCCGCTTGGTCGAACGCCTGAACTTCCCGGATGAGGACTCTGCGAACAACGCCAAAGCCCAGCTTGAGGTCGGCGGCACAACCTTCGAGCAACTCGTACGCGAACGCGAGCTTGAGCTGAGCGACATTGATCTGGGCGACGTAACCCGCGACGATCTGGGCGAGGCCGCGGATGAGGTCTTTGCAGCGGAGTTGGACTCGGTCGTTGGCCCTCTGCCCTCCGTGTTCGGCCCGGCGCTGTTCCGCATCAACGGTTCGCTGGCCGCCAACAACGTCCCGTTCGAGGATGCCGAGCCTGCCCTGCGGGAAGAACTGGCCTCGGATCGCGCGCGTCGTCTGATCGAAGCACAATCCGAAGACATCAACGATATGCTCGCCGGTGGTGCCACGCTCGAAGAGCTGGCCCAGGAAACCGACATGGAGCTGGGCCAAATCGACTGGACCCGCGACAGTGTGGATGAAGTTGCCGCCTATGACGGCTTCCGCAGCGCGGCCGAGGCAGTACGCGACGGCGACTTCCCCGAGATCGACTTCTTGGAAGACGGCTCGATTTTCGCTCTGCGTCTGAACGAAGAACTGGCGCCACGCCCAGAGCCTCTGGACAGCGCCCGTGACCGCGTCGCTGCTGCCTGGATTGCCGCCGAGACAGCAAAAGCACTGCAAGAGCAGGCCAATTCTGTCGTCACCACCCTGGCAACGGATGGCGATTTCACCGCCACCGGCCTGCCGTTCCGCGTGGAAAACGCGCTGACGCGGACTGCGTTCCTGGATGACGTCCCTGCAAACTTCATGAACGAAGTCTTCGAGATGGAGCCGGGCGACCTGCGGGTCATTGGCGGCGAAGGAACTGCCCTGATCGTTCGTCTGGACGAGGTTCTGCCCCCGGCCGAAAGCGATGAGCTGCGTCAACTGAGCGACGCTCTGGCCGCGCAGATGAATCAGGCACTGGCGCAGAACATCTTTGACGCCTACGTGCGCGACGCCCAAACCCGCGCGCGCCCGGTTGTCGACCAGCAGGCCCTGAACGCCGTGCAGGCGAGTTATTAAACGAGACCCAAATGGCCCTGACCCCCGAATATGAAAGCTTCGCGCGCGCTTATGAAGCGGGCGAAAACCAGGTCGTCTATACGCGCCTTGCGGCTGACCTCGACACGCCTGTCTCGCTGATGCTGAAACTGACCGGCGCGCAGAAAGATGCCTTTGTGCTGGAATCGGTCACCGGAGGCGAGGTGCGCGGGCGCTACTCGATCATCGGTATGAAGCCCGATCTGATCTGGCGCTGCCGAGGCGAGGAATCCGAGCTGAATCGCTCGGCCCGGTTCGATGGCGAAGCCTTCACGCCGCAAGACGGCAATCCGATGGACAACTTGCGCGCGCTGCTAGCCGAAAGCCGCATCGACCTGCCCGATGACCTGCCTCAGGCGGCGGCTGGGCTGTTCGGCTATCTGGGCTATGACATGGTCCGTCTGGTCGAATATCTGCCCGATGTGAACCCCGACCCGCTGGGCTTGCCCGACGCCATCATGCAACGCCCCTCGGTCATTGCGGTGCTGGACGGCGTAAAGGGCGAAGTGACAGTCGTCTCCCCGGCGTGGGTGACCGAAGGCCAGTCGGCGAAGGCCGCCTATGCGCAGGCAGCCGAGCGTGTGATGGACGCGGTGCGTGATCTGGAACGCGCCATGCCTGCCGAAACCCGCGATCTTGGGGACGCGCATGAGGTAGCACCGCCAGTGTCGAATTTCACCAAATCCGGCTATATGGAGGCGGTCGAAAAGGCCAAGGAATACATCCGCGCGGGTGATATCTTTCAGGTCGTCCCGGCCCAACGCTGGACGCAGGACTTCCCGCTGCCGCCTTTTGCGCTCTACCGATCACTCCGCCGCACCAACCCGTCGCCTTTCATGTTCTATTTCAACTTTGGAGGCTTTCAGGTCGTGGGCGCGAGCCCCGAGATTCTGGTGCGCGTCTTCGGCAGCGAAGTGACGATCCGCCCGATCGCCGGTACGCGCCCGCGTGGCGCGACTCCGGAAGAGGACAAGGCAAACGAACTTGACCTGCTGGCCGATAAAAAGGAACTGGCCGAGCACCTGATGCTGCTGGATCTGGGTCGCAACGACACCGGCCGCGTTGCTAAGATCGGCACCGTTCGCCCGACCGAAGAGTTCATCATCGAACGCTACAGCCACGTAATGCATATCGTCTCCAACGTGGTCGGAGAGCTGGCCGAAGACAAAGACGCGCTGGATGCGTTCTTTGCCGGGATGCCCGCGGGCACCGTCTCGGGCGCGCCCAAAGTGCGCGCGATGGAGATCATTGATGAGCTGGAGCCTGAAAAACGCGGCGTTTATGGCGGCGGTGTTGGGTATTTTAGCGCCGGTGGTGACATGGATATGTGCATCGCCCTGCGCACCGCCATCGTGAAGGATCACAAGCTCTATATTCAAGCCGGTGGCGGCGTTGTCTACGACAGCGACCCCGAGGCCGAATATATGGAAACGGTCCATAAATCCAACGCCATAAGACGCGCGGCGGCGGACGCGGCCCGGTTCACGGGCAACCGCAACTCATAAAAAAGGGCGGCTGATCACAAGATCAACCGCCCTTCCCTTTTCTGCTGAAACGCTACTGAACTTCGCGTTTCATAACCGCCGAGATCGGCGCCATGGCAACCCGGTTGCCGCGGTCCTCAAGTCCCCATAGCAGCAGGGCCGAGATCGTTTCGGGGCGCACGCGTCCCAGCATTACAACCGTCCCCTCCTGCCCGGCGCGGAATGCTGCCTGATCCAGGAAACGGCGCATGATCTTTGGGTCCTGCCGCGCACCATCGATATCGCGGAACACCACGCCAGAGGGGATGCCGTTGCGCGCGGCCAGTTTCTGGACCGTGTTCAGCCCGTTATCCTGCGTGATCAACCCGCGACCGGTGGCCGCCGCAATCGACGCAACCTGATCGGCCAGTTTCCGGTTGCCCTGAATTCCGCTTTCGACCCCTTCCAGAATACCTACTGTCTCGTGCAGCGTGTCCAGCCATACGGCCATCGATACCTCGGCATCCTGCGCGCTGGCGGATTCATGCAGATCGGCCATGGCCAGAACCTCAAACCCGGCGGCGCGGTGGCGGGCCATTTTCTCGGCGGCGTCGGGATCAGAGGGGCTGATCGCGAAGCTGACAGGATACGGGAAGTCCTGCAACGCTTCGGCTCCGAAAGAGCCCTCGTCATCGATCAGGATAATCGACATCAGCGGCTTGGCTTCGGGGTTCTCAAAGCTCGCAGCATAGTCCTCGATCGGCTTTCCGGTCATCTCATCTACGACCGCTTCATCGGTTTCAACCGGAGCATCGTCCCGTTCGGTCAGGGGCACAACACGCGTGCCGACCAGTGTGTTGGTCGAAGTCTTGTCTTCTCCGCCGATCTGGGGAAGTGCGGCAAGTTTGGGCAGATTGCGGGGCAAGGTGTCCTCATCCCCTTCCACAGCGATTGGGCTGTTTTCAAAGGGATTCTCTTCCTCCAGCTCAGCCTCTTCGGGTGCAAGCTGCGACGGCAGTTCAGGCAAAAGCGTCGCCACATCTTCTGGCTCGGCAGAGGGTTCCGGGGCTTCATCCACAAAAACCGGCGCCGCGTCTGTTTCCGGCAAGGCGGGGGCGGTACTGGGTGCCTGAGGCGCAGCCGGCGCGTCGGTCATGACGGTAACGCTGGTTTGATCTTCGGCCTGAGGCTCCTGCAACGCGTCCCCAGCCTCAGCCACGATGGGCTGTTCGTCCGGCACCGTTTCCAGATCGGACAGATCAAGCGCCTCATCCGGCGCTTCGGCGGGTTTCGGCCCAGCAGGCGGCAGTTCGACCAGATCCGCGTCCGACGGGGTCTCAGCGATTTGTTCCGGTGCTTCGGGTGTTTCCACATCTACCGGTTCGGGAGCCTGGGTCTTGACCACCGGCTTATTGGCCAGCGGCGTGTTGAGCGACAACATCACCCCCACGATCAAAACAACGACCGCCCCGACGATCATTCCTCCGAAAAATCCACGCATTGCTCGTGCCTCTCGCCTTCTTATCTTGCCTCGCCCATTCTGCGCCATCTACCGCGGCGCTCGACCTGATAGCGGGTCAAGAACGGGATGTCCTCTTGACGCTGCCTCACAAGCCTGAGCATGTATGTCCCGACATTATACCGTGGCCCGGGGCTGCATCGCCAGCCTGAAATGCCCAAGCGAAGACAAGTGCCAAATGCTGCTGCTGATCGACAACTACGACTCGTTTACCTACAACCTGGTGCATTATCTGGGCGAACTTGGGGCCGAAATGGTCATTCGCCGAAATGATGCGCTGGATGTGCAAGAGGCCATGGCGATGAACCCCGCCGGTATCCTGCTGAGCCCCGGCCCCTGCGACCCGGATCAGGCGGGCATCTGTCTTGCCCTGACCGAAGCCGCCGCCGAGACCAAAACTCCGCTTTTGGGCGTGTGCCTGGGGCATCAAACCATCGGGCAATCTTTTGGCGGCAAGGTCGTGCGCTGCCATGAGATCGTGCATGGCAAAATGGGCACCATGAACCACACCGGCAAAGGTGTTTTCGCTGGGCTTCCTTCGCCGTTTGAGGCCACGCGCTATCACTCGCTGGTGGTTGAACGCGAGAGCCTGCCCGACTGCCTCGAGGTCACGGCAGAGCTGGAAGACGGCACCATCATGGGTCTGCAACACAGAGAGCTGCCCATCCACGGCGTCCAGTTCCACCCGGAATCCATCGCTTCCGAGCATGGCCACGCGTTGCTCAAGAATTTCCTGCAAGAGTTGAAAGTCCCCGCATGAGCGACGCCCTGAAACCGCTGATCGGAGCGTCCGCCGACCGCCCTTTGACCCGTGCCGAGGCCGAGCAGGCTTTTGCCATCCTCTTCGACGGCGAAGCCACGCCCAGCCAGATCGGCGGTCTGTTGATGGCGATGCGCACGCGCGGCGAAACAGTCGAGGAATACGCCGCCGCCGCCGCCGTGATGCGCGCCAAATGCAACGCGGTGAACGCACCCGAGGGCGCAATGGACATCGTCGGAACGGGCGGTGACGGCAAGCACACCCTCAACATTTCCACCGCGACGGCCTTTGTGACGGCCGGGGCCGGTGTGACTGTCGCCAAACACGGCAACCGCAATCTCAGCTCGAAGTCGGGCACCGCTGATCTGCAGTCGCAGATGGGGATCAACGTGATGGTTGGCCCTCAAGTGGTTGAAAAGGCGCTGAATGAGGCTGGTATCTGCTTCATGATGGCGCCCATGCATCACCCTGCGATTGCCCATGTCATGCCCTCGCGACAAGAGCTTGGAACCCGCACGATCTTCAACATTCTCGGACCGCTGACCAATCCTGCGGGCGTCAAACGCCAGCTGACCGGTGCCTTCACGCGCGAGCTGATCCGCCCCATGGCAGAAACGCTGGGCCTGCTGGGGTCCGAGCGCGCATGGCTCGTGCATGGTTCAGACGGCACGGATGAACTGACAATCACCGGCATCAGCTGGGTCGCCGCTTTGGAAGACGGTCGCGTCAAAGAGGTTGAACTGCATCCCGAAGATGCCGGCCTGCCCGTCCATCCGTTCGAAGACATCGTCGGCGGCACACCCGAAGACAACGCCGTCGCGTTCCGCTCTCTGCTCGACGGCGCGCCTTCGGCCTATCGCGATGCGACGCTGTTGAACGCAGCGGCCGCTCTGGTCGTGGCTGATGCCGCGTCAGATCTGCGCGAAGGTGTTGAAATGGCTGCTGAAAGCATCGACAGTGGCAAAGCAAAAGACAAATTAACCGCGCTGGCGCGGATCACACAGGAAGCCGCATGACCGAGACCGTTCTGGACAAAATCAAAGCCTACAAGCTGCAAGAAATCGAAGCGGACAAGGCGCAGAAATCCTTGGTTGAGCTTGAAAGCGAGGCAAGAAACGCGCCCGAAGTTCGCGGCTTTGCCAAGGCGTTGCACAAAGCTGCCCGGTCCGGCTATGGCCTGATTGCCGAGGTAAAAAAAGCCAGCCCGTCCAAAGGCTTGATCCGTCCAGACTTTGACCCTCCGGCGCTGGCAAAAGCCTATGAAGACGGCGGCGCAGCGTGTTTGTCGGTCCTGACCGATACACCCAGTTTCCAGGGTGCGAAAGAATACCTGTCCGCCGCACGTGCCGCGACCAACCTGCCCGCGCTGCGCAAGGATTTCATGTATGACCCCTATCAGGTCATCGAGGCACGAGCCTTGGGCGCCGACTGCATCCTGATTATCATGGCCTCGGTCGAGGACGCTCAGGCCGCCGAGTTGGAACAGACAGCGTTTGATTGGGGTATGGACGTTTTGATCGAGGTTCACGATCAGGAAGAGTTGGAGCGTGCAACAGAACTCAAGAGCCCGTTGATCGGGATAAATAACCGTAATCTCAAGACCTTCGAGACAACTCTGGATACAACGCGCCGCCTGTCCAAGCTGGTGCCTGGAGATCGCACCATCGTCTGTGAAAGCGGCTTGAGCACACCCGAGGATCTGGCGGATATCGCCCGCTACGGCGCGCGCTGCTTCCTGATCGGTGAAAGCCTAATGCGGCAGGATGACGTCACCGCGGCCACCCGCCACATCCTCTCCAACCCGCTGATCCCCGGAGTGATGTGATGCCTCTCACCCATTTTGATGCCCAGGGACAGGCTCATATGGTCGATGTCTCGGATAAAGAGGTGACCGACCGCGTGGCCGTAGCCGCCGGTCACATCAAGATGGCCTTGGAAACCTTTGATTTGATTTCAGAAGGTCGCGCCAAGAAAGGTGACGTTCTGGGTATCGCGCGGCTTGCGGGGATCATGGGTGCCAAGAAAACCCCAGACCTGATCCCGCTGTGCCACCCTCTGCCGGTGACCAAGGTCGCGGTCGAGTTGACGCTTGATCCCGAACTGCCCGGCGTTCAGATCGAGGCGACCGTCAAGACCTCGGGCCAGACCGGGGTTGAGATGGAGGCCCTGACCGCCGTTTCGACCGCAGCGCTGACCGTCTATGATATGACCAAGGCGGTCGACAAAGCGATGGAGATAGGCGGCATTCGCGTATTACTGAAAGACGGCGGCAAATCAGGGCGTTACGAGGCGACATGATCACTGTCGAAGACGCCCGCGCCCTGCTTTTTGATCTGGTTGAGACCCTTCCCGCAGAAACCGTCCCTCTGGCCGAGGCCGCAGGTCGTGTCCTATCGCAGGACGTGAGCGCAACGCGCGATCAACCGCCTTTCGCGGCCTCATCCATGGATGGCTATGCAGTCAAAGCGGCCGAGGTCGAATTGCACGCCATGTTCAAACTGGTGGGTGAATCAGCAGCTGGAAATCGCTTTGACGGCGTAGTGAATCCGGGTCAGGCCGTACGGATTTTTACCGGCGCACCAGTGCCGGAAGGTGCTGATTTCGTTGTGATTCAGGAAGATGTCGACCGTAAGGGCGACCTGATCACCATCAGCGACGATCCCGGCCAAAAGACCAATATCCGACCGGCAGGCATTGACTTCACCAAAGGCACAACAATCACCGCCCCACGCGTGATCCGCCCTGAGGATATAGCGCTTATGGCGGCGATGAATATCCCTCAGGTCCCCGTGACGCGGAAACCTCAGATCGCGTTGATCTCGACCGGGAACGAGTTGGTGATGCCCGGAGAAGTTCCGGGTCCGGATCAGATCATCGCGTCGAATACGTTCGGTTTGAAGGCGCTGTTGGAGCGTGAAGGCGCGCATGTTCGCATTCTCCCCATCGCGCGGGATACCGCATCGTCGCTGGAAACCGCCTTTGGACTGGCCAAAGGCGCGGATCTTGTGGTCACGATCGGAGGCGCCTCCGTCGGCGACTATGATCTTGTGTCTGACGTCTCCGAGGCGTTGGGCATGGATCGGTCCTTCTACAAGATCCGCATGCGACCCGGAAAACCTCTGATGGCCGGTCGCATGGGGGATGCAGCGATGGTCGGGTTGCCCGGAAACCCTGTGAGTGCAATGGTTTGCGGCTATTTGTTCCTTGTTCCTCTGGTACGGCGGATGCTGGGGCTGGAGGCCGTTCTCAACCCGTTCAAAACAGCCGTACTGACCGAACCGCTTGCAGCCAATGGTCCGCGTGAACACTACATGCGCGCTATTGTCGATGAAAACGGCGTTCGGGCCTGCGCGGATCAGGACAGTTCGTTGCTGAGCGTTCTGGCCGACGCCAATGCTTTACTGATGCGCCCTCCCGAGGATCCGGCCTTGCCCGAAGGGGCGCAAGTTCACTACCTGCCACTGTAGAACATCCTCAAAATCGTTGACACAAAACGTGAACATGCGTAGAACAAATGCAAACGCATAGGCAACGAGGTATGAGCGATGCTGACCAAGAAGCAGCTGGATTTGCTGGAATTCATCCACAAACGCGTACAAGCAGACGGCGTTCCGCCCAGCTTTGATGAAATGAAGGCGGCGCTGGACCTTCGATCCAAATCCGGCATCCACCGACTGATTACAGCGCTTGAAGAACGCGGCTTTATCCGGCGTCTGGCACACCGCGCCCGCGCGATTGAGATTGTCAAACTGCCCGAAAGCCTTGGTGGAGAGCCAACTGCAGGCTTCACTCCTCGCGTGATCGAGGGCGACAAGCCCGAAGGCCCGCGCCCTGCGAATTTCGAGCCGGTCTCGGTCGACGCGATGGAGCTGCCAGTCATGGGCCGGATCGCAGCCGGTGTTCCGATTGAGGCGATCAGCCATGTCTCACACCACGTGGCGGTGCCCGGCCCGATGGTCTCGGGCCAAGGGTCGCACTATGCACTTGAAGTACGTGGAGATTCGATGATCGACGCCGGGATTAACGACGGCGATGTTGTGGTGATCCGCGAAACCTCAACCGCAGACAATGGCGATATCGTTGTGGCTCTGGTCGAGGATCAGGAGGCGACACTGAAACGGTTCTTCCGCCGTGGCAAAGCCATCGCGCTGGAGGCCGCGAACCCCGCCTATGAAACCCGCGTTCTACCGCAGGAAAAAGTAAAGGTTCAGGGCCGTCTGGTCGGATTGATCAGGACCTACTAATTAACGCTTTCTGAGCGGGTCCCCGTTGATTTCGGGGACCACAGCCGATTGCCACTCATCTCGGCGCTTGAGGTCACTTTTCCTCCTGAGATCGACAGGCTTCCAGTTTCATAGAGCCGGTCCGGGTCGAAAATGGTGCAATCTCCACTGAGCCTGAGATCGACCGACGACACAATGATCTGACCGGCTTTGCATTCGTCAAACTCGAGCGCCGCGCGTTTGCCGGTGACGTGGATCACCTCTGCCCCGGTCATAGCGATCCTTTGCACACGACCCGCATTGTCCGGCCATCGACTGGCCGCCTGCCCCTGCGTCAGATCATCTCCGTCATTCTCAAGCCAGACTGTCGCAACGAATCCGCTGCCCTTCTCTTTACTGAGCGCTCGGCCCTCAGAGGTCATGACGCCGACAAGTCCACCGGATTCGGCGATCAGAACCTCAGGCCGATTGCCCGAGGTCCAAAGCGCGAGGGCCAAGACCACCGGAGCCCCCCCAAACCACCGCGCGCTGCCCTGCCACAAAGCTAGCCAGAGCGCCCCCAACGCGATCATGGGCAGGACAAACCATGACGGGTCAACCACATAGCCCTGAGACCCGTCCAACCCGGACACCCAGTCTGCGATCATCAAAATCCAGCGCAGTCCCAGCCCCATGACCTCAAGCGCGATCCGCTCCAGTCCAAATGGCGACAACAGCGCCGCGACAACGGCTGCGGGCACGACAACAGATCCCATGACCGGCACCGAAAGCAAATTGGCCAGCAGGCCGTAATGCGACATTGTATTGAAATACGCGGCTCCGATAGGTGCGGTCGCGAGGCCCGCGATGGCAGAGGACATGATAAGGCCAACGCCGGCTTTGGACCATTTCGGCCCCGGCATGGTTCCAAAATCACGAAGCGCTCCGAAAACAGCGACCAGAGCGGTGGTCGCCGCGAATGACATTTGGAAACCGGGACTGAGCAGGGCTTCGGGGCGTAGGGTCAACACGATCAACGCGGCCACTGCGACTGCCCTAAGTGAAATTGCAAGCCGGTCGATCAGAACTGCTCCGAACATAACGCTGACCATGACAAAGGCCCGCTCTGTCGCGACATTGCCGCCGGACAGCATCAGGTAGATCACAGCGGCCACTAACGCACATCCAGCGGCGACTTTGCGGACGGGCAAACGGAGGGCCAAAGCGGGGATTGCAGAAAAACCAATGCGGCAGGCCATGAACACAAACCCGGTTAGCAAACCCATATGCAGGCCTGAAATCGCCAGCAGATGCGCAAGATTTGACGCGCGCAGCGCATCAAGCGTGTCCTGCCCCATGCCGCTGCGGTCTCCTGTCGTGACGGCGGCTGCGAATCCTCCGACCTCGTCCGGAAGATGGGCGCGCACGTGGTCCGAGATTGCCATGCGAATGGCCGTGACCCGAACGCCCTGCAACGCGTCCTGCGGCGGCGCAATAGTCATCACCGGAACCCGCGTGTACCCGACGGCACCCAGCCCCTGAAACCAGGCGTGACGGCGGAAGTCGAACCCTCCGGGCTCGACAGGGCCTTGAGGCGGGGACAGATGCGCGGTGGTCATGATCCGTTGTCCCGGCGCGATGGGCCCGACCTCGGAATGAACGGAAAGACGGATGCGCTGCGGACGTCGGTGCTCTGGCACGTCCCCTACCCGCACCTGATCCAGCGTCAATCGCAGCGCATCCGAGGCGGAGCGGTCCATGGCGACGACCCTCCCCTCGACAGGGCCATAGTATCGCCATGACAGAACCGGTTCCGCCACCATATGGGCGCGGGCACCTGCCAGCAGAAAGCCAGCCGCTACCAGCGCCCCCCCGATTGCCAACGCGCCCCATCCGGCGGACAATACACGACCCAAGCCAATCAAAGCCAATCCTGCGACGCCCAGACCCAGGTACAAAGGCCCCTCAGGTTCGAACCGCAATCCGAAATAGAGACCGATCCCAAGGCCCAAACACACCGGAGACCAAGGGAACAAAAACCCGATCTGGTTCAGCAGCGCCAACCGGACCTGTGCGAGAACACGCATGGTTGCCCCCGTCCTTGAGGCTCGTTAGACAGGCGCCAAGCTAAGCCCATCGCGGTTACCAAAAGGTTAATCAACACAATGTCCGATCAGGTCGTCACCCGTTTCGCCCCTTCGCCTACCGGTTTTCTTCACATTGGCGGCGCGCGTACCGCGCTGTTCAACTGGCTCTATGCGCGTGGACGCGGCGGCAAGTTCCTGTTGCGGATCGAGGACACGGACCGCGAACGCTCGACCCCTGAGGCCACGGCGGCGATCCTGCAAGGGATGGAGTGGCTGGGTCTCGACCATGACGGAGATGTCATCAGCCAGTTCGAAGGGGCTGCGCGCCACGCCGAGGTGGCGCATCAGCTTCTGGCCAAAGGCAAAGCCTACAAATGTTTCTCGACTCAGGACGAAATCGCGGCCTTTCGTGAGCAGGCGCGGGCCGAGGGTAAATCGACCCTGTTCCGCAGCCCGTGGCGCGATGCTGATCCGGCCACGCATCCGGATATGCCCTTCGTGATCCGCATCAAGGCCCCGCAAGACGGTGCCACCGTGATCCGTGACCAAGTGCAGGGTGACGTTACCATCCGGAACGACCAGTTGGACGACATGATTCTGCTGCGCTCGGATGGGACACCGGTCTATATGCTCGCGGTTGTGGTGGATGACCACGATATGGGTGTAACCCATGTGATCCGGGGTGACGATCACTTGAACAACGCCGCGCGCCAGATGATGATCTACGAGGCGATGGGCTGGGATGTTCCTGTCTGGGCCCATATCCCACTGATTCACGGGCCGGATGGCAAGAAGCTGTCAAAACGTCACGGTGCATTGGGCGCGCAGGAATATCAGGCGATGGGCTACCCCGCCGCAGGGATGCGCAACTATCTGGCCCGCCTCGGCTGGAGCCACGGCGACGACGAGTTCTTTACGGATGAACAGGCCAAAGAATGGTTCGATCTGGGCGGAATCGGCAAAAGCCCGGCGCGGTTCGATCTGAAAAAGCTCGAGAACCTGTGCGGCCAGCATATTGCGATCTCAGATGATGCTGCGCTGCGGCGTGAAATTGAAGCCTACTTGGCGGCGGCCGACCTGCCACCTCTCTCACAGACACAATCCGGTGATCTGGAAAGCGCGATGTATTGTCTCAAGGACCGCGCTCGGACTTTCCCGGAACTGCTTGAAAAAGCGCATTTTGTGCTTACCTCGCGCCCCATTGAGTGCGATGAGAAAGCCCAAAAGGCGCTGTCATCTGTATCCGATGGTATACTGAGTGAATTGACGCCGCAGCTGCAAAATGTTAGCTGGTCCCGGAACGAGCTGGAGGAGGCTCTGAATTCCTTTGCAGAAGCAAAGGAGGTCAAGTTCGGTAAGCTGGCAGGTCCGCTTCGGGCGGCATTGGCGGGTCGGGCAGTCACTCCTTCGGTTTTTGACATGATGCTTGTGCTGGGGCGCGATGAAACCCTGGCGCGGCTTTCTGAAGCAGCGGATTAAACCCAATCTTCATATTCGGGTAACGCTGCACCGCTAACACACCCGGGCTGCGCGCCCGCGCGCAGCCATTGCCCGCAGGTCAGGGCAATGAACTGACCTGCGCACAAATGAAGAAGGGACAACCATGACTGATAGCAATAAGACAGCAACTCTGACCGTCCATGGCAAAGAGTATGAGTTGCCCGTTCACTCTCCAACTGCTGGGCCTGATGTTGTCGATATTCGCAAGCTTTACGGTCAGGCAGGTGTGTTCACCTACGATCCCGGCTTTACTTCGACTGCCAGCTGCGACAGCACCATCACCTATATCGACGGCGACAAAGGTGAGCTGCTGCACCGTGGCTACCCGATTGATCAGCTGGCCGAGAAGTCCCACTTCCTCGAAGTCTGCTACCTGCTTCTTTACGGAGAGCTGCCGGTCGCAAAAGATCTCGAAACCTTCGAATCCACGATCACGCGTCACACTATGCTGCACGAACAAATGCAGTATTTCTACCGCGGCTTCCGTCGTGACGCGCACCCGATGGCCATCATGGTTGGTGTCGTCGGCGCTATGTCGGCTTTCTATCACGACTCGACCGATATCTCGGACCCGCATCAGCGTGAGGTCGCCTCGCACCGCCTGATCGCCAAGATGCCGACGATTGCGGCCTGGGCCTACAAATACCACACCGGCCAGCCTTTCGTGTATCCGCGTAACGATCTGGACTATGCGTCGAACTTCCTGCGCATGTGCTTCAGCGTTCCGGCTGAAGAATATGAGGTAAACCCGATCCTCAGCCGTGCGATGGACCGTATCTTTACCTTGCACGCAGATCACGAGCAGAACGCCTCGACCTCGACCGTGCGTTTGGCGTCGTCCTCGGGCGCGAACCCATTCGCTTGTATCGCTGCCGGTATCGCCTGCCTCTGGGGTCCGGCGCATGGTGGTGCGAACCAGGCCTGCCTTGAGATGCTGGAAGAGATCGGCACCGTCGATCGTATCCCCGAATACATCGCTCGTGCGAAGGACAAGAACGATCCGTTCCGCCTGATGGGCTTCGGCCACCGGGTTTACAAAAATTTCGACCCGCGCGCGAAGGTGATGAAGCAATCTGCCGACGAAGTGCTGGATCTGCTGGGTGTCGAAAACAACCCCAAGCTTCAGGTCGCGAAAGAACTGGAGCGCGAAGCGCTGGAAGATCCGTATTTCGCCGAGAAGAAGCTGTTCCCGAACGTGGACTTCTATTCGGGCATCATCCTCGAGGCGATGGGCTTCCCAACCTCGATGTTCACACCGATCTTCGCCCTGTCGCGCACAGTTGGCTGGGTCAGCCAGTGGAAAGAGATGATCGCCGATCCTCAGAACAAGATTGGCCGCCCGCGTCAGCTGTATCTGGGCGAAACACTCCGCGACTACGTGGATATCGAAAAGCGCTGAAACGCGCGTTAAGCCAAACAAAACCTAGGCTCCGGGCGTTCCGGGGCCTTTTTTGATTCTGGTTTGTTGTAGCGTTGCGTCACTTGCCCCGGCGGTTTTTTTGCGCCCGCTTCTCTCAGCCCAAGACCATGGATATGGTTTCGTGAAATTGTAGAAACCCAGTGTTGCGATGGTATGTCGGTTCCTTCAAATAGCCTTTCTGGCGTTCTTTGCGTTTCCGGCGTCTGGTTTGGCGCAAGGGATTCTTGAGGATATTTTCAAACAGATCCAGCGCGAAAACGCGGCGGGTTCTCTGGCGATATTAGGCCTTGCTGGCATCCCTGATGACTCAGCCAGTGCAATCTCACTGCAATCGAACACGGGAAACCGCGAATATGATTTCAAATCCGCGCAATTGGGCGGGGGCTTTCGACTGAGCGAAGGCGTACCCATCTACCTTGAAGGCTATATCGGCTATGCGCGCTATGACCCGGTCCTGTTCTTCTCTGGCTCCGGCGACACCACCACGTTGCCGCTCAAATGGACGAGCGCCGCTGCAACAGGCGGTATCGGCTACCAGTTCGACCTGGGAGAGCGCTGGAAACTGACGCCCATGGCGCATATCTCGATCGGGCGCACCCAATCTGACACGTCAGTCGCCGCCCAAGTGATAGCAGAGCGGCTTGGCATAGAAGCTGATTTCCTCGAAAGCGGCGGCCTCTGGGCCGGAGGTGCGGGCGGTTCCCTGACGCTGGACTACGCACGCCCTCTGACCAATGACCGAGAGTTCGAGATGAGCCTTCGCTATACGCATATCGAATACTGGCCCATTGGTGACGACGAAGACCTCCTCGTGCAATCGACGGCTGCAAATGCAGTGCTTTGGTCACGGTACCGGTTTCCAACTGGCGGTCGGATGTTTGGCCGTCCGGTGCGTTGGGTCGGGGATTTGTCTATCTCTTACCTGGTCGGGGATCAGTCGATTGTTCTGGGCACAGATTGGCTAGCCCGCGTCGGCGGCGGGATCGAGGTCGACCTCTCCGACACCTGGGTTCCATGGGTAAGCACAACCCGGATCATGGTCCGCTACTATGGCAGCGACACGGTCAACGGGTTCACAGCCGGGATCGGCATCAGCTTCTGACGCGCGGTCTAAAACAGGCTCATCTGATCGCCCGGTTGCGCAGGTTTTGCGAAAAGATCGCGACGCAGTTCGTCGGACTTCACCTTCAGGCCCAAACGTTTGACGGCCACCTTGAAGCGTTTTGCGATCAATTCGGCATACTCGCCTTCCCCCCGCATCCGGTGACCCCAGCGCGGGTCATAGTCGCGACCTCCATGCATTTCGCGCACCCGTGCCATGACCTTTTCGGCCCGCGCGGGTTCATGTTCGGCCAGCCAGTCCTGCCACAGCGCCGACACCTCTCGGGGCAGACGCAGCATGATCC
Source organism: Ruegeria sp. ABV3_008 (assembly GCF_056161185.1). NCBI lineage: Bacteria > Pseudomonadati > Pseudomonadota > Alphaproteobacteria > Rhodobacterales > Roseobacteraceae > Ruegeria > Ruegeria sp. ABV3_008. Next base: position 534,978 of record NZ_JBSWYP010000001.1, on the reverse strand, counting down.
AACTCGCGGTGTCGGCGCCGGCCTCATGCCCGGCCTCCAGCAGAGTCTCCAGCTCGTGATCCGTCAACCCGGGCACAACGGGCGAGGTCATCACCCGCACCGGCACCCCTGCCCCGGTCAGACGTCGGATGACCTCCAACCGCCGTTTGGGAGACGGCGCGCGCGGCTCCATCCGGCGAGAGAGGCCAGCGTCCAAGGTTGTTAGGGATATCCCGACCCGAACTAGACCCTGCGCGGCCATGGGGGCAAGAATATCCAGATCCCTCTCGATCAGGGTCCCTTTGGTCACGATCGCTATGGGGTGGTTGAAATCCCTCAAAACCTCAAGACAGGCCCGCGTGATCCCGCGTTCTTTTTCAACGGGTTGATAAGGGTCGGTGTTGGTGCCCAAGGCAATCGGCGCGACCTTGTAGGACAGCGCAGACAATTCCTTGCGCAGCACCTCGGCCGCATTGCCGCGAGCGATCAAACGCGTCTCGAAATCCAGCCCCGCAGACAGCCCCAGATAGGCGTGACTGGGCCGCGCAAAGCAATAGACGCAGCCATGTTCGCACCCCCGATATGGGTTGATCGAGCGGTCAAACGGCAAATCGGGCGAGCGATTATAGGTGATCAGACTGCGCGCCACCTCGTCCCGAACCTCGGTTCTCAGAAGCGGTTGATCTTCTTCGATGTCCCAACCGTCATCCGTCTGGACCGTGGCAAGTTTTTCAAAGCGACCCGCGTCATTGGATGCGGTCCCTCGAGCGCGGATATTGGTTTGAGGTTGCATTCGTTCACTCTTCGTTCTCATCGTATTGATACGCGAATACTGAACGCCAGGCAACCATCCCCTGTTTTTGCTAACCTGAGCCAGACACAGGATGATCATGCATATTATTCTGTCGCCCAATGCCGATTTTTGACATAAACGTCGGTCCCGAAACCGCCGAGGTCGCAATCGTCACAGTAAATATGCGACGTTTTGGCCAAAACGAAAAAAATGCCACCCCGGACCAAGGGTCCGCACAGCTCAGGAAAACACCCCATGTCCGACGAAGAAGACATCATCCTGTCCGAACTGAACGACGAAGAGCTTGTTGAACAGATGTTCGACGATCTCTACGACGGCCTGAAAGAAGAGATCGAAGAAGGCACCAACATCCTTCTCGAGCGCGGCTGGACCCCCTACGACATCCTGACCAAAGCTCTGGTCGGCGGCATGACCGTGGTTGGCCACGACTTCCGCGACGGCATCCTGTTCGTGCCCGAAGTTCTGCTGGCCGCCAACGCCATGAAAGGCGGTATGGCGATCCTGAAGCCTCTGCTGGCTGAAACAGGCGCACCGCGCGTTGGCAAGATGGTCATCGGCACCGTGAAGGGCGACATCCACGACATAGGCAAGAACCTTGTTTCGATGATGATGGAAGGCGCTGGCTTCGAAGTTGTCGACATCGGCATCAACAACCCGGTCGAAAACTACCTGGAAGCGCTGGAAAACGAACAGCCCGACATCCTGGGCATGTCGGCCCTGCTGACCACGACCATGCCTTACATGAAGGTCGTGATCGACACGCTGGTCGAGCAAGGCGTTCGCGATGACTACATCGTTCTGGTCGGCGGCGCGCCTCTGAACGAAGAATTCGGCAAAGCCATCGGCGCTGACGCATATTGCCGCGACGCGGCTGTGGCTGTTGAGACAGCCAAGGACTTCGTCTCGCGCAAGCACAACCAGCTGGCGGGATAAGAACACCGTTTCTGTTCTGAAAGGGCCGCTCGATTTCGGGCGGCCCTTTTTGTTTCAAGCCGCGTTTTCGGGCAAAATCACCCGGACCAGCCAGCCAGAGGATCTAGGAATGTCACAGAGCCAACATCCCGATGACGCCAGTCTGACGACCGATGGATATGACGAAACCGGCAAGGGCCGTATCTTGTTGCTAGCCTGCGGGGCGTTGGCGCGCGAGATTCTGGACCTCAAAACCCGCAACGGCTGGGACCATATGGATCTGACCTGCCTGCCCGCGATCCTTCATGTCCACCCCGAGAAAATCACACAGGCTGTCGAGGACGCGATTGCCAAGCATCGTGAGAACTACGATCAGGTCTTCGTCGTCTACGCGGATTGCGGCACTGGCGGCCTGCTACAACAGGCATGCGACCGGCTGGGTATCGAGATGGTCAAAGGCCCGCATTGCTATTCGTTCTTCGAAGGGAATGAGGCCTTTGCCGCTCAGGGAGAGGACGAGACAACCGCCTTCTACCTGACAGATTTTCTAGCCCGACAGTTCGATGCCTTTGTCTGGAAACCGCTGGGTCTGGATCGCCATCCTCAGCTGCGAGACATGTATTTCGGGAACTACACCAAACTAGTGTATCAGGCCCAAACAGATGATCCCGCGCTGACCGCGCGCGCGCAGGAATGTGCCGAGCGGATGGGACTGGATTTCGAGCGTCGCCTGACCGGCTATGGCGATCTAGAAACCACGTTGAGTGATTGGGCGACCAGAACGCGCTGACGCTACGCTTTCTCCTGCGCCACTTCGCGGATACGTTCGATCATCGCCCTCAGACCGTTCGACCGCTGAGCGGACAAGTGGTCATTCAGGCCCAGCCGCGCCAACTCTCCGCCGGCATCGACCTTGATCACCTCAGCAACCGGCAAGTCGTTGTAAAGAAGACGTAAAACCGCAATCAGGCCACGGACGATCAGCGCATCGCTATCCCCATCGAAACGAAACACGCCGCCATCGATCATCGGGTGCAGCCACACTTGGCTGGCGCAGCCGTCCACTTTGGTGGCTGGAACTTTGAGCGCATCGTCCAGTGGCTCCATCGCCTTGCCCTGTTCGATCACATGGCGATAGCGGTCCTCCCAATCTTCGAGGAACTCGAAATCTTCGACAATTTCTTCAAAGGCGGGCGTTGCCATGGCGCGGCGGTCCTTCTGTTTCATTCACAATTGTGACCTATGCCGACGATAGCCCCCTGTCCAGCCCTCGCCGTGGCTTTTCAAGGCAAGGAAATTGCGCTAACCCATTGCGTGAATGACTGTTAAAGCCGTGGGTCCATGCAAAAATCACTGTCTCTTCTTATCATCGCCGCGTTGACCCTGTCTGCCTGCAATAGCTGGCGCAATTCACGGGCGAACCCGTCGAACTGGTTCGGATCCAGCCAGCCAGCCCCGGTCGAAACCGCCCCGGTAGACGAGGCCTATGCCCTGGTGCCAAGACAAAGCGATGGCATCGGCTTGTTTGATCGTCCCGTAGAAGAAGACACCAGCGTTCCAATTGCAAAAATCGACGAGCTGCGGATCGACGCGACGCCTACCGGAGCGATCGTCTATTCCTCGGGCACGGCGCAACGCCAGGGCGCGTTTAACGCCCGTCTGGTGCCCGTGAATTCGGAAGAAAACCAGAAGAACGGCGTGATGGAGTTCACCTTCCTGGTGAATTACCCCAAGGCGCAAACGGCTCAAGGCACTGAGCGTTCGCGAATGGTTTCCGACGCCATCAACGTCTCCCGGCAAGAGCTTGAAGGCATTCGCCTGGTCCGCGTGGTTGGGCAGCAAAACGCCCTGGAATCACGCCGCCGCTAAACGATCAGAGGGGCACGACCTTCACGTTTTGCCCTTTTGCGGCCAGTGCGATCTTGCCTTCGCACAGCTTCAGAGCATCCTCACCGAACACCTCGAACCTCCAGCCGGTCATGGAGGGAAGGCCACGCTCGCCCGCTGCGATCTGGTCCAGTTCGGCGCTGGTGGCGATCAGCTTTGCCGCCACACCCGAGCTTTCGGTTTTCGATTTCAGCAGCACCCGCAACAGATCGGCCAGCGCCGGGTTCACCTTTAGCTTGTCGCGGTTTGTATCGACCTTGGGCAATTGTTCGGGTGGACAGTTCACACCTTTCTTGACGGCCGTCAGAATACCTTCCGCAATCGCCCCCTTACGCGCCTCTCGTAGCAATAGGCGCGAGCCTCCAAGGTCCGATGGCGTTTTGGGTTTGGTGGAGGCCAGTTCGATCAGCGCGTCATCCTTGAACACGCGGTTGCGCGGGATGTTGTTGTCCTGCGCATGGGATTCGCGGAACTGCGCCAACTCCCGCACAACCGCCAGAAACTTGGCCGAATTCGTCCGCGTTTTAACACGCTTCCACGCATCCTCGGGCCGGATGTCATAGGTGCCGGGCTGTGTCAGGATGCGTAGTTCCTCGGACACCCAATGGCTGCGCTTGGTTTTCTCAAGCTCAGCCGCGAGATGTTCGTAGATCTTGCGCAGGTGGGTCACATCGGCCAGCGCATAGGTCTTTTGCGCATCTGTCAAAGGACGCCGCGACCAGTCGGTAAAGCGCGAGGTTTTATCCACCCCCTGCTTGCAGATCTTGCGCACCAGCGTCTCGTATCCCACCTGTTCACCAAAGCCACAGACCATCGCAGCAACCTGAGTGTCAAACAGCGGGGTTGGGAAGACATGCGCATCGACCCAGAAGATCTCAAGGTCCTGACGCGCGGCATGGAACACCTTGACCACGCCCTCATTCCGGAACAGCTCGTAGAGCGGCTCAAGCGAGATACCATCAGCCAGTGGGTCGACCAAAACGGCGCTGTCTTCATCCTCAGAAGGAACGGCCAATTGCACCAGACACAGTTTTGAATAGTAGGTCCGCTCGCGCAGAAATTCGGTATCTACAGTGACATAGGGAAAAGCAGCAGCAGCCGAGCAGAAATCAGCCAGCTCTTGCGTCGTTGTCAGAGTTTTCATGCGCCGTACTATTCTTGTTCTTTGTGTGACTGCCCGTTTTTCTACCGTCCCGAGCGTTATCGGCGACCATAGGACGAATTTCCGCCGGGTGTAAATCACCCAAGGGCGATCAGGGCAGCATAAGAACGGACCTGTTGCCTTCCGCATACCGCCGCAGCACCGACGGGTAGAGCTGATGCTCATAAACCAGCACTTTGGCGGCCAGGCTGTCGGGGGTGTCCTCGGGTGCAATCGCGACCCGCGCCTGCCCCAGAATTGGGCCATCATCCAGCGCCGCGGTGACCTCATGCACGGTGCAGCCATGTTCAGCATCACCCGCTTCGATCGCGCGGGCGTGGGTGTGCAGGCCCTTGTATTTCGGCAGAAGCGAGGGGTGAATGTTAAGCATCCGCCCCTGAAAGCGCGAGACGAAATCGCCGGTCAGGACCCGCATGAACCCGGCCAGACATACAATATCGGGTTGCGCGGCCTCAAGCGGCTTCAGTAACTCCGCCTCAAACGCCGCTCGATCCTCTTTAAAGGGGCGGTGATCAACCACAGCCGTTTCAATGCCGCGATCCCGCGCCTTTGCCAGACCACCGGCCTGCGCGTCGTTGGACAGAACCAGACATGGGCGCGCAGGATGGTCTCCGGTCATGCTGTCGACCAGAGAGACCATGTTTGACCCACCGCCGGAAATCAGAATCGCGACGCGCTTGTGGCTCACAGCAGTTTGCCCGAATAGGCCACGCCAGCCGCGTCGGTCACGGTGCCGATGCGCGAGACGGTCTCGCCCGCCTCAGCCAGCAAAGCCGTCAGCGCATCGGCCTGATCTGCGGCGCAGACCACGATCATGCCGATGCCGCAATTGAAGGTCTTCAACATCTCACCTTCGGCAATCCCGCCAGTTTCAGCCATCCAGCCAAAGACGGGCGGCAGATCCCATGCGTCTAGATCAATCTGAGCGCCCAGACCTTCGGGCAGAACACGCGGCAGGTTTTCGGTCAGACCCCCGCCAGTAATATGCGCCAGCGCATGCACCCCCCCGGCCCGGATCGTGGCCAGAGCAGGCTTCACATAAAGCCGCGTGGGCGTCAGCAGCGACTCGCCAAGCGTGCCGTCGCTAAAGGGCGAGTCGGCCTCCCAGCCTAGCCCGGAAATCTCAACCAGTTTGCGCACCAGAGAGTAGCCGTTGGAATGCACCCCGTTCGAAGCCAGCCCCAGCAGAACGTCGCCCGCCGTTACCCCGTCGGGCAGATCGGCACCACGCTCCATCGCGCCGACCGAAAACCCGGCCAGATCGAAATCACCATCGGGATACATGCCCGGCATCTCGGCGGTTTCGCCACCGATCAGAGCACAACCCGACTGAGCGCAGCCTTCGGCAATCCCTTCGATGATCCGCGCAGCGGTATCGGTGTCCAGCTTGCCGGTGGCGAAATAATCAAGGAAGAACAAAGGCTCAGCGCCCTGACAGATCAGGTCGTTGACGCACATTGCGACCAGATCAATGCCGACGCCATCCACAACACCTGTATCAATCGCGATCCGCAGCTTGGTGCCAACACCGTCGGTGGCCCCCACCAGAATCGGGTCTTCATAGCCAGCGGCCTTGAGGTCGAACAGCGCGCCGAACCCGCCCAGACCGCTCATGACTCCGGGGCGATTGGTGCGTTTGGCAGCAGGCTTGATGCGGTCGACCAGAGCGTTGCCTGCATCAATATCCACACCCGCGTCGGCGTAGGTGATTCCGTTCTTGCCCGCTGTCATGGCCTATCCCTCATGAATGGTTTGCGGGCGGGTTAGTCGATTGTGCGCTTTGATGCAACGGTCAGGCTTGACGCGGGCGATCACCGTGGTACTCAAAGCGCTCAGGCGGGCCTGTAGCTCAATTGGTTAGAGCAGAGCGCTCATAACGCTTTGGTTGCGGGTTCAAGTCCTGCCGGGCCTACCAAATTCCGCCGTTTTTCCTGAGAACACCGCGCCTCTAGCGCCCCACGATGATGTCGGCACACAGCCCACCCAATCGCTCGCTTTTGCCAAGGCGCAAGACGCCGCCATGGGCACGGGCGATGTCGGCTACGATGGCAAGGCCCAGACCAACACCGCTGCCTTGGTTCTGATTGCGTGCAGGGTCCAGCCGGGAAAAAGGCTTAACGGCCTCGGTCCGCTGTTCGGGCGGGATGCCCGGTCCATCATCCTCGACCCGGATGCGGAGGGATTTGGGCGTCAGCGTCAGGCTGACATCCGCCTTGCTGCCATAGCGCACCGCGTTACCGATCAGGTTCTCAACCGCCCGGCGCATGGCCGATGGTCGCAACATCGCGGTCCCCTGCCCTTCGACGGCAACCAACTCCGCCTGATGCCCTGCCCTTTTTGCGTCGCTAACGATTTGCGTCAGCAAAGCTTCGGGATCGACCTCTTCGGGCGCGCCTTCTGCGGCACCGCGTGAAAAGTCGAGGAACGCATCCAGAAGCGATTGCATCTCGGTTACGTCCTGCTGCAACGGCGCAGCCTCTTCTTCTGGCAACATAGAAAGACCCAGTTTCAGCCGTGTCAGCGGAGTACGCAGGTCATGGCTGACCCCGGACAACATCAACGTTCGCTGCTCCATCTGCCGCTCGATCCTCGCCCGCATGTCGAGAAAAGCGTTGCCCGCGGCCCGAACCTCGACCGCGCCGCCGGGGGAATACGGCACAACCCGTCCGCGACCAAAAGCCTGTGCAGCATCTGCAAGCCGCGTAATGGGCCGGAGCTGGTTGCGCATATATAGAAACGAAATCGAGGTCATGATGATGGCAAAGAAAACCATCGTCACAATCAACTGATGCGGCGCTGCTGGGGACAGACGCCGTCGATCAAAGGTCAGCTGCAAAAGGCCCAGATGAGTGGGCATATACAAGCGCGCCTCTTGCCCGCTGGGCAGGGCAACCGCCTCAAGGTCAGGCAATTCCGCCATCAGATCTGCCTCAACCTGTGGCGCAATAAAGTCGTACCATCTGCGCCGGCCGATTTCTGGCATCTCATCCGCATCGAGGAACTGCATCTTCATCGAGAGAGCGCTCAGATCAGGACGCACAGCGGCCAACGCCTGTTGCCGGGTCTCAGCCTCGGCCATGGTCTGAGTGATCAGTCGGACCTCACGCGCGGCGGCTTGCGTCATCTGCGCGGTCACGTCCTCCAGATGCTTTTGCAAGAACGCAATGCCCACCACCAGCAGCAAGGCCACCACCGGCAGGACAAGAATCAGGGCAGCCCGGACATACAGGCCGCGCGGCATATAGGGTTTGAGCCATTGCGTGGACATGCGCTAAACCTAGCGGGCTGCCCGGACAAGAGAAAGAGGACAGAATGCAGGCACCTGACGAATTCAACCCGCCGGTTGGCGTGGCGCAGGAGTTGCAGCCGGGTTTGCGGCGCATTCTGGCTCCGAATCCCTCGCCGATGACGTATCGGGGCACGAACACCTATCTTCTGGGAACGCGGGATCTGGCGGTGATCGACCCCGGACCGCTGAGCGACACGCATCTTGAGGCGATTCTGAACGCGCTGACACCTGATCAGAGAATCAGCCACATCCTCGTGACCCACACCCATCTGGATCATTCGCCTCTAGCTGCCCCGCTCGCCGCCCACACGGGTGCCCCGATTCTGGCCTTTGGAGGCCCCGAAGCCGGGCGCAGTGCGGTCATGTCCGACCTCGCCCAAAGTGGCATGGTGCAAGGCGGAGAAGGCATCGACACCGCGTTCCGGCCGGATATCGAATTGGCGGACGGAGAACTCGTCACAGGTGACGATTGGCAGCTCGAGGTCATCCACACCCCCGGTCATCTGGGCAATCATATCGCGCTGGCCTGGGGCGATATCTGCTTTACGGCAGATCACGTGATGGGTTGGGCCAGTTCGCTCGTCTCTCCCCCCGACGGAGACCTCACCGATTTCATGGCGGCTTGTCATCGGCTGCAACAGCGCGAGTGGTCTGTCTTTCATGCGGGTCACGGGGCGCCGATCGAAAACCCTGCTGAGCGGCTGGAGTGGTTGGTTCAGCATCGCTTGGGGCGAGAAGCGCAAATCCTGACGGCGCTGGCAGATCGGCAAGGCTCGGCCCGGCAATTGGCTGAGCGTATCTACACCGAAACCCCGAAAGCCCTGCTGCCCGCAGCCGAGCGTAACGTCCTGGCGCATTTGATTGATTTGGCAGGAAAATCCAAAGTCACCTATGATGGCCCGCTTGCGTCAGATGCGGTTTTCCGGCGACTTTCGTGAGCGCGTCAAAAAATTCTGATTTCTCGCGCTTCCCCTCTGGACGTCAAAAATCGGGGTTGTTATACGGCCCTCAGTTCCGGCGTAGCTCAGCGGTAGAGCAGTTGACTGTTAATCAATTGGTCGTAGGTTCGATCCCTACCGCCGGAGCCAATCTTCTCAGCAAAATCTGGTGAAATTGATCATGGGCCCGAGGGGCCAGAACTGCGCTTTGCTGATCGGCAGAAAAAACTTTCCATCCCCCACTGGACGCCGTGAAAACAGCTTGCTATACGGCGCGAACCGTTCCGGCGTAGCTCAGCGGTAGAGCAGTTGACTGTTAATCAATTGGTCGTAGGTTCGATCCCTACCGCCGGAGCCAATTCCCCAAGATTACCCCGTCAATGCGTCGGCAAACTGCGTGCGCAGGGTCCGTTTCAGCACCTTTCCTGTTGCGTTCAACGGCAGAGCGTCGATGAACACAACCTTATCCGGCACTTGCCATTTGGCGATCTTGCCATCGAAGAAGGACAGCAGTTCTTTCTCTGACGGCTCCTCTCCCTCGGCCTTCACGGCGACCAGAACCGGGCGCTCATCCCATTTGGGGTGCGGGACCCCGACCACGGCGGCTGTGGCGAGTTTTGGGTGGGCGACTGCGATGTTTTCCAACTCGACCGAGCTGATCCATTCGCCGCCCGATTTGATGATATCCTTGGACCGATCGCGGATCGTCATGTAGCCGTCGGCATCCAGCGTTGCGACGTCCCCCGTGGCGAACCAGCCGTCCTGCAACAGCGCCTCGTCCTGCATCTGGAAATAACTGTCCAGCACCCACGGACCGCGCACCATCAGGTCGCCCTGGGTTTCGCCGTCATGGGGCAAGTCATTGCCGTCGTCATCCACGATCTTCAGCTCAACCCCATAGGGCGGCCGCCCCTGGCTTTCGCGTAGACGGTGTTGCTCTTCGATCGGCAGGTCGCGATGTTTGGCAATCGGGACATTGGTTGAGCCCAGCGGACTCATCTCGCTCATGCCCCAGGCGTGGACGGTGTCAACGTCGTAGACCTCACGGAAGGTTTCGATCATCGAGGGTGGGCAAGCGGCGCCTCCGATCACGGTACGCTCAAGACTGGCGAGTTTGCTGTCGGATTGCGCGGCGTGGGCCAGAAGGCCCTGCCAGATCGTTGGAACACCCATTGCGACCGTCACGCCATAGGTGTCAATCAGGTTGACCAGCGCCTCACCATGCAGGCCTGGCCCAGGCAAAACCATGCGCGAGCCGGACATGGCACAGGCATAGGGCGACCCCCAGGCATTGACATGGAACATCGGCACCACAGGCATCACGACATCCATCGCCGAATAGCCAATGACGTCTCGCGCATTCGAGGCAAAGCCATGCAATACGGTCGAGCGATGTGAGTACAGCACCCCCTTGGGATGGCCCGTTGTGCCCGAGGTGTAGCACAGGCCGGAGGCCGTGTTTTCATCCAAGTCCGGCCATGCGAAATCGGCATCACCCGTCTCGATCAAGTCATCATAGAATTGCAGCCCTTCGATCTGCATGGCCGCTTCCTCATCACGGGGCCCCATCAGCACAAAGTGATGAACCTCGCCCAGTCCTTCTTGCAACGCGGCGACCAGAGGGATGAAGGTGGCATCGAAGAACAGAACGCGATCCTGGGCGTGGTTGATGATGTAGGTCAGCTGCTCGGGGAAGAGGCGCGGATTGATCGTGTGACACACGAAACCGGCACCCGAGGTCGCATAGTAGATCTCAAGGTGGCGGCGATTGTTCCAGGCTAGGGTGCCGATGCGGTCCTGTGGTTCCAGTCCAAGCTTGGTCAGCGCCGATCCCAACTGGCGGGCATTGCGCGCCACTTCGGACCAATTGGTCTGCGCTACGGTGCCGTCTGTTTCGACCGACACGATTTCCGTCTGACCGTGGTAGCGCTCGGCATGATCAATCAGTGACGAGATCAGCAAGGGCTGCGTCATCATCTGTCCCAGCATGGACATCCTCCCTTTTTTGTTCAGGCCAAGTTTTTGGCGGCCATTCCGTGCTTTGAGTGATACGCGGGCCTGTGGCCGGGCGATCAATCATGACGGTTCATTGGGAAGAACCCTGCCAAGCAATTATTTGCCTGACAATAAAAAGATTGCGGCCCGAGATTGGCCCGGGCCGCATTTCAGCACGTCAATTGCGGTGACGCAGGGCATAGGCGACCAAGGCCGCAGTCGAGCCATCCTTGTCGTCCGCGCTTTCTTCTCCGTCCACGATCGGCCCGAGTGAGGTGGCAAGTTCTTTGCCCAATTCAACGCCCCATTGATCGAAGGAATTGATGCCCAGAAGAACGCCTTCGACGAACACCCGATGTTCATAAAGCGCAATAATCTGCCCCAGCACAAAGGGCGTCAGTTTGGGATAGATCAAAGTAGTCGAAGGCCGGTTGCCCGGAAACACCCGATGCCGTGCCTGACGGTCGAGTTCGTCGCCTTGCAAGCCTTTGGCAGCCATACGAACGCTGGCTTCATCAAGAGACCTGCCGCGCATCAAAGCCTCGGACTGGGCAAGGCAATTGGCCAGAAGCAGGCGGTGGTGATGGGCCAGCTCCGGCTCATGTCCTTCGGCGGCGACCATGAATTCGCAGGGGATCACGTCGGTGCCCTGATGGATCAGCTGGTAAAAAGCGTGCTGGCCGTTGGTGCCCGGTTCACCCCAGACAACAGGCCCCGATGGCACTGTCAGCGCGCTGCCATCCATTGCGACCGATTTGCCGTTCGATTCCATCTCAAGCTGCTGGAAATAAGCCGGCAAGCGCAGCAGCCGTTGGTCATAGGGCAACACCGCGCGGCTGGCATGGCCCAGCACCTGACGATGCCAGACTCCGACCAAGGCGAGCATAACCGGCACGTTCTCAGCCCAGTCGGCCGAGCGGAAGTGCAGGTCCATCGCTTGCCCGCCCCGCAGGAACGCATCGAACGCGTTCGAGCCAATCGCGATCATCACCGGCAAACCGACAGGACCCCAAACAGAGTACCGCCCGCCGACCCAATCGGCGAAGCCGAATACGCGGTCCTCAGGGATGCCGAAGGCCTGCGTTTTGTCCAACGCGCTTGAGACGGCGGCGAACTGCTTGGAGGGGTCGCCTCCGCCCTCACTCATCCATGCCCGGGCGGTGCGGGCGTTGGTCATGGTTTCAATCGTCGTGAAGGTTTTCGAGGCCACGATCACCAGTGTCCGGGTCGGGTCCAACTGGCGCAACGTATCCGCGATATGCGCGCCATCGACGTTCGAGACATAGTGCAGACGCGGCCCATCATGGTAGGGCGACAGCGCATGGGTCGCCATCACCGGTCCCAGATCCGAACCTCCGATGCCGATATTCACCACATCGGTAAAGCTGCCCCCTGCCCCGGCTGCCGTTCCTCCGCGCACCTCCTCGGCGAAGACGCGCATCCGCTGCAAGGTGTCCAAAACGTCCGGCATGACATCCTGACCATCGACCTGTACCGCGTCGCCGTCTAGGTTTCGCAACGCCGTGTGCAACACCGCGCGATCTTCAGTCTCGTTGATTTTCTGGCCAGAAAACATCGCCTCGCGGCGTGCTTCCAGATCGGCTTGGTCGCACAATTGGATCAGAGCATCCCGGATCTCGCCGTCGATCTGCGTTTTTGAGTAGTCGAACAGCATATCTCCGGTTGAGGCAGAGAACCCCTTTGCTCGATCCGCGTCCGCCTCGAATAGGTCGAGAATGCGCGCCTGCTGCGATGCTGCCAGTGTTTTCAATCTATCCAGCTGCATCGCTCACTCCGCCCAATGCACAGTCATGCCGCCTAGAACAGCCGCGATCGGGGCCTCCTCGGGGGGCAGAGACATGGCCTTCTCCAGCGCTTCCCGCTTCTCGGCGCCGAAAATGATCAGATGTTTCGACAAGGCCCCATCTAGGACCGGAGCCGTCAGGGTGATACGCGGTTCCGGCTGCACATCCGTCCGCGCCACGGCCAGTGTCGGCGCATTGCTGTCCAGCGCCTCAGCCAACCCCTGCATTCCCGGAAACAGCGAGGCGGTGTGCATATCACCACCCATCCCCAACACCAGCACCGACAAAGGCAGCACTGGTGCGATCAATGACTCGATCTCAGGCAGCGCGTCCTCGGGTGCCGCTCCCGGAACGTAGAGCGGTACATATTGTGCCACCGAGGCGCGGTTGGTCAGAAGGCGTTCGCGGATCAGACGCTCGTTCGAGCGGTCACTGTCCGCAGGCACACAGCGTTCGTCGGTCGGCAGCACGCGTATCCGAGCCCAGTCCAGATCTGCGGCACAGAGGACATCGAAAACCGGCCCCGGAGTCGTTCCGCCTGGCACTGCAAGGGCCACCGTGTCGTCATGCAACAAAGCGGCCTCCAATTCTCCGGCCAATGCGTTGGCCACGTCGATCGCCAACATGTCGCGGTCGGCATATTCCTGAATATTCATGGCTTGATTCCTTGCCAGTGGCGACCGTCTCGTTTCATCAGCAGCTCGGCGTCGCCCGGCCCTGTGCTGCCACTGTCATAGGGTTTGGGGACATCGCCCCGCGCCTGCCATCCGGCGATGATCGGATCAGTCCAGGCCCAGGCGGCCTCAACCTCATCACCGCGCATGAACAGTGTCTGGTTGCCCCGGATCACGTCCATGATCAGGCGTTCATAGGCATCGGGCGGATCCTGATTTTCCGGACCGAGCGCCTCGGCAAAGCTCATGTCGAGCGGGACGTCGATCAAACGCATTCCACCCTGCCCCGGCTCTTTGATGGTCACCTTGAGGGTGATCCCCTCATTCGGTTGCAACCGGATGGACAAGGCATTGGCGTGTCGCCCTGCTGCCTCGCCAAAGATCGAATGCGGTGCATCCTTAAACTGCACGTTGATCACCGAGGAGCGCGCCACCAGCTGCTTGCCGGTGCGTAGGTAGAACGGCGTCCCGGCCCATCGCCAATTGCTGATATGCGCCTTCAAGGCCACGTAACTTTCCGTGGTCGAGCGGGGATTGCCGACAACCTCACGATAGCCCGACCCATCAGCCTCGGTAGCGAACTGCCCGCGTACAATGTGGTGCGGCTCAACCGGATCGAGCGCGCGGATGACCTTGAGCTTTTCGTCGCGTACAGCGTCCGGATCGAACTTGGCGGGCGGCTCCATCGCGATCAGGCAGAGCAGTTGCATCAGATGGTTCTGCACCATGTCGCGCATGGCTCCAGCGCGCTCGTAATAGTCTTCGCGCCCTTTGACGCCCACCGTTTCGGCCACGGTGATCTGGATGTGATCCACGTATTGGCTGTTCCAAAGCGGCTCAAACAGCATGTTGCCAAACCGCACGGCCATCAGGTTCTGGACGGTTTCTTTCCCCAGATAATGGTCGATCCGATAAATCTGCCCTTCGTCGAAATGCGCCGCCAGCGTCGCATTCAAATCCCGTGCGCTGTCCAGATCGTGGCCAAAGGGTTTCTCTACCACGATCCGAGTATCCTCGGTCGCAAGCGCATGCGCGCGGATACGTTCGGCCAGAGGGGCAAACAGGCTGGGACCGACCGAGAAATAGAACGCCCGCACGCGGTCCGGGGTCAGTTTGCCTGCAAGCTCATCCCACCCGCCGGTTGAAAGCGCATCAAGCCTGACATAGTCGAGACGCTGCAGGAAACCCTGCAGGTTCTCAACCTCGCCCGACCGTCTGGGCGCATAGCTCCGCAACGACTCGGCCACGAGGGTCCGGAATGCATCCGTCGAAAGCTCACTGCGCGCAGCCGCAATGATGCGCGCGCTTTCGGGCCATTGCCCCGCGCAGAACCTGCGAAACAAAGCGGGCAGGATCTTGCGCTGCGCAAGATCTCCGGTGCCGCCGAAAATGACCAGATCGAAAGGATCGACGGGAATGACGCGTGAAACCATGAGTTGTCCTTAACCTGCCCCTAAGGTCATGTCCAATGTTAGCGCAATCATTAGCACTTCTTTTTTCCGTCGCATGACCTGAAAACCGCCTCTTATTCGATGGGTACAGCCAAAGTAATCCAAATCACTGAGGGACGCGGCGGTTTTCCGCTATAGATGTAACAGGATCATTCCAGTTTGGGTTGTTGAGATGAACAAGTTTCTGTTTTTTCTGTTTGCATGTTTCGCCGCCCCGCTTTGGGCGCAAGAGCGTTTGGCTCTGGTCATCGGCAATGATCAATACAACTCGGTCGTTGATCTGAAGAAAGCTGTCGCAGATGCCGAGGCGGTTTCCGACAAGCTGGAAAATCTGGGCTTTGAAACCATCCAAGGTCTCAACCTCGACCGGCGCGGTATGAACCAGAAAATCGCGGACTTTACGGCCCGGCTTGAGGCTGGCGACACTGCTTTTGTGTTCTTCGCCGGTCACGGGGTTGAGATCGACGGAGAGAATTACCTGCTGCCGACCGATATCGTCGCGCCCTCGTCCGGCGAGACCGATTTCGTGATATCCGAATCCATCGCCCTGTCGAACCTGTTGGACCGCGTCCGCGCCACCGGTGCGCGCACCTCGATCACCATTATTGACGCCTGCCGTGACAATCCGTTTGAAACCGTATCGGGGCGCAGCGTAGGGCGTACACGTGGCCTGGGGCGCATCAACGCGCCTGAGGGTATGTTCGTGATCTTCTCGGCCGGGGCCGGCCAGATGGCGCTGGACCGCCTGAGCGATGATGAACCCGCGAAGAACTCAGTCTTCACCCGCGCATTGCTGCCGCGCCTGTCAGAACCGGGTCTTGAGCTGCGCAGCATGGTCTCGGACCTGCGACGCGAGGTGCGCGACCTGTCCCGCACTGTTCAGCACACGCAAATCCCCGCCTACTATGATGAGCTGCTGGGAGAGTTCTATTTCACCCCAGCCGTCGTAACGGTTCCGCGGACCACACCAACGCCCCAAACAGATGATATGCGCGCCGATCTAGAGCTTGCGCGCTCGGTCGGAACGGTGACCGCACTGGACGCATTTCTTGAGAAGTATGAGGATCGGTCCGAGAACTACTCCTACGAGGTCGCTCTGCAATTGCGCGACAGCCTTGCCTCGGTTGAGCTGCCAATCGAGACAGAGCGCACTCCGGCCCCCGAAGCCCCAGACACCCCGGTCATTTCAGATTCGCGCGAAGTGATGCGCGCCACGCAATCGGCCTTGAACGCACTGGGCTGCAGTGCCGGAGGTGCAGATGGTGTCGCCGGACCACGCACAAGACAGGCCTTTGCACGCTACCGCGACGCGAGCGCGTCGCAATTGGGGGCAGATGATTTGGGAACTCAGCACGCGCTGGAGGAGTTGCAGGGTAAAAGCGGCACGATCTGCAAGGTCGTCGCTGCACCGGCCCCTGCGCCGTCTGTGTCGGCGAGTGTGACGATGGCTGGCACCTGGCAGTTCAAGGCCACTTGCGCGGTCGTCGTCAAAGTGACCGGAACGGTGCGCTACTCTCATGCCGGTGGCAATAAATACACCGGAAGCCTCACCGACTCGTTGGGTCAAAAAGCCAACACGGTGATCTACGTGAATGACCAACAGATCAGCGGCACCGACTATTTCCCCGGCATTACGGTTCAATGGCGCGGTCGTCTGGCTGAAGATGGCAACAGCTTCACCAGCTCGGGCTCAACCGGGTGTTCGGTCTACGCGTGGCGGGCGGGATAAGGCGTCAGTTCACGCGGAACTCACCCACCATATTGCGCCACTCTCCCGGCGCGATCATCTTGCGATGCGTGAACTTGACCGAGTGCAAAGGCCCCTCGATCTCGCGCTGCCAAAAGTCGATGAATTCGAACAGTTTCGGATGATCGGGCGCGAGATCATATTCTTGCCAGATAAATGTATTCAGAACATGGATATAGTCAGGCATATGGTAGAAGAATTCCGCCGTCGTCAGACCGTATCCCTTCAGCATCAATTCGGTTTCGCTTTGCTGCATTCAGACCTCCGATTTCATTCAGGGTCTCTCCATGATAGCAGCAAAACCACCTAACATTTGGATAACAAGATGTTACCCGAGTGTTACTTTGGATTTTCACGCGCGGATTCGTTGCTTGCTTGCACCTTATGTGCTGGGTCTGATAGAGTAGAACCACAAAATATAGAGTCTGCACAAGAAACGAGCAGTTTACGTGAGCGATACGCCAGAAACACCTGAAAACATGGATGAAACCCCGCCTGAGCGCCCTGTCTATGACGGCCCGACGGTCTCCATCGAATCCGAGATGCGCACGTCCTATCTGGACTATGCCATGTCGGTCATCGTTTCCCGCGCGATCCCCGATCTGCGCGATGGTCTGAAACCCGTGCATCGGCGGATTTTGTACGCCATGCACGAGACCGGTAACACGCATGAAAAGGCGTATCGCAAATCGGCCCGTCCGGTCGGCGATGTGATGGGTAAATACCACCCGCATGGCGACAGCGCGATCTATGACGCGCTGGTGCGGATGGCGCAGGATTTCTCGATGTCGCTGCCACTGCTGGATGGTCAGGGCAACTTTGGCTCGATGGACGGCGACAACCCGGCGGCCATGCGTTACACCGAAGTGCGGATGGACAAGCCCGCCGCCGCCCTGCTGGCGGACATTGAAAAAGAGACGGTCGATTTTCAGGACAACTACGACGGCAAAGACAAAGAACCGACCGTCCTGCCCGCCCGCTTCCCGAACATGCTGGTCAACGGCGCTGGCGGCATTGCTGTGGGCATGGCCACGAATATCCCGCCGCACAATCTGGGTGAGGTGGTCGATGCCACGCTGGCGCTGATTGACGACCCGGATCTGACATCCGAGCAGCTGATCGAATACGTGCCCGGCCCTGACTTTCCGACCGGCGGCGTCATGCTGGGCCGCTCCGGTGCGCGCAAGGCTTATCTGGAAGGCCGCGGCAGCGTTATCATCCGCGCCAAGACCCGAGTCGAGGAACTGCGCAAGGATCGCTACGCCATTGTCGTGGACGAGATCCCCTATCAGGTGAACAAAGCCTCGATGATCGAAAAGATCGCCGAAGCGGTGCGCGAAAAGCGCATCGAAGGCGTCGCGCATGTGCAGGACGAGTCCGACCGCAACGGCGTGCGCGTGGTGGTCGAGCTGAAGCGCGATGCAACGCCCGAGGTGGTACTGAACCAGCTTTATCGCTTCTCGCCGATGCAGACCTCCTTCGGCTGCAACATGCTGGCCCTGAATGGTGGCCGGCCCGAGCAACTGACCCTTCGCCGGTTCCTGACCTCCTTCATCGACTTCCGCGAGGATGTCGTCGCCCGCCGCACCGCATATGACCTGCGCAAAGCACGCGAGCGTAGCCATATTCTGTGTGGTCTGGCCGTGGCCGTCTCGAATGTGGACGAAGTGGTTGCCACCATCCGTTCGTCGGCAGACGCGGCTGAGGCACGCGAGAAACTGATGACCCGACGCTGGCCCGCCGCGGAGATCGAAGGCTATCTGCGCCTGATCGACGACCCGCTGTCCAAAATGAACGATGACGGCACCTATAACCTGACCGAGGTTCAGGCCCGTGCGATCCTCGAATTGCGCCTGCAGCGCCTGACCCAGCTGGGCGTCAAAGAGGTCACGGACGAGCTGGAGCAACTGGCCGCCAAGATCAAAGAATACCTGGATATCCTCTCCTCGCGCGAACGCATCATGTCGATCATCGGCGATGAGCTGCGCGAAGTACGAGATCAGTTCGCGGTACCCCGTCGCACCGAGATCGTCGATTGGTCCGGCGACATGGAAGACGAGGACCTGATTGAACGCGAAGACATGGTCGTGACTGTCACCTCGGGCGGCTATATCAAGCGTACGCCACTAGCCGATTTCCGAGCGCAAAAGCGTGGCGGCAAAGGCCTGTCGGGGATGCAGACCAAGGAAGAGGACGTGGTCACCACCCTCTTCGTGGCCAACACCCATACGCAGCTGCTGTTCTTCACGACCGACGGGATGGTCTACAAGCTCAAGACCTGGCGCCTGCCGCAATCGGGGCGGACCGGCAAGGGCAAGGCGATCGTCAACATCCTGCCGATCCCGACCGGAGTCTCCATCGCGGCGATCATGCCGGTCGACGTTCCGGACGAGGAATGGGAAAACCTTCAGGTCGTCTTCGCCACCAGCGCAGGCACCGTGCGGCGCAACCGCCTGTCCGACTTCACCAATGTGAAGCGCAACGGCAAGATCGCCATGAAGTTCGAGGATGAGCATGCCGATACGAAGCTGATCAACGCGCGCATCTGCTCGGAAGAGGATGATGTGATGCTGGTCACCAAATCCGGCCGTGCGATCCGCTTCCCGACGACAGATGTGCGAGTGTTCAACAGCCGCTCTTCGGTCGGTGTGCGCGGCGTGCGCCTCTCCGGCAATGACGAAGTGGTTTCGATGTCTGTCATCCGCCATTTCGATGCGACCTCGGATGAGCGTGCCGCCTACCTCAAGATGCGCCGTCTGATGGCGGGCGTCACTGATGAGGCCGAGGGCGATGAGGAAGAAGGCAATGCCGACAGCGTCTTGCCTCAGGAGCGCTATGCCGAGATGTCGGCTGCGGAGAACCTGATCCTGACCATCACAGCGGGCGGTGCAGGCAAGCTGAGCTCCAGCCATGACTACCCTGTCCGTGGGCGCGGCGGCATGGGCGTTGCCGCAATGGACAAGGCGATGCGCGGCGGCGAACTTGTCGCCTCGTTCCCGGTCGAGATTGATGACCAGATCATGCTGGCCACTTCAAAAGGTCAGTCGATCCGCGTGCCGGTCGATGGCATTTCCTTCCGGTCCCGCAGCGCCGGCGGCGTGCGGGTGTTTAACACCGGCAAGGGTGAAGAGGTCGTGAGCGTCGCCTGGATCGCCGATCAAGGGGAAGAGGACGAGGCCGAAGAATAGTCTTTCGGCTAGAGAACATGAAACAGGCGCTAACCGGACCCGGGCAGCGCCTGTTTTGATTCAGTGCCCAATAGATCAGCAACAGCCCAGAGCCGATCCTGACCCCAAATGCTCTGACCGTCGACGTGGAAGCTAGGAACACCCCAAAGGCCAATGTCTTGCAGCCTGTTTTGGTTCTGCTCAACCCGCCGACGCCAAGTTTGTGATTTCAGCTCATCGCGCGCCGTGGGCCAATTCGAACCGACGGCTTGGACGATTTGAGAGAGGCCCTTGTCGCTGGCCGCATCCACCCCTTCTGACCAGACTGTGCGCATGAAGG
This sequence comes from Ruegeria sp. ABV3_008, assembly GCF_056161185.1. Taxonomy (NCBI): domain Bacteria; kingdom Pseudomonadati; phylum Pseudomonadota; class Alphaproteobacteria; order Rhodobacterales; family Roseobacteraceae; genus Ruegeria; species Ruegeria sp. ABV3_008. Next base: position 514,818 of record NZ_JBSWYP010000001.1, on the reverse strand, counting down.
TAGAGCAAAACGCTCCCATCCGACCTTCGGATGCGGCGTAGTCGAACAAGGCATAACCGCGCTCGACCCCGGCGCCCAGAGGGTCGCAGATGCGGCCAAACGGGATACCCAGCCGCCGTGCCTCACGCGTGCAATCCTGCAGGATGTATCGGGATTTCGCCTTGGGCACTGGCAGGCCGCGCATCAGCATCGGCAGCACCGGACGCAGGATCAGTTCCGCGTTGCACTGAGCTGCCAAATGTTGGACCCGGTCAAAAGCCAGATAAGAATACGGGCTGCGGAAGGAGAAAAAAACTCGATGGTTTTCGGGGCGGCTTGGCTGTCAAATACCGGCTCTGGGGGCGGGACTAAAAGGGGGCCAGTGCCCAATCCAGCGCTCTGTAACCTGTCTTCAAGATAGTGCAGTCGGTCCGCGCCCCAATACCATTCGCCGCCATAGTAAAACGTGCCGCCGAGATAGTGCCCCATGGCCCGCAACTCCTGATCCCCGGCACGCAGGGCAGCGCCGGGATCACTCTGTTTGCCCGCAGGTAAATCCCGCCCGGCCCATTGGGCAGCGCTGATGGCTTTTAGATGTTGCGCGAAATCCGACTCTCCAAGATGGGCGGCCAGACGAGCGTTGATTTCTGGCGTCACACCATCCGCCTTCGGCGCGTCCAAACCCAGCTTTTGCGCCAAACGCGTTGCATCTTCGAAGGCGTTCTCACGATGCGCTTTGGGATCAGGGACTGCCTCGGCTGGCGGGCCTGAGATCAAATGCGGGCGCAGCACAATGTCATAGCGCGCATCAAATGCCGGCAAAACTTGCGCGGTCAGTGCGCAATACGGGTCTGACGCATCGTGAAAATAGTGAACCTCGTGTCGCGCGCCACGCGCCCTGCGCCCCAGCTCATACAGACCACGACGCGCGTTTTGCAGCCCTCGGCTGGTGATGATCTCGGCAAGCCGGGGTTTTACCAAAGAAGTGAAGGGCACCGTAATCTCCGCCGGGGTCAGATGCCCCACCCTAGCCAATCCCGCGCGGAACACCACGCGGGCACACGGCAACGTGAGCGGCCCTGTTAAAGCCCGTAAAGCGCGCCGAATTTCTGCTCAAGATAGCTGAGCAGCGGGTCCGGCCCCGGTTCAACACCGCTTGCACGCTGGATGACATCACGCGGGGCGTAAAGCCCGCCATATTTCTGCACATTCTCGCGCAGCCATGTGGTCGCGCCAGAGGTATCACCTTCGGCCAATTGACCATCCAGCCCCGGCACAGCGCCGCGCAGCGCCTGATAGAGACACCCGGCATAGACGTTGCCCAGCGAGTAGGTCGGGAAATAGCCGAACAGACCCACGGACCAGTGGACATCCTGCAAACACCCGTTCGAGGGCTTGTCGACCGCATAGCCAAAATCCGCCTTGAAGCGGTCATTCCATGCGGTCTCGAGGTCCGAGACCTGCAGGTCTCCGGCCATCAATGCGCGCTCCAGGTCAAAGCGCAGCATGATGTGCAGGTTGTATTGCACCTCATCCGCCTCGGTCCGGATATAGCCGTTTTGGACATGGTTCACAGTCGCGTAGAAGGCGTCGGCATCCGCGATCCCGAAATCTCCGAACGCGTCGCGCATCTGGGTGAAGAGCCATCCGGTGAAGGCGCGCGAGCGGCCAAGCTGGTTTTCATAAATCCGGCTTTGGCTTTCATGCACACCCATCGACACGCCCTGACCCAGAGGCGTCAGCGCGTAGTCGGGGTTGATACCCTGCTCGTAGGCGGCGTGGCCGACCTCATGAATGGTTGAGTAGAAGCAGTTGAACGGGTCAGTCGCGCTGGTTCGGGTCGTGATCCGCACGTCCGAGCCGCTGCCCGAGCTAAACGGATGCACCGCCTTGTCGACGCGGCCCCGGTTCAGGTCATAGCCGAACGCTTGCGCGAGCTTTTGTGACAAGCGCATCTGTTCGGTTTCGTCGAAAGAGCCCTCCAGCGCCTTTGGGGCGGGCCGATCCAGAACCGCCGCCCGCAGTGCCACCAAGCGGGGGCGCATCTGATCGAAGATCTCCGCAATCTGCGCTCCAGTCGTATAGGGCTCATAATCCTCGACCATGGCACCATAGATGTCACCGCCCTGCGCCAGCGCCGCCCCTTCCTCGCGTTTCAGCGCGACGACCTCCTCCAGCACGGGCAGAAAGGCCGAGACGTCCTCATCCGCGCGCGCCTGCGCCCATTTGCCTTGCGCGGCAGATGTGACACGAGCAAGAGCTTTGGCCAGATCGGCGGGGACTTTGATGGTGCGCTCGTAGGACCGGCGGATCTCACGCAGCTGGGCCTGACCCGAGGCATCACTCGCGTCGGCCTGGTCGAGCCATTCGGCCACGCGCGGGTCGGATTTGCGCGCGTGCAAAACGGCCTCGATCGCGGCCATTTCCTCGGCCCGTTGCGGGGCAGCTCCGCGTGGCATCATGGTTTCCTGATCCCAGCCCAGCCGACCGGCAATCTGACCAAGGGCCGAGGTTTCACGTTGAAAGGCCATCAGGTCGTCAAAGGCGCTCATCGGTCACGCTCCACGGATTGAGGTTGCAATTGGATAGCCGCTCAGGAAGCGCGCGCGTAGGATCAGGGTCCAGACCACGACGGCCATGAACTGGTGGAAAATGGCGATCTGCCATGGGGCTGCGTAGACGACCGTGACGATCCCGACCACCACCTGCAGCGACAGGGCCGCAAAGGCTGCGTTGAAGGCGAAACGGGTCTGTGGATGGGCGCTGCCCTGCCCCCGACGCCAGACGATGATGGCGAAGATGAACAGCAGATATCCCGCGCAACGGTGGATGAATTGCACCAGACCGGGGCTTTCGAAGAAGTTGCGCCACATCGGCTCCAGCATGGTCGCATCTGGCGGCAAAAGCTGCCCGCCGATCAGCGGCCAGTCGGTGTAAGACCGCCCGGCGTCAATCCCGGCGACCAGAGCACCGATGAGTATCTGCAAAAAGGTGAAATGCAGCAAGCCGGTCGAGAGCGAGAACAGCTTCGCCTCTTTCGCGCGGCGCGCCTGCATCAGGTCGCGCTCGTCCCGGCCCAGCTCAAAGATATACCACGCGAGGAAGCCAAGGATCACGAAGGCCAAGCCCAGATGCGTCGCCAGACGATAGCTTGCAACGGCCGTCATCCCTTCGCCCTGCGTCACACCCGAGGCGACCATCCACCAGCCGACCGCGCCCTGAACGCCACCCAAAGCGCCGGGGATCAGCAGTTTTCCGGTCCAACCCGTTGGGATTTTGCGCGCGATCAGGAAACCAAAGAAGCCAATTGCCCAGACCAGACCGATCACGCGGCCCAATTGGCGGTGGCCCCATTCCCACCAGTAGATGAATTTGAAATCAGTCAGCTCCATCCACTGGTTCTGGATGCGCCACTGGTCGATTTCCTTGTACTTGTCGAATTCGGATTGCCAGTCGGCCTCGGTCATCGGCGGGATGGCCCCGGTGATCGGACGCCATTCGGTGATCGACAGCCCGCTATCGGTCAGCCGGGTCAGCCCCCCAACGGCGATCATCACAACGACCAGAGCGAACAGGATCATCAGCCACGCCCGGATCGCCTTGCGTGCCCCGCCCCGGCCCTTGTCGATCATACCGGGTTGAACGGCCTGTTGTTTTTCGGTGTCTGAGACTTCTTCGAAGATGCTGCGCTTGGCGCTCATGCTGTCCTCATATGTCCTGGATTTGGTCGCAAGCTAGGGCCAGTGAGGGGCAAGGTCCAGCCTTACCCTTTGTCTTTCCAACGGACCATCTGACGCATGACTCCGTGCAACATCTGCACATCCGCCCGCGTCATCCGCATCCGCGACCACAGGTTGCGCAGATTGGTCTTCATACCCTCGGCCTTTTCTGGCGGGTAGAAGAAACCAGCCTCTTCCAGCCGATCTTCATAGTGGTCGACCAGCTTCTCGACCTCGATGCCAGTCGCCCAGTCGCCCTTGCCCAGATCGGTAGCCTCATGCACCACATCACCGGTCTGGCGCATCCACTCATAGGCTGTCAGCAGCACGCATTGTCCAAGGTTGAGCGAGGCATATTCCGGGTTCACGGGCACCGAGATGATAGCATTGGCCTTGGCGATATCCTCATTCTCAAGCCCCGCGCGTTCGGGGCCAAACAACACGGCGACCTTTTCCCCTGCGGCAACCTTTTCAGCCGCGATCTGCATGGCGCGTTCCGGGCTGTAGACTGGCTTGGTCAACCCGCGTTGCCGTGCGGTGGTCGCAAACACAAAGGTGGTGTCGTACAGCGATCCCGCCAGATCGTCAAACAATTGTGCCTCATCCAGAAGCCGACCGGCACCGCTGGACATCGCCACCGCCTTCGGGTTCGGCCACCCGTCCCGAGGGGCCACGACCCGCATTCGATCCAACCCGAAATTCCACATCGCTCGCGCGGCGGCCCCGATGTTTTCGCCCATCTGTGGGCGCACGAGCACAAAGGAAGGCTGAGAGGTGTCACTAGGCATGGTTGTCTCCGAAAGTTCCGCCTGCTCTAATCACCCAGCCCCATCAGGGCAACCCGATCCTCTTCTTCTGTTCTCAAATACCTGCTCGACAGGCTTAAAAGTTTGCTTCCCGCGCTCAATCCGCTAAACCGCGCAAAAGAATGAAAGCGAAGGACGCGCTAATGGACACCCCCGAGCAGCCTCAGATCTATCTGATCACACCGCCGACCATCACGCTTAGTACCTTCCCCGACCAATTGGCGCGGGTTCTTGACGGGACCGAGATTGCTTGCATCCGGCTGGCCTTGGCTGGGAATGACGAGGACACGATCGCCCGCTCCGCAGATGCCTGCCGCGAGGTTGCGCATGCGCGGGACGTGGCCATCGTGATCTCGAACCACGTTCTGCTGGCGCAACGGCTGGGGCTGGACGGCGTACATTTGGACGACGCAGCGCGCTCGGTCCGGGCTGCACGAAAGGAGCTCGGAACGGATGCGATTGTCGGCAGCTTTTGTGGGGCCTCCAGCCATGACGGCATGACGGCTGGCGAAGCAGGCGTCGACTATGTCGCCTTCGGCCCGGTCGGAGCGTCGTCATTGGGCGACGGCACTCTTGCCGAAAAGGACCTATTCCAATGGTGGTCAGAAATGATCGAGGTCCCGGTCGTGGCCGAGGGTGGCTTGACCCCAGACTTGATCCGCACCCTTTCCCCACATACGGATTTCTTCGGCATCGGCGATGAAATCTGGTCGGCCGAGGACCCTTCGACCGCTCTGGAGGAGTTGTTGTCCCATATGGCTAGCTGAGTATCAGGGGCTCGGCCAACCAATAAACGGCAATTCCCGCAATCAGGATCGAGGCCAGAACGGATATCCGGCCTCGCATCCTCTCAGACGCCCCGGCAATCAGCGCCGAGATCACAAAACTTACGGCAGCTATGGCGTAGAGCGCTACCAGTACTCCGCCCGCGTAGCCGAATATCGCGGGCGGCAAATGATCCGGTGGCACCCCAATTCTCGCCAGCGAGGTGCTGAGCGCTATCCCACACAACAATCCGGCACCAAAAACAGCGAGCAAGCGGAAAACGGTCAGACGCCTGAGAACCAAATTCCACAGCGCCAAAACGAGGGTTGCAGCCGCAAGCGCCTGAGAGGCCACCGCAGAGGGCAACGCAACCGCGCCATAGACCGAAAGCGCCAGACCGAAGATCAGTCCTAGGGACACAAACAACATCTGCGCCAACAGCGGACGCAGGCTGAGAGTCAAAAAGACCAGCGACAGCACAAGGGCGATCTCGTGGTAGCCATGCGGAAGGATGCGGGTCAGCCCCTTGGGCAGAAACACCTGCAGCACCTGTTGCGGGCCGAGCGCGGCACCGCCTTGCAACGGTATCAAAGGGCTGACCTCTCCGGCGACCAGATAGCCCGTGTAGGGTGCGTCGACACGCTGTTGTTTAACGACGGCAGGCCCGTGCCCCTCCGGCCATGTCAGGCGCAAACTCGACGCCCCGTCCGGCAGCGGCGCGGCCAGCAGCAGCTTTGACAAACGCGGAGTATCAGGATCACCGACAATGGGGATGCGCACGCCCTCATAGGACAGGCGGGTCGGGCCTGCGAGTTCGACCCTCAGCGTCCCGGCCCAGTCTTTGACAAACGACCGAACCTCAGGCTCCAGCTCTGAGGAGACCCGCCGGCGCAAGTCTCTGTACCGCGCGTCATCGGCAAAATCGGGACGAGTTTCGGGGTCGATCCCGGACAGGAACATCTCGGCATTCAACGTGACCTCAAGAAACAGAGTGTCTGCCTTCGTCCAGAACTCGACAATCGTCGGAGGGGTCTGTGCCTTCGCGGACCATGTCGAAAGGACCAGAAAAGCAGGCAATATCAGGAGGAAACGGAAAATACCGCTCATCTGCGACGCTCATCAATAAAATTATCAATCATACACATCGAGTGTCCCGCCGAACGCATCGGATCGCAAGTCGAAACGAATACGGACCGGAACACAGAGGCCTTATCTCTGTTACCGCTGACGTTCTGGCTTGCACGGCCCTCAGCGCTGCGGCATGACAGCACCATGACTCAGAACAGTGAAATCCTGTGTATCGGCTCGGTCCTATGGGACGTGATCGGACGCTCGGCCAGTGCCATGCGGCAAGGATCGGACGTGCCGGGGCGGATCACCCGCCTGCCCGGCGGCGTCGCCATGAACATCGCCATGACGCTGGTGCGGTTTGGCATGACCCCTACCCTACTGACCGCCATTGGCCGCGACCCGGAGGGTGACGAGCTGATCCACGCTTGCGCCCGGCTCGGCATGATCACCGACCATATCTACCGCTCGCAAGACCTGCCGACTGATCGCTACATGGCTGTCGAAGGGGCCAACGGCCTGATCGCGGCCATCGCTGACGCCCACTCGCTTGAGGCTTCGGGGGCGAAAATCCTGCGCCCGTTGATGCACGGACCGCTGGGCTATGAGAACACACCGTTCGAAGGACCCATTGCGCTGGACGGCAACCTGACGCTGGACCTTCTGGAAGAAATCGCCCAAAGCCCCGCCTTCGCCAAGGCGGACCTGCGGGTTGCACCGGCCTCGCCCGGCAAGGCCGAACGTCTACTGCCCTTCCTAAAACATGCCCGCGCAACTCTCTATGTGAACCTCGAAGAGGCTGGCCTACTGTGTCAGCGCGAGTTCACTGATTCAGAATCCGCCGCCAAAGGCCTGCTGGACCGGGGCGCGCTGCGCGTTCTCGTCACTGATGGTGGCAATTCGGCCACCGTGGGCGCGGCCTCGGGCGTTCTGACCCAGACACCTCCGTCCGTGCTTGTGACCCGCGTGACCGGCGCGGGCGACACATTCATGGCCGCTCATATCGCTTCAGAATCTGACGGCGCCGACGCGCAAACTGCTTTGACCCGCGCGCTCCACGCCGCTGCAACTTACGTTTCAGGAGAAACTCCGCTGTGATCCCTATCCACTACTCTGCCGAGGTCCGCGCCGCGAAAGACGCAGGCCACCCAATCGTGGCGCTGGAAAGCACCATCATTACCCACGGCATGCCCTACCCCCAGAACGTTGAGGTCGCCGCGCAGGTGGAACAGGACATCCGCGATGCCGGAGCTGTGCCAGCGACCATGGCTGTGATCGAAGGCGTGCTGCATGTGGGCCTTGAACCCGACCAGCTGCAGGCCTTGGGCCAGGCTCAGGGCGTCGCGAAAATCTCGCGCGCGGATATGGCGGCGTGCATCTCGACCGGCGGGACCGGAGCCACAACAGTGGCCGCAACAATGATCGCCGCGCAATATGCGGGGATCGAGGTGTTTGCGACCGGCGGGATCGGAGGCGTCCATCAGGGGGCCGAGACCACATTTGATATCTCCGCCGACCTGCATGAGCTGGGCCAAACCCCGGTGACAGTCGTGGCCGCTGGTGCCAAGGCGATCCTCGATCTAGCTAAAACGCTTGAGGTTCTTGAAACGCTGGGCGTTCCGGTCATCGCTTATGGTCAGGATGCCTTTCCCGCCTTCTGGTCCGCACAATCCCCATATGCCGCACCGCTGCGCATGGACAGTGCCGAGGCCATCGCAAAAGCTCATGCGACGCGCCGCGCGCTGGGCCTACCGGGCGGTCAGCTGGTCGCGAACCCGATCCCGGCCGCAGACCAGATCCCGGCCGAGGAGCTGGCCCCGATCATCGCCGCTGCCCAGGCGGATGCAGATGCTCATCGGATCACCGGAAAGGCCGTCACGCCCTATCTACTGCAACGGATCTTTGAAAAGACCGAGGGCCGTTCACTCACCGCGAACATCGCCTTGGTGCGCAACAACGCACGATTGGCGGCGAATATTGCTAAGGCACTGGTAAACGGCGCGTAAACCTGCCCTATTGCACCGGCGCATCGGACTGCTTAGGTAGTTTCGCAAACCACTCGGACCTGTAATGAACACACCGTTTGACGAAGAGCCCCATCGCCGCCCCGGCTTGTTCTCGCGCCTGCGCGGTTCTTTTCTGACGGGTATCGTTGTCATTGCGCCTGTCTGGCTGACAATCTGGCTGATCTGGTCCGTCGTGGGCTGGATCGACAGCGCCGTTCTGCCGCTGGTGCCACAACAGTTCCGCCCTGAGGAATATGTGGGCATCAACCTGCGCGGCGTCGGCGTCATCATCTTTCTGGTGTTCACCATTCTGGTCGGCTGGGTTGCCAAAGGCATTCTGGGCCGATCTTTCATCTCGTTCACCGAGAGCCTCGTCGATCGGATGCCTATCGTCCGCTCAATCTATTCCGGGATCAAACAGATCTCGGAGACGGTGTTCGCACAGACCGAGCGCTCTTTCGAGAAAGCCTGCCTGGTGCAATATCCGCGTCGTGGCATCTGGGCCATCGGCTTCGTTTCGACCACAGCAAGGGGTGAGGTTAGCAATCGCGCCGAAACCGGCGGCAACCTCCTGAGCATCTTCATCCCGACAACGCCCAACCCAACCTCCGGCTTTCTGCTGTTCTTCCCGGAAGAAGACGTGATCCTGCTGGACATGTCGATTGAAGAGGCCGCAAAACTCGTGATCTCGGCCGGTCTGGTCTATCCTAACGAAAAAGACCCGACGCAGCCGCCCGAGTAATCAACCAAACATTGCGGGCAGATCAACGGTACTGTGCTGCCCAAGATCATCCTTGTAACGCGCCAGAAACCCATCTGCCGCATCGCGGCCCGCGTGCTTCAACTTGTGCAGGATCACCGGATTGGGCACAGTTTTGGTCGCCACGGACAAGCTGTTCATCAACTCATTATCCGCAATCATGTGAACCAACACACGGCTCATCTCACCGGCTTTCAACTTACCCTCTTCCAGCAGCCGCTGAACGAAATTGATCGCCCGCAGCTCGCGGAACAGGGATGAGTTAAAGCTGATCTCATTGATCCGGTTCTGAATTTGCTGCGGCGTGACCGGCAACTCGTCCCGTTCCAGAGGGTTGATATTTACGATCACAACATCATCGGGCAGGTCACCCTCGAACAAGGGGTACAGCGCCGGGTTGCCGGTATAGCCGCCATCCCAATAGGCTTCGGTCCTGTCGGTTTCAGGGTCGTAAATCTCAACCGCTTTGAACAGCGTGGGCAAACAGGCCGAGGCCAGAATCGCATTTGTCGAGATCTCATCGCCCGTGAACACGCGGATCTTGCCGCTACGAACGCAAGTCGCGCACACAAACAGACGTGGCCCCTGATCAGCGCAAACCTCATCAAAGTTGAACCGATCCACCACGGATTCCAGCGGGTTCGAATAGAACGGACCATAGGCATAGGGCGACACCATCCGCGACCACGCATCGCCAATGGAGTAAGGCAGCGAATACTCCATCGCCTGCGCAATGCTCGCAGGCTCAAGCCCCCTGAACCAGTTGGCAATACGCATATCGCCAAGGGCCCCCATGCGTTTCCACAATCCATCCAGCCGCGCCCGCGCGCCCTCGCGCCCATTTGCAACCATACCGGACTTGAACGCAGCCCCGTTCAAAGCCCCGGCCGAGGTTCCGGTGATCGCCGCAACCTCGATATCCTCTTCATCCAGAAGCCGGTCGAGGACACCCCAAGTGAACGCTCCATGCGCTCCACCACCCTGCAAAGCCAGATTGATCCGCTTCATGGTTCCGCCTCTTCATCTAGCCAAAAAATAACCCGGGGGTATGGGGGCAGAGCCCCCATGCAAGCTCACAAAGCCGTCCAGCCACCATCGACCGAGATCGTCGTGCCGGTGATCTGAGCCGCGGCATCTGAGCAGAGGAACTGAACCGTTCCGCCCAATTGCTCGACCGTGGCGAACTCCTTGGACGGTTGCCGCTCCAGCATGACGTTCTTGATCACGTCCTCACGGCTCATGTTGTATTCCTTCATCGTGTCAGGGATCTGCGCTTCGACCAGAGGGGTCAGCACATAGCCCGGACAAACCGCATTGCAGGTGATCGGCTCTTGCGCGGTTTCCAATGCGACGGCCTTGGTCATGCCAACAACACCGTGCTTGGCCGCCACATAGGCCGCTTTGAACGGAGAGGCCGTCAAACCATGGGCCGAGGCAATATTCACCACGCGCCCCCACCCACTCGCGCGCATCAACGGCAAAGCGGCTGCAGTCGTGTGGAAGGCCGAGTTCATGTTGATCGCAATGATCGCGTCCCATTTGTCGATCGGGAACTGGTCAATTGGCGACACATGCTGAATACCCGCATTGTTCACCAGAATATCGCAGGAGCCCGACTTCTCAATCAGGGCGCGGCATTCATCCCCCTTGGACATATCGGCCTGAATGTAGCGCGCGCTTGTACCGGTCTCTTTCGAAATCTCTTCCGCCAACGCGTGATCTTCATCGCGATCTGTGAACGAGTTCAAAACCACATCCGCCCCGGCCTTCGCCAGCTCGCGCGCGATGCCCAGACCGATGCCCGAATTCGACCCCGTGATGATTGCCGTTTTTCCCGAAAGGCTCATGACTGCATTTCCTCTGAGTTCACCTGGCACGCAGAGTGCCATGCTGCACCTGCAAAGAAAACGGGGAACTGCAGAATGAGTAGCTGCAAATCTGCGAAAAAAAACGCCCGCACGAAGCGGGCGTTAAGTTATTGAGGCAGGTTTCATACAGGCAAGAAACCTATCGAGCAGTGAAACCCTTATAAGCAATTCTGCGCTTTCGTCCAAGCTAAAAGTTTGAAAACAAGAAAAATCATCGCTACGATGAATCCCAACAAAATAAGGCCAGAGCAGGATTGTTTCCAAAATGAGCCCGTATTTTTCACACCCGCTTCGTGGTTTGGCAGCGGGAATCGTCCTGCTTTTTGCGTCCTCTTTGGCACAAGCAGAATCGACTCATGGCATAGCTATGTATGGCGACCCGGCCTTACCACCGGATTTTGTGTCTCTACCCTATGCCAACCCAGAGGCGCCAAAAGGCGGCAAAGTCGTTTTCGGAAACACCGGCGGCTTTAACAGCTTGAACCCGTTTGTGCAAAAAGGCACCCCTCCGTGGCAGCTAAGATTTTGGACCCACGAGAGCCTGATGGGCCGATCCTGGGACGAACCTTTCACTCTTTACGGGCTGTTAGCCGAATCGGTTGAGACTGCGCCAGACCGCTCTTGGGTGGAATTTACCCTCCGGGACGAGGCTCGATTCTCCGATGGCACCCCGGTCACAGTTGACGATGTGATCTGGTCTTTCCAGACCCTCGGGACCGAAGGGCATCTGCGCTATCGCGGTCTTTGGTCCAAGATCGACAGTATCGAACAGACCGGCCCGCGCTCGGTCCGGATCAGCTTTAACGAAGCTGACCGCGAACTTGCATTGATCGTGGGGCTGCGTCCGATCCTTCAGAAAGCCCAATGGGAAGGTAAGGATTTTGCGGACGCGCAGCTGCACGACGTTCCTGTCGGAAGCGGACCCTATGTGGTCGAAGATTACGAGGCCGGTCGCTACGTGAACCTGCGTCGAAATCCGAACTATTGGGGCGCTGATGTTCCGTTTCGCCGTGGCACGATGAATTTCGATGACATCCGGATCGAATTCTACGGCGATGCTACCGTTCTGTTCGAAGCCTTCAAAGCCGGAGAGCTTTCGGCCGTGCGTGAGTTCAACGCCGACAAATGGGACACGCAGTACAGTTTCCCCGCTGTTCAGCGCGGCGATGTGATCAAGACCGAGATTCCGCATGGCAAACCCTCGGGAATGACCGGGCTGGTGATGAATACCCGCAAAACTCCGTTCGATGACTGGCGCGTGCGTGAAGCCCTGATGCTGGCGTTCAACTTCGAATTCATCAATGACACGATCACCGGCGGCGCGCAGTCGCGGATATCATCCTATTTCTCCGGCTCTGATCTGGCGATGCAACCAGGACCCGCGACGGGGCGCGTTGCGGAACTGTTGGCGCCTTACAGCGCAGACCTGATCCCCGGAACGCTGGAAGGCTACGCCCCACCCGTGGGCGACGGCTCAGCCCGAAATCGCGCAAACCTGCGGCAAGCGGCAAAACTGCTGGCCGAGGCTGGCTGGACCATTCAGGACGGCGTGCTGCGCAACGCCGCGGGTGAGCCATTTCAGATCACCGTTCTGCTGCAACAAGGCGATGGTGAGATGCAGACAGCGGTCGAGATCTACACCCGTGCGTTGGAACGTCTGGGCATTCAGGTCACGACTGAGCGTGTCGACAATGCGCAATATACCGGGCGGGTATCTGAGCTAGATTTCGATATGACCCCGTTCCGCCGTGCCCTGTCACTGTCACCAGGCAATGAACAGCGCCTCTATTGGGGCAGCGAGTCCGCTGATGCACCGGGCACGCGCAACCTGATGGGCGTCTCCTCACCCGCTGTTGACGGGATGATCGACTCCATGCTGGCTTCGGAAAGCCGCGAGGATTTCGTGGCCGCCACCCGCGCCCTCGACCGCGTTCTGACGGCGGGCCGATACGTGATCCCGATCTGGAGCTTCGACGTCGGCCGTATCGCCCATGTCAGTGCGCTGAAATACCCCGAGACCCTGCCAATCTATGGCGATGGCCCGCAATACATGCCCGAGGTCTGGTGGTACGCCGATTAGAACCACGCGCATAGGGTGTGACGCACCGGACCTGACACCTTATGCACGTGGAGATCGGCAAAAACTGGCACATCCCGCGATGAACAAAATCATGAGCTCATAGCGCAAAGCGCCCCTATATATGGGCATTTCACCGGATTTTGCGCCAAACCCGCCGCGCAAACCTGACTCTGATCGGCATAATTCTGATCAGGCCAGGGGTGCGACATCTTGTCATGTCTTCCGCTGCGTCAACTCGTCCGTACGCTGTTCATAGGGGAGAGCCGTCCTGAAACCCGAAGAAGGAAAGCTCGCAGATGCTGAACTGGACCGATCTGACACAAGACTGGAACGCGTGCTACGCCCGCGCGAAACGCCGTTTTCCCAACCTGAGGGACCAGGACATGCCGCGCGTTGGCAAGGATCGCAAACAGTTCGAAGCCTATCTGGCCGAACGCCACCACCTGACCGTCAATGAAGCTCACGAAGAGGTCGAAGATTTTCTGTTCACGGAATCGCTGAACCGCGAATTGAACTGATCCTAGGCCAGTGACGTCACCCAGAGGATGGTCGCATCCTCATCGCTGACCGAAATCACATTGTGCCCCATGCTGCCGTCGTAATAGGCGCTGTCGCCCCGGCGCATCTCAACGGGTTCGTAAAACTCGGTATACAACCGCACGACTCCGGTCAGGACGTACATGAACTCCTCCCCGTCATGGCGCACCCAACCTTCGAACTCATCCATCGAGCGGGCGCGGACGCGGGCGCGATAGGGGAGCATCTGCTTTTTCGTCAGGGTTTCAGCCAGCAACTCATGCTCATAGGTGGCAGTGGCATGTGCAGCCCCCTCGCCGGACCGGGTCACGGCCATACGACCAATCACCTGCTCACGCTGCGGCGGGGTAAAGAGCTGAGGCACCGAGATCTCCAACCCGATGGCCAGCTTTTTCAGCGCATCGTAGGTGGGTGACATCTGACCATTTTCGATCTTGCTGAGCGTCGAACGCGCCAGACCGGCCTGCGAGGCTGCCTGCTCCAGCGTCCAGTTGCGCGCCTTGCGCAACTCGCGCACGCGGGCGCCCAGGTCCAAAGGCTCGGGTTCCGTGTGTTCGCCTGCGTCGCGGGCAATGCGGATCAGGGATTTGGGATCTTGGGTACTCATGCCATCGTCTATAGGGTGCACAAGCCGCGCTTGCAACGCGCCATGGGCCGGGTTAGCCAGTTGCCATGCTTTCAATCTTCGATCAGGGGCCACCGACGCCCTGCCCGACCCCGTTCAATCTGGCTGCTCATGTGCTGGGCAAGGCGGATGCGTTGGCCGATAAAACCGCCCTGTCAGTACTGCGTCAAAACGGATCCGAAGACTGGAGCTATCGCGCATTGAAAGCCGCCGTTCTGGGAACGGGTCAGGGCCTGTTGCAGGCCGGACTTCACCCCGGAGACATCGTGCTGATGCGGCTCGGAAACACCGTCGAGTTTCCCATCGCCTACCTTGGGGCCATCGCTGTCGGTATCGTTCCTGTTCCGACTTCATCGCAACTGACCGAGCCGGAAACCGCGCGGATCATTGCGGAGCTTTCGCCCGCCGCCATCTTGCGCGCCCCCTCGGTGGCCTGTGCCGAGCACCCCAATCAGATCCATCTGGATGACCTGATCGCCATGCATGACCTGCCGCCCGCGGCGTTCGATATGGGCGACCCCGAGCGTCTGGCCTATGTGGTCTATACCTCGGGCACCTCGGGCAAGCCCCGCGCAGTCGCCCATGCTCATCGTGCGATCTGGGCTCGTCAGATGATGGTCGATGGCTGGTACGGTCTGACTGAGAAGGACCGCCTGTGCCACGCGGGTGCGTTCAACTGGACCTATACGCTGGGCACCGGGCTTATGGATCCCTGGACGATCGGAGCCTCGGCCCTGATCCCTGAACCCGGCACCGATATGTCTCAATTACCGCAAATGCTGCGCCAGAACCGCGCGACGATCTTTGCCGCGGCGCCCGGCGTTTTTCGCAAGATGCTGTCCGGTTCAGATCAGATCGAACTGCCCGATCTGCGCCACGGTCTGTGCGCCGGGGAGAAGCTGTCTCGGTCGTTGCACGCCCAGTGGGAAACGGCCACCGGAACAGAACTATACGAAGCGTTCGGCATGTCCGAATGTTCGACCTTCATCTCGTCCAGCCCAACCCATCCTGCGCGCGGGGACGCCCTCGGACAGCCCCAACCGGGCCGCCGCGTCGCGATCCTCGGGCCGGATGGACCCGTGCCGCAAGGGACCGAGGGGACCATCGCCATTCACCGCTCTGACCCCGGCCTGATGCTGACCTATCTGAACGCCCCTGACGAGGCCGCCGCCCGACTGCAAGGCGAATGGTTCCTGACCGGCGATCAGGGCGCCATGGCCGTTGATGGGCAGATCACCTATCTGGGGCGCGACGATGACATGATGAACGCAGGCGGCTACCGCGTCTCGCCGGTTGAGGTCGAATCCGTCCTGTCCCGCTATCCCGGCATCACTCAGGTCGGGGCCGCTGCCGTCGAGGTCAAACAGGACGCATTTGTGATAGCGGCCTTCTACTCCGGCCCCGATAGACTGGACGAAGACGCTCTGCACACCTATGTCCAAGCCAATCTGGCGCGTTACAAACAGCCGCGCGCCTTCGTTCACCTTCCCGAGTTGCCAACCGGAGGCAACGGCAAACTCCTGCGCCGCGCGCTGCCGGCCTATTTCAAGGCGTCCACCCCATGAGCCAAACAGACACCCAGACCGTCAAGCTTGATATCTTGTCCGATCCGATCTGCCCGTGGTGCTACATCGGCAAAACCCATCTGGACAAAGCCTTGGCAAAGGTTCCGGAGCATCCGTTTGTGATCGAGTGGCACCCGTTCCAGCTGAACCCCGACATGCCGGATGCAGGCATGGATCGGCGCGAATATCTGGAACGGAAATTCGGCGGCAAGGACGGTGCGGTGCGCGCCTATGCGCCCGTGGTTGAACATGCCGAGAATGCAGGCCTCAAGATCGACTTTGAGGGGATGAAGCGCACGCCGAACACGCTGGACGCGCATCGCTTGATCCATTGGGCCGGGATCGAGGGCAAGCAGAACGCCATTGTGGATGCTCTGTTCGACGCTTACTTCGTTCAGGCCCGCGATATCGGCGACCCGGAGGTCCTCTCCGACATCGCCGATAGCGCAGGCATGGACGCGGCGGTGGTGATGAAATTGCTCAAATCCGACGCCGACCGCGTGGATATCCGCAACCGCGACACCCACTCACGCGAGATGGGCGTCAGCTCGGTCCCGACCTTCATTGTTGCCAATCAACATGCCGTTCCGGGCGCGCAACCTCCTGAAATGTGGGAGAAAGTGATCGGAGAAATCATGTCTCAACTTGAGGCTTCCTCTGCATAGAAGCACAGAGGTCTGTGCGAAATTCCGGTCTGGCGCAACCTGATCCGTCGTGATAGCGCGATCAGGTAAGGAGTCCCCATGACCAACCGCATGTCCCGTGGAGAGTTCATTGCGCTGATCGCAATGATGTTCTCGACCATCGCTTTTTCGATCGACTCGATGCTGCCCGCCCTACCCGAGATCGGCGCGCAGCTCAGCCCGGATGACGTCAATCGCGCGCAGCTGATCCTGACGTCTTTCGTGCTTGGGATGGGGATTGGCACGTTCTTTACCGGCCCTCTGTCGGATGCGTTTGGCCGCAAACCGGTCATCTACGGTGGTGTCGCGCTCTATATTGCGGCCTCGGCCGTGGCTTGGGCCAGTTCCTCGCTCGAGCTGGTCCTGGCCGCGCGAGTGGCGCAGGGACTAGGCGCTGCAGGTCCGCGCGTTGTCGCTATGGCAGTCATTCGCGATTTGTACTCGGGCCGGATCATGGCGCGCATCATTTCGATCGCGATGCTGCTGTTCACGCTTGTACCCGCGGTGGCACCTATGTTGGGGGCCGGAGTGATCGCCCTGTTCGGCTGGCGCGGTATCTTTATGTCGTTCATTTTGTTTGCCCTGATCGTCTGCGTCTGGATGGGAACCCGCCTGCCCGAGTCGCTGGCCGTAGAGAACCGTCGCCCCTTCCGCCTGCCGCTGATGGTCGCCGCAACGAAAGAGATGTTCGCCCATCCAACCGTGCGTCTGTCGATCATGGTGCAAACCCTGTGCATGGGGATTTTGTTCACCATGCTGACCATGGTTCAGCCCGTTTACGACGTGATCCACGACCGGGCCGAGAGCTTTCCGTTCTGGTTCGGGTTCGTCGCTCTGATGTCCGGTTCGGCCAGTGTATTGAATGCGGCCCTCGTTGTGCGCGTCGGGATGCGCCGCATGGTGACTTGGGCGCTGGGGGCGCAGATCGGCATCACGGCTTTGGTCATCGTGACCAATTCCTTCCCGCTGTCGCCCGACGCCTCATTTGGCCTGTTTGTTGCCTGGCAAACCACCGTATTCTTTATGGCAGGTGTAACCATGGGCAACCTGAACGCCATCGCGATGGAGCCGATGGGGCACATCGCCGGAATGGCGGCCTCAGTCATTGGCTCGGTCTCTACAGTGCTGGCTGCGGCCATTGCAGCCCCGGTCGGGCTGTTGTTCGACGGCTCAATCACGCCTTTGACCACCGGCATTCTGACCATGTGTATCCTGGCCTTCAGCCTGATGATCCATATGGGCCGCATCGAAAACAGACTGCTCGCCTGAGGATTTTCAGCCCGGATCAAACGCGCTACGCTGTCCCGACCAACATGGCGGAGGGTCAGTTATGAGTGAGTACTACGATCTGGGCACCTATTCCTGCCCTGTTTCGACAGCATCCGCTGAAGCCCAACTCTGGTTCGACCGAGGGCTGGTCTGGACCTACGGCTATAATCATGATGAGGCCGTCGCCTGCTTTGAGAAAGCAGCCGAACATGACCCAAACTGCGCCATGGCGCATTGGGGTGTCGCCTACGCGGCTGGCCCGAACTACAACCTGCCGTGGGATTTGCAAGATGACCGGGGGCGGCAAAAAGCCCTGACCAAAGCCTATGAAGCCACGCAAAAGGCGTTGAGCCTGGCCGATGGCTGTACCGAGGTTGAAAAAGCTCTGATCCACGCCCTGCCGTCCCGCTATCCTCAACGCGACACGACTGTGGGCATGCATGATTGGGACTACGATTTTGCCGATTCGATGCGCGTGGCCTTCAAGGCTCAGCCAGATCACCTGGACCTGCGTACAATCTATGTTGAGGCACTGCTCAACCTGACGCCGTGGCAAATGTGGGACCTGTCAACTGGTCAACCCGCCGACGGGGCCGCCACGCTTGAGGCGCAAGAGGCGCTGGAATGGGCTATGCAGAACGACACCGACGCCATGTCTCACCCCGGCCTTCTGCACCTGTACGTTCACCTGATGGAGATGTCCCCAACCCCCGAAAAGGCCCTCAAAGCGGGCGACGTCCTGCGCATTCTGGTCCCGGATGCAGGCCACCTTGTTCATATGCCGACGCATACAGATATCCTCTGCGGCCACTATCAGAACGTGGTGCATTGGAACCAGAAAGCCTCGGAAGCGGATCTGAAATACTATGAGCGTGAAGGGGCGTTCAACATCTACACAGGCTACCGCCAGCACGACTATCATTTCACCATCTATGGCGCGATGTTTCTGGGTCAGATCGAACCGGCCCTGCGGGCCAACCAAGGCATCTGGGACACGACCCCCGAAGAGATGTTACGCATCGAGAGCCCGCCCATGGCGGATTTCTTCGAAAGCTACATGTCCATGGGGCCTCACATCCTGATCCGCTTTGGCCGATGGGAAGAGGCAAAAGCGCTGGCGCTACCCGACGACCCTGACCTGTTCCGCACGCTGACAGCAACCACCCACTACGCCCGCGCGCTTGCTTTCGCCGCGACTGGGGATGTGCCCAACGCCGAGGCCGAGGAGCAACTGTTCCTCAAAGCCAAAGCCCGAGTGCCCGAGGCTCGACGATTGCACAACAACCGCGTCATCGACCTGCTGGAAATCGCGACCGAAATGTTGCGCGGTGAGATCGAATACCGAAAGGAAAACTTCGATCTCGCCTTCGCTCACCTGCGCCGATCTGTCGAATTGGACGACACGTTGCCCTACGACGAGCCTTGGGGATGGATGCAACCCACCCGCCACGCCCTGGGCGCGCTGCTCTTCGAACAAGGCTATTTGACCGAGGCGGAAACCGTTTACCGAGAAGATCTGGGCCTTGGCGGAACTCTCAGTCGCGCCTCGATCCATCCGGACAATATCTGGAGTTTGAAGGGCCTGCACGATTGCCTGAAAGCCCGCGGTGATACGATTGAGCTACCTCAGATCAAACAGAGGCTGGATTTGGCGCTGGCCAGGGCCGACCGCGCGGTCGCCGCATCCTGTTTCTGCGCCCAGTCCGCCATGCAAACCTGAATCGCGCTACGCGCGATGCCTCCGGCGGAGTTATTTTTAGCCAGATGAAGTCCGGATCCCCTGCTTCATCTGGCCGGAATTATCCCGGGGGTGTCGCAGCTTGCCGCCGCGGGGGCAGCCGATGGCAAACGCATACCAATGGGATGCCGTTTTTGCCGATGGCGATTCCTACAAAAGTGGGATGAATGGCCAAGGAATTTATGTCGCGCCAGGAAAAGACGCAGTCGTCGTTTGGTACGCAACCGGAGGTGCCAGTATCGACATGGAAGCTTACGCCAGGGCCATTGTGACTTCACTGTAGGTCAGATCACGCACTGGCGTCTCTGGCCGCAGGCCAATGGATTGTTGGTCGTTTGGTGACTAGAGCATCCATTCGACCGGCAGCCACCTGACAACGGCCGTCAGGGCACGCTGTAAACCGGTGGTTTCCGGGTCCGCGGTATGAGTGGTGACTGTCCCATCCTGCTCTTCTTGCAGCCAGATCATCTCGCCGCTGTCGTTAAGTTCGACGCGGTAAGAAAACTCAGGCCGGTTCAATTGCTCCGCAAGCGACGCAGCAATCGTTGGGCTTTCGATCATAAGGCCCATCTCTGTGTTTAGCCGCGCCGATCTGGGGTCGAGGTTGTAAGAGCCTATAAAGATTCGTTCTCCATCCGATCCAAAGACTTTTGCGTGTAGACCAGATGCCGATCCAGCCAGCATCTCTGGCAGGCTGCGCTCGCGATGTTCACGCCGCAAAGCTCGAAGCTCTAGCAACTCTACACCGCTGTTCAGCAAGTCTTCCCTGTATCGCATATAGGCCGCGTGAACGGGCATCACATCCGTGGCATCCAGTGAGTTGGTTAAGACGCGGACCTTCACTCCGGACTTTGCCAACCCTTCAAGAACCTCCGCCCCTCGTTCCCCCGGAATGAAATACGCAGAGACAAGATCCAATGAGGTTTCAGAGGTTTTAGCGAACTCGATAAGTTGTTCGACAATCAGGTCTTCACTTTCGACTTCGCCCAACCCTTTTGACGGGTCGTCGACAAAAAGAGTGACTTCGCTCCACTCGAACTTCAGATCATGTGCTGCTATCCGGTCGGCCAGTTCATTATCCTGAATTGCCCTTTGATAGCCTGCGCCAACCGCAGTCTGACGTGCGGCGTCTGCCTTTGCTTTCAGACTTTTTTCCGACGGAGGTTCCAAAAAGAGCCCAGCGTCGTACGCGGAGGCACTATTCCAGTATGCGTCGAAGGATTGCGACACCTCATCCACAATCGGGCCGATCGCTATCGCGTCTACATCCAAGTAGTGCGTTCCCGCCCCGTAGTCAAAATAGATGTCACCAATGTTGCGTCCCCCAACTATCGTGGCGACCCCGTCCACAGTCATCGACTTGTTGTGCATCCGCCGGTTCAGGCGACCAAAGTCAAATGCATAGGACAGGAGTTTTGGGTTCCTCAAAGTGAACGGATTGAAGATGCGTACATTTGCATGTGGCAGGGCGTCCAGTTCGGCAAGCAAATCATCCAATCCGGAGATACCGTTATCGTCGACCAGCAATCTGACGCGCACGCCGCGCTCTGCTGCTGCTCTGAGCTCTTCCAGAAGCATCAGGCCGGTAACGTCATCTTGCCAGATGTAGTACTGAGCATCGATTGAGGATGTTGCTTCTCTCGCGAGGATCGCCCGGGCCGCAAAAGCTGCGCGTCCATTGCCCAAAGGCCTTACTCCGTCGAGCCCGGGGTTACGTTCAAGCGCGTTTTTTATTGTTGCACCTAATGGCCCGCCCCAATCCGCATCTTGCTTAAACGTTGGCTCAGAAAAGTTTTCTTCAGGAAGTGGAAATGTCCACCTTAACCCGACTATGGCCACTGCCATCAGCGCCACCGAAATCAAACATATTCTGATCAGCCGCATTCAAGGTTCCGTAGTTGGCGCGCGGGATTAGCCGTATAGTTGAGATTGGCCTATCGACTGATAGTTTTTCAAGAGCCCAGGTTGGAGCAACAAATTCAGCACAGAAGTTTGTCCACTTTGGGCTCTAAGCTGACGTTCGCCACGGCAATAGCCAATCAGCTCTAGGAGCAGTCCGCGCCGTTCAAATTTCCTGACTAAATTTGCTTAACAGCGCGGTTATCGCCTTATCACTCAGCTATGCGCGGGAGCGCCAAGGCATTTGGCCACAATTGAAAAGTGCGACGTGGCGCCAACCAAATGTGCAATCGATGACTTGGCAGCGCCCCCTTCCCCGCTATCCGCCTGTTTTGGCCTTTTTTCTTTCTGCCACGACTTTCTCAGCAAGGTCACGGGCAATCGCAAAAGCGCCTTTGATCTTGTCGCTGTCTTTCTTCCAGTCGCGGCGCACAACGATTTTGTTGTCTTTGACCTTCGCCATGCCGCGCTGATTCTGGATGAACTCGACCAGCCCTTGAGGTGAGGCGAATTTGTCATTGTGAAACTGAATCGTCGCGCCTTTCGGCCCGCCATCCAGTTTCGCGATACCTGCGCGCTTGCACATGGCCTTGATGCGGACAACCAGCATCAGGGTGTTCACCTCTTTCGGCAAGGCACCGAACCGGTCAATCAGTTCCGCGGCGAACCCTTCGAGTTCCACCTTGGTCGAGAGCGACGACAGGCGGCGATAGAGGCCCAAACGCACATCCAGGTCGGGAACGTAATCTTCGGGAATCAGGACCGGAACGCCCAGATTGATCTGAGGCGCCCATTGGTCATCGGCGTCCGACAGCCCTTCCATCTCACCGGCTTTGATCTTGGCAATCGCCTCTTCCAGCATCGACTGGTAGAGTTCATAACCCACATCGCGCATCTGGCCGGATTGTTCTTCGCCCAACAGATTTCCGGCCCCACGAATGTCGAGGTCCTGACTGGCCAGTGTGAACCCGGCCCCCAGCGTATCAAGCGACCCCAAAACACGCAGGCGCTTTTCGGCGGTGGCTGTCAGTTTCTGGCGCGGTTTAGTGGTAAGGTAGGCATAGGCGCGGGTTTTCGACCGCCCGACCCGGCCTCGGATCTGATAGAGCTGCGCGAGGCCAAACATATCCGCCCGATGCACAACCATCGTATTCGCAGTTGGGATATCCAAACCGCTCTCAACAATCGTCGTCGCCAGAAGCACGTCATACTTGCCGTCGTAGAATGCGTTCATTCGGTCGTCGAGTTCACCTGCCGCCATCTGACCATGGGCAACCACATAGGTCAGCTCTGGCAGCTGTTCTTTCAGGAACTCTTCGATCTCGGGCAGGTCCGATAGGCGTGGTACCACATAGAAGCTTTGCCCACCGCGATAGTGTTCGCGCAGCAGGGCCTCGCGGATCGTTACCGCGTCGAACTCGCTGACATAGGTGCGGATGGCCAGACGGTCGATGGGCGGCGTGCCGATGATTGACAGGTCGCGCACACCCGTCAGCGACAGTTGCAGCGTCCGAGGGATCGGAGTTGCGGTCAGTGTCAGGACGTGGATATCCGAGCGCAGTTGTTTCAGGCGCTCTTTGTGGCCGACGCCGAAATGCTGCTCCTCGTCGATGATCAGCAAGCCGAGGTTGTTGAAACGGATACCTTTCGCCAGCAGAGCATGAGTGCCGATCACAATATCGACTGTCCCGCGCGCCAGCCCGTCTCGAGTCTGTAGGGCCTCTTTCGCCGAAACAAAACGCGATAGCTGCCGGACCTCCAGAGGGAAACCTCGGAAGCGTTCCTTGAACGACGCCGAGTGTTGACGAGCCAGCAGTGTGGTCGGCGCAACGACAGCGACCTGAACCCCAGACATCGCCGCCACGAAGGCCGCGCGCATGGCGACTTCGGTCTTGCCAAATCCCACATCGCCACAGATCAGACGATCCATTGGCGCGCCGGAATGCATGTCCTCCATGACTTCGGAAATCGCCCGCAACTGATCGTCGGTTTCCTGATAGGGGAAGCGCGCGCTGAACTCCTCCCACGCGTGGGGCGGTGGGTCCATCACGGGGGCTTTGCGCAGGGCGCGTTCAGCGGCGATGCGGATCAGCTTGTCCGCCATCTCGCGGATGCGTTCTTTCAGCTTGGCCTTTTTCGCCTGCCACGCACCGCCACCCAGACGGTCCAGCAGTCCTTCGTCGTGGCCGTATTTCGACAGCAGCTCAATATTCTCGACCGGCAGGTACAGCTTGGCCGCTTCGGCATATTCCAGCAGCAGGCATTCATGCGCCGCACCGGCGGCTGTGACGACCTCCATGCCCATGTAGCGGCCTATGCCGTGGTCAACATGCACCACAAGGTCACCCGGGCTAAGGGATTGGGTCTCGGTCAGGAAGTTCTCGGCCTTGCGGCGCTTCTTAGGCTGGCGGATCAGGCGGTCGCCCAGAACGTCTTGTTCCGCAATCACGGTTAGGTCAGCCGTCTCAAACCCATGTTCCAAGGCCCAAACCGCCAGATGGAGGCCCCTTTTGCCGATACGCGTACCATCGGTGACCGGAATGGCTTCGGCCAGACCTTCATCCTCGATCAAGCCGGTCAGACGCTCGCGCGCGCCTTCGGAATAGGACGCGATCAGCACCGGTCCTTTGTCCAGCTTGCCCTTGATGTGGTCCGCCAAAGCACCAAACAGGCTGATGCTTTCCTGCTGACGTTCGGGCGCAAAGTTTCGCCCGATCCGCCCGCCCGCGTCGATCACACCGGGTCCGCTGGCCTGTGGCAGAGGGCTGAATTGCAGCACACGCCGATCGCCAACCGCCTGATCCCACGCTGCGTCATCGAGATAGAGCAAACCAGGCGGTGTCGGCTTGTAGACCGTGTCCATGCGCGAGCGGTTTTCCAGCGCCAACCGCCGTGTCTCATACTGGTCGGCAATCGTATCCCACCGCGCCAGACGCGCGGGTGAGACCTGATCGTCCAGAGAAATCGTCGCCTCCGGCAGATAGTCGAACAGGGTTTCCAGCTTTTCGTGGAAAAAGGGCAGCCAATGTTCGATGCCCTGATGTTTGCGGCCCGCACTGACGGCCTCATAGAGCGGATCATCCGTGCCCGCCGCACCGAATTCGATGCGATAGTTCTGGCGGAACCGGGTGATGGCGGCCTCGTCCAGTATGACTTCGGAGACGGGGGCAAGCTCGACCACTTCAAGCTTTTCGGTGGTACGTTGCGAGACCGGATCAAAGCGACGCGCACCGTCCAGAACGTCTCCGAACAGGTCCAACCGAACGGGGCCGGATTCGCCCGGAGGGAAGATGTCGATGATCCCGCCCCGGATCGCGTAGTCTCCGGGCTCCATCACGGTGGGGCTTTGGGTAAACCCCATCCTTACCAAGAACTTGCGCAAGGCGTCTTCGTCCACGCGTTGGTTGACGCAAGCGGTAAAGGCAGCCTCGCGCAGAACCTCGCGCGCGGGCACGCGTTGGGTCGCGGCATTCAGTGTAGTCAGCAGCACGAAACGCTCGGGCATCTGATGGACAAGCGCTGCTAGCGTCGCCACCCGTGCCGCAGCAATATCCGCGTTGGGCGAGACCCGGTCATAGGGCAGACAATCCCAACCGGGAAATACGAAAACCGGCATATCGGGGGCAAAGAACGCGAGTGCTGCGCGCATCCCCTCCAACCGCTTGTCATCGCGCGCCACATGGCAAACCGGCCCGCCCGAGCGCGCGATTTCGTTCAGGACAAGCTGTGCATCATACCCTTCGGGGGCGCCGCCGACTGCCACGTGGTTCGGAGCCTTCATCCCAGACCCTTTCAGATTTCGCTATCCCAGAACGCCGATTGAAAGGTTCTGATACATTCCCCACATCGAAGTGACCAGTATCGAGATCATGCCGATGATCTGCGTGTACAGGCGGCATCGTGACAGCGTCTTGGAGACCCGCTCCAAAGTCAGCTCGTGCCGCCGCAAACGGCGTGCGTGGAAGATGTTGATGAAGGTCACGATCACCAGGGGAAACAACAGCAGGAACACGGCCTGTGCAAACTCGACCCAATAATAAAAGCCGAGCGTCGCCAGCGCGGTAAAGACGAAACAGGCCATTGCCAGCATCACCATGCCCGACACCTCGACATAGTAGAGCATGCGGTTTGTGTTGATGCGCACGATGTCCAGCAGGTCGACCTCAAGCTGGCCGCCGACGCGGCGGGCGCGGACTACCATGTCGTAGGGTACCCCCATCGACCAGTGACTGGCCGAAGACCAGATCACTGCCAGAACAATCCAGAACCACAGATTCGAAAAGCTGCGCATGTCGATGAGTTCGAAAATCTTAGAGTACCAGTCCAAACGCAGCCCTTTATTCACAATCCTCAGGGGGTTCTGTCGCGATGGCGCGTCCATTGATGCCCTTGAGCCCTTGGCGGATTCATGCCACCCAATGCGGCAATGTTCAAGGAGGACGCGCCATGAAACCGACCATCGCCCCTTACCCTCAGACCCGTTTTCGCCGGGCGCGTCAGTCCGATGCGATCCGCGGGCTTGTTCGCGAGCATACGCTGACCACCGATGATCTGATCTGGCCGGTTTTCGTGCGTGATGGAGAAGGCATTGAAGAGCCGGTGCCCTCGATGCCCGGCGTGATGCGGCGGTCGGTCGACCTAATTGCCAAGGCAGCGGTCGAGGCGCAAGCCCTTGAAATCCCCGCGATCTGTATCTTTCCCTACACCGATTCTTCACTCAAGACCGAGGATTGCGCCGAGGCCTGGAGTCCTGACAACCTCTCGAACCGCGCGATCCGCGCGATCAAGGCCGCGGCGCCGGATATCGCGGTCATGACTGATGTTGCGTTGGATCCGTACAACATAAATGGTCATGACGGCTATGTAGTGGATGGCGAGATCGTGAATGACCAGACCGTTGAGGCGCTAGTCAAGATGACCCTCGCGCAGGCCGAGGCCGGGGCCGATATCATTGGTCCGTCAGACATGATGGATGGCCGGATCGGCGCGATGCGCTCGGCGCTTGAGGCGGCGGGACATCACAACGTGATGATCCTCAGCTATGCCGCGAAATATGCCAGCGCCTTCTACGGCCCGTTCCGCGATGCGGTTGGTGCCTCTGGCGCCCTGACCGGCGACAAGAAAACCTATCAGATGGACCCTGGAAATTCGAACGAGGCCCTGCGCCTGATCGAGCGCGACCTGACCGAAGGGGCCGATATGGTGATGATCAAGCCGGGCATGCCCTATCTGGATATCTGCCGCCGCGTGAAAGACACGTTTGGTGCGCCTACCTACGCCTATCAGGTCTCGGGTGAGTATGCGATGATCCAGGCGGCCGCGCAGAACGGGTGGATCGACGGCGACAAGGTGATGCTGGAGAGTCTGCTGGCTTTCAAACGCGCAGGCTGCGACGGAATCCTGACCTATTTCGCGCCGCAGGTCGCACGGGTTCTTCAAGGCTAAAACCCCGGCACCTCGCGATTTTTCGCCGACTGTTTCGCGGGCCGTGGCAGCTTTGTCGTGACATACAGGGCCAATCGGCGTATTCTTGCACATAAGATCGGGAACACCCGACGTATCAGGCACAGTTACAGAGAAAAAAACCATGAGCAGTTCCACCCTTCCCCGACTGAACCGTCGCGGCTTTGCCTTGGGCATGGCAGGTCTGACCCTGACCGCAGCCTGCGGCAACGGCGTCGGTAACTCGAACGCAGCCACCCTCGACGCCCGTGTCGACGCAACACTGACCGAGATGTTTGCCCGCTACCCCAACACGGTCGAGATCGCTGAAAAAGCCAATGGCATGTTGGTCATGCCCCTGATCACAGAGGCCGGGTTCGTATTCGGCGGCGGGTATGGTCAGGGCGCACTGCGCATCAATGGAGCCACGGTTGACTATTACTCGGCCGTCAAAGGCACCGCGGGTCTGCAGATCGGCGCGCAGCAATATGCGCACGTTCTGTTCTTCATGACCGAGGACGCGCTGAACGACTTCCGTCGCTCCAGCGGATGGACGGCCGGTGCCGATATCGGCTATGTGGTCAGCGATCAAGGCGACCAGTTGTCGACCGACACGACCACCCTGCTTAGCCCGGTCCTGGCAGCCATCTTCGGCCAGGCGGGCCTGCAGATCGGCGCAACCGTCGAAGGCATCAAATACACCCGCATCATCCCTTGATTTTGCACTACCACGCCCCTCACTGAAGGACCTCGTTCCCTCTTGGGGCGGGGTCTTTTTCATTGCCACTTCAAGGCAGGTTTCCGCAGTGTTCCTCTTTCGGTTGGGGCAGCCTTGAAGTAACCTCGCGCCACGTGAAGAACGAATACAAGTGGGACTTCCATGGCTCTTGTCTTTCGCTGGTTGATACGCATCACCACGGGTCTTGTCCTGCTGGTACTTGCCGCCATCGGACTGGTCTATTTTCTGGCCAGCCAATCGCTGCCCGAATACGATCAAACCCTTGAGGTTCAAGGCGTCACTGCCCCGGTTGAGATCATTCGTGACACGGCGAACGTGCCCCATATTCTTGGCGAAACCGACCCGGATGTGTTCTTTGGTTTGGGCTATGCGCACGCGCAGGATCGTTTGTGGCAGATGACAGTCATGCGCCGCACCGCACAGGGTCGCCTGTCCGAGGTTTTTGGCGCGCGCACCGTTACCATCGACAAGCTGTTGCGTCGGCTTGACCTCTATGGCTTGGCGCATCGCTCGGTCGAGGCGCAGGACGACTACACTAAGGCTGCGCTTCGCGCCTATTCCGCAGGGGTCAACGCCCGCCTCACACAGATCAACGAAGAAGCTTTGGGCCGCGGCGCGCCGGAGATGTTTCTATTCAACGCCCCGGTCTCACCCTGGCAACCCGGTGACAGCCTCGCCGTGATCAAGCTTATGGGGTTACAGCTGTCAGGCCATCTGAAAGATGAGGTTCTGCGCGCCAGAACCTCGCTGATGCTGGACGATCCGGCGCGGCTGGTCGACATTCTGCCGGATGTGCCCGGCGCCGGTATCGCCGCCCTGCCCGAATATGCCCAGCTGTTTCCCGGCCTGCCGCGCTATGCCGCTGGGACGCCGATGCCGGATACGCCGCTGTCGCCGTTCCCAAAACGTGGTCTTGCCGGCGCGTCAAACGCATGGGTTGCCGCGCCGTCCCGCTCGGCCAGTGGCGGAACCCTGCTGGCCAACGATCCGCATCTGGGTTTCACCGCGCCCGGAGTTTGGTACCTCGCGCATCTGGACCTTGCAAAGGGCGGCGTGATCGGTGCGACAATCCCTGGCGTTCCAGCCGTGATGAGCGGCCGCAGCGACCGTTTGGGCTGGGGCCTGACCTCCTCCTATCTAGACGATCAAGACCTGCATATCGAGCAGCTCAACCCTGACAATCCCGAGGAATACCTGACCCCCGACGGGTTCAAGGAATTCCAGAGCCGCCCTTCGATCATCGAAATCAAGGACGAAGCCCCCATCACCCTGACCCTGCGCTGGACGGAAAACGGCCCGGTGCTACCCGGCAGTCACTATGATCTGGAAACGATCACGCCACCCGGACATGTCGCGTCATTGTCCTGGACCGCACTCAGCCCGAATGACACATCGATCAGCGCTTCAATGGCCCTGATGAACGCTGATACCGTACGCGAAGCCATTGACGTCGCAGAGAATTTCATTGCGCCGTCGCAGAACCTGTCTCTGGTCGACACCGAAACGATTGGCCTGAAACTGATCGGAGCAATCCCTCAGCGCGACCGTCTGAACCAAAGCAAGGGGCGTATCCCCACCCCCGGCTGGATTGCAGAAAACCGGTGGCAAGGTCGGATGCCCTATGCCACCAACCCCGAGTTCACCTCACCCGCCGGTGGTCTGCTGGGCAACACCAACAACAAGATTATCGACCGTCCATTTCCCAACCATGTCTCATTCGAATGGGGTGATACGCAACGCGTTCACCGCTGGGAACGGCTGATGCAATCGCGCGAGGTCCATACCCGCGACAGCTTTATCGAAGCGCAACTGGACACGGTCAGTTTCACCGCGCGCTCGCTGCTACCGCTGATCGGGGCTGATTTGTGGTTCACCGGCGCCTCGGCCCCTGAAGGCACGCCTGAGCGCCAGCGCCAGATCGCCCTGTCCCTGCTGGCCGACTGGAACGGTGAGATGAACGAGCATCTGCCAGAACCATTGATCTATGCCGCGTGGCTGCGTGCCTTGCAGATCCGCCTGATCGGGGATGAACTCGGCCCGCTCGCCAGTGAGTTCAAACATGTAGAACCTCTCTTCATCGAACGGGTTTACCGCGACATTGATGGCGCGTCGGTCTGGTGTGACGTGCGCCAAAGCGCCCCGGTCGAGACCTGCTCGGACATGGCAGAGCTGGCGTTGGACGACGCCCTGATCTGGATCGCCGAGACCTACGGCACCACGCTGGAATCCCTGCGCTGGGGCGATGCCCATCAGGCCACCCATGATCATCCGGTTCTTGGGAGTGTTCCGGTCCTGCGCTATTTCGTTAACATTCGCCAATCGACCAGCGGAGGCGACAACACTCTGCTGCGTGGACGGACATCAGGCGAGGGCCCCGATCCCTTCCTGAACGTGCATGGCGCAGGCTATCGCGGCGTCTATGATTTCGCCGATCCTGACAGTTCGGTCTTTATAACCGCAACCGGCCAGTCCGGGCATTTCCTGTCACGTTACTATGACGATCAGGCACAGCTGTGGCGGCGTGGAGAATATATCCCGATGTCCCTCGACATTGATCTGGCCCGAGCCGCCGCGGTGGGTGTCACCACGCTCACACCGCAATAATCCGCCCATTCGGCGACTCCTCGCCCGGATTTCCGAGGTGTCGTGGCAAGCCTTCCCATTTTGACCTAGGATCACCGACCAGGTGATGTGGGATCCGTGGGGGACGATCATGGCAAGCATTCGGGACATCCTGAACAATCTAGCGCGCGATTACGCCATTGCCTGGAGCTCCGGTGACGCAGAGGATGTCGTACGTTTTTTCGCGCCCGATGGGCAGATCATCATCAACCGAGGCGAACCACATAAAGGCCGGGACGCCATCGTAGAAATGGTGCGTGGTTTTCACGCTGAATTTTCCAACCTCGAAGTGCGATGCGATATGTTTCGCTGGGCTGGATCACACGCGATCTTCGTGAAAACGATGGAAGGGCATCATTCCGAAACAGGTAATCAGGTGGTGGTTCGTGGATGGGAAGAGTGGGAGCTGACACCCGAATACACGGTCAAATCCTCTGTGGGCTGGTTCGATATGGAGGATTTTCACAGGCAGATCGCCGGTAGCTAGCCTTCAAAGCCCTGCAAACTGCGCTGCCTGTTTGTCGGTCCAAAGTACCGTAATCTCAAACCCGTTTTCCGTCTGCTCTTCGGATCGAACGACATCCTGTCGGAACAGCCACGCGCGCTTGTTCCCTTCGGCGAAGCTCAGCGAGAGAGTGGTTTCACGCCGGACCCCCTGCAGTTTTGTGGCGATATTAGCCAACAGAGGCGCGATCCCATCCCCGGTCACGGCTGAGATCGCAAAGATCAAAGGATCCCGGTCAGCACGCGCCAAAACCGCCTCACGCTCATCGACGTCCAGCAGATCAGTCTTGTTCCAAACCTCCAGCATGGGCCGCTCATCATCGACACCCAGTGAAGTGAGAATGGCCTGAACGTCATCGGCCTGTGCTTGTGACTCGTCATGACTGATGTCGCGCACATGCACGATCAGGTCCGCGCCCAGAACTTCCTCAAGCGTTGCCCGAAACGCAGCGACCAGCTCAGTCGGCAGGTT
Source organism: Ruegeria sp. ABV3_008 (assembly GCF_056161185.1). Lineage (NCBI taxonomy): Bacteria > Pseudomonadati > Pseudomonadota > Alphaproteobacteria > Rhodobacterales > Roseobacteraceae > Ruegeria > Ruegeria sp. ABV3_008. Next base: position 483,672 of record NZ_JBSWYP010000001.1, on the reverse strand, counting down.
CGAGATGAAACCCACCGTGTCTGACAGGATCACCTCGGGGCCGTCTGGAAGAACAACGCGGCGCATGGTTGGGTCCAGCGTGGCGAACAGCATGTCCTTGGCCATCACCTCGGCCCCGGTCAGGCGGTTGAACAGGGTGGATTTGCCCGCGTTAGTATAACCCACAAGCGCCACGATCGGATACGGCACCTTGGCCCGCGCAGCCCGGTGCAGAGTGCGCGTCTTGACCACCTTTTGCAGTTGCCGACGCAAACGCACCAGTTGCTCATCAATAGCGCGGCGGTCGGCCTCGATCTGAGTTTCACCAGGGCCGCCAACAAAGCCCAACCCGCCCCGCTGGCGTTCCAGGTGGGTCCAGGCCCGGACAAGTCGTGTGCGCTGATAGCTGAGCGCGGCCATCTCGACCTGCAACACACCTTCGCGGGTGCGGGCACGGTCGCTGAAAATCTCAAGGATCAAACCCGTCCGGTCGAGGATCTTGACCTTCCACGCTTTCTCTAGATTGCGCTGCTGAACCGGTGTCACGGGGCCGTCGATCAGAACCAGCTCGACCTCGCTTTCGTGCAACCGTTCTGCCAGTTCGTCGATCTTGCCGCTGCCGAACAGAAGACCCGGCTGGGCGCGCGGCAGGCGCACGATCTCTGACCCGATCACGTCCAGATCGGGCAATGCGGCTGCCAGTGCAACCGCCTCTTCCAGCGCGGGTCCGGGGACGCGGCGCTGTTCATCTGATTTGATTTCAGGATGCAGCACCCAAGCCCGGGTGCGCTTCCTTTCATGTTCCATCAAGAGGCGTCTTCGCCCTCATACAGGTTGATCGGCTGCGATGGCATGATGGTTGAAATCGCGTGTTTGTAGACCAACTGCGACTGTCCGTCGCGGCGCAACAATACGCAGAAATTGTCGAACCAAGTGATCACACCCTGCAATTTCACGCCATTGATCAGGAAAATCGTGACCGGGACTTTTGCTTTCCGTACATTGTTCAGGAACGCGTCCTGCAGATTCTGTCTGTCCGAAGCCATATTTTATTAACTCGCCATTGTTCTTGCTACGCGCTGCGGACCAACGCGCTCCCTCTGGCAGAGTATGGAGTGACGCGCACAGATATTCCAGACGAAAAATCAGGCAGTAACGCTGGGCACGCGCAGTGGTTCAATCCCGCCACAGGGTCGGCGTGATCAGCGCGATGATCGCCAGTGTCTCAAGCCGACCGATCACCATCGCCGCGCAGAGCGTCAGTTTGGCCCCGCCCGACAGGTCAACCAGGCGGATCGGGACATCCGTCGCAAGCTCGATCAACGGTCCGGTTGTGCTGAGAGCAGCGACACTCAGCACCATGGCCTGCTCAAACCCCGACCCCATCAGGGCCAGTAGGAGGTTAAACAGGGCAAGGGTCAGCGCGAACATCATCAGGAATATCCACGCGATGAAAGCTCCGTCGCTTTGAATGCGGCGGTTGCCGCCGCCGGTACCACTGACCGAGGATGGGTGGATCAGCCGGTCAATCTCGCGCGCGCCGTTAAGGTAAAGCGCAAAGACCCGCAGCAATTTGACCCCACCTGCCGTTGTCGCGACACCGCCACCAACCAGCGCCAGCCCCATCAGAACCAACCCCGGAGTCCCCAGACCCGAAAGCTGCTGGGCATCGTTCCAATTCGCACTCTCGAACCCAGCTGTGGTCAGGAACGCAAGGCCGGTGAACAGCATTCCCCAGATCACGTGTATGGCTTGCAAGGGCTGCAGCTGGCCTCCAATTTCATTGACCCCTGCCCAAACGCGGAAGAACAGAAGCACCGCGACCGCCAGAACGATGAACAGCCCGATCCGGAACTCGGGGTCCTTGTCCAGCCGGGCAAAGCCGCTGGCGGCCGTGTCGGTTGAAAAGGTCAAGCGCGACAGGGCGAAAAGTAGGAAGAGAAACAGGATCATCTCTCCCGTGATGCCCGCCTGCGCGCCTTCCAGCCCACCAACAGGGGAGATTCCCGAGGTCGCCATCACCGACATCGCATGGCAAATCGCGGTCAGGCCTTGTTCTCCGGCGATAAGCAGCAGGATGCAGACCACAGCGGTCAGTCCCGCATAGATCGGCGTCAGGGTGCGGGTCACGCGCAGCAAGCGGCCACGCGGATCGACCTGCTCGCTTTGTGCCACGCCCGATACCGGCCGACCAGGCTGGCCCCGCGCCGTGACCTCGAACCCGCCCAAGGACAGCGGCGCCAAGATCGCGGCGGCGGCGATCCACATCAGCAGACCGCCCATCCAACCCACCAGCGCGCGCCACAGATGCAACGGCGCGGTGAGGCGACCAGGGTCGGGAAACAAATCTGCTCCGGTCGTGGTGAGGGCACTGACCATGTCGAAATAGGCGTTCAGAAAGGTGGTATTGCCGAGCGCGTCATGGAACGGGATGGCCAGAAAGATCGGCAGAATGGTGAAACAGCCCAGTAGCACCGCCAACTGCCCCAGCGTCCCCCTCCGCGGCACCCGGTTCGAGGCCGCCAGCGCAATCGCGGACACAAGAAACAGCCCCAACAGACCGGAATAGAGAAAAGACCGCGAGGTATCGTGATCATCCAGCGCCAGCGCATAACCCGCCGGCACCCACATCGATAGCGACGAAATCCCCCAAATCAGCAGAAACAGCGGCAAACGTCGCAATACCCCGATCCGAGCTGTGACCACGCGCGCCATCAGAAGAAATCAATCGAAACCTGCAGCAGCCGTTCGACCTCAGGGACGTCCTTGGCCATAGCAAAGATCGACAGCACGTCCTTTTCGTCAATCCGCAGACTGCCCGTTGGGCGCAACAGTTCGTCGCCTTTGAGAACCGCGCCAACCAAAACACCCTCGGGGAAGTCGATGTCACGCAGTTTCTGCCCGGCCATGGGCGAAGTCGAAAGCACCTCGGCCTCGATCACTTCGGCCTCGGCGTCGCCGATGGAATAGACCTGCCGCACCCGCCCATGTCGGATATGGCGCAGGATCGAGCTGACGGTGGTGGCCCGTGGGTTGATATAAGCGTCAATGCCCAGAGGCCCCATCAACGCGACCATACTGGGGTCATTGATCAACGCAATCGCCAGCGCACAGCCTTCGGCCTTGGAGCGCACGGCTGCCAGCATGTTGGTGCGGTCATCATCTGTGACGGCCAGCATCGCGTCGGCACGGTCGATACCTGCCTCGTTCAGCAAAGCCGAATCCAGCCCGTCGCCATGCAGGACAATGGTCCGCTCTAGCGCCTCGGCGGCTTTTTCAGCACAATGGCGATCCCGCTCGATGATCTTGGCCCGCACGCGGCTTTCACGTTCTTCCAGTGTTCGCGCGACTTCGAGCCCGACATTGCCACCGCCGACGATCACAACACGGTCCTGCCTTTTTTGCGCTTTGCCGAACACCTCCATCGTTCGGTCGACATCCTTCACGCTGGTGAAGACATAACATTCATCGCCCACAAACAGCTGATCTTCGGATTCAGGTGCAAACAGGCTGCCCTCGCGCCGGACCCCGACCACGATGGAGCTGAGGGTCGAGAACAAGTCGGTCAATTGCCGCAGAGGCGTGTTCACGATCGGGCAATCCTCGTCGATCCGAATGCCCAACAGCTGGGCCTTGCCATTCATGAACATCTCGGTGTCAAAGGCAGACGGGGCCGACAAGCGACGCATGGCGGCGGCCGCGACCTCACGCTCGGGGCTGATCACCACATCAATCGGCAGGTGGTCGCGGCGATAGAGGTCTGAGTGGATCGCCTGAAGGTAGGATTGAGATCGCAAACGCGCGATCTTGCGCTGGATGGCGAAAACCGAATGGGCCATCTGGCAGGTGACCATATTCACCTCGTCCGAATGGGTTGCGGCGATGATCATGTCGGCATCGCGCGCCCCTGCCCGTTCCAGCACATCCGGATAGCTGGCAAAGCCCGCGATCCCCTGCACGTCCAGCGTTTCCGTCGCGCGGCGCACAAGATCAGGGTTGTTGTCCACCACCGTGACGTCGTTCAGCTCGCCCGATAGATGCCGTGCGATCTGCCAGCCAACCTGACCCGCACCGCAAATGATGACCTTCATGTTTCTGGCCCTTCTGCCTGAAATCTTTGAATGACAGATGGTCCTGAGAGGGTCAATTGAATTGTCATACCCGACCTTTTCGGGCAGAATAAGCATATGAAAACACTCGTTCACCTGCTTGTTCCAGTGATGCTGCTGACCGCCTGCGGCCCGCTTTCCATATACTATCGCGAGGGGGAAAGCGTCTCGAAGATGCAGGAACAAACCACTCAGTGTAAGGTTCAGGCGCTTGAACAGGCACCGGTTGCCAACCAGGTCCGTCAGGGGCCGCCGACCTATTGGCCAGGCCGCACCTATTGCGACGGGAGCGGACGGTGCTATCGCAGTGGCGGTTGGTGGGAGCCTGGGCGCATATACACGGTCGACGTCAACCAACCGCTACGCAACACGGTTGAAGCACAGTGCATGGCGCAGAAAGGGTTTCGCCCTGTCAGCCTGCCGCCCTGCAAATCCGGGGTGAAATCCCGCGTTCCGGCAACCCGCACAACGACCCTCCCTCCGCTGAATACGGAATCCTGCTTCGTCAAATTCGATGACGGGTCGTTTCAGATCATCACGCCCGGTCAGGCCGGCTGATGGAGCGCTCGTTTTCGCGCCAGTGCGACATGCGCAAGGATCGCAACCGCGTAGATCCCGATCACTGTGATCAACATGCCACCCTCCCCCGTCCACCCAAGGACGGCTAATAGGACAGGCGTACCCAACAGGTTCCCCGCATTGCCCATCTGCGCCATGGCGCCGTAGCTGAGGGCCTGCGTCTTGGGCGTTTGGTTCAGGATTGGCACGGCGGCAAAGCTACCCCCTTGCACCAGGCCCAGCACCGCAAACAGACATATACAAACCAGTTCGAGCGGTACGCCGAGGAACACCCCGGCTATAGCAAATATTCCGAGCGCAAATCCCAGATTGACGACCGCGACGCAGGACATGCGGGATAAGAGGATCGGGACCGCGAGCCAGCTCAGAACAATGCCTGCCAAAGGCATGAGGCCCGCAACCGTCGCGGCATGCCCCTCGGGCAGCCGACCCGGCAGGATAGCCAGCAAAGAGACGAAGGTTAAAGTGTAGAAGAACCAGCCTATGGCCGGGGCCGACACAAAGGGCGACTGGTAGGTGCGCAGATGCACGTCAAAGAGTTCGCCCCAACGCCAAGGGGCAGCACCCTGGGATGGTTGAACCTTTAATCCACAAAGCAGGATCAGACCCGCGACGGCGATCATCAGGCCGCCGTGCAGAGCGAAGAAGAACGGCAGCCCGAAATGCTCAACGACCGGCAGGCCGATCCAGGCGTTCAGAGCGAAGGCCACACCGAAGAATGTGCTCCACAACACCATCGAGATATTGCGCCCCTTGCCGCTGGTAATCTGCGCAATCAGAGTGGGCGCAGCGACGACGATGGCGAGGTGCGAGACCCCCTCGACAAACCGGGTGGCCAGCATTGTGTAAAACCCGGGAAGGCTCGCCTGAAAGATCGACAGCGCGCCGCCCAGACACAACCCGCCAATGAGCAGTTTCAACGCCCCGACGCGCCCCACGACGGCACCGGACACCGCACCCAAAACCGCGCCCAGAAGACTGATGATCGACAACAGCCACCCCATGCTCTCGGCATGGCTGGGATAGAGCAGCACAAGTTCGGGAAATGGTACGGCAATCTTGGCAAATTGCGTGGCTGCGCCCAGACCGGCCAGCCAGAGAAGAAGAACCTGAAATGCTTGTATCATGGGGAGCTTTTACAGCGCCTGCTCAGCCCGCGGAACGCATAAATTATGCGCCCGCTTTTGTCCCGCTGACCAGACGAACCGGCGTGCCGTCAGACAGGTAGAGACGTTCCCATGTGATTTCTCCGGCACTAATCCGAATACGGTCGTGGATCGCTTCGGAGGTCTGGAAGGCCTTGGGCGCAGGCGTATGCATATCCCACCATCCTTCGTCCTCTAACTCGGCCTCGGCCTTCTGGATTTCTTCTGTCGCGAACTGCCAGAGTGACACGCCCAAAAGCGCGTTCTGACTGGTTTTCCAGTCCCTTGCCCGGTAGGCAGAATAGGCAAGGCATATGTGGCTCGCCTCTTCCACCAAATGAAGGCAATCGGAGGAATTCATCACCAAGCGCCGCAACGCACTGTCATCGGATCGCCTTGGACCAAGCGCGGCAAAGACCGCTTGTTGCGTGTCCGGAGGCGGCGTCTGACCCCCTCTCTCCCAACGCGAGATGGTGGCCTGATCCACCTCAAGCAGCTCGGCCAGATAGGCCTGTTTGTACCCGACGGATCGGCGCAACCGTTTCAGGCGTTCGCCGAAGCCCGGATAGCCCCGGGTCTCAAGCCGCTTGCCCGTGGATGACGCGCCAATACCCATCGTGACCCTCCCGGCAGACTACTCCGCCGGTTCCGGTTCATCAATTTGTGCAACGCGCGCGCCCGATTTGTTCGAGGTCACAACGCCCAGCGATTTCAGCTTGCGATGCAGCGCGCTGCGCTCCATCCCGACAAAGCTGGCGGTGCGGCTTATATTGCCACCAAACCGGTTGATCTGCGTCAGCAGATATTCCCGCTCAAACGCCTCACGCGCCTCGCGCAGAGGAAGAGTGGCCAGCGCGCCGGACAGGACCACACGACCCGAATCCTCGGCCTTGTCCTCATCGCTCGGCAGCTCGCGCGCCTCAATTGGGCCTGTGCCATCGCCGAGGATCAGAACACGCTCGATCAGGTTCTTCAGCTGCCGGACGTTGCCGGGCCAGGTCATGGTCTGCAGCAGCGCAACCGCTTCCTCGGACAGCTCCCGAACCGGCAAGCCCTGAGTTTCATTGCACATTTCGATGAAATGCTGTGCCAGAACCGGAATATCTTCGCGACGGTCCTCCAGCGAGGGGACGTCAATCGGGACAACGTTCAGGCGGTGATAGAGTTCCTCCCGGAACCGCTCGGCCACGATCTCATCATCGAGGTTCTTATTGGTCGAGGAAATCACGCGCAGATCGACCCGCACCTTGTCCGAGCCGCCAACGCGCTGGAATTGCTGATCGACCAGAACCCGAAGGATCTTGGATTGAGTACCCAAGGGCATATCAGCCACTTCGTCAAAATAGATCACACCGCCGTGGGCCTCTTCCAGCAGGCCCGGCTCCACACCGCGTTCGCTGCTTTCGCGCCCGAACAAAACCTCTTCGACCCGCTCTGGTTCGATCCCTGCGCAGTTGACCGTCACGAAGGGCGCGTTGGCTCGGTTGGAATGCGCGTGGATATAGCGCGCCGCGATTTCCTTGCCCGACCCGGCCGGGCCGCTCAGCATCACACGGCCATTCGACTTTGTGACCTTGTCCAACTGGCCCTGCATCGCCCGGAACGAGGCCGATTTTCCGATCATGTCCGAGCAGCTGACCTCTTTGCGTTTCAGCGAGGCATTTTCGCGACGCAGACGCGAAGTCTCCATCGCGCGGCGGATCACGACCATCAACTGGTCGATATTGAAGGGCTTTTCGATAAAGTCATACGCGCCCTGTTTGATGGCGGCGACGGCAATTTCGATATTGCCGTGACCCGAAATAATCACCACCGGCACATCCGGGTTGTCACGTTTCACCGCCTTCAGAATATCAATCCCGTCCATGCGGCTATCTTTCAGCCAGATATCCAGTATCAAAAGCCCCGGCGGCTCGGAATTAATCGACGACATGCACTCGTCCGAGTTTGCCGCTAACCGGGTTGAATAGCCTTCGTCCTCCAGAATGTCGGACACCAGTTCGCGAATATCGCGTTCGTCATCTACGATCAGAATGTCGCTCATCTTTGGCCTGCTTTCATTATGTTGGTTTTAATCGCCTGCTTCTGTGGCGCTGAATTGGATGGGAGGTTCGCCCCCGGTAAACGGATCACGGCCATTGCGCCGAAATGGTCCTGTCCGTAAAAGGTGGGCGCGTCTTCTAGCGTCAGCGCTCCGCCGTGTTCTTCGATGATCTTCTTGACGATGGGCAGGCCCAGCCCGGTCCCTTCGTCGCGTGTGGTTACGTAGGGCTCAAACAACCGCGCACGGTCTTCCGGCAGCCCGATCCCGTTATCTGCAATGGTGATGATCGTCCCGGCATCGTCGCTGGAGACCGCTACCTTGATCTGCGGCTTCAGGTTTTCAGGAGCGCCTTTTTCCTTCAGGGTTTCAATGGCTTCCCCGGCATTCTTGATCAGGTTGGTGAAGGCCTGATTCAGCATGGTCGCGTCCACATCCACCGGGATCGGTTGGTCCGGAAGATCCGCGTCAATCTGCACCTCGGGTTGACCAGCCTGTTGCAGCAGCACCGCCTCGCGCACCAGCGCAACAACATCTTCTTCGCTCCGTTCAGGCTCGGGCATGCGCGCGAATTTCGAGAACTCATCCACGATCCGACGCAAATCATTGGTTTGACGCACAATCACGTCGGTCATGGAGACGAGGATATCGCAATCCTCTTCCTCCAGCTTGCGCGAGAACTTTCGCTTGATCCGTTCCGCACTCAGCTGAATCGGGGTCAGAGGGTTCTTGATCTCATGCGCAATGCGCCGGGCCACGTCGCCCCACGCCGCCATACGCTGCGCGCTGACAAGATCTGTGACGTCATCAAAGGCCACAACATAGCCCTCAAGCCCGCCATCTTCGCCCCGCCGCGTGGCCATCCGCACCAGCAGGTTCTCCAGCTGGCCTTTGCGGGTGACCTTGATCTCACCTTGCACCGCCTCTTGCCCGCTGCTTTTCAGGCTTTCGAACAGAGGCAGGAATTCGGGCACCGCGATTCCGATGGCCAGATGTTCCTCGCCCCGGGACCAATCCAGCAGCCGCTCGGCTGATCGGTTGACGAAGGTCACGCACCCTTCCGGGTCCACGCCGACCACGCCCGAAGTTACCGAACTCAGCACCGAGTCGAACAGGCGACGGCGACTTTCGATTTGGCGTGTATTTTCGAGCAGCGTGTCCCGCTGGCCTTTCAGCTGCCGTGTCATCTGGTTGAAGTACCGACCCAGCATGGCGATTTCGTCATCGCTGGCCTCTTCGATCACTTGCACGCTCAGATCGCCCGCACCGACCCTTTGAGCCGCTGTGGTTAGGCGCCCCACCGGCCGCGAGAGGCGTTCCGCGAACCACATCCCCAGCGACATCGCCGCAAGGATCAGGATCAGCGCAAACCCGAGATAGAGGAGGCCGAACTCGAACAGCACCCTTCCGCGTTCGTTTTCAAGCTGTTGGTAGAATTGCGCGGTTTCCTTTGTGTCATCCAGCAGCGTCAGTAATTGGCCGTCGACCTCACGACTGACATAGAGGTACCGGTCCAGATACGCCTGCAAGGGCACCAGCGCGCGGAATTCGTTGTTTTGCCAGTCCGCGATGATCAGAAGCCCGCTTTCGGTGGCTGTGGCCATCTGCTCGGGGGTCGGTGCTTCGTAGTTGAACAGGTAAGAGCGATCACCCCGCGACCGGATTTCACCGTCGCCGTCAATCACATAGGCCTCACGCAGGCCCCGCTGGATCTGAGCCTGCCCCTGCGCTAGAACCTCGCGCAATTCCGCATCCGAAATGTAGAAATCGCGGGCGCGCGCATTGTCGAGGAAAAGCGCCAGAACGGCGGCGTCTTGTGTCAGGCCCTGCCGGTGCTCAAGCTCATAAGCCTCGGCCGCGGTGAGGGACGATCCCACAACCTGCCGAACCCGGTCCGAGAACCAGCCTTCAAGGCCGATATTCACCGTCAGCCCGGCAAAGATCGCGACCGTCACCGTCGGCACCAGTGCCAGCAGTGTAAACGCGCCAATCAAACGCAAATGCAGGCGCGATCCCGCTGATTTGGCCCTCCGCGCCGCGATCAGACTGCCCAACTGGCTCATCACCAGAGCCGCAACGACCAGCACGTAAACGAGGTCGGCCAGCAGAATCAGGCGCAACGTCGGGGCAGTTGCGCCCAGATCGAAAGGACCAATGACAAGATATGTCGCAAGCGCCAAGACCGGCCCCAGAAGAACCAGCCCGAAGGTGCTGTAATTGCGCAGTTTCCGGGATCTGCGCCACCGGTTAACCGATGGGAGAATCCCGCTCTGTGCCCGGGTTGCCACCGTCTGCCCTCATCCTGATGTGCTGCTTTCGCAGCGAACCGCCATATCTCGTGGTCTGTTCCCGGGCGATACCCGAATGCCACGCTTTGTGTGGCGATATTACATCAGTTTGCGACGGCGTGTCACCTGAATATCGAGGTCCGTGATCTTTTTCCGCAGCGTATTTCGGTTAATCCCAAGTAAATCCGCGCATTTTGCCTGGTTTCCGCCGGTGGCCTCCAGTGCGATTTCGATCAACGGCGCCTCAACTTCCCGCAAAATGCGCTGATACAGGCCCGGAGGTGGCAGCATATTGCCGTGCAGATCGAAATAACGGCGCAGATGGCGTTCAACCGAGGTTGCCAGCTTCTCACGCTCTCCTCCGCCCAGAACGGGCTCGGCTTCGGGTTGGCTGCCCAGAACCATCTCAACCTCGGCCTTCGAGATCTCATCGGACCGGCTGGTCAGGCTGAGCCTGCGGATCGCGTTCTCCAACTGCCGCACGTTGCCGGGCCAGGAATAGCGCCGGACCAGCTCAACCGCATCGGCGCTGAGCCAGCGTTTGGACCCAAGGTCCTTTTCCTCACGGGCCAGAAAATGCTCGGCCAATAGGGTAATATCATCCACGCGCTCGCGCAGGGCTGGAACGTGAATCGTTGCGCCGCAAAGGCGATAGTAGAGATCCTGACGGATACGCCCGCCTTCCATCCCGGCTGTCAGATCCGATTGGCTGGTGGCCATGAAGCGAGGCACGTGATCGCCCGGTGTGTCCATCATCCGGACGATCCGGGCCTGAATCTCATCGTCGATATCGGCAATCTCATCAATCAACAGCGTCCCGCCGCGCACTCGCGCCATGACGCGCGCAGGGCCTTCGAGGTCACGCAGATCAGCCGCCGTTGCCGTCACAAACGGTAAGGTACGACGGTCCGAAAAATCATGAATAGCCCGCGCGATCAGTGACTTACCGGTCCCACTTTCACCAGAAATCATGACTGACAGATCGGTGTTCATCACCCGCGCCACCAGCCGATAAAGCGACTGCATCACCGGCGTGCGCCCGACCAGAGGCAATTCATCCGGGCGTTCATTCTCCTGGGGTTCGGGGTCGCTCTGCAGGCGCTGCTTTTGCTCCAGGGCGCGCGCGGTCCGCTTCATCAGGTCCGGCAGGTCAAACGGCTTGGGCAGGTAATCGTAAGCATCCGCCTCGGCCGCCTGGATCGCGGTCATGATCGTGTTCTGAGCCGAGATCACGATCACTGGCAAGCCCGGCCGGTCCTCGGCGATCTTTGGCAGCATTTCCAAACCGTTACCGTCCGGCATGACCACGTCCGAGATCACCACGTCCCCTTTGCCTTCACCAACCCAGCGCATCAGCGTGGTCAGCGAGGATGTGGCATGCACCTTACATCCGGCGCGCGTCAGAGCCTGTGTCAGAACGGTGCGGATCGTGCGGTCGTCATCCGCGACCAGAACGGTGCCATCCATCAGATACTCTCCTCTTTCGGTTTTTTATTTTCAGCCGGCGCACGGCGCAGCGACAGTTTGAAAACGGTCCGCCCCGGCACGGAATCAACGGAAATCCAGCCGTCATGGTCCGAGATGATCTTGCTGACCAAGGCCAGCCCCAGCCCTGTCCCGTTTTCCTTGCCCGAGACAAAGGGGTCAAAGATGTCACTGCGGATTTTTTCCGGCAGGCCCGGCCCGTCATCAATGATCTCGATCTGCAGCGGCAGCGAGTGCCCCGATCCATCGCTGCGACGAAGGCGGAAGGAATGTTCGAAATAAGTGCGCAGGCGGATTGTACCGCCCTGCGGACCCGCCGCCTCAGAGGCGTTCTTCAACAGGTTCAGAACGACTTGCAGAAGTTGGTCCGGGTCCCCAAAGGCAAGTGGCAGCGAGGGGTCATAGTCTTCGACAATGGCCATATCCGCGCCAAAGCCTAACAAGGCCGAGCGGCGGGCGCGGTCCAGGACATCGTGGATGTTGACCGGCTTGAAATCAGGTTGCTGCAGGTTTCCGAATTGCTCGACCTGCTCCAGCAGTTTCACGATACGGCGACTTTCGGCAACGATAAGATCTGTGAGTTCAAGATCTTGCGGCGCGATATTCATGCTCAGCAACTGCGCGGCGCCCGTGATCCCAGCCAGTGGATTCTTGATCTCATGCGCCAGCATTTCGGCCATTCCGATGGCGGATTGCGCGGCGGATTTGACCGTATTGCCCCGAGTCATACGCCCCGCCAACTCGCGCGGGGAAATGATCATGATCATCGAGCCGGGGTGGCCTACCAGTGGCGCAATCTGCAAGGCGCATTGCAGCGGCGCACGGCTCCCCGACCCCGCATCCACATCGTTAACAAACAAGGGCGTTCCCTGAGCACGCGCGCGGTCAAAGGCTTCCTCTAGCGGGGCATCAACGGCGATCTGATCCCAGACGGGGTGGCCGATTACCGACTTGCGCGAGGCGTTCAGGAACCCCTCGCCCGAGGAATTCACATCCGCAATCCGGTCGTCTTGGTCGATAATGAAGGCTGGAACGGGTAGCGAGTTCCAGATGCTCTGATCCGAGGTCATGCTGCCACCCCCTGTTGACACTCCAGCGCATCACCCAACAGACGCAGCACCTCATCCGTATCGCGCGAGGTCAGGACCGCGCGACGCAGAGGCGTGGGCGTTCCAGCCTCATCCATGTACCAACCCAGATGTTTGCGGGCGACGCGGAGGCCAAGGTCGGTACCGTAAAAGCCCAGCATCGCCTGATAATGCGCGCGCACCATGTCGATCAAATCCGCGCTTTCGGGAATCTCCGGCGCGTCGGTGCCATAGACCTCATGGCAGATCTGCGCCAGCAGCCACGGCTTGCCCTGCGCACCTCGGCCAACCATGACGCCATCCGCGCCCGATTGCTTCAGCGCAGTGCGGGCCGCATGTGTATCCACAATGTCCCCATTGGCGATGACGGGGATCGAGACAGCCTCCTTAACCGCTCGGATCGCCTGCCAATCGGCACGGCCTTTGTAGAATTGGCACCGTGTCCGTCCGTGGATCGTGACCATCTGGATCCCTGCCCCCTCGGCCCGGCGTGCCACGTCAGGCGCGTTCAGCAGCGCGTCGTCCCATCCAAGCCGCGTTTTCAGCGTCACGGGGACATCGACAGCCTCAACCACGGCCTCGATCAAACTCAGGGCGTGATCTGGTGTCTTCAGCAAGGCCGAACCGGAATATCCGTTGGTCACCTTTTTGGCAGGGCAACCCATGTTGATGTCGATCACCCGCGCGCCGCGATCTGCCACCTGACGGGCAGCCTCAGCCATCCAATGTGCCTCACGCCCGGCCAGCTGAACGGCTGTGTTCTCCACATCGGCCGACAGCTCGGCTCGCTCGCGCACGCCAGGTTTGGCCTGCACCATTTCCTGACTGGCGACCATTTCACTGACCACCATGCCCGCACCAAAACGCATCACCAGATCGCGGAACGGGCGATCCGTGATTCCAGCCATCGGGGCCAATAACACAGGCGGAGATACGGTTTTGTCAGCGAGGTGCAGCGTCAACGTGCTTAATCCTTGGGCAATTGCGGATTTGATATCGAATTCGAAGCATATGAACAACAAAACGACGGTCATCAAGCCTGCAAAATCATCACTTGCCTATTTTTTAATCACATTACCATGGGTGATTGCCTCTGCATTCACCGCCCCCTAAACAAAGCGCAGCATTCCGGAGAAGCCCGACCATGACCACAGCCGCCATAATCGTTGCCGCAGGGCGTGGACTGCGCGCCGGAGGCGGCACGCCCAAGCAATGGCGCACGCTGGCCGGTCGACGCGTGGCGGATTGGACGATCGACCGGTTCCGTGGCGTTGCCGACCACATCGTATTGGTCTTGTCGGACGAAGACGCCCGGGCTTGGGAGGAGTTTCGCGAGACCGACCTGATACTGGCCACAGGTGGCGCGGATCGGGCAAGTTCGGTTCGTAACGGGTTGCAAGCGTTGGAAAATCACCAAGTGACCCGCGTGCTGATCCATGACGTGGCACGGCCCTGTGTCTCGGAACATCTCATTCAGAATGTCCTGAGCGCACTGGGTACCCATCAGGCCGCAGCCCCCGGTTTACCCGTCACAGACGCGCTTTGGATCGGGCATGATGGCTCGGTTTCTGGGACGCAGGACCGTAGCAACCTGTTTGCAGCGCAGACCCCTCAGGGGTTTGAGTACGCTGCCATCGTCAAGGCGCATGCCGCGCATCCCAGAGGCGCCGCGGATGATGTTGAGGTCGCACGGGCCGCAGGTCTTGAGGTTTGCATTGTTCCAGGCGATGCGGACAATCTGAAAATCACCCGCCCCGAAGATTTTGCGCGGGCGGAACGGATAATGGGAACGAATATGGATGTGAGGCTGGGCAACGGCTATGATGTGCATCGTTTTGGCAATGGCGATCACGTGATCCTCTGCGGCGTGAAAGTCCCGCATGAGCGCGGGTTGCAAGGGCATTCCGACGCGGATGTCGGGATGCACGCGGTCACCGACGCGATTTACGGCGCGCTGGCGCAAGGGGATATCGGCCAGCACTTCCCGCCCTCGGACCAGCAGTGGAAGGGCGCAGCCAGCGAGATCTTCCTGCGCCATGCGGTCGAGCTGGCCGAGACGATGGGTTACCGCATCTCGAACGTCGATTGTACGCTGGTCTGCGAATACCCCAAGATCGGTCCTCATGCCCTAAAAATGAAAGAAGAAATGTCTAAAATCATGGGATTGCGCGCTGATCAGGTCTCGGTCAAGGCAACCACGTCTGAGCGTCTGGGCTTTACCGGTCGTAGCGAAGGGATCGCGTCGCTCGCCACGGCATGTCTGGTGAAAACATGAACATCGCGCGTCTGATCGGAACCGTCTGCGGCGTCGGATATCTTCGCCCTGCCTCCGGAACATGGGGATCGCTTGCGGCTTTACCTCTGGTATGGGTCCTGCACGTCTTGGGCGGCTTCCCCCTGCTCGTCCTCGCGACGCTCGTGGTGTTCATCGCAGGGCTGTGGGCCACAAAAGTGATGACCGCCGGGCAAGAGGATCACGACCCGTCCGAGATCGTCGTCGATGAAGTCGCAGGCCAGTTCGTCGCGCTCTGGGCCATTTCCTACCCAAGCTGGGCACACGGGATCGAAATCACTGCGCTCTGGCCCGGTTGGGTCGCGGGCTTCCTTCTGTTCCGGCTGTTCGACATCACAAAGCTCGGCCCGGTCGGCTGGGCCGATCGCAAAGGAGACGCGATGGGCGTGATGCTGGACGATGTGATCGCCGGGATTTTTGCCGCCATCGGCGTGATGGTTCTGGCCGGGATCGCACATGGAGTGTTGGGCCTATGACCGTATCTGAGCTGTTGGACCGAGCCATAGAGCAAGGCATCATGATCGCGACCGCAGAAAGCTGCACGGGCGGCATGGTGGCTGCTGCCTTGACCGACATCCCCGGCAGCTCGGCCGTGGTGGACCGGGGGTTCGTCACCTACACCAACGACGCCAAACAGCAGATGCTTGGTGTGCGCGGAGAGACTCTGAACGCCTATGGCGCGGTCTCAGAGCAGGTCGCACAAGAAATGGCCGATGGCGCACTGAGGCAGTCGCGCGCGCAACTGGCCGTGTCGATCACTGGCATCGCAGGCCCCGGAGGGTCAGAATTCAAACCCGAAGGTCGGGTGTGCTTTGGCCTTGCTGCCGCAGGGCAACCCACGCGCACCGAAACTGTCGAGTTCGGCGCTCTGGGGCGCGAAAGAGTTCGTCAGGCCGCGCGGGACCATGCACTGAAAATGCTTTATTCCGATCTTTCGCAAACCGCTTAAATTTACAGCAAAGACGTTACCATGACGCAAAATTATGCGTCAATTGACAAAAAGCCGTCAAAATAGGCGTCTTTTTGCACCTCTGCCTCTTTTTTCCCCGTTCCAGCTCAGCTTCAACCCGCCGCACACCACTCACGAGGTGTCGGCCGTGGCGGTTTGCCCGGCCGACACCCAAACGGCAAAAAAGGAGACCGGCCCATGAACGGAGCCGATACAGCTTGGATCATTGTGGCAACTGCACTGGTCCTGTTCATGACATTGCCTGGCCTTGCCCTGTTCTATGGCGGACTTGTACGTGCCCGAAATGTCCTCAGTGTGTTTATGCACTGTTTCTCGATTGCCTGTTTAATGAGCATCCTTTGGCTGGTCGCGGGCTATTCCATCGCCTTCGGACCCGGTGAAAGCGGTTTGTGGGGTGGCTTGGGCAAAGCGTTCCTGAACGGTGTCGATGCCGACAGCCTGGCGGGCACCCTGCCAGAAATCCTGTTCTTTGCCTTTCAGATGACCTTCGCGATCATCACCCCCGCCCTGATCATCGGCGCCTATGTCGAGCGGGTAGGCTTTGGCTTTGTCCTCACCTTCTCGGGTCTGTGGATGCTGCTGTGCTACGCGCCGGTGGTCCATTGGATCTGGGGCGGCGGGATGCTGTCTGATGGCGGCATTCTGGGTGAGATCGGTGTGCGCGACTTTGCTGGCGGCATTGTTGTTCACGAGACCGCGGGTCTGGCCGCGCTGATCATCGCCGTGATCCTCGGCCCACGCCGCAACCGCACGACGCCTCCGCACAATCCGGGTTTTGTCATGATCGGCGCCGCGATGTTGTGGGTCGGCTGGTTCGGCTTCAACGGCGGCTCGCAACTGGCCGCCGACGGAGGCGCCGCGATGGCCATGACCGTCACACATCTGTCCGCCGCAACTGCATCTCTGACCTGGGCGCTGTGGGAGAAGATCCGCTTTGGCAAAGCGTCGATGGTGGGTCTAGTCACCGGCACCATCGCGGGTCTGGCCTCGATCACTCCGGCCTCGGGCTTTGTGGGTCCGGTGCAGGCACTGATCATCGGGGCCGTTGCAGGTGTTCTGTGTCAGGAGGCCGTCTTTGTCATCCGCAACAAGCTGAACATCGACGACACACTGGACGTTTTTGCCGTGCACGGTGTCGGGGGCATCTTTGGCACCCTGATGATTGCGCTGTTCGGTCTGGGCACATGGACAGCACAGCTTGGAGGCCTTGTGATCGTGGGTGCCTTCACGGCAGTTGTCACCTTTGTGTTGATTAAGGTGGTTGCAGCCATCACCCCGCTTCGCGTAGACGCCGAGACCGAGACAAACGGCCTCGACCTGTCGGTACACGGCGAGCGTGCCTATGACATGAGCAGCTAAGCCCACCTTGGTTGCCCATTGCCCGTAAGGGCAAAAGCGGACCTGTCTCGGGTCCGCTTTTTCTTTGTTCGGCCCTCTCGACTCCGGGCCGATGGACAGGCTATCAGCCCGCAACACTCTTTCAGCCCCGAGGTTTGCGCCATGATCCCCAGTTCTTTTCCCGACAGCTCTGAAATCGCCCGCCTGACCGCGCGGATGCTGCTGGAGATCAAGGCCGTTCACTTTAACTCGCGTGAGCCGTTCACACTGGCCAGCGGCCTGCCCAGCCCCACCTATATCGATTGCCGCAAGCTGATCTCATACCCGCGCATTCGCTCGACCCTGATGGACTTCCTGACCGTCACCGTGATGCGCGAAGCCGGGTTCGAGGCATTCGACAATATCGCGGGCGGTGAAACGGCGGGCATCCCCTTTGCTGCCATGGTCGCCGAGCGTATGGCGCTGCCCATGACCTATGTGCGCAAGAAGCCCAAAGGTTACGGCCGCAACGCCCGCATCGAAGGCGCGATGAGCGAAGGGGAACGTGTGCTGCTGGTCGAAGATCTGACCACCGATGGCGGCTCCAAGCTGTCCTTCGTCGATGCGATCCGCGAAACCGGAGCGACCTGCGGCCACACGGCAGTGATCTTCTACTACGGCATCTTCCCCGAGACCGAGAAGACCCTCGGCGATCACGGCGTGAAGCTGCATTCGCTGTGCACTTGGTGGGACGTTCTGGCCGAGGCCAAGGCGCAAAAGGCCTTTGACGAAGAGACCCTTAGCGGTGTCGAAGCCTTTCTGAACGACCCGCGCGGGTGGCAGGACGCGAATAAATCGTAAAATTCGGCCTGTGGGTAAGCTGGGGATATTTGATTTTCGAATCGATCCAAAGCGCGTCTATCTAGTCGAATTTCGCGCCAATCACACCAAATGTTGCGATAGCTTTCGTCCCGTGCAAAACTGGACGGAAGTTATCCCCATTCAGATGGGCAGTTATCCCGAAGCCGGGGGCAGTTATACCAACTTACCCCCATTCATTTGCAGATAGCTTGAACCGGGGCTTGGCGTGTAGAACCTCGGAACGGGCAGCGGGGACAAGATGAACGAGATCAGCAGTATCGAGCAGGCAGCGGCGCAGATTCAAAACGCCGAGACCATGCCGCATTCCATTGAGGCCGAGCAGCAGCTTCTGGGCGCGATCCTGACCAATAACGACCTCTATGACCGGGTCGCTTCGATCATCGGGGCCGAGCATTTCTACGACCCAGTTCACTCACGCATCTACGAGGTCGCCGCCAATCGCATCGCCAAAAATGCGCTGGCTTCACCAGTGACGCTGAAATCCTTCATGGCAGATGACGAAGGCCTGAAGGAATTGGGCGGACCCGCCTATCTGGTCAAACTCGCCGGTGCCTCGATCAGCGCCTTCGCGGTACACGATTACGCCCAGATGATTTATGATCTGGCGATCCGGCGCGAGCTGATCCGGCTGGGTCGCGACATCTCGGACAAGGCGGCACGGGTCGATGTGTCCAGTGAGCCCAAAGAACAAATCGTCGAGGCCGAGCAACAGCTCTATCAGCTTTCCGAGCAGGGCCAGACCGAACAGGGGTTTCAATCCTTCCTGAAGGCGGTCACAGAAGCCGTCAACGTCACAAACGAGGCGTACCAGCGCGGTGGCGGCATGGCGGGTATTTCCACCGGTCTGGCCGACTTGGACAAACAGTTGGGCGGGTTACACCCCTCGGACCTGATCATCCTCGCGGGTCGTCCGTCGATGGGCAAAACCTCGCTGGCGACCAACGTGGCGTTCAACGTAGCCAAGGCTTACAAGCGCGGGCTGAAACCTGATGGCAGCGAAGGCGCGATTGATGGCGGCGTCGTGGGATTCTTCTCGCTCGAGATGAGCGCCGAACAGCTGGCCGGTCGTGTTCTGGCCGAAGCCTCTGAAATCTCCAGCCACAAGATCCGTCAAGGTGACATGACCGAGGCCGAGTTCCGCCGTTTCGTCGATGCCGCTAAGGAACTGGAAGCCTGCCCTCTGTTCATTGACGACACACCTGCCCTACCGATCTCGCAGCTTGCCGCCCGCGCGCGGCGGTTGAAGCGGACGCACGGGTTGGACCTGCTGGTGATCGACTATCTGCAGCTGTGTCGGGGTATGTCCGACAACCGTGTCAATGAGATCGCCGAGATCTCGATGGGCATGAAAGCGATTGCCAAGGAACTGAACATCCCGGTCATCGCCCTGTCCCAGCTGAGCCGTCAGGTGGAAAGCCGCGACGACAAACGCCCGCAACTGTCTGACCTGCGGGAATCGGGCTCGATCGAACAGGATGCCGACGTAGTGATGTTCGTATTCCGCGAGGAATACTACAAGGAACGCGAAAAGCCCGGCGATCACGAGCTGGAAAAGATGGAAGAG
Organism: Ruegeria sp. ABV3_008; assembly: GCF_056161185.1. Classification (NCBI taxonomy): domain Bacteria; kingdom Pseudomonadati; phylum Pseudomonadota; class Alphaproteobacteria; order Rhodobacterales; family Roseobacteraceae; genus Ruegeria; species Ruegeria sp. ABV3_008. Next base: position 463,932 of record NZ_JBSWYP010000001.1, on the reverse strand, counting down.
TGGAAGCAGGCCATGGAGCGCCTGCATGGCAAGGCCGAGGTGATTGTCGGCAAGCAGCGCCACGGCCCCATCGGCACGGTCGAGTTATCGTTCGAGGCGCAGTTCACCCGCTTTGGCAATCTGGTGAAGCCCTGGCAACAGGGCGGCGAGATCGAAGGATACTAAAAGTCACCTTAACTATCCAAATAGCCGATTTTGAATGCCAATCGTCGTGTGTTAGTGTGTACTGAATGACGGCACGTACTGCCGGATTTTAGCAAGGCCTACGTCATTGCCCGCGATCATTTCGGAAATACGATACAGAAACGGGCCAAATTTTGCGCCAGACGGCGATTTCATCGAAATCCGCGTTCCGACCGGTACGGATGTCTCGGACCTGAGGGTTCAAGTTTACAATGCCAACGGAACAGTACGAAGCTCCACAGATGTCGATACAGCGCCGGTGAACACGGTCAACGGTTTCGACTATTATGTGGTCTCGGCACGTATCAACCGGCTGGGCGCTGTGTCGCTTGACGACAATGGCACGGTGCTGAGCTTTGTGTCCTTCGACAATGAGGTCACCGCAACACAAGGCGCCGCCAGCGGGCAGACCTCTACCCAGATCGGCAGCAACGGAACAGACGACACCTCGTCCCTTACCTCGACCGACGGGGTGAATTTCGTCGAGAACCCGAACCCAAGCCCCGGCGCGCCATGCTTCACAGCCGGCACTCTGATCGGCACGCCGCGTGGCAAGGTTCCTGTTGAGGCACTCCGCGCCGGAGATCAGGTTCTACTCGAAGATGGCCCGCCGGAGACCCTGCGTATGACCCTGTCCCGCAGCCTCAACCGGGCCGAGTTGATAAAGACCCCGCAACTGTTTCCGGTTCGCATCGTCGCTGGAGCGCTTGGGCAGTCGCTGCCAAAACGTGATCTTATGGTCTCGCGCCAGCATCGGATGCTGATCCGATCTCCGATTGCGCAGCGCATGTTCGGGACCGAATCCGTTTTGGTCTCGGCAATTCAATTGACCCGAATGCCCGGTGTATTCGTCGACACCAGTGACTCGCAGGTGACCTATCACCACCTTGTGTTCGACCGCCATGTGGTGCTGTTTGCCGAAGACGCGCCCAGTGAAAGTTTATTTACCGGCCCGCAGGCGCTGCAATCCATGGATGACGCCTCACGCGAAGAGTTGATGCTGCTGTTCCCGCAGCTTGCACTCTTTGCCGCCCCGCAGCCCGCGCGCTGCATTCCAAGCAAAAAGCGCCAGCGCAAATTGGTGACCCGGCATCTTAACAACAACAAGCCGCTGCTTGACGAGCGGAGATAAGACGGGCCTCCTGCGTGGGTCGCTCTGAACGATCCGCCGCTCAAAAGACCTTTGACTTGTATCGCTGCACAATCCCGGTACGCGCATCACTGCCAGTCAAAAGCCCCTCAAACCTACCCAAATTCCTGCGTCAGATGGCCGTATGCCGCCTATCTTGCGGATTTTCCTAACAGGTTGTGTACGATCCCCTCTTGACCTGCCGCGTTCCAGTGTCATGAACAACTCCATGAGTACCGCACGTTTGACGATCAATCTTCAGGCGCTCGCCAGCAACTGGCGGGCGCTCGATGCAAAAACGGATGTCGAAACCGGCGCCGTAGTTAAGGCCGACGCCTATGGTCTTGGGGCCGAACCTGTCGCCTGGTCACTGGCCGAGGAAGGTGTCCGCAAGTTTTTTGTCGCCGTCGCCGAAGAAGGCGCAGACGTTCGCGAGGCGGTCGGGCCCGGCCCGATGATCGCTGTATTCTCAGGCCATATGGACGGGGATACCGAGCTGCTGCGCGATCACGACCTGATACCCTTGATCAACTCGGGCGAGCAATTCCAACGCCACCAACAGGCTCTTCCTGAACATGGGTTCGGCATCCAGCTTGACACCGGCATGAACCGTCTGGGGCTGGAGCCCGCCGACTGGGCCGAGTTGCGCCCCAAGGCCGAGGCGTTGAACCCGGCGGTTGTGATGTCCCATCTGGCTTGCGCGGACGAGCCGGACCACCCGATGAACCAGCAGCAGCTGACCGCGTTTCGAGGGATGACCGAGGGTATGACAGCCCCCCGGTCTCTGGCTGCAACCGGAGGCACTTTGCTGGGACCTGAATTCCACTTTGACTTCTGCCGCCCGGGTATTGGCCTTTACGGCGGGATGCCCTTTGCCGAGGCCAAGCCCGTCGTCACCGTCGATCTGCCTGTCGTGCAGGTGCGTGATGTCGCGGTCGGAGAGACCGTGGGCTACGGCAACAGCTGGACGGCACGCCGCCCGTCGAAGATCGCCACCGTCACCGCCGGATATGCCGACGGCCTGCACCGTGCTATCGGCGGCGGTATTGACGCCTTTGCAGGAAACCAACCCTGCCCGGTCGTCGGCCGCATCTCGATGGACCTGATCACCATCGACGTCACCGATCTGGGCTTTGAGCCCGAGAAACTGCGCATCCTGAACGGTCATCAGACCGTCGATGATCTGGCCGAGGCCGCCGGTACAATCGGTTATGAAATCCTAACCTCAATGGGCCGCCGCTATTCACGAGGGTACGTGGAATGAACCCGCTGACTCTGCTGGGTGGGTTGGGCCGCGCCGTTCTGACCCTGCTGGCCGCGTTCGGGCGCGTGACCCTGTTCGCTCTGGACGCGCTGTCGCACATCCTGCGCCCGCCCTACTACCCGCGCGAGATCGCAATGGCGCTGTTGAATATCGGCTGGCTGTCGCTGCCCGTGGTCGGCCTGACCGCGATCTTCACCGGCGGTGCGCTGGCCCTGCAGATCTACGCAGGCGGCGCGCGTTTCAATGCCGAGGCCGTGGTCCCTCAGATTGTTGCCATCGGCATGGTGAGAGAGCTTGGCCCGGTGCTGGTCGGCCTGATGATCGCCGCCCGCGTGACCTCCTCGATCGCGGCTGAAATCGCCACGATGAAAGTGACCGAGCAGATCGATGCGCTGGTCACCCTGTCGACCCATCCGATGAAATACCTGACCGCCCCGCGCGTGCTGGCCGCACTGATCACGGTACCGATCCTTGTCGGTATCGGAGACATTATCGGCATCATGGGCGGCTATACGGTGGCGACACAGAACCTCGGGTTTAACCCGGCCGCCTATCTGCAAAACACGGTCAACTTCCTTGAGGCCCGCGACATCGTATCCTCCCTTGTCAAAGGCGCCGCCTTCGGCCTGATCGCGGCCATCATGGGCTGCTACTACGGCATGAACTCGGGCCGGGGCGCACAGGGCGTAGGCCGCGCCACCAAAGGCTCGGTCGAGGCCGCAGCCGTGCTGATCCTCGCCGCCAACTTCGTTCTGACAGGAGTGTTCTTCTCGCTATGATCCGGATGGAGAACGTCAAAAAGTCTTTTGATGACAACCACGTGCTGCAGGGCATGAACCTTGAGATCCCCAAGGGTACCTCGATGGTGATCATCGGTGGGTCCGGCACGGGCAAATCGGTCGCGCTGAAATGTATCCTCGGCCTGATCAAGCCCGACAGCGGTATGATCTATGTCAACGGCAAGGACGCCAGCAAGGGCGACCGCGACGCATTCCTGGCGCGCTTTGGCATGTTGTTTCAGGGCGCCGCCCTGTTCGACTCGTTGCCGGTCTGGCAGAACGTCGCCTTCCGCCTGCTACGCGGGTCACTGAAACGCCCCACGGAAGAGGCGCGCGAGATCGCCATCGAGAAACTCCGCCGCGTGGGCCTGAAATCCAACGTCGCCGACCGCTTTCCGTCCGAGCTGTCGGGCGGGATGCAGAAACGCGTGGGCCTTGCCCGCGCCATCGCTGCGGAACCCGAGATCATCTTTTTCGACGAACCCACGACGGGGTTGGACCCGATCATGTCCGGCGTCATCAACGATTTGATCCGCGAGATCGTGACCGAGATGGGCGCAACCGCCATGACCATCACCCATGACATGACCTCCGTCCGCGCAATTGCCGACAACGTGGCGATGCTGCATGACGGGGTGATCCAGTGGACCGGGCCTGTGGGTCAGATGGATGCCTCGGGCGATCCCTATCTGGAGCAGTTCATCAGCGGGAGTGCGGAAGGGCCGATTGAGGCGGTGCGTTAATCTTCGCTCTTTGCCATCCACCTAGTCGAACGTTCGATAACGTCGTGCGGAATAGCTTCTGCGCGCCTTGTCTGCAGGTTGAGCAAGACGCATTTGAAAACAGTGGAAAACGTCGTTTCACTGTCCGCAACTCGAATTAGCTTGAGACTGAAGGTCATGGATTTCGTTCCTACCTCCAGGATTTCGCTTTCCATCTGGATCGCTTCGCCGGCCCTCAATTCCGCAAGAAAATTGCTGTCTGCATGGACCACCGCAAAGGATAGCTTTCGTCCCGATCGCATGTCTTCGGCCGTAAGCCCCAGCTCTGACTGCAACGCAAAAACGGAATCCGAGCATGCAGCAAAATACTTGGACACATTCATATGCCCCAGAAAATCACAGTCCGATGGATCGACGATTGACTTGTAGGCCACAAAACCCGACATCGTTCCTCCCCGTCTTAAAAATAACTCATTGGCGAGCACCGGTTTAAGTTAACCATAACAAAACATCGCCGCAAAAATCTGAAATCTCGCCGAGACGCACAGCCAATGACCCTCCGCCTCGCCACCCTCTCGCTCTTGATCCTCTACCCCATCGCGTGGTTCGCCCCACTGATGCGCGCGGGCCTGCTGCCGATCTTCGGACTTTCCGAAATCAGCGTCATCACCGGCCTCCAATCCCTGTGGAAATCCGACATCTTCCTCGCGCTGGTCGTCACTGTCTTCGCCCTCTTTGCGCCCTACATCAAAACCATCGGCACCGCCCTGATCCAATGGGACCTGCTGGATGCCCGCGTCCAACCCGCACTGAACATCCTCGGCAAGCTCGCCATGGCCGATATCTTCCTCATCGCGCTCTACATCACGCTGGCCAAGGGGATCTCCTACGCGACCATCGAGACGGCCTGGGGCCTTTACCTGTTTACTGGCTGCATTCTGGCCTCGATCGCGCTGGGATATATTACTGAGATGACATCCACATCACGAAAACCTTAGACCGTGTTGATTGAAAACACATTTCTAAGTATCATCTTTATATTTCGAGCAGCAAAGTTCTAGTCGTGTACGGGTCCGCAGAGGATCACCTTGCGTGTTTGATATGTCCTCCGCTTCGGCCCGATTTGTATCGGTTTGAGAAGGAGATGGACGACCATGCCCGCCCTCAACAACATTACATTGCAATTTCAGAATGCCTTTTTAAGACTGACTTTTTTCATGATCTGCATCGCGGCCCTTGGCGCAGTGGTTGCAACTTCACTCTCGGCGCTGGGGGTTTTGCCCTGGCTGTCCCTTCAGGCCGGATTCGGCCAGACCGGCGTGATCGACGCAGGTATTTTTGTTCAGATCGGCCTGACCTGCCTGATTCTCATGCTGGGCTTCTACCTGCCCTCCAGCGCTCGGATGATGGCCCTTGAGAACGCCCACAGGAAGTTTTCACTGAATATGCAGGACATCGTCGAGGCCTACCAGGTCGCCCATGCCGCCGACCGTAGCGGCGTTTTTGCCTTGGCCTCGGAGTTCGATGCGGTCAAAGAGCGTATGGCCTTTCTGCGCGACCACCCCGACCTTCAGGCGTTAGAACCTGAGATCCTGGAAACCGCCGCTCAGATGAGCCAGATCAGCCACGAACTGGCCGAAACCTATGGCAACGAGAGGGTCGAACGCGCCCGGATGTTCCTGAAACAGCGGCAGGAAGAGGTCGAACTGTTCCAGCAACGGATCGAGGACGCCCAGACCATCCTGCATGAACTCAGCCAATGGACCCGCGATATCGAGATCGAGGAGTCCATCGCCAAATCCCAACTGTCGCGCCTGCGGGATGAGCTGTTCGAACTATTGCCCGAACTTTCAGCGCAATTGCAGACACCACCCGACGGCAGCGACCCAAGCGCCTCCAGCGTGGTCGCAATGTCGCCCCCTCGCGCAGCAGAATAGGCGTGTCAGCGCCCGCCGCACCCGATGGCCCGCAGGGCCTGAGGACGCGGCGTGCCACCGGCGGGGATGAAAGCCCACAAGGGCTTGAAGAACCGCCCATCCTCGGGCACCAAAGGCCTCATGGCAAAGACGACTTCTTTCTCCTGTTCGGCCTGCGGTGCGACACATACAAGATGGTCCGGGCGATGCGACGCCTGCGGCGAATGGAACACGATCACCCAGGACGTGCCCCTGTCGGCTGGTCCGGCCAAGAAATCCCTCGGCGGCAAGCGGGGCCAGTCCATTGCACTCACGGACTTGTCGACCGAGGAGACCCCGCCACCCCGCACACTCAGCGGGGTGGATGAGCTTGACCGCGTTCTGGGCGGCGGCCTCGTCCCCGCGTCAGCCCTGTTGGTGGGCGGAGACCCCGGCATCGGCAAATCCACCCTTCTTCTGCAAGCCGCCGCTCGGTTCGCGCGCGCGGGCGTCAAAACGATCTATGTCTCGGGGGAAGAAGCCAGCGCGCAGGTCCGTATGCGTGCCCGCCGTCTGGGGCTCGAGGACGCGCCGGTTCAACTGGCGGCTGAGACCAACCTGCGCAACATTCTGACAACGCTTGAGGCTGAAAAACCCGGCCTCGCCATCATCGACTCGATTCAGACCATGTGGGCCGACAATGTGGACAGCGCGCCCGGCTCGGTGTCACAAGTCCGGGCTGCGGCACATGAATTGACCACGTTTGCGAAACGACACGGTGTTTCGATCGTGATGGTCGGCCATGTCACCAAAGAGGGCCAAATCGCTGGTCCGCGCGTTGTCGAACATATGGTCGACACCGTTCTCTATTTCGAAGGCGAACGCGGCCACCAGTTCCGCATCCTGCGCGCGGTCAAAAACCGTTTTGGCCCCGCAGATGAGATCGGCGTGTTCGAGATGACTGGCAAGGGGCTGGCGCAGGTCACCAACCCCTCGGCCCTGTTCCTGTCGGAACGCGGCACGCCCAGCCCCGGCTCGGCCGTTTTTGCCGGAATTGAAGGCACCCGTCCGGTTTTGGTCGAACTGCAAGCCTTGGTTGCTCCGTCACCGCATTCGCAAGCCCGCCGCACGGTCGTCGGCTGGGACAGCGGGCGGCTGGCGATGATCCTCGCCGTGCTCGAAGCCCGCTGCGGCATCCCCTTCGCGGGTCTCGACGTCTATCTGAACGTCGCCGGAGGGCTGAAGGTCAGCGAACCCGCCGCCGATCTGGCTGTTGCCGCAGCGTTACTAAGTGCACGAGAAGACAGCGCCCTGCCCGCTGATACGGTCGTTTTCGGAGAAATCTCGCTATCCGGGGCACTTAGACCAGCCCCTCAGACCGAAAACAGGTTGAAAGAAGCACAAAAACTTGGTTTCACATCGGCAATCGCTCCGGCGGGCGGCAAAACCGGCACTGTGGCAGGTCTGACACTCACCCGACCCTCTGATTTGGTGGGGTTTGTTGGCGAAACCTTCGGAGCAGGTTAAAGTCCGGCCCTGAGGGGCAGAAAAAGAACAGGCGAGGGCCATGGAAGGTTTTACAATTATTGACGGGGTTGTGGCCCTGATCATCGTGCTGTCAGGCATTCTGGCCTATTCGCGCGGTTTCATGCGCGAGGTTCTTGCCATCGCGGGCTGGGTGGCAGCAGCCGTTCTGGCATTCATCTTCGCGCCGCAGGCCGTGCCACTGGTCAAGGAAATCCCGGTGGTCGGAGACTTCCTGCGCGACAGCTGCGAATTGTCCGTCATCACCGGCTTTGCAGCCGTGTTTGCAATCGCCCTGATCATCGTCAGCATTTTCACGCCGCTATTTTCATCGCTGGTGCAACGGTCGGCACTGGGTGGTCTGGATCAGGCGCTTGGCTTCTTCTTCGGCATAGCGCGGGGCATCCTGCTGGTCGCTATCGCGTTCTTTGTCTACGACACCGTGATGACCGGCCAGTCCTACACGCTTGTAGACGAAAGCCGCTCGGCCAAGGTGTTCGAACAGTTCAGCACCCAGATCGAAGAACAAAACCCCGAGGCAGCACTGGGTTGGGTCACGGCACAATACGAAGAGCTGGTGGCCAGCTGCACCGCAGGCGACACGGCCCCTGCTGCGGAAACCACCGACAGCTAATTCATACAGAATGTTATTCGAAAAGCCCGGCCTAGCGCCGGGCTTTTTTCATTGAACGAACCCCTCACCCCCGCAGACCGTACAGCGAGTGGTTTTCAAACCGAGACAGCCATCACAGCGGCTGGAAATCGGTTTACCCAGAATATCACGGCTTTTGACCACTTCACCTGCCCCATTGCAGATCGGGCACGGCGCACGCCCCATACCACGGCACCGATGGCAGCGCCTTTTTGGCGGCTCATCTTTCTTGTTTGGTGAGCGTTCCTGCCACATTCTGGCCCCCTCCCCGATAAGATCCGCGATGAAATCCCAGTTATGTCAGCACAAATGAATTCATATGTCACCACGCCGCAACTGAAGAAATCGGAACTGCTGTCTGTAGAAATGTGATCCTTTGATGACAGCCGCGTTCTAAGGCAGTATGTGGAGGCCAAACTGCCACGGAATCGGAGCTGTCGGGTTTGTCCTTTCAATGTTCATCTGCCTGCAATGCGGTGAGGATGCACCGTTTGGCCTGCAAGATACGAACGGTACGACCCCTCCCTATCCGGCAGTCACTCAACCCTCTGGTCAAAACGTCATAGAAATTGGAGCCCGTACATGTGTGGGATTTTGGGGATCGCAAGCCGGACACATGATGTGTTTGCGGAAATCTATGACGGGCTGCTGATGCTGCAGCACCGGGGTCAGGATGCCTCGGGGATCGTCACATATAACGGTGAGTTCTTTCGCGAGAAAAAAGCCAACGGTCTGGTCAAGGACGTGTTCAACGCGACGGATGCTGAGACACTTCTGGGTAAGGTCGGCATGGGGCATGTGCGCTATCCCACGGCAGGGTCGCTCAGTGCGTCCGAGGCGCAGCCCTTTTTCGTCAACGCGCCTTACGGGATTTATCTGGTCCATAACGGCAACATCACTAACACGGCTGAGCAGCGCGAAAAAGTCACCGGAAAGTACAGCCGTCACCTGCGCACCACGTCAGATTCCGAGATCCTGCTGAACGTTCTGGCCGACAAGGTGGCCGACGCGATCAAGGTGAATGGCAATGCCGAACCCATTCGCAACATCTTTGCCGGCGTGAAGATGACGATGGAGCGTGTACAGGGTGCCTACTCGGTCATCTGCCTTGTTGCAGGTGTGGGCATGCTGGCCTTCCGCGACCCGCACGGCATTCGTCCGCTTTCGGTCGCAATCCGCGAGACCGAGGGCGATGGCAATGACTACGCCTTCGCCTCCGAGGATGTGGCCTTTGGTATCAACGGCTTTACCAAGATTCGTGACCTGAACCCGGGCGAGGCTATCCTGATCGATTTGGACGGCAATATGCACGAGTTTCAGGCCGTTGAAGGCAAGCTGACGCCCTGTATCTTCGAATATGTCTACCTCGCCCGTCCGGATTCCCTGCTGGACGGCGTCTCGGTCTACAAAACCCAGATGCGTATGGGGCAAACGCTGGCGAAACAGATCCAGGACTCGGGTCTTCAGATCGACCGGATCATCCCGGTTCCTGATAGCGCCCGCCCCGTGGCGCTTGAGGCTGCCAAGATCACCGGCATCCCCTATCGCGAAGGTCTGGTGAAGAACCGCTATGTCGGCCGAACATTCATCATGCCCGGTCAGGAAGAGCGTCAGAAATCCGTGCGCCGCAAGCTGAACGCCATTCCGCTGGAGTTCAAGGATCACAATGTCCTGCTGATCGACGACTCGATCGTGCGCGGCAATACGATCAAGAAGATCGTTCAGATGTGTCGTGAGGCCGGAGCCAAGAAGGTCTATATCGCCAGCGCCTCGCCCCCGGTGAAATACCCCAATGTCTATGGCATCGACATGCCCACCAAGCATGAGCTGATCGCCAATGGCAAAGAGATCGAAGAGATTCGCGAAGAACTGGGCGCGGATGCTCTGTTCTATCAGAACCTCGACGATCTGATCTGGGCCGCCAAAGAAGGCAACCCCGAGATCGAGGCCTTCGACTGTTCCTGCTTTGACGGAAACTACATCACCGGCAGTGTCAGCGGTGACTATCTCGACAGTCTCGAAAACAGCACCCGCGTCAGCAAAAAGCGCGAAGACATGCAGGTTGTCGGTGGGTCGTGGAACGCGGCGAAACTGGCGTCGGGCTAAAGAGACAACGCGAATCAGAAAACAACACAGGCCTTGGGCATCGCCACGGCTTTGGCTGGATTTTGCCGATAGGAATGACCTGATTGCAAAGGCTTCCGGCCCCCTCACCCCGCCGTGACCCAATGCGAGCGGGGTGATCTTTTGATTTACTTTGCGGTTTGGTAGGCAGCGCTTCACCACCACTCACACAAGGGGTTCGAACCGGGTTCGAGCCGCAGAAAATGCCAAATGCCAATGTCAAAAGCGCGGCCACGCAGCGGGGCGCGTTGAAAAGAAATTCGGTCTCGGTTCTGGGTGTTTTTGGCCCGAAAGCCGACCTGCGCGCGTTGATGCGCTTGTCATCGGGGCGTGTAAAGGAGGTCAAGCCAGGAAGCCGCGTGGCGTCGGGGACGGTCGTTGCCATTGATGAACACGGGATCATGCTGCGACAAAGCGGCCAGACCCGCCGGATTGGAATTCCGGGGGGCTAGCGCCCTCTTGACGACCCGCGCGCGGGCGTTCAAACCGCTGCCATGACCGATCAGACCAAAATTGCCACCAAAATTGCCCTCGTCACTGGGGCCTCTCGCGGGTTGGGCGCAGCCCTGGCCGAGGCACTGGCCCCCGAGTACCACATCGTCGCCGTCGCCCGCACCACCGGCGGGTTGGAAGAGCTGGACGACCGGATAAAAGCCAAGGGTGGCTCGGCCACCCTTGCGCCGATGGACATCACCGATCCCAACGCGATGGCCACCCTGTGCCGGGGCATTCATGATCGCTGGGGCAAAGTGGATTTGTGGCTGCACACGGCCGTCCACACCTCGGCCCTCACACCGGCGCATTTTGTTGATCCCAAAGAGTGGACAAAGGCGATGAACACCAACGCCAACGCCACCTCGGTTCTGATCCCTTATGTGACACCTCTGTTGGGTGAGGCCGGGCATGCCGTGTTCTTTGATGACCCCAAAGCGGGCGAGAAGTTCTACGGCATCTACGGCGCCACCAAGGCCGCCCAGATGGCTCTGGCGCGCAGTTGGCAGGTTGAGACGGAACGAACTGGACCCAAGGTTTCGATTGTGGAGCCTGCCCCGATGCCGACAGCCGTGCGCGCGCGGTTTCACCCCGGTGAGGATCGCGATGTGCTAACCAGCACAGCGGATGAGGCGGCTCGGATTCTGGCGCGGTTGTAGGGAATGGCCCGTCGGGCCATGCCTCCGGCGGGGATATTTTTAGCCAGATGAAGCTGGGATCACGCGATATGGATGCCGTTGCGCCCGGCGAGATCGACGAAGAATTGCCACGCAACACGGCCCGAGCGTGACCCGCGCGTCGCCTGCCATTCGATGGCTTCCGCGCGCAGGGTGTCCGGGTCAACTGACACATTATAGGCGGCGCAGTAACGGTCGATCATGGCCAGATATTCATCCTGATCACAGGGGTGGAAGCCGAGCCAAAGCCCGAACCGGTCGGACAGTGAGACCTTTTCTTCGACCGCTTCCGACGGGTTGATGGCGCTGGAGCGTTCGTTCTCGATCATGTCCCGTGGCATCAGGTGGCGGCGGTTGGAGGTGGCATAGAAAACAACGTTTTCGGGTCGACCTTCTATACCGCCATCCAAGACGGCCTTGAGCGACTTATAGTGCTGGTCATCATGGCTGAACGACAGGTCGTCACAGAACAGGATGAACCGGTGCGGCGCTGCGCGCAGGTGGTTCAACAGGCGCGCGACCGAGTTCATGTCTTCGCGTTGAAGTTCCACCAGTTTCAGGTTCGCGTACTCGGTTTGCAGTGTGCCGTGGACGGCCTTCACGAGGCTGGATTTCCCCATCCCCCGCGCGCCCCAGAGCAGTGCGTTGTTGGCCTTGTACCCCGCCGCAAAGCGCCTTGTGTTGTCCAACAGCGTATCGCGCGAACGGTTGATACCCACCAACAGTTCCAGATCCACGCGGTTGACCTGAGGGACAGGCTCAAGCCGGTCTGGCTCAACCTGCCAGACGAAAGCCGGCGCTGCATTGAAGTCCGGAGCCGCCAGAGGGGCCGGAGCCATGCGCTCTAGCGCGTCGGCGATACGATTCAGGGCTTGGGTATCCATGGCGGCCTCCGGGGTCTTATTCCACCGGTGTCAAACCACGTTCGGCTTTTGGCAACAAGGGGTTCCAACGAAAAAGGCGCGCCTGTCATGGGCGCGCCTGTATTGAAAACAGCAGGAGATTACTTCCCGTCTTCTTCCTGCATCAGGTCCTCATCCGCTTCGGCCTCATCATCATAGTAGCCATCCGCGCGGAGTTGTTCTTCGCGTTTCTTTTCGACACGCGCCACAAGGAAGATCGACACCTCATAAAGGCCGTAGACTACTACGAACAGAATGATCTGTGTGATCACGTCGGGAGGCGTCACAAGCGCAGCAAGCACCAGAATGGCAACCACCGCGTATTTGCGTACACTACCCAGCCCCTCAGCCGTGACCAGCCCCGCCTTGCCCATCAGCGTCAGCAACACGGGCAGTTGGAAACACAGCCCGAAGGCCACGATGAACTTGATCGTCAGGTTCAGGTATTCCTGAGCGGAGCCTTGGAACACCACGCTGAGCGGTGCAGAGGTGGCGCCATCCACGACGGCCTCGCCTTCCGCACCAAATTGCTGGAACCCGAGAAAAAAGTCATAGGCCAAAGGCGTTACGACGTAGAACGCGAAGCTTGCCCCCAACAGGAACATGAAGGGCGAGGCCAACATGAACGGCAAAAAAGCGTTCTTCTCGGACCTATAAAGCCCCGGAGCAACAAAGCGCCACATCTGCATCCCGATATAGGGGAACGCCAGAATGAAGCCCCCCAGAAGTGACACCTTGATCGCAACAAAGAAACCTTCCTGCGGCGAGATGAAGATCAGCCCGCAATCCTGCCCACGCTCATTCAACACCTCACACAAAGGATGCGTCAGGAAGTTGAAAAGAGGCGTCGCAACCGTGAAACAGATGATCATACCGATCAAAAACGCTACGACGCAGTGAATGAGTCGTGTGCGCAACTCAGCCAGATGCTCGATCAGCGGGGCCGAGCTGTCTTCGATTTCGTCGGTCTTGCTCATGTCTTGTTCTCAGTGTTCAGCGCGGCTTCGGCCTCTTCGGCCTTGGCCAGCGCGTCAGCGGCTTCTTTGGCCTTTCGCTCGGCAGCAGCGCGGGCGGTTGTGGCTTGAATCTTTTTGGCCTGTTCAGCCCGCTCAGCCGCCAGCTTGCCCGTTTCGCTTTCAGGATCGAACTTGGTAGGGTCGATACTGCTGCTGAGATCCTGGGCGGCCTTTTTCACACCGTCCATCGCGCTGTTCACGGGGTTCGTGGCCGCGTTCAGGCCCTTCTTGATCTCGTTCACACCTGCCTGATCAGCAGCCTCGTTCATGGCGCTGGTGAATTCGCGCGCCATCCCGCGGGCCTTGCCGACAAACCGACCGACATTGCGAAACAGCACGGGCAGGTCTTTCGGCCCAACCACAATCAGGGCAACGATGCCGATGACCAGAAGTTCGGTCCAGCCCAGATCAAACATCCGGGTTTAGACCTTGTCTTTCTCGGTTTCGGGCGTGACGTCCTTGGCCACTTCGGCTGCATCCTGCTCCAGCTCGTCCGCGCCTTCCTTGACGCCTTTCTTGAACGAGGTGATGCCCTTGCCAACCTCACCCATCAGCGAGCTGATTTTTCCGCGGCCAAACAGCACCAGCACCACAACAGCGATCAGCAGCAGGCCGGGAAGTCCGATATTGTTGAGCATGTTTTTTCTCCTTCTCAAAGGCGCACTGCGCCTGAACCCTTTTCTGACCCAGTGTTTACGCGGCAATCCGCGTTCTCAAAAGGTGATCGAGCCAATTCGGGCGGCAAATTTGATGTGATCTTGCGGATTCATAGCTCTCGCTTTTCTCAACTGACAGGTTTATGTCAGTTGTAACGGGCTAGGACAGCGGTATCGCAACCTGGTCAACGGAGAAACACATGACCCATGTCGCCGAAATCGTCACCTTCACCCTGGCCGAGGGCACCTCACCCGAGGCCTTCGTCAAACTCAGCCAGTCGACCGAGAGCTTCGTGCGCGCAGCACCCGGCTTTGCCCACCGCCACCTCAGCCAAGGGGAAGACGGTCGCTGGACGGACTATGTCGTTTGGCAAGATATGAACGCTGCTCAGACGGCGGCTGCAGAATTCCCGCAACAGGAGTTTGCACCGGCCCTGATGGCGGCCATCAACCCCGAAAGCCTGCAGATGCGGCATGAGACAGTGCTATGGAACATGACCTGACGCAGGTCAGAACGGCGTATCATGCGCCGCACTGATCGCCTGTTCGACATCATTCAAATCCTGCGCGACGGTAAACTACACCGCGCGCAGGACATCGCGGACCGGCTCGAGGTGTCGGTCCGCACGATCTATCGCGACATGGACACGCTGGTCGCCTCGGGTGTTCCCGTTGAAGGCGAACGCGGCGTGGGTTACATGGTTCGCGAGCAGATCACCCTGCCCCCGCTCAACCTGACCACGGCCGAGCTTGAGGCACTGAACCTCGGGATGGCCATCGTCGCCGAAGCAGCTGACCCGGACCTGAAAGCCGCGGCCGAGTCACTTGCAGAAAAGATTGACGCTGTACTGCCCACGCAGGTTGTGGCCGAGGCCGATACTTGGAAATTCGCAGTCTACCCCTTCGCCGATGCCGCGCGCGGATTGGCACATATGGCCCCGCTCCGCGCCGCCATCAAATCCCGCCAGAAGCTGCACTTGTCATACCGCCGCATCGACGGCACCTTGACCGAACGCGCCATCCGCCCCCTCCATATGGAGTATTGGGGCCGCGTCTGGACCCTCACCGCATGGTGCGAGCTGCGCAACGGCTTTCGCGTTTTTCGCATCGACCTGATCGAAACCGTCACACCCCTGCCCGAGCTATTCACAGACGAGCCGGGGAAACGCCTAAGTGACTTCGATCCACACGGGTGATCCGCCCTTCATCTGGCTAAAAATATCCCCGCCGGAGGCATGGCCCGGAACGGGCCATTCAAGTCACCTCAGATAGGGCTCAGGATCAACCGACTCGAAGCCTTTGCGGACTTCGAAATGCACATATGCATTGTCTCCGCCGCGCAGTTCCGCCAGTTTCTGCCCTCGCCGCACGCGGTCACCTTTCTTGACGGTGATATCCTCAACATTGGCGTAAACCGTCAGCAAGTCATTGTTATGCTTCACAACGATGATCGGTACCTGATCGGCATCTGCGGTAATCGCCGCCACTGTGCCTGCCTCGGCTGCAGTGACCGACGTGCCCGGAGCGGCCGCGATATCGATGCCTTCGTTTTTACCCTTGTCATATGTCCGGATAATATTGCCCGCGACCGGCAAGGACAGCGCGGAATTGCCGGAACTTCTGGTCGGCGCTTCAGCTGTGACATCCGGCGCCTCGGGAGCCTCGGCCAGCGGCGCGACCTGCTCATCCGGTAGCGGCTGGGTCGCACTCGGCGGTGTCGGCGTCGGAGAACCCTGCCCCGGCTGCGTCACCTCAGTCGCAGCGACCGGAGCCGCTGCCGCCGCCTGACGCGGGGCGGCCTGGTTCTTCACCGGAATCAGCAAATACTGCCCCTCACGAATGGCGAAATCCGGGCCCAACCCGTTCCACTCTCCCAGAGCTTCAACCGGCACCTGATAGAGACGCGAGATGGTAAAGGCCGTCTCGCCCCGCTTCACCTTGTGGCGCACCGGCTCTGGACCAGAAGCGACCGGCGCAGGCGTTGGCGCCGGTTCGACCGGCTTCAGCACCGTCGTCTGCACCCCGCCCGTATCCGGGGCCTGATCAATGGCGTTTCCAGCGATTGAGGCAATATCCACGCCGCTTGACGCGCCAACAGATCGCGGTAGGGCCAGAACCTCGCCCTCGCGCAGCGTGTCGGTTGTCTGCAAACCGTTGAACCGCGACAGCTCACCTTCTGGCAGGCCGACCCGGGCCGCCACATCGCGGACGGTATCGCCCCGGCGTGCCACGGCGACCTGATAGTTCGGATAGGTGATCACCCCGCGCGCGTCGGGCGTAGGGCGGCTGGTGGTGGCGGATTGCGCCGCATCCGTGGTGGAAAACCCGCCGAGTTGTCCGCGCAGGTCGTAATCCAACGGCCCCTCGCACCCGGCCAGAATGGCCAGAGCCGCAACTCCTGTCGCACAACGGCGCATCGTTGATTTGGTAACTGCTCTCATGACTTTTGTCCTCAACACCTGCCCCTGTTATCCGGGGTTCCGGCGATCCATTCCAAAAAACCTGTTACGTCTCGTCCTTGCCAAGCCCTTCAAGCAACGGCACGAACCGAACCGACGTCAATTCATCATAGTCCAGACCGGTCTCGGTGCGCGTCACCTTGATCAACTGCTGCACCGCATCCGACTGCCCGACGGGTAGCACCATGATACCCCCGATTTTCAGCTGCGCCAAGAGCGGGCCTGGCGGGTCCTCAGCCGCCGCGGTCACGATGATCCGATCAAAGGGTGCCTGTTCCGGCAAACCGAACGAGCCATCCGACAGCATCGACGTGACATTGGTCAGCCCCAGTTCGGCAAACAGCTTGCCGGTCTCGCTAACAAGCCGCCTGTGCCGTTCAACCGTGTAAACGCGACGCGCCAGTTTCGCGAGGATCGCCGCCTGATACCCCGACCCGGTCCCGATCTCGAGAACAGTGTCACGCGGACGCACATCCAGTGCCTGTGTCATCAACCCCACCACCGAGGGCTGGCTGATCGTCTGACCGCAGGCGATGGGCAGCGGCATATCCTCGTAAGCGCGGTCGGCGAACAGGCCGGTGACGAAGCGCCCCCGGTCGACCGCTTCCATCGCGGCCAGGACACGCGCATCGGTCACGCCTCGCTTTCGCAGGGCGAACAGGAACTGCATGACGGTTTCTGGGTCCAGTCCACTCATTCGATCGACTTCAATGCCTCTAGCGTGTCATGCGCGGTCAGATCCGCGCGCATCGGCGTGACCGAGATATAGCCTTCCAGATTGACCGCCGCGTCCGTGCCGGGCGCGGTCGGGTTGTGCTGGTATCCGCCCTTGATCCACAGAAACCGCCGCCCCGAGGGCGAACTGTGCGGCTCGACCGAGAAATGCGTATCGCGGCGGAACCCTTGCGGGGCAACGCGGGTGCCCAGAACTTCGTCGGCGGGAACGGGCGGGAAATTCACATTGTAGAACAGCCGGTAGTCGCCTTGATCTGCAGGGGTCGCGTCCAGAATCCGGCGCACCAGATCGGCGCCAAAGCGACTGGCGGCCTCGAACGGATCCTCGAGCCCCAGATTGCGCGGGCCGAAATATTGTGACAAGGCAATGGCCGGCACGCCCTGCAAAGCGGCCTCCATCGCGCCGCCAATAGTCCCGGAATAAAGCGTATTTTCAGCCGAGTTGTTGCCCCGGTTCACGCCAGATAACACCAAATCGGGCGGGCAATCCTTCATCACGTCATGCAGGCCCGCCAAAACACAATCCGCCGGAGAGCCCTCGGCCGCAAAACGCCGCTCATCCAGTTTGGCGACCATCATGGGATGGGTGTAGCTTATGCAGTGGCCGACACCGGATTGCTCGAATGCTGGGGCCACGACCCAGACCTCACCGTCAGGTCCGGACAGATCCTTTGCGATCGCCTGAAGCGTGATCAGCCCCGGCGCATTGATGCCGTCATCATTGGTAATCAGAATACGCATGACCGTCCCACCCCCGCGTTTCGCCCTTGATAGACCTGACCCCGCCTTGCGGCAAGCAATGCAGGCCCGCAATCTGCGGCTTTCGCGCACCACTTGTGGGGAAATTGCGCTCTATCTAGGGAAAACGAAACAGCGGTCGCGTCGGATGGTCAGCCACATCGCCCGCCCAGGCGCGGGGACAAACACGTTCGGAACGGTCGCCTTGAGGATCGAGCCGTCATAGTCCATCCGAAACTCGACCAGGCTTTCATTGCCCAGGAACCGGGCCCGCTCAACCACGCCGCGCGCGGCGACGCCGTCTGTCGCCGTGGGCAAAGGCCCTTTGCCGTTTCGGTCGAAATCCAGCCGGAGGTGTTGGGGGCGGAAAACGATCTCGACATCGGTACCGTCCGGAAAGCCCGGCGCCAGGAATTGTCCGAACGGGGTCTCGGCCAAGGCGCCATTCACTTGCGCCTGCAACACGTTGACATCACTGAAGAACGCGACGGCCGCTTTGTCCGCTGGCCGCGTGTAGACATTGTACGGCGCGCCTTGTTGCACGATCTTGCCGCCCCGCATGAGGGCGATCTCATCAGCCATGCGCATAGCCTCTTCCGGCTCATGGGTGACCAGCAGAACGGCGGCGTCTTCCTCTTTCAGGATCGCGAGCGTTTCATCCCGGATACCGTCGCGCAGACGGTTATCGAGACCCGAGAACGGCTCGTCCATCAGCATGATCCGGGGGCGCGGGGCCAGAGCGCGCGCCAAAGCCACCCGCTGCTGTTCACCGCCTGAGAGTTGATGCGGGAACCCGTCGATGAACCGCATCAGATCGACTTTGGTCAGCAGTTCCTCGACCCGCGCACGTTTCTGATCCTTGCTACCCTTCAGGCCGAAACTCACGTTGTCGGCCACGCTGAGATGCGGGAACAGGGCAAAGTCCTGAAACATCAAGCCAATCTCGCGGCGTTCTGGTGGGACACGGAACACCGTGTCACAGATCAGTTTGCCGTCGACATAGATTTCACCTGAATCCTGCATCTCGACCCCGGCGATCATCCGCAATGTCGTGGATTTGCCGCAGCCGGACGGCCCAAGCAGGCAGGTCACCCGCCCCGCCTCGACCGTCAGCGAGACGTCATCCACCACAACCCGACCTTCGAACCGGCGGATCATATTGCGAATTTCCAAACGAGGAAGAGGTGTGTTGCCTGTCACAGATGGGTCCTGTTGCCTTTCCCGATCAATTCCATCGGGCTTGAGCGGGGATAGCAACCCCGCCCGTCCGGCGCAAGGGATCAGCTATTCCGCAAGCAGCTCGAAATCGACACCGGCGCGGATTTTTCCGTTCACCTGAACCTCAAGCCGATGCGCGCCCGGCACCAGTTTGAACGTGGTCGCATTGCCTTTGAGCTTGTAGCGTTTGTCCAAACGCAATGCGCCGTTCCTCAGCGCGGCCTGTTTCAGCTTGTGAACCTTAGCTGAGGTTTTCCCGTTAGGGCGTTGAAAGTGAATGATATAATCTACAAGGACCGGTTGATCAGCAGACCCTTTCAAATCGACCGAGAACGCCAACGCGCCATTGATCCGGGCCTCGCCCTCAACAGAAATGATTGCAGTGACATCCGCGTCCGGGTCATAACCCAGCATCTTCATCGCCCCCGGATGCCCGGCCTTAACAAGCCCACGCAGGGTATGAGAGACCATCCACTCCAGCTCTTTCTCTTCTTGCTCACCCGCCTCGCGCCAGCGCTGCAGGCATTCCAGAACCAGATCGGGGTCCTTTTTCGTGATATCGTTCAGATGGTTCGCAACCGAGCGGGTTACATAGCGCGTTGTGTCCCGATGCAGACCATCCAGCAAAGGCAAGGGGTCGGTCAGCGCGAGCCCCACCGCCTGCCCCCATGGCAAGCGGGGCCGCGTGCCCTCGCTGACCAGACGGCGCACATGATAGCTGTCGTGTTGGCTCCAACGCTGCATCCGAGCCAAGACCAGATCGGGATGGCTGTTCAGGAATGGACGGATCGCCCATTCCATCGAAAAGCGTTGAGTCAGCTCCTCCAGAACATCCAACGCCAGCTCTGGATGCTCGGCCCCAACTGCGACAACCCAATCCCCAAGTGGCGCAAAGATGAAATCGCCAAAATCGTCATCTGTCTTGCTGGGATCCAATGGCGGCGGCAAGGCGCGCAGGATCAACGGCGCGACCGCTGGCAAATTGCCCGGATAGGACTGCTGCAGGCAATCGGCGATCCAGGTCATTCTCTCTTTCAGCTCCAGATCCAACAGGCGCGACATAACCTGCGCTTCGAACGCATCGGCGTCGAAGTCCGGGTCCGCCGTCTGGAATAAACCCGCTAGGTAGCGGGTCTTTTCCATGTTGAACAATTGGTCCTTCAGAGAGAAATTCTGTGCCATTCCTACATCGTCAAATTGGTTGCGCCGCCATCCAGCAGTATGTTCTGCCCAACGATAAAGCCCGCATGTTGAGAACACAGGAAAGCGCAGGCCGCGCCGAACTCTTGACGCGTGCCGTAGCGACGCGCCGGGATCGTCGCGGACCGGGCCGAGCGGGCCTCATCCAGCGAAATGCCCTGTTGATTGGACACACCGGTATCCAGCGACAAGGCGCGGTCGGTGTCATGAATCCCCGGAAGCAGGTTGTTGATCGTCACACCTTGCGGGGCGACTTGACGCGCCGTTCCGGCCACATAGCCGGTCAGCCCGGTGCGCGCCGCATTCGACAACCCCAGAGCCGGGATCGGCGCGCGCACGGATTGCGAGGTGATATTCACCACCCGCCCCCAGCCTTTTTCCATCATCCCTGGCAGCAGCGCTTTCATGAAAGCGATCGGCGTCAGCATGTTGGAATCCAGTGCCTTGATGAAATCCTCACGATCCCAGTCCGACCACAAACCCGGAGGCGGCCCGCCCGCATTTGTGACCAGAATATCAACACTTTGCGCGGCCTCGATCACTTGCGCCTGACCTTCGGTTGAGGTCACATCGCAGGGCACCGTCTCAACCGCGACGCCATGGTCCGCACGCAACCGCGCCGCCTCCGATTCAAGCGCCTCAGCACCACGCGCATTCATCACCAGATCCACGCCTGCTTCAGCCAACGCCTCGGCACAGCCCAGCCCAAGCCCTTTGCTGCTGGCACAAACCAACGCACGCTTGCCGCGAATTCCAAGATCCATTCTGATCCCCTCTGTCTGTTGTTGCCCGCATGTCTAGCACCAGCCAGACAGAGAAGACCAGAATTCAACAGGCCTTAGTAGAAGAACTCTTCCCTCACAATTTTGCCATCGGCCACGTGGTAGACACCCACTTCGCTCATATCGAAATTCTCACCGCTTTCTATGAACTTGCCCTTGATCTCGAAAATTACGGCAAAGCGGTCGTCGCCATGCAACATCGGATCGCTGACCGAGACATGGCTGACCTCTGTCGCGCTGTCCCACCATTCATGTTTGCCGCGAATGGCATCCAGACCCTGGACCTCACGCCCCATGCCAACGTCATCTACCGCCTCGGCCGAGACAGCATCCGCGGCATAGAGTTTACCCAGATTTTCGGCGGTCCGGTTTTCGCGGCAACCGGCCACAAGCTCGTTCGCAATCTCTTTCAATTCCATTGGTTCACTCCCATAATTTGTTCACTATATGTTCTATTTGCCACAGCTTGCCGATTCGAACCAGTCCGTTTGTCTTGCTTCGGCGGGTTTCCCCGCCTATACGCGCGCTCATGCTTGATACCGCCTCGAACCAACCCGTATTGCCGCCCGAGATCGCTCGTCGTCGGACATTCGCCATCATCTCGCACCCGGATGCGGGGAAAACGACGCTGACCGAAAAGTTCCTCCTGTACGGGGGTGCGATCCAGATGGCTGGTCAGGTGCGCGCCAAGGGTGAGGCGCGGCGCACGCGGTCTGACTTCATGCAGATGGAAAAGGACCGGGGCATCTCGGTATCCGCCTCGGCGATGTCGTTCGACTATGGGGACTTCCGGTTCAACCTTGTCGACACTCCCGGCCACAGCGACTTCTCGGAGGATACCTATCGCACACTGACCGCTGTCGATGCCGCTGTGATGGTGATCGACGGTGCGAAAGGTGTCGAAAGCCAGACGCAGAAGCTGTTCGAAGTCTGCCGCCTGCGCGATCTGCCGATCCTGACCTTCTGTAACAAGATGGACCGCGAAAGCCGCGATACGTTCGAGATCATCGACGAAATTCAGGAAATGCTGGCGATCGACGTCACGCCTGCCGCATGGCCCATCGGCGTGGGTCGCGATTTCATCGGCTGCTACGACATGCTGCGCGACCGGCTGGAGCTGATGGACCGCGCCGACCGCAACAAAGTGGCTGAAAGCATCCAGATCGACGGTTTGGACGACCCGAAACTGGCCGAACACGTGCCCAAACAACTGCTGGAGAAGCTGCTGGAAGAGGTCGAGATGGCGCGTGAATTGCTGCCCGCGCTCGACCCTCAGGCCGTGTTAGAGGGGCACATGACCCCGATCTGGTTCGGCTCGGCGATCAACTCGTTCGGCGTGAAAGAGCTGATGGAGGGCATCGGCGCCTATGGCCCGCAGCCGCAGATCCAATCGGCCGAACCCCGTCAGATCTCTCCGGACGAAAAGAAGGTCGCCGGGTTTGTCTTCAAGGTTCAGGCTAATATGGATCCCAAGCACCGCGACCGCGTGGCCTTTGTGCGTATGGCCTCGGGGCATTTCAAACGTGGCATGAAGCTGACCCATGTGCGGTCGAAAAAGCCGATGGCGATCTCGAACCCTGTGCTGTTTCTGGCCTCTGACCGGGAACTTGCTGAGGAAGCCTGGGCCGGGGACATCATCGGCATCCCGAACCACGGCCAGCTGCGCATTGGCGATACGCTTACCGAGGGCGAGGCGATCCGCGTGACCGGCATCCCGTCTTTTGCACCGGAATTGCTGCAAACCGTCCGTCCGGGCGATCCGATGAAGGCCAAGCATTTGGAAAAGGCGCTCATGCAGTTTGCCGAAGAAGGCGCGGCCAAAGTGTTCAAACCCTCGATCGGCTCGGGCTTTATCGTGGGCGTCGTCGGCGCGTTGCAATTCGAAGTACTGGCCAGCCGGATCGAGATGGAATACGGCCTGCCGGTTCGGTTCGAGGCGTCTCAGTTCACCTCGGCCCGTTGGGTCAGCGGTGAAAAGGCCGAGGTCGAGAAATTCGTCAACGCCAACAAACAGCACATCGCTCACGACCACGATGGCGACATCGTTTATCTGACCCGCCTGCAATGGGATATCGACCGGGTCGTGCGTGACTATCCGGCACTGAACTTGACGGCCACCAAAGAGATGATGGTGTGATCCAACTGCCTGATTGCACAGCCAATCCCGGCTGTGCAATTCTGCCCGCATGAGCGATGACGACCTGACCTTTCCCGGCGGCCTGCCTGACATGCTGGAGATCCTGGAAAACAGGCGCGCGCCTTTTGTGTTCGGCACCCGCCCCCTGCCCGATCTGGACGTTGATCTGGACGCACTGGCGCAGCAGATCGTGCCGGAACGCGCGACCCTCGCCCCCGAAAGAGAAGATGCCACGGCGTGGGAACAGAAGCGTGCCAAGATCGCCACCGAGTTCGTGGGCAATTCGGAATTGGCTTTCCTGAACGCCCAGCTAATCGCCAATCTGCGCAAACGCTCATACCCGCGTCACACGCCCGCTTTGTTTCGGCGGCTCTGGGCCGAGCAATCGCCGCATCTGCTTGGAGCGCTCGATCTGCGCTGGCTCGTCTCGTCCGTTCAGACCTTTGCTGATCACGGCGACACCCCAACGCAGCGCGAGGTTGGTCAGGCGCTTAGGATGCTATTCGGGCTGATGAAGCTCTATGAGTTCGAGCGGTTGTTCTCCAAACGCGGACCCGAGGAAACCCATTGGTTTCGCGGCAAAAGCACCGCTCCGCTGCCGTTGCAGATGCAGTCTTTCTCACTGGAGCGAGGCGGGCTGGCCGTGTCGCTAATCGCGCCGATCTGGACCAAGGCGCTGACTGATCCGACCATCGCCCCGCTGGCGGATCACCTGATGGTCGAGCTGAACAAAGACCCCGGAACCGTCTTTCGCCGCCTGAAAAAGATGCGCGAACGCCGTCTCGCCCGGATGCAGCGACGATGACCACATGGGGTGTTGTCTCCATGGTGCGAGGGCCCGCGCAGGATATTCTGCGTTTTGCGGGCCATCACCTCGATCTGGGGGCCGACCGGCTGTACCTCTACCTCGATGAACCCAAACCTGAGGCGCAACACCATTTGGAGCAGCACCCGAAGGTGCAGGTGACACTCTGCGACGACGCTTTCTGGGTAGGCCGAAACCGGACGCGCCCGGGCAAGCATCAGGTGCGCCAATCCACCCATGCCAGCTATACCTATCGCAAAACCGATCTGGATTGGCTGGCGCATATTGATGTGGATGAGTTCCTGTGGGCGGACGCCCCCATCCCGGAGCTGCTGGATACCGTGCCCGCAGATACCCCCGCCGTTCGGGTCCGCCCGATCGAGGCCATTGCGGGGGCCGAGGACCTGTACAAAGCGCATATCCCCAAAAGCCCGGATCGCGAGGCTTTGGTGCAGGCGCTTTACCCCACCTATGGCGCCCATGTTCTTGGGGGGTTCCTCAGCCATGTGCAGGGCAAATTGATCGTGCGCACGGGTCTGAAAAAGCTGAGTTTTCGCATCCACAACCTGTTTCAGGACAAGACCCTCCTGCCCTGCAAGTTCGAGCTGCCAGGGCTGGAGCTGTGCCACCATCACGCCCCGAGTTGGGAGCATTGGTTCAAGCACTACCGTTTCCGGATGGAGCGTGGCTCGTACAAACCCGGCATGTCCCCGAACCTGCCCCGCGATCAAGGCGGCGTGAACAAGAACGAGCTGTTCAGCCAAATCGAGTCTACCAGTGGTGTTGATGGGCTGCGTGCATTTTACGATGAACTCAGTGCCGCTGACCCGAACGTCCGTGCTCGGCTTGAGGCACATGGTCAGATCCGGCACCGCCCGTTGCATCTGGATGAAAAAGTGGCGAAACACTTTCCCGGAAGCTGCTGAATTGTTGCAAAAAATGCCATTTCCAGCCGGTTGACGCCGTCGGGATTTCAGTTCATTTGACCCCGCCCCACGTTTTTGTTATGTCCCGCCTCAAGCCGAAACGCGCATGGTGCGCATGGTCAGATTGACCCGGCATGACGCAGACGCGCGGGCCAGGTCAAGTGTCCGCAATAATCGGACATACATGACAAAGTTTACCGAACTGAACCTGAACCCGAAGGTCCTCAAAGCCATTGAGGAAGCCGGATACGAAACCCCCACTCCAATCCAGGAAGGCGCGATTCCACCCGCGCTTGAAGGGCGCGACGTATTGGGCATCGCCCAGACCGGCACCGGGAAAACCGCTAGCTTCACGCTGCCGATGATCACCCTGCTGGCCCGTGGCCGCGCCCGAGCCCGGATGCCGCGTTCGCTGGTGCTGTGCCCGACACGGGAATTGGCCGCGCAGGTGGCCGAGAATTTCGACACCTATTCCAAGCATCTGAAACTGACCAAGGCGCTGCTGATCGGCGGTGTCAGCTTCAAAGAGCAAGAGGCCCTGATCGACCGCGGCGTAGACGTTCTGATCGCCACTCCGGGCCGTTTGCTGGACCATTTCGAACGCGGCAAGCTGCTGCTGACCGGCGTGCAGATCATGGTCGTGGATGAGGCCGACCGGATGCTGGATATGGGCTTCATCCCCGATATCGAGCGCATCTTCTCGCTGACCCCCTTCACGCGCCAGACGCTGTTCTTCTCGGCCACCATGGCGTCCGAGATTGAACGCATCACCGACACTTTCCTGTCCGCCCCCGCCCGTATCGAAGTCGCCCGTCAGGCCACCGCGTCCGAGACGATTGAACAGGGCGTAGTGATGTTCAAAGGCGGCCGCCGGGATCGCGAGGCCAGCGGAAAACGCAAGGTTCTGCGCGCGCTGATCGATGCCGAGGGCGACAAATGCACCAACGCAATCATCTTCTGCAACCGCAAGACGGATGTAGATATCTGCGCGAAATCGCTGAAGAAGTATGGCTATAACGCCGCCGCGATCCATGGTGATCTGGACCAGTCGCAGCGGATGAAGACGCTGGACGGGTTCCGCGATGGCTCACTGCGCCTGCTGGTTGCCTCAGACGTGGCGGCGCGTGGTCTGGATATCCCGTCGGTTAGCCATGTGTTCAACTTCGACGTGCCCGGCCATGCCGAGGACTATGTTCACCGCATCGGCCGCACGGGCCGTGCCGGACGTGAAGGCAAAGCCGTGACGATCTGTTCGGGTCGTGACGAAAAGGCTCTGGACGCGATTGAAAAGCTGATCCAGAAGGAAATTCCGCGCCTCGACAACCCGGTCAAGGAAGAACCAAAGCCCGAGAAGCCGAAAGCCGAGAAACCCGCCAAAGCGGCGGAAGGCAAGCGCAGCGAAGGCAAGAAAGAACGCGAGCCGCGCGAACCCAAGGGTCGCGGTCGTGGCCGCAAGGGCGATCATGGCCCGGCGGTTGTCGGCATGGGCGATCATCTGCCCAGCTTCATCGCACTCAGCTTTGATGAACGTCGCGCGGGCTAATCACCCAGGCGCTTAGATCGACAGCACCAGCGCCAGAATCGACGCGCCCAGCAACAGCATCCCGGCGATCTCGCGCCGGGTGATTATCTCACGGAAAAACAGGGTCGAGGCAAGCAGGCTGAGCAATAGCTCGATCTGCCCCAGCGCTTTGACATAGGCCGCATTCTGCAAGGTGAAGGCGAAGAACCAGCAGAACGAACCGCAGAGACTGGTCAGGCCAACGAACACGCCGGTTCGGCGTGTGTTCCAGACCGCGCGCAACTCGGCCCGGTCGCGCCACAGCAGCCAAATCCCCATGCTGACGAATTGGAACGTGACCACTGCGGCAAGCGTGACCAACGCGCGAAACCACGCGTCGATATCGCCTAGCTCAAGCGAGGCTCCGCGATAGCTGACCGAGGAGAAGGCGAATAACACCCCCGAGCCCAACCCAAGTCGCGAGGCGCGATTGGTCAGATGCTGCCACCAAGCCCTGTTCCCTCCGGGTGTTTTGGACAAAAGCAGCACCGCCAGCAGCCCCACGACAATCGCCCCCAACGCCCCAGTCGAGATCTGATCGCCCAGCACCACAAATCCAACGATCGCGGTTTGGATGACTTCGGTTTTCTTGAACGTGATACCGACGGCAAAATTGCGCTGCTTGAACAGGGCGACGACACAGATCGTCGCAAGGATCTGCGATGTGCCGCCGATGATCGCGAACACCCAGAACCGCGCGGATAAATCTGGCAGGCTCAAGCCAGTGACCTGAATCGCCACGACCAGCCCCAACAGGGCCAGAGGCAAGGAATAGGCAAAGCGCGCAAAGGTCGCCCCGGCCGCAGACAGTTTCACGCTGCTCAGCGATTTTTGCAGCATGAACCGGACCGTCTGAAAACCGGCAGCGGCGATGGTGATTGGAATCCATAGACTCATGAACTCCGTTCTGTCGTTAAATCAAGGTTTTGGCCAGAGCGGATGCGGCACCGGGTCCTTCGCCCGCCAGAAATACGCCCTAAAGATCTCGGCATAGGATGCGTAGACATAGGCCTCGTTGCAGTCCTGATACCGCTCTTTGCCCGATTGATAGAGCGCGGGTAGTTCGTACCAAGCGGCCGATGGGTTCATGTGATGAACCACGTGCAGGTTGTTGTTCAGAAACAGGAAAGCCAGCAAACCGCGATCTTCGACGATCACCGTGCGGGCGCGCGATTTCTCATGCGCTCGGTGTTCAAGGAAGGTGCGGATCTTCACAAGACCCAACCCAATATAGGCCGACATGACATAGGCCCAAATCGGCATGGAGGAGTGCGCGACGACCCACAGAACCACCGCAATTCCAGGGATATGCAGCGCCCATGCAAGGGCGACCGAACGGTCTCCACGGATCAGGCTGCTCCATTCGTCCCGCAGAAACATAAACTGCCCGATCGCAGGCCCCAACACCATGCGCCCGAGCAGGGTGTTGTTGGCGGCAAGCAGCCTCTTTTGCCATCCAGACAGCTGCGCCCAGACCTTTGGGTCATGGTAGTTGCTTTCGGGGTCATCATAGGGATCTGTCAGGTTCGAATCCTGATGATGCGCAAGGTGCAAGTCGCGAAACCGGTTGAACGGAATGAACAGTGTCAATGGCAGGACCATCAGTGCCTCGTTTAGCCATTTGGTGCGAAACGGATGTCCGTGCAACGCCTCATGCGTCAGCGAGGAATGAAGGGCGGCAATCGCACCCATCATCGGGATCGCGAGCCACAGGCTCAAACTTGCCACGTAGAAAGTGGCAATCAACCAGGCGGCGTAACATGCGGCGATCAGGGCCAATGTGCCCCATTCGGGCGTTTCAGCTTTCCCCATAACGCCCCCATGAGATTCCCGCCCAGACCCGCTCATAGACAATGTAAAGCGTCAGACCGATGGCGGTATTGACCAGCGCCACCACGCCGCCCACGGCAACTGACCCGGTGGCGATCAGGCCCACCAGAGTCATCATCACCAACCCCATCACATTCCAAATGAGTGCTTTCACGACAGATCTTCGTCGCGTTTCCATTCCGGACCCCGTTTTTTGTTGTTATCACAAAAGCGTTACTCAACGGGCGGCGTGTTGGGAATTCTGAATATGATTAACAAAAATCATCAAAGGTGATATTTATCTACTTATGATAGATAAAATCGACAAAAGAGTTCGCGCAGTGCAGTTTCGCCAGCGACTTTCCCGCGCGATGGAGGACTCCAGTGTCAGCCAAAGCGCCCTCGCTCGACATATCGGTGTCGACCGCTCGACCGTATCACAGCTACTGACCGATGAGGGCGCCCGCCTGCCCAACGCCCATGTGGTCGGCAGTTGCGCCTCTGCTCTGGGCGTCTCAGCGGATTGGCTGCTAAGCCTGTCAGATCGCCCCGAAAGCGCCGCGGAACTGCTGGCGAGCTCTCTGACCATGACCGAAGCCCCCCGTGCCCTTGTCGATGAGCGTATTTTCCAATGGCATCAAGAGGCTGCGGGCTACAAAATCCGTTACGTGCCCGCCACCCTGCCCGATATGCTCAAGACCCGCGCGATCCTCGAATGGGAATACGCCCCTCATTTGGGCCGTACAGCAGATCAAGCAATCGGCGCGTCCGAAGATCGCCTGTCCTGGATGCGTAGCGCCCAGTCGGATTATGAGATCGCCATGCCCCTATTTGAGATCCGAAGCTTTGCTCTCGGAACCGGCTACTACGAGGGCCTGCCTTTGCCAGTGCGTCTAGAACAGATCGACCACCTTCTGGACCTCAGCGAGCAGCACTATCCCCGCCTGCGCATCTATCTGTTCGATGCCAAACGCCTGTATTCCGCACCTGTCACGATATTTGGCCCGCTTCTTTGCGTCTTCTATGCGGGCAGCCACTATATGGCCTTCCGCGACCGCGACCGGATCGAGGTGTTCAGTCGACATTTCGACACCCTGATCCGCGAGGCTGAAATGACCGCCCGCCGTTTCCCCGAATACCTGCGTGGGTTGCGGGCCGAGATTGCAAAGGGCTGACGCCTCAAACGTGCGGATTTTCAGATCCTGTAGTATAGTGACACCGCGAACGCGCAGACACTCTACGGAGGATGATCAGAATGGACGCACTACAAACCGCTCAATATGCACGCGCCCTCTATTCCGCGCACGGCGACCGGGCCGAGGCGGAAGCCGCTCAGAAGATGCGCGAATGTGAGGCCGCGGGAAACACGCAAGAGGCCAAAGATTGGCAAGCCGTCCGCCGCACAATCCGCCAGATCCGAGGCCCGAATCAAGGCTGACGCCCTAGCTCTACGCGCTTGTAGCGCCATCAAAATCAACACGCTCCGCCCATCCGGCTCGCGGGCCAATTCGGCTGGCCAGCCGATCGAAACACGGTGTCCGGCCCAGTCTGATGGGCGGGTTCCTAACAATGGAATACCTGCCATTTTCCGGGCAAAAACGTTTTCCCCAAGTTATACCCAGTTTTGACCAAAGTTTTCCCCAGGCTTCTCCCCGGATTCCGATTTGCGCAACCGCCGCCTCTGACGCAGCCTTGTGGAAACACTTGTCAGAATGCGAATCGAACTTGATGAAATCCGCAAAAAACATACTGCAACCGGAACATCGCGCCCTGAAAACGGCGCTTTTGGTGCTGGATGAATGCAGCACGCTCAGCTTCGCCTCGGCCGTGGATCCGATGCGTGCGGCCAACCGTTTGGCCGATCGCCCGGCCTTTGATTGGGACTATGTGACTCCGACAGACGAGCCGGTTTTGCTGACCAGCGCGCTCACCGTTCCTGGCATTCCGCTGGCCCGTCTGCAAAGCTGCGATCTGATAATCGTCGTTGCCGGATTTCAAATGGCCCGCCAAGCAACCCCCAGCCTTCTCGCGGGATTACGGCGCATCGCGGCCACGGGTGCCACCATGGCCGGCATAGACGGAGGGCCCTGGCTGCTGGCCGAGGCTGGTCTGCTCGATGGTCACAACGCGACCACCCATTGGGACGATCTTGACAGTTTCGCGAGCCGTTTTCCCAAGGTCGATGTTCAGGCAAACCGCTTCGCAATCTCAGAAAACCGTCTGACCTCGGGCGGAGCTGTTCCCGCGGTCGAGATGATGCTGCACATCATCGCCGCACGTCATGGCGCAGGCTTTGCCGCGCGTGTCTCAAACCAGTTCCTGTACGAAGGCGCTCCGGCCCAGACCAAAACAGACACACCCAAGGCGAACCACCACTCCGCGCTGACCTCCATGGCCAACAGCCTGATGGAGGCCGCCCTCGACGACCCGCTGCCACTGGCCCATATCGCCGACCGATTGGGCACCAGCCCGCGCACCCTGCAGCAGCAGTTTCGCCTGCGCCTGAACACCACGCCGCAGGACTACTACCTGCAGCTACGCATGGCCGAGGCCCGCCGTCTGGTGACCGATACCGACATGTCGCTGATGGACGTGGCGCAGGCCACCGGGTTCACCTCGCAATCCAGCTTCGCCCGCGCCTTCCGCACCGCCCACGGTTTGTCGGCCCGTGACCTCAGACAGGATAGCGCGCACCCCACCCATCACTGACCGGATCCACTTCATCTGGCCGGAAATACCTCGGGGGAGGCGCGCGGCACGCGCGGCGGGGGCAGCGCCCCCTAGATCGCTTCGAGAAAAACCCGAAACGTCTTAATACGGCATCGGATGCGCTTTGTGCGCCGCATCGATCTCGGCCAGAACCTCATCCGACAAGCGCAGATCGATGCCAGACAGGATATGCTCCAACTGCGCCACTGTCGTCGCGCCAAAGATGGCTGACATCATGAACGGACGGGTCCGGCACCACGCCAGCGCCATCAATGTCGGGTCCAGCCCATGCCGCGCGGCGATTTGCAAATAGACATCAACGGCATCAAAAACCCGCTCGGACTTGCGCCCCCCCAGTTCAGGCGTCAGTGACATGCGCGAGGCTTCGGGAATGGCACCGCCCTGATATTTGCCGGTCAGCAAACCCGTTCCCAAAGGCGAGAACGCCATCAGGCCTACATCCTCATGAACGCTCAACTCGGCCATGTCCGTATCAAACAATCGGCACAGAAGCGAGTATTCGTTCTGAACCGACGCCACCCGAGGGGCGCCCATCTGCTCGGACAAGCGCAGCCATTGCGCTGTCCCCCAGGCGCTTTCGTTGGATAGACCAAAAGCCCGAATATTGCCTTTGTCGACCTGAACCTGAAGCGCCTCCAGACACTCCTGCATATTCTCCAGCACTTCATCGGTGTTGTGCCCTTTCGGAGAGAACGTCCAGTTCTGCCGGAACATATAGCTGCCGCGATTGGGCCAGTGAAACTGATAGAGGTCGATATAGTCGGTCTTCAAACGCTTCAGTGAGCCCTCGATGGCCTCGGGGATTGTCTGAGCGGTGATCGGCGCGCCGTCGCGGACAAAGCCAAG
This sequence comes from Ruegeria sp. ABV3_008, assembly GCF_056161185.1. Classification (NCBI taxonomy): domain Bacteria; kingdom Pseudomonadati; phylum Pseudomonadota; class Alphaproteobacteria; order Rhodobacterales; family Roseobacteraceae; genus Ruegeria; species Ruegeria sp. ABV3_008. The sequence continues at coordinate 431,971 of NZ_JBSWYP010000001.1, read as the reverse complement.
CCCCTCGCCCGAGTGTTTGGTGGCCAGAACAAAATCCCCCCGGCGCGCGGCATTGGCCGCGTTCCAGTTGCCAAGGATTTCCTCGGTCCGACCAATGGTCTCTTTGGCAACCGGATTGACCGGGTACATCTCGGCGGCGTCGACAAAATTGATCCCGGCTGCCAGCGCCACGTCCATCTGCGTGTGCGCGTCCGCTTCCGAGGTTTGCGATCCGAATGTCATCGTCCCGAGACACAGATCAGACACCATGATCCCGGTGCGGCCCAAAGGCTTCATTTCCATTTGTCGCTCTCCTGATTTCCGCAACAGCCGCGCGCTAGGCTTCGGCTTTCTTCTCCCAACGACCCGATTCCTCGGACCAGTACTGCGCTGAACACCCCGCGCCGGTCAGCGCTTTCCACTGGCCGCGCGCATGTTGAACGGCTTCCATGTCATTGCCATCGAACAGAATGCAAACCCGGTCCAGCGCGGCGACCTCATCCGGGTCGACCGCCGCCCCGTCCACCGCCATCACGCAGCTGGCATCATTTGCGGCCTGCATGTCCGACGTCAGCAGGATCGGTTGCATCGCATCATGCGGCCCACCGGCCCGACCGTGCGGCAGGAACCCGTCCTCGGGTCCCAGCCACAGTTTTTCGTCCAGCCAGTCCAGCCGGGCAGGATCAGTCCCCCGCACGGCAATCTTCCACCCGGCCTGACGCGCCTTGTCCAGCAGGACCGGCAAAGTATGCTCCAGCGGTTGACCGGTCAGGTGATAGAAATAGACGGCCCCCATAGGTTTACTCGAAATTGTCCTGCACAAAGCGGCTCAGCGCACGCACGCCCCAGCCTGTTGCCCCTTTAGGGGCATAAGATGTCTCAGCCGCGACCGAGGCGACACCGGCGATATCGAGGTGAATCCATGGCGTTTCTTCCTTGACGAAGCGTTGCAGGAACTGCGCCGCGGTGATCGAACCGGCAGGCCGTCCGCCCACATTCTTCATATCGGCGATGCGCGATTTCAGCTGCTTGTCATAGGCCGCGCCCAAAGGCAGCCTCCACGCGCCTTCGTCCTCGGCCTTGGCCGATTTCAGAAAGGCATCGCAGAAGGTGTCATTGTTCGAGAAGACACCCGCATTCTCATGGCCAAGTCCGATGATGACCGCCCCGGTCAGGGTCGCCAAGTCGATCATACCGACCGGAGAGAACCTTTCCTGCGCGTACCACATCACGTCGCACAGAACCAAACGGCCCTCAGCGTCTGTGTTGATGATCTCGACAGTATCGCCCTTCATTGATTTCACCACGTCGCCCGGACGGGTCGCATTGCCCGAGGGCATGTTCTCGACCAGCCCAACAAGACCGACCACATTGGCCTTGGCCTTTCGCTTGGCCAACGCGCGCATGGTACCGGCCACAACGCCTGCACCACCCATGTCCATGGTCATGTCTTCCATGCCACCCGCAGGTTTCAACGAGATCCCCCCGGTGTCGAACACAACGCCCTTGCCGACCAGAGCCAGAGGCGCATCGTCTTTATCGCCCCCGTTCCACTGCATCACCACAACTTTCGACGGGCTAACCGAGCCTTGCCCAACGCTCAGCAGCGTGCGCATGCCCAGTTCGGCCAACTTGTCTTCCTCTAGCACCTCGACCTCGAGGCCCAGCGATTTCATCTCGTCCAGACGGTCGGCGAATTCGGTAGTGGTCAGGATGTTCGCAGGCTCATTCGTCAAGTCGCGGGTCATCCGCACACCGTCGGCAACCGCATACATCGGTGCAAAGGCCGCCTCGGCCTCGTCATGCTTGCTGTGACTGATCGCGACCGAACCTGTCGCATCGCTTTCCTTGGTCTTGTGGACGTCGAAATCGTAGCTGCGCAGAGCGATGCCCATCGCCAGATGTTCCACGCGCACCTGATTGCCCGCCATCACCAATAGGTCTTTGCCACCGGCCAGTTTTGCCAATGCCGCCCCCGCTTTGCGCGCTTCATCCACTTCGGGGCGGCGTGGCAGAACCACGATATCCAACGCTTGCGCGGCCATACCAACCGGCCACGCCAGAGAGATCACATCCCCGGTTTTCACCTTTTCGAACCGATCACTTTCCACCAATCGAGCAACCGCTCCACGGGTCAGTTTGTTGGCACGTCGCACGGCTGGGCTCATCTTGCCATCGGCGGGAATGATGATTGCCACGCGCCCTTCCGCCTGCGCCATGGCATCCACGTCAAAAGCCTCAAAACGGATTGGTACCAGACTGCTCATAGCAAACTCCTCAAAATCTGTTCCCCAAGACCTAGCCCGCGCTGCGCGGCTTGACCAGATAGCAGTTTTCCCCGCCCGCCATTTGCATTAAGGTCCTGCAAAAATAAACGGCAGGCTCGGGGGAGATCTAAGTGGCACCAAACGGCAGGCATTCGCTGTCGCGCATGATGACATGCATTGGCGATCCGGGCGTGAACCCCTGCGTTTCAAGCCCTGAGAGGGTCTTTCCGTGATCCTCGACCGCTACTTCGCGCGCCGCTTTCTTCAAAGCTTTGTGGTCATCGGCGGCATCTTTCTGACCCTGATGATTCTGATCGACCTGATCGAACAGCTGCGCCGCTTTGACGACTATGACCTGTCGGTCGGCCAATTGCTGGGCCTGACACTGCTCAACACCCCTGCCGCGATCAGCGAGATGCTGCCCCTGCTGATTATCCTGTCCACCATCGCGCTGTTCGTTGGGCTGGCGCGCACCTCAGAACTGGTGGTGACCCGCGCCACCGGACGCTCGGGCCTGCGGGCACTGGTGGCCCCCGTCACCCTGGCCCTTATGATTGGCATTCTGGCCGTTGCTTTGCTGAACCCGATCGCCGCTGCCACCTCGGAAGAGTTCGAGCGTCTATCGGATGCCTATCGCGACGATGGCAGCTCTGCCCTGTCGATCAGCCGCGAGGGGCTATGGCTGCGCCAAAGCTCGGACAATGGCCAATCCGTGATCCACGCCAGGGGTACATCGAACGGGGATACTCTGGGTCTTGACGATGTGACCATCATCACCTTTTCGGGCGGCGGAAAGCCAAACCAGCAGATCGTGGCCGAACGCGCGGAGCTAACCAACGGAACCTGGGTTTTGACCGACGCCAAACTCTGGCCGCTGCGAGACGACCTCAACCCTGAAACAAACGCTGTTTCGCATGAACGTCTTGAGCTGCCGACCACGCTGACGCGCGAACGCATTCTGGACACGCTGGGTAAGCAGGACTCGGTCTCGGTCTATGATCTGCCCAAGCTGATCCGAGATTTGGGTGAGGCCGGGTTTTCGACCAAGCAATATGAGGTCTGGCTGCATGTCCAACTTGCCCGGCCCCTGTTTCTGGTTGCCATGGTCCTGATCGGAGCGGCCTTCACCATGCGCCATGTGCGCTTTGGTGGGACCGGTGTAGCGGTGCTGACGGCTGTTCTGTTGGGCTTTGCGATCTATTTCGTGCGCAACTTCGCGCAGATACTTGGCGAAAACGGCCAGCTTCCGATCTACGTCGCCGCCTGGGCACCGCCCTTTGCAGCGATCCTACTCTCGCTTGGCCTATTGCTGCACGCGGAGGACGGCTGATGCGACGTTTTCTGCCGTTTGCAGCGACCAGCCTGCTGGCCCTGACCTTGCCCCTTGGCCTGGCCGCGCAGAATCTGTCCGATCTAACCGTCACCCAAAGCCCAGCCCAAGAGGAAGAACCGGCGCTGCTTGTAGCCGACAAGATTTTTATCACGCCCGAACGCAAGCTTGTGGCTGAAGGCAATGTCGAGGCGTTTCAGAGCAACGTCAAACTCAGCGCCAATCGTATCGTTTACGACCGCGAAACTGGAGAGCTGACGCTGGATGGCCCCGTCCGCATTGATCAGGGTGGGCAGACGACTTTACTGGCGGAGTCGGCGCAACTGGACAACGGGCTTCAGAATGGCCTGCTGGTGGGCGCGCGGATGGTGTTCGAGCAGCAGGTACAAATTGCATCCGTTCAAGCACGCCGCGCCGGAGGGCGCTATACGCAATTCAGCAAGATCGCTGCAACTTCGTGCCACGTTTGCACCGATGGGAGCCCGCCGATTTGGCAGATCAGGGCGCGCAAGGTCACGCATGACTCGTTAGAGCGGCAACTTTACTTTGAGGGGGCACAATTGCGGGTGTTGGACGTTCCCGTTTTCTACTTCCCCTATCTGCGCCTGCCCGACCCGACGCTGGAGCGTGCAACCGGTTTTCTGGTACCGTCCATTCGCACCACTTCGCAGCTTGGAACCGGGGTGCAGGTGCCGTATTTCTTTAAAATTGGCGACCATAAGGACCTGACCCTAACGCCCTATGTCTCGCCCAAAACCACAACGCTTGGCTATCGCTATCGACAGGCTTTCGTGAATGGTCGGATCGAGATCAACGGCGCGCAGACCCGGGACGACATACAACCGGATCAGGATCGCGGTTATCTGTTCGCCGAAGGCTGGTTCGACTTCAAAAACGACTATCGCTTTACATTCGATCTGCAGACGGCCTCGGATGATTCCTATCTTGCCGATTACGGTCTGCCCGATTTGGACCGCCTCCGCAGCGAAGTTGCGCTAGAACGGATCAAGCGCGATACGGCGTTCCGGACCAGCTTCATTCACTACAAGACGCTGCGTGACAGCGAAGATCAGGATGAAATCCCCTCGCGCATTTTCGATCTGAACTTCCAAAAGCGCTATTTCCCAACCTCCGTCGGCGGAGAGGTCCGGGTGAACGTCATCGCCCACGCGCATGAGCGCACCAGCGATGAGGACGTGGTCGGACGCGACGTGGCGCGCACAACTTTTGACGCCGAATGGCTGCGCAGCTGGACTTTTGCCACCGGATTGCGGGCAGATGCGTTGTTCGGTGCCTCCATTGACGCGTTCAACATCCGCCACGACAGCAATTTCCCCACGCAAGAAACCCGGACGACCCCTCGGGCCGCCCTGACCTTGCGCTATCCGATGACACGCCGCGAAAAATCCGGCGCGACGCAGTTTCTGGAACCCATCGTTCAGTTCGGCTGGACGGATGTCTCTGACAATGACGTGCCTATCGACGAAAGCACGTTCCAGGAATTCGACGAGGGCAACCTACTGTCACTGTCGCGCTTTCCGGCCGAGGATCGCCGCGAGGACGGCGCAACCGCCGCTGTTGGCGTCAACTGGGCGCGCTATGGTCGCGGAGGCTGGCAGGCGCTTGCCACGGTGGGCCAAGTCTTTCGTGCGGATGCCGATCCGGATTTCACTCTGACTTCGGGACTACAGGGCACATCGTCCGATATCCTACTGGCCGGTCAGCTCAAAACCGCCAATGGCTGGTCTTTGGCCGGTCGCGGAATTCTCAACGGTGACCTTAGCTTTGCCAAGGCCGAGCTGCGTGGAGAGTGGGCGAAAGAAGGTTCAGCCTTCACCGGCAGCTATATCTGGCTGGAACCCGACCCGGCTGAAAACATCGAAGAGGCGGTCTCCGAGGTCTGGCTGCGCGGGCGCTATCAGGTTGACCAGAACTGGCTGACCCGGGCCGAGGCCCGCTACGACCTGAACGAATCCGAACCCATTCGCCTGGGCCTCGGCGTGACCTACCAGAACGAATGCGTTCGGGTTAACATGTCCGTAAGGCGGCGCTTTACTTCAACATCAACTATTGAGCCTTCGACCGAATTCGGCTTTACCGTATCCCTGACAGGATACGCCCTCGAAGGCGCTGGTAACACTTACAAGAGAACATGCAGTTGATATCAACTTTCTCACGGTTTCTTCGTTCCGCTTCGATCCGGCTGGTGCTTCCGGCCCTGGCCGCTACGACTCTTACTTTCACCGCGCCCCATACGTTTGCGCAAAGCCTGTTTTCGCCAGCGATCCGGGTCAATCAGGACGTGGTAACTTGGTATGAGTTGGAGCAACGTCAGCAATTCATAAACGCACTCGGTATCTCTGGCGGGTCCGAGGCCGAAGTCCGGCAAGCACTGATTGATGACCGCTTGCGCAAACAAGCCGTGCGCGAAGCCGGGATCGAGGTCCCGCCCGAGGCGATTCAGGCGGGTGTCGATGAATTCGCGGCCCGCGGGCGCCTCAGCACCGAGCAGTTCCTGCAATTGCTGGCCAACGAAGGCGTCGATCCGGAAACGGTCCGCGATTTCGTCGCCGATCAGCTAACATGGCGCAACTATATCAGCGCGCGTTTTCTGTCTCAGGCCAACCCCTCCGAGGAAGAGATCAACCGTGCTCTGGGTCAGGGCGGCGGTGGCGGACTTCAGGTCTTGTTGTCTGAAATCATCATTCCTGTAAACCAGCAGACCCTCGCCCAGACCGAGCTTCTCGCTGAAGAAATCGCCAATCTCGAAGGGTTTGACGCGTTTTCGGCTGCGGCTGCGCAATACTCGGCTGCAGAAACCCGCAGCAATGGCGGCCGGCTCGACTGGCTGAACCTGTCCGGTTTGCCCCCAGCACTGCAGCCCGTGGTTCTGGGCCTGAAGAATGGTGAGATCACTAGCCCGATCGCTCTGCCCAACGCCATCGCTCTGTTCCAGATGCGTGGCTTGCGCGAAGTTTCAACCGGCACGCCCTCCTATTCCAAGATCGACTACGCCATTTACTACATGGCCGGCGGCCGTAGCGCTGAGACTTTGGCAGCTGCCGCGAAACTGCGTGAAGAGATCGACACCTGTGATGACCTTTACGGTATCGCGCAGGAGCAACCGGCCGAGGTGCTGGAGCGTGTCGACGCGGCTCCCTCCGAGATCCCGCGTGATATTGCGGTCGAGCTGGCCAAGCTGGACCCGAACGACGTCTCGACCACGCTGACACGCAACAACGGCCAAACACTGATGTTCCTGATGCTGTGCAACCGCACCCGCAATCTGGGCGAAAATACCTCTCGCGCGGATGTCGCGAATGCGCTGACGCAACAGCGCCTTCAAGCCTTTGCGGACAGCCTGCTGGAACAATTGCGCGCCGACGCCAGCATCATCGAGCAATGAGCGCGCCCATTGCGCTCAGCTGCGGCGATCCGGCGGGCATAGGCCCCGAGATCGCCGCCAAAGCATGGGCGGAATTGCGCGACGCCTGTCCCTTTTTCTACATAGGCGACGTCGCGCACCTGCCATCAGACACACAAGCCAAGCTGATCAGCGACCCGGCCGAGGCCATCTCGGTTTCCCAAACCGCGCTACCAGTTTTGCAGCTGAACTTCCCAGCCCCCAACACGCCCGGCCAACCCACGCCAGCCAATGCACCGTCGGTCATTGATGCCATCGAACAGGGCGTTTCCCTTGTGCAATCCGGCGCGGCCTCGGCCCTGTGTACGGCCCCGATCCACAAAAAGGCGCTCATCGACGGGGCCGGTTTCTCCTACCCTGGCCACACCGAATTTCTGGCGGCTCTGGCAGGCCGTGAACGGGTGGTGATGATGCTGGCCAGCGATCAGCTTCGCGTCGTGCCCGCGACCATTCACATCCCCTTCTCCCGTGTCCCGCAAGAGCTGACCCCGGCCCTGCTGCACGACACGATCGAGATCACCGCCACCGGCCTACGCTCCCAATTCGGCATTGAGGCCCCGCGCATCGCCGTGGCTGGCCTGAACCCCCATGCGGGCGAAGGCGGCAAGATGGGAACTGAGGAACTGGACTGGATCGCCCCGATGCTAGCGAACCTGCAGCCCGAGGGCTACAGCGTGACCGGCCCACATCCCGCCGACACTATGTTCCATGCTGCCGCGCGCAGCCGCTATGATGCAGCAATCGCGATGTATCACGATCAGGCCCTGATCCCGATTAAAACGCTGGATTTTGACCGGGGCGTGAATGTCACCCTGGGCCTGCCTTTCATCCGCACCTCGCCCGATCACGGCACTGCTCTGGACATCGCAGGGCAAGGCATCGCCAACCCAACCAGCCTGATCGAAGCACTGAAACTCGCGCAGAAGATGGCACAAAGCGCTTGATCCTTCACCTGGCTGGAAATATCCCCGCCGGAGGCAAAAAATCACTGGCGCTGACACCCCCAAACGCGTCACGGTAACCGTATCATGAGCGCTATCGACACCCTCCCCCCCCTACGTGAAGTCATCGCGACCCACCAGCTGTCCGCCCGCAAATCGCTGGGCCAGAACTTTCTGCTTGACCTGAACCTGACCGCCAAGATCGCGCGCCAGGCCGGAGACCTCAGCACTTGTGACGTTCTGGAAATCGGCCCCGGCCCCGGAGGCTTGACCCGTGGGCTGCTATCTGAGGGCGCGCGCAAGGTCGTGGCGGTGGAAAAAGACACCCGCTGCATCGCCGCCCTGAACGACATCGCCGCCGCCTATCCCGGCCAGTTGGAGGTGATCAACGGCGACGCGCTGGAAATCAATCCGCTGGAACACCTGACCCCACCGATCCGCGTTGCGGCCAACCTACCCTACAATGTCGGCACCGAGCTACTGGTGCGTTGGCTGACCCCGCTGGAATGGCCACCCTTCTGGCAGAGCCTGACCTTGATGTTTCAGCGCGAGGTGGCCGAACGCATCGTCGCCCAACCCGGAAGCAAAGCCTATGGTCGCCTTGCGATTCTCGCCCAATGGCGAACCGAAGCACGTATCGCCATGTCTCTGCCCCCCGGTGCGTTCACCCCGCCGCCCAAAGTCTCCAGCGCGGTGGTTCACCTGACCGCCCTGCCGGAGCCGCGCTATCCAGCCGATGCCAGCACCCTTTCCCGCGTCGTTGCCGCGGCATTCAATCAACGCCGCAAAATGCTGCGTGCCTCATTGAAAGGTGTGGCGCCTGATATCGAGGACCGCCTGATCGCAGCCGGCATCAAGCCTACCGAGCGGGCCGAACAGGTCCCGCTTGAGGCCTTTTGTGCCCTCTCGTGCGAAGTCAAAAAAACCTAAAGCGTTTTGCGTTTTAGCTGAGGCAAAGCCACCGAAATGCGTGTACGACCGCAGGGAGAGGCAGCGTATTTCGATTCCAATCAAACGCAAAGCGATCTAGGCGCAACAAAAAAGCCCCGGAAAAAACCGGGGCTTTCTTCGTATCCGTGCAGGGCTTACTCGGCCGCTTCGGGCGCGTCCCCGTCGGTTTTTGGCGCTTCCTCAGCCGCAGGTGCAGCTTTGGGCCTGCGCGGCGCACGCGGTTTGCGCGCGGGCTTTTCCTTCTTCTCAGGGGCCTGAGCGCCTTTGTCTTTGCTCTCAGGGGTCTCAACTAACCCGCTTTCCGGTGCAGGTTCAGGCGCGTTGAAATCCATCACATCTGGCTGCGGCGCCTCGGCCGGATCAGCCTGACGGGCGGCTTCACGCTCCTGACGCTCGGCGCGTTCACGGTCGCGTTCTGCCTGACGTTCGCGGTTCTGGCGCTCCTGCTCTTCGCGGCGCGCTTCAATCTCGCGCTGTGCTTCGCTCAGCATCCGCAGATAGTGTTCGGCGTGTTGCTGAAAGTTCTCAGCCGCGACACGGTCGTTGGACAGCTGTGCGTCGCGCGCAAGCTGGTTGTATTTGTCAATGATCTGCTGCGGTGTGCCACGCACCTTGCCCTCGGGGCCCGAGCTGTCGAACACACGGTTGACGACGTTGCCGCCAGAAGGACGATTGCGGTTATTTTTGGCCCGCGAGCGGGATTTGGAAGATCTCATCTTACTTTACGTCAGCCTTATCAATTCGCTGCCGATCAACCCGTACCTTACGCTGCTCAGAGGCCTGTCCCGTAACGTGTCATCGGCTTTTTTGGGCTTGGCGTCAGGGGCGCGCTGAACCAGCGTCAACCTCTCCGACCATTCCTGAGTAAACATGTCCTGCCGCCTCAGACAAGAGGTTTCTGGGATATTTCGCAGCTTTTTTACAAAGACCGGCGCTTTTCGGCCTCAAACGCTGCCTTCAACCCAGGATTCTGCCCAAAACAACACGGTCGCGCCCATCCAGATCAGGGATGACGCGGATATCCGACAAGCCAGCGGCATCGAACAAGGCCGACACGTCCTTGGCCTGTGTCGGCCCGATTTCAACCAGCAAGCGCCCGCCCGCCATCAGGAAATCAGGTGCACCCGCCGCGATCCTGCGATAGGCGTCCAGCCCGTCCCCTTCATCGGTCAAAGCCATGCGCGGTTCATGCTCGCGCACTTCGGGCGACAGGTCCTGCATTTCGGACAGCGCGATATAGGGCGGGTTCGAGACGATGAGGTCAAACTGCCCCTCAATCCGCTCGAACCAATCCGAGCGCACAATCTCGGCCCGGTCCTGCACATTGTGCTGCACGGCGTTGGCGCTGGCCTGCAAACAGGCCGCTTCGCTCAGATCTGCCCCCAGGCCCGTGGCACTGGCGCGCTCCGCCAGCAGCGTCACCAGAATACAGCCTGAGCCGACCCCAAGGTCCAGAACATGGTCAAACGGCTCGCTCAGCGCGGCTTCGATCAGCGTTTCGGTTTCCGGGCGCGGGTCCAGCACATCGCGGCTGACGCGGAAGTTACGACCGTAGAACTCACGTTCCCCCAACAGATGCGACACGGGCACCCGGATCGCGCGAAGCGACACCAGTTGCTCATAGCGTTCGGCGATGTCGGGCGACAGCTCCTCGGGTGCGATCAGAGTGACGCGGCTGGCCTCAATTCGGGCCGCGTGCGCCAATAGAACCCGCGCGTCGCGGGCCGGGTCATTGACACCGGCAGCGCGCAGGCGGGCTGTTGCGGCAGCCATCGCCTTGGCGGCGGTCAGGGCCGCAATCATTGCGCCATCTCGGCCAGCAGCCGGGCCTGATCATCCGCGGTCAGGGCATCGATCACCTCATCCAGATCGCCCTGCATGACCTGATCCAGCTTGTAGAGCGTCAGGTTAATGCGGTGATCCGTCATCCGGCCTTGCGGGAAGTTATAGGTCCGGATCCGCTCGGACCGATCGCCCGAGCCCACCTGACTGGCCCGATCCGCCGAGCGTTCGCTGTCGATCCGCTGACGCTCCAGATCATAGAGGCGTGTTTTCAGCACCTGCATCGCGATCTCGCGGTTGCGGTGCTGCGATTTCTCGGAGCTGGTCACCACAAGACCGGTCGGCAAGTGGGTAATCCGCACGGCCGAGTCGGTGGTGTTCACGTGCTGCCCCCCGGCTCCGGACGACCGCATCGTATCAACGCGAATGTCATTGGCGTCGATCTGGATGTCGACATCCTCTGCCTCGGGCAGAACCGCAACCGTCGCCGCCGAGGTATGAATACGCCCACCGCTTTCGGTTTCGGGCACGCGTTGTACGCGGTGTACGCCGGATTCGTACTTCATCCGCGCAAAGACATTGTCGCCTTTGATATGCGCGACGACCTCTTTGATGCCGCCAAGGTCCGAGGCCTGTTCTTCGATGATCTCGAACCGCCATCCCCGCGCCTCGGCATAGCGTTGGTACATGCGCAGCAGGTCCCCGGCGAACAACGCCGCTTCATCCCCGCCGGTGCCGGGACGGATTTCAAGCATGGCCGGGCGCGCATCCGCTGCGTCCTTGGGCAGCAGCGCCAATTGTAACGCATGTTCGGCCTCGGGAATACGGGACTGAAGCTGGGGGATTTCCTCCTCGGCCAGTTCCTTCATATCCGGGTCGGCCAGCATCGCCTCGGCCTCGGCCAGATCCGAAACCAACTGGCGCCATAAAAGGATCTGATCGACCACCGGTTTGAGGTCGGAATACTCTTTCGCCAAGGTCGCGATATCCCCGCCCGAGGCGCCATCAGCCATGGCGGCTTCGAGGTATTGGAATCGCTGGGTTATCTGCTCAAGGCGTTCTTCGGGGATCATCCGGCGGGTGTCTCTTAATCTGGGGCTTTGGTCAAGGGCCAGCCTTGTGCTAAGCTTTCGATCATGAAGGGGTTGGTTTTCATTTTTTCGCTGCTCGCACTACCCGCCATGGCCGACTATGTCGGGCCGGATGGAAAGGTTCGCGATTGCTATTGCACTGACAAATCAGGCTCGCGGATCGAGTTGGGGCAAATGATCTGCCTGCAGGTTGATGGCCGGATTTTCACCGCGCAATGCCAGATGTCGTTGAATGTACCGATGTGGCGCGAGGTGCAGGAAGGATGCCTGTCCTCGGATTTGGATTGGCCTGATCTAGATCAGACCCTCAAGACATCCGCGTCCTGAACACTGCCTACATCTGCGCCAGCCACCCATCAACGCGGGCCTTGTTCACCCCGAAATCCTTGCGGCCAAAGCGCAAGCGGCCATGGATGCGCAACACGTCTCCGTCCTGCTGGGCTGTGGTGTAGTCGGGGAAGCCGATGATCTTTGTGCGGGTGATATAGGTGATCCGCCCCTCACCCACCGACCCCGCCAGAAATGTTGTACGCGGCGCGTTGCGGGCAATGGCATCCAGCCTCGCCAACCCCTCTGGCCCTGTTTCGACCACGCGCAGTACGCCGCCTTGCAGATCCTGGTTGGTCTCGGCCTGAGGGGCAACGTGCCAGTCCACCGGATCGGAGGGCGCGAGCCGGATATAGGCTCCCAGTGCGATCACCAGACCAACAACACCCAAAATCAGCATGCGTTTCATTCCGTCTCTGTCCTTTTTCTGAACCCTATGCGGAACAGATGCCGTTTCAAGGCGAACCCGGCCAGCTACCGTGACGTCACACCGGGCAGAATGCACAGAAGTTCGAACAGAAGATTGGCGGCCGTAAGGGCCGTGTTCCCCGACGGGTCGTAGGGCGGAGACACCTCCACCAGATCGCAGCCCACCACGTTCACGCCGTGCAGCGCGTGGATCAGCTGCATCGCTTGCGGGGTAGTCAGCCCTCCGATCTCGGGCGTGCCCGTACCGGGGGCGTAGGCGGGGTCCAGACTGTCGATGTCATAGGTGATGTAGACCGGGTGATCGCCGACCGTCTTGCGGATTTGCGAGCCGATCTGCGTGAGGTTCTGCTGCCACAACTCCCACGCGGGAAATTGCTGGAAGCCCCAGCCCTGCGCCTCGGTAAAATCGGTAGAGGCATAGCCCGAACCGCGAATGCCGATCTGAAAGGTCTTGTCGGGGACGATCAGCTTTTCCTCGTGGGCGCGGCGGAAGACGGTGCCGTGGGTCTCACGCTCGCCAAACATCTCGTCGTTTACATCTGCATGGGCATCCACATGCACAAGGGCGACCGGCCCGTGTTTGGCGGCAATCGCGCGCAGGATCGGCAGGGTGATGGAGTGATCTCCGCCCATCGCCACCGGGATCACATTCTGCGCAAGGATACCGTCATAGCTGTCTTTGATGATCTTGAGGCTTTCCGACAGCGAGAACGTATTGATCGCCAGATCGCCGATATCCGCAATCTGCAACGTATCGAACGGGGCTGCCGAGGTGGCCATATTATAGGGCCGGATCATCGCGCTTTCGCTGCGGATTTGCTTGGGGCCGAACCGTGTGCCCGACCGCCACGAGGTGCCGATATCCATCGGTATCCCCAACAACGCCACATCCAGCCCGGCCAGCGAGGTCGCCTGCGGCAGCCGCATGAACGTGTTCGGCCCGGAGAACCGCGCCAGATCATTGCCGCTGATCGGTTGATTTTTTTCAGTCATGTGCAGTTGGTTCCCATCCCATCAGATCACGTTTCTCAACACATACCGGAAACTTGGCTAACCATTGGTTAACGCGCTTCGATCCCCGTTTACTTTTTCTCGGCCATCAGCCGGTTCCACCCCAGCAGACAGATGATCTGCGTGGCCACATGCGCGCCTGCAATCGCCGTCGCGCCGGAGGTGTCATAGGGCGGAGAGACCTCGACCACATCTCCGCCCTTGATGTTGATCCCGGCGATGTCGCGCAGAATGATCTGCGCCTGAATCGAGGACAAACCGCCCCAAACCGGCGTCCCGGTCCCCGGCGCAAAGGCTGGGTCCAGGCCGTCGATATCGAAGCTTAGATAGACGGGGCGGTCGCCGAGTATGGATTTGATCTTCTGCGCCACGGCGGCGGGGCCGGCTTCGTAGACCTCGCGCGCGTCGATGATGTTGACGCCCAACGTATCCTCGTTGCTGGTGCGGATACCAACCTGAACCGAGCGTTTCGGGTCCACGATCCCCGATTTCACCGCTTTGTAGAACATGGTTCCATGATCGACGCGGGACATATCATCGTCCGCCCAGGTATCCGTATGCGCATCGAATTGCAGCAAGGACATCGGGCCGTATTTCTCGGCATAAGCTTTCAGGATCGGAAAGCTGATATAGTGATCCCCACCCAAGGTGACCGAGGCCACATCAGCCGCCAGAATCGTGCGGATATGATCGGTCAGCGTGTCGGGAAAGGCCGGAATATTGGCGTAGTCATAGGCCATATCGCCATAGTCAACGATCGCCAGCTCGCTCAGCGCGTCAAAGGGCCAACCGTATGGTGCATCGGGGGATTGCAGGGCGCTTGCCTCGCGGATTGCGCGGGGGCCGAGCCTTGTGCCGGGGCGGTTCGTTACCGCTTGGTCAAAGGGTACGCCGGTGACAGCGATATCGACGCCCTTCAGATCCTTGGTGTAAAGCCGCCGTAGGAACGAGGTCGCGCCGCCGAACGTGTTCTCATAGGACAGGCCCTTGAGGTCGGGGTTGGTAAAGGCCTCATCGACCTGATGCTTTGCGTCTTCCAGTGCCATGTCTTGTCCCTTCAGCCCAGCGGCTGCGCCTTTTCCACGATCCGGGCAAAGAACGAGGCCCCGACCGGTGCGATATCATCGTTGAAGTTGTATTTCGGGTGGTGCAGCCCGGCGCCCTCACCCTGACCCAGAAACAGATAAGCCCCCGGACGCGCCTGCAGCATGTATGAGAAATCCTCGGCCCCCATGTCGCGGCCCATATTGTCGACAACGCGGTCGTCGCCAGAGACCTCGCGCGCCACGTCCGCGGCAAAGGCCGTTTTCTCGGCGTCATTGATCGTCGCCGGATAGCCGATCTGATAGTCCAGCGTCGCCTCAACCCCGTACGAGGCCGCTTGCCCTGCCACGATCTGCTCCATCCTCTCCATCACCATCTTCTGAACAGTTGGGTCAAACGTGCGCACGGTGCCGTTCAGGTAAGCCGTGTCCGGAATCACATTGTTCACCGTTCCGGCGTGAATCTGCGTGACGGAAATCACCAGATCCTGCACCGCATAGTGGTTCCGGCTGACAATCGTCTGGATCGCCTGCGCAATCCCGCAGGCCGCCATGACCGGGTCCTTTGTCTGGTGTGGCAAAGCTCCGTGGCCGCCCTGCCCTTGCACGTGGATCTCGAACGTATCCACAGCGGCCATCAGAGGTCCGGCGGTCGTGTAGAAGGCGCCCTCGGGGTTTCCCGGATCATTGTGAATGCCATAGACCTGAGAGATGTCGAACCGGTCCATGATGCCTTCCTGCACCATCACATCCGCGCCGCCGCCTTCTTCTTCGGCCGGTTGAAAGATCAGCGCCACACGGCCTGCGAAATTCCGCGTCTCGGCCAGATAACGCGCAGCCCCTAACAGCATCGTGGTATGCCCGTCATGCCCGCACGCATGCATCTTGCCCGGGTTCTTCGAGGCATATTCAACGCCCGTCTCCTCGGGGATCGGCAGCGCGTCCATATCGGCCCGCAACCCGATGGTCGGTCCTTCGCCCTGTCCATTGATGATCGCCACCATCCCGGTCTTGGCAATGCCTTCGTGCAGCTCATCCACGCCGAACTCCCGTAGACGCTCGGCCACGAAGGCGGCTGTCTCATAGCATTCGAACTCCAGTTCAGGGATCGTGTGCAAGTGCTGGCGCCACTTGGCCATATCGGCGGCAAAATCGGCAATTCGGTTGACGACGGGCATCTGGGGTGGACTCCTGATCGGGACTGCGGAATGGATGCATCTGACACCGGAACGAAAGGGTTCGCAATGGCTGAAAATCCTCTGATCCATGACAGCGATGCGGGTATCGAGCGCCTGCTGGAAATCATGCGCCGTTTGCGCGACCCGCAAAGCGGGTGTCCGTGGGACATCGAACAGGATTTCGCCACCATCGCCCCCTACACAATCGAGGAAGCCTATGAGGTCGCCGACGCCATCGAACGGCAGGCCTATGATGAGCTGAAGGGAGAGCTGGGCGACCTTCTCTTCCAATCCGTCTTCCACGCGCAAATGGCTGAGGAAGCGGGGCATTTCACCTTTCAGGACGTGGTCCGCACCATGTCGGACAAGATGGTAAGCCGTCACCCGCATGTGTTCGGCGACGAATCTCGTGAAAAGTCCGCCGACCAGCAAACCAAGGATTGGGAAGCCATCAAGGCTGCCGAACGCGCGGGCAAAGAACAGAAAGGTGCGCTGGACGGTGTGGCCGCCAACCTGCCCGCCCTGCTGCGGGCGCACAAGCTGCAGAAACGAGCCGCGCGTGTGGGCTTTGACTGGCCTGATGCCAGCCATGTCCTCGCCAAGATCACCGAGGAAGCCGCCGAGTTGGAAGAGGCCCGCAACGCCAAGGACGCAGACGCGCTCGAAGATGAATTCGGCGATCTGCTGTTCGTGATGGTCAATCTCGGGCGCCATCTGGGGATCGAGCCCGAGGCTGCCCTGCGCCGCACTAACGCCAAGTTTACCCGCCGATTTGAGCAGGTTGAGGCCCGCCTGGCCGCGCGCGGCAAAACCCCCTCACAAAGCGATCTGGCCGAGATGGATGCGCTGTGGGATGAGGTGAAGACCGAGGAACATCGCGCCAATGGCAAACTCCCGCCAGTTGGAGCCTGAATCAGGTGGACAAGTCGCGTGACACTTGCGACTGTCCGACCTTCACGCCCCCCGGAGACTCCAATGCCCCGCAAGATCATCATCGACACCGACCCCGGTCAGGACGACGCCGTCGCCATTCTTCTGGCGCTCGCCAGCCCCGAAGAGATCGAGGTGCTGGGCATCACTGCCGTCGCCGGAAATGTGCCTCTTGAACTGACCGCCAAGAACGCGCGGATTGTCTGTGAATTAGCCGGTCACACTGGTATCCCCGTCTACGCCGGATGCGATCGCCCCTTGAACCGGCCTTTGGTCACCGCTGAACATGTGCACGGTAAAACTGGGCTCGACGGGCCTGTGCTTCCCGATCCCGAAATGCCTTTGACCGAGGGCCACGCGGTCGATTTCATCATCGAAACCCTGCGCACGCATGAGCCTGGGACAGTCACGCTCTGCCCGCTGGGGCCACTAACAAACATCGCGACCGCCTTCCAGAAGGCCCCCGATATCGTCGGCCGGGTGCAGGAAATCGTGCTGATGGGTGGTGCCTATTTCGAGGTCGGGAACATCACGCCAGCCGCGGAGTTCAACATTTATGTCGACCCGGAAGCTGCTGATATCGTGTTTAAATCTGGCGCTCATATTGTCGTCATGCCTCTTGATGTGACCCATGACGCTTTGGTTACACCGCATCGCAATGACGCATTCAGATCGCTGGATAGTAAGGTCGGTCACGCAGTTGCGGAAATGACCGATTTCTTTGAGCGCTTTGACAAGGAAAAGTACGGCTCGGAAGGCGCACCTTTGCACGATCCCTGCGTTACCGCCTATTTGATTCGGCCAGAACTGTTCTCGGGTCGCCACATTAATGTTGAGATCGAAACCAAGTCAGAATTGACGCTGGGCATGACAGTCGCTGACTGGTGGCGTGTAACAGACCGAAAACCGAATGCTATGTTCATGGGCGACGTGGACGCCCAAGGGTTCTTCACCCTCCTCACGGAAAGGCTGGCCCGCCTATGACCGCCGCTTTAAGACTGGCTCGCCCCGAAGATCTGGACCGCCTGATGGGGTTGGTCTCTGCGTTCCATGCCGAACAGGGGATCGCACAGGACGCCGACCAACGGCGCGAGGCGCTGATGCCTCTGCTCGAGGGCATCCCCCATGGCTGCATCTACCTGATCGGCCCGGGCCGCGCGCCTTTGGGCTATATCATCCTGACCTTCGGCTGGTCGGTTGAGTTTGGCGGCATGGATGGGTTCGTGGACGAAATCTACATCCGCCCCGCCGTTCGTGGACGAGGCATCGCGACCGAGGTCCTGCTGGAACTGCCCAAGGCCCTGGCCGAGGCAGGGCTGACCGCCCTGCACCTTGAAGTCGACCGCACGCATGAGGCGACGCAGAAACTATATCTGCGCACCGGCTTCAAACCACGCGAGCGCTACATGCTGATGAGCAAAGCGCTCTAGCGCGACTCGCCCCGGAAAACCACATTCGGGTTATAGTACATCTCCTGCACCGGATCGTCGGAGGAGACCTTTTGCCCAGTGATCGGATAGGTCCCCGGCCCCGCACAGGCCGCCAGAAATACAGTGCTGAGAACTGTCGCTACGAGAAGGAATTTCGAACCAGTCATGGTGTGCTCCTTTCTGTAATGACTTCAGTATAGAACACGAAACCGTGAGCGCTGTGTGATTAAGTTCACACATAACATCCGATAGGTCGCTAATTACCTGCAAATAAGGCGAATTCTCTTAGCCAGAGATATTCACTGTCGCAATAGTCCTATTGCTATCAAAAAGACCCTCTTTCCGTGGAAAGAGGGCTTCTTGCAGTGCTCAGAAACGGGTTTGAAATCACCGTTTCAGGATCGATGCTCCCGCGTATTCCGCAACTTCACCCAGCGATTCTTCGATACGGATCAGCTGGTTATACTTGGCCAACCGGTCCGAGCGCGCCAGCGAGCCGGTCTTGATCTGACCGCAATTGGTCGCCACGGCCAGATCGGCAATGGTGGAGTCCTCGGTCTCGCCTGAGCGATGCGACATCACGTTGGTATAACGCGCGCGGTGGGCCATATCGACGGCGCGTAGTGTCTCGGTCAGCGATCCGATTTGGTTCACCTTGACCAACATCGAGTTGGCGCAACCACGCTCGATCCCTTCGGCCAGACGTTCCGGGTTGGTAACGAAAAGGTCGTCGCCGACCAGCTGAACCTTGTCACCGATCGCGTCGGTCAGTGCTTTCCAGCCATCCCAGTCGTCTTCGGACATGCCGTCTTCGATCGAGATGATCGGATAGTCTTTGACCAAGGTCGCCAGATACTCGGCGTTTTCCTCTGAGGTCAGCGAGATATTCTCACCCGCCAGCACATATTTGCCGTCCTTGAAGTATTCGGTCGCGGCGCAATCCAGCGCGAGGTGAATTTCCTCACCCGGTTTGTAGCCTGCTTTTTCGACCGCCTGCAGGATGAAATCCAATGCCTCACGGGTCGACGCGATGTTGGGGGCAAAGCCACCTTCGTCGCCCACTCCGGTGGCCAGACCGGCAGCCGACAGCTCACGCTTGAGTGTGTGGAACACCTCGGAGCCCATGCGAACCGCCTCGCGAATATTCGCGGCCGAGGTCGGCATGATCATGAATTCCTGAATGTCGATTGGGTTGTCGGCGTGCTCGCCCCCGTTGATGATGTTCATCATCGGAACCGGCAGGACGCGGGCCGAGGTACCGCCGACATAGCGGTACAGAGGCTGCGTGGTGAAATCCGCTGCCGCCTTGGCCGCTGCAAGCGAAACACCCAGAATGGCGTTTGCGCCCAGACGACCCTTGTTCTCGGTGCCGTCTAGTTCAATCATAGCCTGGTCGATGGCGACCTGTTCGGTCGTATCAAAACCCACCAGTTCCTCAGCGATCTCACCGTTGACGGCAGCAACGGCCTCGAGCACGCCCTTGCCCATGTAACGCGCCTTGTCACCGTCGCGTTTTTCAACCGCCTCATAGGCGCCGGTGGAGGCACCCGAGGGCACAGCCGCGCGGCCCATTGTGCCGTCTTCCAGAATCACGTCTACCTCGACCGTCGGGTTGCCCCTGCTGTCCAGGATTTCGCGTGCGTGAATGTCGATGATGGTACTCATGAGGGCGGTCCCTGTGGCTGCATTCCGTTGCACGCGTCATAGCAGCACGAAACCAAAAGTAAACCATTTCCGTTATCGCTAACACGTATATTCTCGGCCCTTTAGGGCTAACAACGTCATGTTTGCGCCAACAGGGCTACGCGGCGGCCAAGGCCATTGCGCGCGCCAATTTGCGTTCGCGTAGAAAGGTATACAGGCCCGAGCCGATGATCAGGGACGCCCCAGCCAGTGTCATCAAGTCTGGACGTTCGCCAAAGACCAGGACACCCGCAAGGATCGAGAACAACAGCCGCGTGTAGCGAAACGGCGTGACAGCCGAGGCTTCGCCGACACGCATTGCAATCACGATCGCATAGTAGCCCAGAACACCGAAAAAGGCCGCTCCGGCAAAAGGCCAGACCTCAGCGCTTTGCATGGCTTCCAGTGGATGGCCGCTCATGATCATCAAGGCTGCACCGCCGACAGCCAAGGCCAGATAGGCCTGCAAGGACACCACCGCCGACGAGACCTTGCTGTCCAACCGCCGTGTTATCAGATCGCGCGCCGCCACGCCGATGACTGCAGCCACGACATAAAGGGATTCCGGGCGGAACCCTTCAAGCCCGGGTCGGATGATCATCAGCACCCCGATAAAACCAACACCAATCGCGCTCCAGCGTCGCCAACCGACCTGTTCACCCAGAAACAGCGCCGCCCCCATGGTGACTGCAAGCGGCATCGCCTGAAACACGGCCGCGACGGTCGAAAGGTCCACAAGGGCCAGCGCCGTCACAAAGGCTACCGCAGCGACGGCTTCGGACATAGCGCGGATCATTGGTAAAAGCTGCCACGCCTCAGGTACAAATATCCGTTTGCGGGTCGCGATGGCCATGACCAGAAATACGACAGAACAGACCAGCCCCAGCATGACCAGAATCTGGCCAGGCATTATTGATGACGTCAGCTGCTTGATGAACACGTCCTCAAGCGTGAAAGCTGCCATAGATGCAATGACCAGCAAAATGCCGTTGACGTTGTTCATGGGTCTGTCCGTAAAGAAACGGGCGGCACCAATTGCCGCCTTCTCACTTCAGCAAAACCGTATGTATTGCGTTAAATCAAGACCTATCACATCGCGAGCGATGAATTGTCTTGTTGCCACCCATCGCGTTTGGTGATGTATCACTCGGGCTTGATGGGAACACCATACAGCTCCAGCCGGTGCCCCTTCAGGCGATAGCCCAATTTTTCCGCGATCTTTTCCTGCAGCGCTTCGATCTCGGGGTCGACGAATTCGATCACTTCCCCCGATTGCATGTCGATCAGGTGATCATGATGATCCCTCTCCGCATCTTCATATCGGGCGCGGCCATCGCCGAATTCCAGACGCTCCAGAATGCCAGCCTCTTCGAATAGTTTCACCGTGCGGTAGACCGTTGCGATCGAGATACCCGAATCCAAAGCGGACGCGCGGGCGTAGAGTTCTTCGACATCTGGGTGGTCCGCGCTCTCCTCGAGAACCTGCGCAATGGTGCGCCGCTGGCCGGTCATGCGAAGGCCTTTGGCCTCACAACGCGAAATGATCGTATCCGGCATGATGCCCCTCAGAAACTATTCGGGTGTCTGTCTTAGTATGTCCGCACGCGCCGCGCCACAAGAATTCGTCATGCCTGCGCAGATCATCCGTCACGGCGCAGATCGGCCCAGATCGGTAGATGGTCCGAGGCGATATGCGCCGGGCGATCCTCATGCACGCCATGCGCATGCACCTCGACCCCCTGCCCAAGGGCAATCCGGTCCAAAGCGCCCAAGGGCTGGGCGGCGGGAAAGCTGGGGATTGGAGGCAAAAACCGCATCTCGGGCACGAGGTTGTCCAACACAGGTGAGCGCGACCATTCGTTAAAATCCCCGGCCCAGACTGTGGGCATATCCTCCAGATCGGCACCGAATTGGCGTATATGGGTGATCTGCCGTCGACGCGAGGCGGACAGCAGACCCAGATGCATGCCCATCACCCTGAGCGGCCCGATGGGGGTATCGAACTCAACCCGTACAGCGCCGCGCGGCTCGAACCCCGGCAATTCGTGATGCCCAGTCTGACGGACCGAGATCGCATCACCCCGCCAGATCACCGCATTTCCGTGCCATCCCAAACTGCCCGCCCCGCCCAGATCGACGATCTGCCATCCGGCCTCATCCAACATGAACTGCGGCAACGCGGCAGGCCGTGGCGGCAGCCGTTTATCTGCCTCCTGCAACACGACAATATCGGCGCGCATTCCTTCGAGAACCTGAAGGATGCGCTGTGGCTGACGCCGGAGATCAAGGCCGACACACTTCTGGATATTGTAGCTGGCAAGCCGCAGAACCGAGGGTATTTTCATATCGCTTTTCAGAGTCAACGGCACCGATTTGGAACCTTTGGAATGGGCGCGGTGTTGCAATTCTCAGCGCGTTCCCTCAAAGGTTTATGAGCATTACATTAAATAAGTTTACACGAAATCAAGCGGGGTTAAACTGCCGCAAAAAGGAAACTCGCCCTTGGACGTTGAATCCACATTCGCCACGATGATCATTGCCGATATCGTGGGCAGTACGCCGCTCTACAAGGCGGTGGGCGATGACGAAGCCCAGCGCCTGATCCAACTTGAGATTGACCGGTTGCGTTCCGTCCTGCAGGAGTTCGGCGGCATTCCGGTCGGGCAAAAGGGCGACGATGTTCTCAGCTATTTCGAGAACCCCAGCTCGGCCTACAATGCAGCCCTGAAACTGATTGAGCCTTCGACACATACGCCGCTGTCGGTTCATGTCGGCGTGCATTGCGGCCCCATCGTGATAGGCAAGCGCGGCATCTATGGCGAGGCCGTCAACGTGACAGCGCGCTTTGCCACAGCCGCTAATCCGGGCGAGGCCTGTTTCAGCCAGGGGATCGCCGTCTTGCTGCCCGCTGATCTTCGGCGCACGCTGACACCTCTGGGCCAGCTCAGCCTGAAGGGGCTGACCGAGCCTCAGACGGCCTATTCCCTGATCCACCCCGAATCCGACTCTATCTCGCAGACGCGCCTGCCGCAGAGTTTTGGCCGCACCGAGGAGAACTGGCAGCCCCGCGAAGGTCTGACCCTGATCCTGCGCCATGAGGACCGCGTCTGGCGCTGTCTCGGCAACGGAGAGTTCAAGATTGGCCGCGCGCCTGACTGCGATGTGGTGCTACCGCAGCCCTGGATCTCGCGCTTGCATGCGGTCCTTGCCATGAAAGCGGGTAAGCTGATCCTGACAGATCGCAGCACCTCAGGCACTTACGTCAAATCCGAAACCGGACGCGAAATCCAACTGAAGCGTGAGTCGGTCATGCTGGCCGATAGTGGCCTGATCTCCCCGACCCTGCCCATCGACATGTCCGAGACCTGCCTGCAATTCGAACTGCTAGGCCGCAATCAGGTTCCGCAGAACGTGGCGTGAACCACTTCATTTGCACTGGGGGGCCGTGTTAGGTCGACATTCTCGGGCTGATCCGCAAAGGGGCGTGACAACACATCGTTCAAACGATGGAATGGCGCATAATCCCCCTTCACCGCAGCTTCGATCATTTGCTCAATGCGGTGGTTGCGCGGAATGAACGCTGGGTTTGCCGCTGCCATCACCCCTTCCGGGTCCGCTTCGCGCGACATGCGGTCCTGCCAACCCTCAGCCCAGCCATCAAAGGCCTCTGGATTCGTGAACTGATCCCGCGCGGTCTCACCGCCCAGCGCCCGGAACGTGTTGGTGAAATCCGCCTGCTCCTCCGCCATACGCTTCAACAGGTCGGTGATCAGCTCAAGATCGCCCTCCTCCTCACGCGTCAAACCCAGCTTGGCACGGAAGCGGCTCAACCACTCCTGCTGCAGCAGATCGGGCATGGCGTGTACGATCTCAGTCGCCTTTTCGACACCGTTCTGAGGGTCATCGTATTGCTGGATCAAGGCCGTTGCCAGTTGCGCAAGATTCCACACCGCGATTTCGGGCTGGTTGGAATAGGCATAACGCCCCATCCGGTCGATCGAGCTGAAGACCGTATTCGGATGATAGCTGTCCATAAAGGCGCAAGGACCATAGTCGATGGTCTCCCCTGCGATCGAGGAATTGTCCGTATTCATCACCCCGTGAATGAACCCAACGCTCATCCACGCCGCGATCAGCTTTACCTGCGCATCACGAACCGCCCGCAACAGCCCCATAGGCCCTTCAGCCTCGGGGTAGTGGCGCTGGATGGCATAGTCGGTTAATTGCTTCAGACTTTCGACCTGCCTGCGCCCGGCAAAGACCTGAAATGTTCCAACGCGCAAATGGCTCTGCGCCACTCGGGTCAAAACCGCCCCGGGCATCGGCCCTTCGCGGTAAACGGCTTCACCTGTTTCAACAGCGGCCAAAGCCCGCGTGGTCGGAATGCCCAGAGCATGCATCGCTTCTGAGACCACATACTCTCGCAACACCGGCCCCAGCCATGCCCGCCCATCACCTTGCCGCGAATAAGGCGTCCGGCCCGAGCCTTTGAGCTGAATGTCACGGCGAATCCCGTCTTCGCCCACGGTCTCGCCCAGCAAAACCGCTCGGCCATCCCCAAGCTGTGGATTATAGGTTCCGAACTGATGCCCCGAATAAAGCTGCGCCAAAGGCTCTGCCCCGTCGGGTATCGTATTGCCTGCAAAGGCCTGTGCCATCTCCGTGACATCTCCGGGTGAGATGCGCAAAATCCGCGCCAAAGCCTCGTTGAACGCGATCAACTGAGGCTCTTTCACAGGGACCGGAGACTGCCGCGTGTAAAAGGCATCCGGCAAACGGGCGTAGGAGTTATCAAAGGGGATTGTAAGGGTCATGGCGCAAACATATGACCTTAGGCGATGATTGCCATAGCGGATCGCGCGAACCCATGCATAATCGCGCAAAAACCCAAAAGGCTAAACATGACCGCGCAAGAGATCATCGACTACCTGAACCTGCAAAAACATCCCGAAGGCGGCTGGTACCGCGAGACATGGCGCGCGCAAAACAAAGGCCGAGCCACGGGAACCTGCATCTATTTCCTGCTCGAGGCCGAGGCACCCAGCCACTGGCACCGCGTCGATGCCACCGAGATCTGGCTCTACCACGCAGGCGCGCCTCTGGTGCTATCGATCAGTGAAACCGACCAAGGCCCCTCCACCGATCATCTTCTCACCCCCAACCTGCCCCAAGGCGCACCGCAACTGATTGTTCCTGAAAACCACTGGCAAGCCGCCCGAACGACCGGAGACTATACTCTGGTCAGCTGCACCGTCTCTCCCGGTTTCGAATTCGAAGGTTTCGACCTCGCCGTCCCCGGTTTCGACATCCCTCGCAGCCGATAGAACAAGGGATCCGAACTTCACATGGCTAAAAATATCCCGGGGGAGCCGCGCAAAGCGCGGCGGGGGAGAGCCTTTAGCCCCTTCTATAGTTTTTCTGTCAGTTGTACTCGAGAAGTTATCACTCCCGGTTGTAATCTCTGGGGCATAGGCCAAGCGCGAACGTCAAAATCGACCCAAAGCTGCCGTTGACGTCAGCCGCATCTAAGGTCTGGTTCGATCCCAAAGGCGACCAATGCGGTCAGGGCAGCATTCATAAAAAAAGGGCGGAAACCGGCCATTCGCCGCGTGCGCGAGCTTGTCAGCTCGAACAGCCGGAGGCAGGCATTCAAGTGATTCTTAGATCGGATTTCAATCTGCGCGAGTGAATGACGCCGAAGAGCGAGAAAACAGATATTCTGCAGAGAATTCCGGATTGTGATTTAGGTCTTGTGCCTAGCACTTCGTTGTCTGGTCGAGTAGCTGATTTTTTGATGAGTTTATCGTTTCCTGGCCAAAACGTTCGAACCTATGCCACTAACGTTCGCCGCGTCGGTAGGGTGCCATCAACGCCGCGGGGACTTCGGCTCTGCGGGCGACAAGGACGAGCGCAACGATCGAAAGTACATACGGCGCCATAAGGAACAACTGATATGGCACACCTTCAACCGTTGTCTGCAATCGTAGTTGGTAGGCATCGAAGAAAGCGAACAACATGGCGCCAATCAGAGCCTTACCGGGACGCCAGCCGGCGAAGACTACCAATGCAATGCAGATCCAACCGCGACCTTGCACCATGCCCGGGAAAAAGCTGTTGAACGCCGTTGTGGTCAGGAAGGCCCCGCCCACCGCCATCAAAGCCGACCCGACAACAACTGCGCCCATACGTATTCGGATCGGGTTCAGCCCCTGCGCCTCAACCGCATGAGGGTTCTCTCCGGTCATACGAATGGCCAACCCCAACGGCGTGCGGGCAAGAACATAGGCCATCACAGCCACCGCAGCGAGCGCCAGATAGGTCGGCAAAGCTTGGTTAAAAAGGATCGGTCCCAAAACGGGAAGATCTGACAGGACCGGGATATCGAGCGGCTTAAAAGCCTCGATCGTAGGGGGCAGATCTCCCACCTCAACAAGCAACCTGTACAGGTAGTAGGCCAAAGCGGATGCAAAAAGCGTTATGCCCAGCCCTGAGACGTGTTGCGAAAGCCCTAGTGGAACTGTCAGCATGGCATGAAGCAATCCCATCACCGCGCCGCAAAACGCCGCAAAAATGAGGCCTGCAAGCAATGGCGCGCCCATGTAGACGACAAGCCAACCGCTCATCGCCCCTATGGTCATGATCCCCTCGATTCCCAGATTGAGCACGCCCGAACGTTCGCACAGCAACGCACCAAGAACACCAAATATGAGCGGTGTCGCAATACGCAGCACGGAAGCCCAAAGACTGGTATTCAGCAGCAGATCAATTGCATCACTCATCGGCGCACCCGGTAAGTTGTGAAAAGAAGGGCCACGATCATGGTGAGCAGGCACAGCGCCACAATCACATCAGCAATGAAACTGGGAACACCCGTCGCACGGCTCATGGCGTCGGCGCCGACAAAGACGGTGGCGACGAAAACAGCGGCGGCGACCACTCCGGCCGGATGCAAAGCGGCGAGCATGGCGACCACAATGCCTGCATAACCAAATCCGGGGCTCATGGTGGTGGTGACCCCCGCAGTGACGCCCATGACTTCGACAGACCCGGCAAGCCCAGCCAGCGCGCCCGAAAGCAGGGCCACACCCATGATCGTCTTGGGCAGAGAAATTCCCGCAAAAGCAGCAGCGCTGGCATTTAAACCTGCGGCGCGTGTTTCAGCACCAAAAACAGTGCGGGCAAGGATCAGCCAAACAGCACCTGCTGCAGCAATAGCAACAAGCAGCCCGATATGGAGACGTGTACGGGGGATCAAATCCGGAAGGCGATAATCCCCGTCTACAGGAACCGAAGAGGGCCACCCAAAGGCCAGCGGATCGCGCATAGGACCCTCAATCATGAGGCCAACGAAAAGGATCACGATGAAGTTGAGCAGCAGGGTTGTCACCACCTCATCTACGCCGAAACGCAAGCGTAGAAAGGCAGGCCCTGCCAACAGGGCCGCGCCTGCCGCCATGCCTGCCAACATCAAGATCGGAATACCTATCCACCCTGGAACCCCGAGTGAATGACCGATCCAAGCGGTGATTAGCGCCCCAACAAAGAACTGTCCCTCGCCCCCGATGTTCCAAAGCCGCGCTCGGAAGGCTACAGCTGCAGCAAGCCCCGTAAGTATAAGAGGAGTGGCGCGGGTCAGCATCTCGGCGATCGAAAGGCGCGAGCCGAATGCGCCATTCACCATTTCACCATACGCTGCTAGCGGATTCACGTCAGCAGCAGCGATGAGACCTGCGGCCAAAAGCAATGCAGCAAAGATCGCGGCCAGTGGTGCAATGATCACGAGGTGCAGCGGCACATGTGAGCGTCGTTCAAGCCGCATCGTCATTTTCCTTCCAGACACCTGCCATCATCAGGCCAAGGCGTTGTGGGTCGGCTTCATCCGCCGATATCGGTTCTGACAAGCGACCTTTTACGATGGCCTGTATTCGGTCTGACAGGGCCACAGCTTCTTCCAATTCTTCTGAGATGAGCAGGATTGCGGCACCTTCGGCCCGTGCTGCCAAAAGCTCGGCATGAACCGAAGCAATTGCCCCTTCATCAAGACCACGCGTTGGCTGGTTTGCGAGCACAAAGCGCGGCCCATTGGTTAGAACCCGGCCAAGGATAAGCTTTTGCATATTGCCGCCGGACAGCAGCCTCGTTCGCGTGTCGGGGCTGGCGCCGCGGATATCAAAACGTTCGATCAGCCCCGCAGTGTAATCCCGGGCGGCGCGTTGTCGAACAAAGCCGCGGTGCGAAAATTCCGGCGTGCGCAAGCGCTCAAACACCGCGTTCTCCCACAAACTCAATTCGCCCACAACGCCTTCTGCATGCCGATCTTCAGGCACCCTGCCTGCCCCCGCGCGGATCAGGCCGCGCGGACCCAGATGGCCGATATCTTCGTCCAAAAGTGTTAACTGACCCACACTCGGGTGTGCCAATCCTGACAGCAGCGCTCCGAGGGAGGACTGACCATTGCCTGAAACGCCAACGATACCAAGGATTTCACCGGCATGGACAGCGAAGGACACATCATCCAGCCGCAATTCACCGTCTTCTTCCACGCTCACATCCTTTGCGATCAGGACTGGCGCTCCAATCTTATGGTCTTGACGTATGGGACGCTCCACCTTGCGGCCAACCATCAGTTCCGCCAACTCTTCTGGTGTGGTTTCGGGTGTTCTGCGTTCCGCGACCATCCTGCCACCACGAAGCACCGCCACACGGTCAGAGGCCGCCATAACCTCATGCAGCTTGTGGCTGATGAAGATAAGTGAGAGGCCTTCTTTCGTCATATCGCGCAGCGTCTCGAACAGGCGCATCGCCTCGGGCCGGGCCAGAACCGCAGTCGGTTCATCCAATATCAAAATACGCGCGTCGCGATAGAGCGCTTTCAGAGTCTCGACTCTTTGTCGTTCACCAACAGATAGCGAACGAACCTTGGCCTCTGGGTTTACAGGCAGGCCGAACCGCTCTGAAATCTGCAACAGTTTCTTGCGTGCCTCACCACGAGCGGAACGCGTGCGCGTCAGCGGTTCGGAGCCCAGCATTACGTTTTCAAGAACCGTGAGGTTGCCCGCAAGCGTGAAGTGTTGGTGTACCATTCCCACACCCACCTCGATCGCTGCGCGTGGTTGACCCGGGGGCAGCTCTTTGCCAAACACCCTGACCGAGCCTTCGTCGGCTGCGTAATGGCCGAACATGATATTCATTAGCGTGGTCTTACCCGCACCATTTTCGCCCAGAAGAGCAAGAATTTCACCTTTTTCTAGTGTGAGGGTCACATCATCATTGGCGGTGAGTGTTCCGAAATGCTTGGTTATGCCGTTTAGTTCCAGAACCTTGTTCATGTGGTCAGGCCTGCGATTGGGTGTGGAAAAGGAATTGCGGGCGCGCGGGCTTCGATACGTGCGCCAAGTTCCAAAAGCGCTAAATCCGAGCCGGGGGGACCAATCAACTGAACGCCGAGTGGAAGACCATTTGCCATGCCAAAAGGAAGCGCTAAAGCTGATAAGCCCGCCACATTTGCCAATGCGGCGTTCGGGGCAAAAGCCTCGAGCTGCGCCATGTGATCGACTGGGGAGGAGCCGGACAAATCCAAAGCGCCTACATAGGGCGGCGCAGACGAGAGGATCGGCATCAGGACAGCATCGGCAGACTTAAAAAGCTTGCGAGATCGATTTGTCAGACGTGCGAGTTGTCGCGAGGCCGCAAAAAGCGCCGTGGCGGACGTCGCACGGCCCTCGGCGGCCATGGCTGCGGCAAGTGGTGGAATCTCATCATCAGTTATCCTGAGCGCAGTCAGCCACTCGGCCAAGGAAACAGCGAGTATGGCTCGGGCGATTGCGTGAGCCTCATCCCCAAGTTGGTCGGGGGCAGGAATATCGCACACCTCACAGCCTGCATCGCGCAGCGCGTCGGCAGCACTTTTCGCGGCCTTGCACTGGTCGGCACCGCAACGCTCCGGCAATGCCAATGCGACGCGGGGGCGTTCTGGCAGATATACCGGTGCCAAGGGCTGAGCTACCGCGTCAAAGGCGGTCTTCACATCGCGGACCGACCGCGCAAGGACCAACTCAGACGCTATGCCCATCAGGTGATTGGCAAAATTAGGGCCTCCGGGCACCGCGCCACGAGAAGGCTTGAGTCCGGTCAAGCCGCAGCACGCAGCCGGAACCCTGATTGACCCGGCTGCATCCGTGGCATGAGCAATTGCAACAATACCAGCTGCAACCGCAGCTGCGGCGCCGCCGGACGAACCACCGGGTGTCAGTGCGGGGTTCCATGGATTACGGGTCACAGCCATGCCATCCGGTTCGCATGTCAGTGAAAGGCCAAAGGGCGGTGTTGCGGTCAAGCCGAAAGGGGTCAGGCCGGTTCGGCGAAGACGTTGTAGCAGGTGGCTGTCGCTTTCGGGTCTATGACATCGCGCACGGATTGCCGCGGATCCTGCCGCCGCAGGTAGCCCTTTTGCGAACCCGCCGAGGTCTTTCGCCAAAAACGGAACCCCATGAAATCGCCCGCGCTGGTCTGGTGGCAAAGCGTCTGCCACCTTTGCCCCATCGCGGGCCATTTCTTCGTCCAGATATACCACGGCCCCCAAATCCACCCGTGCGTGGCAGGCGGCAAGGCTGGATTCCATCAGTTCACAGGCAGAGATCTGCCCTGCCGTTATGGCAGCTGCAAGAGCCGTGGCATCGGTCACGTCAAGGCCTTCTTGATCAGGAGGGCTCGCTTTCATCAATCGGAACGTCCCATTCACCGGATTGAATCGCGGCCTGTTTGGCCTCCATCCCCGGGATGGCGTCGGCAGGCACTTCATCGGCGACATAGATCAGTTCATTGCCGCCATGAGCCATAAAGGAATATTCCGTGTAGTTACGACCTGTTGGATTACCGGCCTGAACATCCGCCACTATGGCCTCGATTGTGGGGCCGTAATTCCAGATCGCATTGGCAAAAACCGTGCCCGGGTAGCGTGGAGTATAGTCGATGAGCGAACCGATGGCCTTTACACCTCGCGCTTGGGCCGCATCCGCAGTGCCAATGCGCTCACCAAACAGTATGTCCGCGCCCGCATCGATCTGGGCAATCGCAGCTTCCTGCGCGCGGGCCGGATCGAACCATGCACCGATAAAGCCGTTGACGAAGGTGGCGTCTGGGTTCACTTCGCTTACGCCCATGCGGAAAGCATTGATCAACAGGTTCACCTCGGGGATCGGATAACCACCGACCGAGCCATAGACATTGCTTTCGGACATTTGACCCGCGAGCATACCGGCCAGATAGGCTGCCTCGTGGTTGCGCGTGCCAAAGACACCGAAATTGTCACCTTCTGGCCCACCGGAAGACCCCATCAGAAACGCGGTGTCGGGGTAGTCACCCGCCACTTCGCGTGCTTCACGCTCCACAGCATAAGATTCACCCCAGATGATTTGCGCACCTCCCTCGGCATATTCGCGCATCGCGCGGGGATAGTCGGTCGGAGCTACTCCTTCTGAAAACTCATACTCTATAAGGCCAGCGCCGGCGGCTTCCTGCATCGCCAGGTGAATGCGGCTGTTCCACGCATTTTCGACCGGAGACATGTGCACGCCGGCGACGCGGATCGCAGATTGCGCATTCACGCGACGGATATAAGCCGGCAGGGCCAGCGTGGCCGCAGCGCCGACCATCAGTTGACGGCGGGTTGTGGTGAGTTTCATTGGTAGATCCTCTTCTGTTGGTGACAATTCTTCTTGTTATTGAGCTTCCTAAGTATTTGGCCTGGGCGCGTAATCTGCTGGATCCAGGGTCGTGGGACGGCCAGGCAAAGAAAGCGCGGCCATTCGTGGTTCCGTGCGGGCCAACACCTTTCCGTTTTTGATAACGGCAAGCCGGGTGGCTTTCATGCGAACTGCTTCAATCGGGTCCTTCGCTTGCAGCACAACCATATTGGCAGCGCCGCCTTTACGGATCGTCGGGTCGGGCAAGCCCATTGTTTTGGCACCATTCTGAGTCACGGATGTAAACGCCCACTCCATCGCCTCGCGGGATGTCATCGGCACGGCATGCACGCCCATGTGAGCCACCTCCAACATGTCGGCGGAGCCAAGCGAATACCACGGGTCCATCGTGCAATCCTGCCCGAAGGCGACATTTACACCCGCCGCGCGCAGCTCTGGCACTCGGGTCAGCCCCCGACGACGCGGATAGGTATCCGAACGGCCTTGCAGCGTGATATTGATGAGAGGATTGGGCACTACGTTCATGCCACTTTCTGCGATTAGCGGTATGAGCTTCGATGCATAGTAGTTGTCATAAGAGTGCATCGCGGTGACATGACTTGCAGTTACCCGCCCGCCAAGCCTAAGGCGCGTGGTCTCATAGGCTAAGGTTTCCACGTGGCGCGACATTGGATCGTCGCTTTCATCGCAATGCAAATCCAGCATCAGGCCTCGGTCCGCCGCTATCTCGGCCAGTCTTCTGACCGACCGGGCACCTTCCGACATTGTACGCTCAAAATGCGGGATGCCGCCCACTACATCGACACCCATATCAAGGGCTTGGATCAAGTTTTTTTCTGCATTCTCCGCGCGGTAAAGGCCATCTTGCGGGAATGCTACCAATTGCAGATCAATATAGGGAGCGAACTGCTTGCGGACCTCCAACAGCGCTTCGACGCCAACCAAAGGTGTGGATGAAACATCCACATGCGAACGGATGGCCAGCAATCCCTGCGATACGGCAAGGTCGCAATATCGCATGGCGCGTTCAATTACTGCATCGGGTGTCAGCAGGGGCTTCAATTCGCCCCAAAGCGCGATGCCTTCCAATAGTGTGCCCGAGACATTCATGCGGGGCGTTCCAAGGCTCAAGGTCGCGTCCATATGGAAGTGCGGGTCGGTAAACGGGGGCGAAATCAAGCGCCCTGTCGCGTTAATGACGTCGCCCGCCTCAGCCTCGATCTTGGGGGCAATTTCTGCGACGCGGTCACCCTTGATCGCAATATCCAACGGCCCTCGGCCATCCGGCAGTTGGGCTTGTCTAATGATGATGTCGAGCATTCATCTTCCCCCAAATTTGACCATAAGGTAAAAGTATTCTGATAAAATGCTACATTTTTTTGCTGTATTTCAGGAACCAGCGCTGCGGATAGTCTGACGCAATTCGAATGCCTGCAAGGGGGAATGCGAACGCAGCAATCCGTCATATCGATGGATGGCGGCTATGGAGCCATCCGCGCCATCCAATTATCCTGAACACATTGGCTTGGTAGCGCGGTTATAGCCTTAGCACTCAGCTAGGCGCAGGAGCGCCAAGGCATCTCGCCACAATTGACAAGTGCGAGCGAGTAGGAACAAAAATGCAATCGGCGGCTTGGAAGCGCCCCCAACCCCGCATGCCCCTATTTCTCGGCCCGGTTCTTCAAGAGCGCAGTCAATATAGGCACCAGCAACGCCGGCAAAGATCCCAGCGGATTTGCCCCGATACTCTTGACCGCCTGGACCACCTCCCGCGCCTCGGTGGCCATCTCTTCCATCTCGTCTTCAACGTCCGCGATTGCCATGTCGCGTACTTCTACCGCCGGGGCGATCTCATTCTCGACACTGGTCCGTCGCGCCAACAGAACCAGCAGCGCCGCCAAAAGCAGGTTCCCAGCCGCCAACAGGCCAGCCGCACCGGCGGAAGACATCAACGTTTCCAGCGCGAAAAAGATGGCAACATTCAACGCGACAAGACCGGCCAGTGCCGCGATACCTGCCAGCACCATCAGGATCGTCTGTTGCTGCATGACCGCAAGACGACGACGCGCGATCAGGCGCTCCGTGCGATAGATCGTTACAAGATTTCTGCTAAGTCTGCTCATCTAACCCTCTCTATCTGCTGGCCCGACCGACCACATACCCAAGCGAGAATGCAATCAGCAGAACTGTAATCGGATAGTCCTTCTGCAAACGTCCAAACTCGGCAACGACGTCCTCACCCATGGCCTCGGCCCCGGATAGATCAACGCCATGCTCCTTCAGCAACCGCCGAATCTCATCGCTCGTTTTGGTCGAGGCCTTTTCTTCCGCGCCCGCCTCCGCGCTCTCCTCCAACTTCGCGTTGCGAGCCCGCAGCGCCTCAAGTTCGGCTTCCAGTTCCGCTTTTGTCGCCATGAAACAAGACCTTTGTTGAAACAAGTTTACACAAGCGTCGCACATTTATGCCCGCTTTTGAACCACTTGGTCCGAGTTTCCAGCTTAGCTGGCCTGATCCACCGAGACACGGCTGACAATGCCACCGCCCACCAAGGCCTGCACCCCCGTCGTTCCGGGGCATGAGGT
This sequence comes from Ruegeria sp. ABV3_008, assembly GCF_056161185.1. Taxonomy (NCBI): domain Bacteria; kingdom Pseudomonadati; phylum Pseudomonadota; class Alphaproteobacteria; order Rhodobacterales; family Roseobacteraceae; genus Ruegeria; species Ruegeria sp. ABV3_008. The sequence goes on along the minus strand of NZ_JBSWYP010000001.1, from coordinate 397,887 downwards.
CGGCAAGCCCCGCGCCACGCGGACCGCAAGATAGGCGAAGGCCTGAGCTTCGAGCATATCGCCGTCCAGCCCTACGGCCTCAACCGGCTCAACCGGGCAATCCAACGAAACGCGCAGCATCTCCATCAGAACGGGGTTATGCCGCCCTCCGCCGGTCACCAGCACGCGCGCCGGAGGTTTCGGGCAGTGCTGCATCCCCTGCGCCACACCCGCCGCACACATTGCGGTCAGGGTCGCGACCGCGTCCGCATCGCTCAACTCCTGCACCAGACGCACCATCTCGGCAAAGTCGTTTCGATCCAGAGATTTGGGCGGCATGCGCGCAAAGAACGGCTCGGCCAGAAACAGCTCAAGCGCACCAGTTTCCACCGTGCCGCCACGGGCCACTGCACCGTCGCGATCCATTGGCTGGCCCAGACGGGCCTGCATCAGATCATCCACAGGCGCATTTGCCGGACCAGTATCAAACGCCAGCAACGCCCCTGGCGCTTCGGGGCCATCAAAACACGGGTCTACATAGGTCAGGTTGCCGACACCGCCGAGGTTCAGGAAACACAGCGGCTCCTGCGCATCGATCCATTTGGCACAGGCGAAATGGAAGAACGGGGCCAGAGGCGCGCCTTCGCCCCCCAAAGCCACATCATCACTGCGGAAGTCCCAGACAACCGGTAAGCCGAGCGCCTGCGCCAGTCCGACACCATCGCCCACCTGCAAGGTGCCGCGCCCGCGCGGCTCATGCGCAAGGGTCTGGCCGTGAAAGCCGATCAAATCCACCTCTTCGAATTCCGAAAGGGCCTCGGCATGGGCCACGGTCACCAGCTCGGCCGCGACCTCGACATCGGGGCCTTGCCATTGCCCCAAGGCGGCCCGGATCACTGCGCGTTCGGCCTCCGAATAGGCGCGATAGCCGGTTTCACCAAAGCTGAAGATCCGGTGACCATCGGTTTCGACCACGGCTGCATCCACGCCATCCATTGACGTCCCTGACATCGCCCCAAGCGCACGGATCGGCCCGTTTGTTTTGTTGGACTGCCGCACGGCTGCCTCCTGCCTGTATCAGACGTTGCACCTGCCTTCTGAACAATCAGAGCGTGCAACGGCGCCAACCTGCCCCGCCTATGGCAAGCAAGGCAAGCGCCTTGCGGCCACGCCGCAAAGAATTCTGCCCCGAGCGCCATGTATGCGACGCTGGCCCGAGGTGTTTTTCAGCGCAAAAGGCACCTTCCCCTTCCCCACGCCGCCGCCTATACAGTGCCCCGCAACAGTAACCCCGAGGGCACGATATGACCTACCACCCCAAATCGGATTTCATCGCCACGATGATCGAGCGCGGCTTTCTCGCCGACTGCACCGATTATCAAGGCCTTGACGACGCGCTGATCGACGGGGTGCAGACGGCTTATATCGGCTATGACGCCACTGCACAGTCGCTGCATGTGGGCCACCTGATGAACATCATGGTGCTGCGTTGGCTGCAAAAGACCGGCCACAAGCCGATCACCCTAATGGGCGGCGGCACCACCAAGGTGGGCGACCCCTCGTTCCGCTCGGACGAACGCCCCCTGCTGGGCCCTGAACAGATCGACGCCAATATCGCAGGCATGAAGCAGGTATTCTCGAAATACCTGTCCTACGATGACAGCGAGACCGGCGCGCTGATGCTGAACAATGCCGAATGGCTGGACAGCCTGAACTACCTCGATTTCCTGCGCGATATCGGGCGGCATTTCTCGGTCAACCGAATGCTGTCCTTCGAGTCCGTGAAATCCCGGCTGGACCGCGAACAATCGCTGAGCTTCCTCGAATTCAACTACATGATCCTGCAGGCCTACGACTTCCTTGAGCTGAACCGTCGCTATGGCTGTGTTCTGCAGATGGGCGGTTCAGATCAGTGGGGCAACATCGTCAACGGTATCGACCTGACCCGCCGCGTCTTGGATCAGGAAATCTACGGCCTGACGACGCCTCTGCTGACCACCAGCGACGGCCGCAAGATGGGCAAATCGCAGGGCGGCGCGATCTGGTTGAACGGCGATATGCTTTCGCCCTATGAGTTCTGGCAGTTCTGGCGCAACACGACTGACGCCGATGTAGGCCGCTTCCTGAAGATCTTCACCGAGCTTTCAGTCGATGAGTGCGACCGCATGGGCGCGTTGCAGGGGTCCGAGATCAACGAAGCCAAAATCCGCCTCGCCAATGAGGTCACGACCCTTCTGCATGGTGCCGAAGCCGCTACCACAGCCGAGGCCACCGCGCGCGAGGTGTTCGAAAAAGGCGGAGTTGGCGGAGACCTTCCGACCCTCACGCTCAGCGCGGATGAGCTGGGCGATGGCATGTCGATCGTGCAGTTGATCGTGAAATCCGGTCTGGCCAAGTCCGGGAAAGAGGCCAAGCGCCTGATATCGGAAAACGGCGCCAAACTGGACGACGCGCCGTTGACGGATGCAGGCCTGATGATTGACGCAGGCGCGTTGTCCTCTCCGATCAAACTGAGCGCAGGCAAGAAACGCCACGCGCTGGTTCAGCTGGGCTGATCCCTTACGGCTCCGGATGTCCTGAACCGCGCCCGGAGCCGCCATTTCTTGACCGGTCAAATCTATGCTAGACTGCATTCCATTGCAGTTTAAAAGTCAGATTTGGTTATGGTTATTCCGAACAAACTCTCCTCCCCCTCTCTCAGAAAAGACGCTGATTTCGAAGGCGAGACCTTCTCGGTCGGCGCGGATGAAGTGACATGCGTGCTGACAACCGACAGCCTGCAATTGAAAGGCAGTCGGCCAGCGTCCGGGCAATGCACGATTGTGGAGCGTCTGAACTCCCGTTGGGATATCAAAAGCCTCATCGACCTCAAGGCAGTCCAAAAAGCGCTGTCCAACAAAACGACGATTCAGAAACTGGGCCGCGCCAAAAACGTCGACGAGATCCTCGACCTGCTGGCCCTGACCGAAATTCGAATGCTGGCGGACTATTCCGAATTGCAGGCGCAAACCTACGTCAAGGGTCATATCCTCAGCGAAAAGCTGGGCGGTATGGGGGTGAACGCGAATTTGACGCCGATGTCGGCGAGTTCGAACTCCAATTACCGGCGCAGCTTCGAAGCCGGTCTGATCAAGCACCTCGGCAAGCTTGAGAAGGAAGAAGACCAGACCGGCTACAGGGTCCGCATCCGGTTTCACGCGAAATGCAAAGGCAACATGAAGCCCTGGTGGGGAAGCAGCGCGACCAAAGAAACGGCCAACATGCTGAAAAGACTTCCAAAGTCTCTGGACGCGAGTTGGAGGTTTGACAGTTTCTTTCGGGATGGCAAACCCAGCGAACGTATCCCGAGGACCAAAATCCCAAAAGCCGTCGCAAAAGACATGCCGCTGGCGATGGGCTTCAAGCCCGAAAAATACAGCCTGGATCTGTAGCGGCGTCTTCAGACGCAGGCGGTCTTGTAATACAAAAACAGTAAACCCAAACGCTCAAACGGCCACCATCGCTGGTGGCCGCCGTTTTGTCCAAGTTGTCGATAACTGAGGGTCAGCGTTTCCCTTTTCCACCGCCTTTGCCGCCACCTTTGCCATCGCTGCCTTTACCGCCTCCACTGTTGTCACCATTTCCGTTACCGCCGCCGCCGTTTCCGGAGCCGCCGCCCTGTCCATTGTTGCCGCCACCGTTACCGGTTCCCGGCCCTGAACCTCCGTTGTTGCCACCACCGTTTCCGGGGTTTCCGCCATTTCCATTGCCGTTGCCCGGGCCTCCGTTGTTGCCGCCATTGCCACCGTTACCGGGGCCGCCACCGCCGCCACCATTACCGGGGCCATCGCCGCCGTTACCCGGTCCATCGCCGCCGCCATCTCCGGGACCATCGCCCCCATCACCGGGGCCGTCATCGCCGCCTGGACCACCGTCACCTGCCGGACCGCCTCCGCCGACGTTGCCCGGACCGTTGGAAGATCTGTCTTCACCCCGATTTGAAGCCACCTGCACACTCGCCGTGGGCAAATCGGTCAGCAACGTTGCCAATCCCGGGCATTGCGCACCTGTTACGCTGAGGGTGGTTTCGAAATCGGACCGCCTCTGCAGACGCTCCAGAAAGCTCGGCGTAACCTGCGCGCAATCGCACAAACCTGCGTAGTCTCCGGCATTGGCGAGATCACGCGCTGTTTTCCAGTTGCAGGTTTCCGGCGCGGCTGCTGCGCTTCCGACCATGAACACCCCGACAAACGGCGCAATCGCAAGCGCGCCAAGTTTTTGCTTTGTACTCTTTAACATTTCAGCACCTCCTGACGAAAAAACACCCGACCGCGTCAGGTTGTTCATTCACGAGTTGGCGATCTTGCGTGAAGCCGATCTGAAGGGTTTCTGAGGATTTCTTCAGAACCCAACGCGGGATCCAAAGCCAAACCTATAGACAGGACGCCGCCAAACTGCTTATTGAACATATGTTCATTAACCCGCGAGGAGGCCCATCATGAACCTGTCCGACACCGCAGCCATCATCACCGGCGGTGCGTCCGGTTTGGGCGAAGCCACCGCCCGGTACTTTGCCGCGCAAGGCGCTCAGGTCACGCTGCTGGATCGCGATGCCGACCGAGGCGCGAAGGTCGCCGCCGAGATCGGAGGGCATTTCAATGAGACCGATGTTACCCAAGAAGCCTCGGTCGCAGCAGCGGTCGGGCTGGCCACGGACAAAATGGGCAAGATCACCGCTGCCGTGAATTGCGCCGGTATTGCGGACGGTATCAAGACCGTCGGGCGCGACGGCCCGCACCCTTTGGACGCGTTCCAGCGCACCATCGACATCAATCTGGTGGGCAGTTTCAATGTCGCCCGTTTGGCTGCGGCTCAAATGGCCTTGAATGAACCCGATGCAGACGGGGCCCGTGGAGTCATCATCAACACCGCATCTATCGCGGCGTTCGACGGGCAAAAGGGTCAGGCGGCCTATGCGGCCTCAAAAGGCGGCGTTGTCGGCATGACCCTACCCATGGCGCGCGACCTAGCCTCAACCGGTATCCGCGTGATGACCATCGCGCCCGGCATTTTCATGACGCCGATGCTGGCCGGTCTGCCGGAAGAGGTGCAGGCGCAATTAGCCGCCGACGTCCCGAACCCGCCCCGTTTGGGGGATCCAAAGGAATACGGACGCCTCGCCGCCTTCATCGTCGAGATGAGATATCTGAACGGAGAGGTCATCCGCATCGACGGCGCCCTAAGGATGCGCTAACCCTAAGGACATGAGCGAACGGCAGAAAATGGCGGCGGGTGCGTGGTACACCTGCCTCGATCCGGAACTGGAGGACTTGCGCCAGACCGCCCGTCGCGCCGTTTACGCCCACAACTCATGTCAACCCGATGATCGCGGCCCGATCGCGCCTGAGCTGCGTGCGCTTTTCGCCGAAATCGGGCATATGTGCTTCATCGAAGCCCCGTTTCATTGCGCCTATGGATTCAACCTCTCTCTGGGCGATCGTGTCTATTTTAACGCGGGCTGTACCATATTGGATACCGCGCCTGTCAGGATCGGCAGCGACACAATGCTGGGCCCTAACGTCCAGATCTACTGCGCAGAACACGCCAAGGACCCCGCCCTGCGCGCAGACGGTCTTGAAGTCGCGCATCCGGTCACGATTGGAGAGAATGTTTGGATTGGCGGCGGCGCTATAATCCTGCCTGGTGTCTCAATCGGCGACCGGGCCATTGTAGGCGCGGGCAGTGTCGTGACCAAATCTGTCGCACCCGATGAAACGGTCGTTGGCAACCCAGCACGCCCGATCCGGGGAAGCGCATAAGACGACCTTGAAAACCTGAGGAAACTGAGTTTCGGGTCTTTTGCTACCCGCCTTCGGCCTTTTCCTCAAGCATCAGCCACTCTTCCTCGGAGGCCGACAGTTTTTCCTGCCGTTCGACCAACGCCTCGGTGGCTTTTTGGAACTTGACCGGCTCACGCGTGAACAAATCCGGGTCCGCCATCAGCTCTTCCAGTTTGGCAATCTCGGCCTCCAGCCGCGCAATCTCGGCCGGGAGCTTCTCCAACCGGTGCTTTTCCGAGAAGGACAGGCCTAGTTTCGGCTTGGCCTCTTGCTTCACCTTTGGCTTGGAAGCTTTTGTTTTCTCTTCTTTCTTAGGGGCAAGATCACCCCGCTGAGCGATATAGTCCGACCACCCGCCCGCATAAACGGTAGCACGGCCATTGCCCTCCATCGCGATGGTTGTGGTGGCCACACGGTCCAGAAAGTCCCGGTCGTGGCTGACCAGCAGAACCGTGCCGTCATAGTCGTCCAACAGCTCTTGCAGCAGGTCCAGAGTTTCCACATCCAGATCGTTGGTCGGTTCGTCCAGCACCAGTAGATTCGACGGTTTCGCCATTAACTTCGCCAGCAGCAAACGCGCTTTTTCCCCGCCGGAAAGGGACTTAACAGCCGCTCTTGCCTGGCGTTCATCGAACAGGAACTCTTTGAGGTAACCCACAACATGCTTGGGCTGCCCGCCAACCATGACCTGATCGGCCTTGCCCGACACGCGCATCTCTGGGTCGCCGGTCAGGCTGTCCCAGAGGCTCATTTCAGGGTCCAACTGCGCGCGGGTCTGGTCAAACACCGCGATTTCCAGATTGGTGCCCAGGGTCACAGAGCCCTCATCCGGAGCCTCTTGCCCCAGCAGCATCTTCAACAGAGTGGTTTTGCCCACCCCGTTCGGCCCAACAAAGGCAACCCGATCGCCGCGCTGCGCCAACAGATCAAAGCCGCGCACGATCTGCTTGTCGCCATAGGCTTTGGACAAGGCTTTGGCCTCGATCACCTTGCGCCCAGACTTTGGCCCCGCCTCAAGCGACATTGCCGCCGAGCCCTGGCGCTTGATCTGCGCCGCCTTCTCGGCCCTCAGGGCTTGCAATGCCCGCACCCGCCCTTGGTTGCGCTTACGTCGCGCACTGATCCCTTCGACCGCCCATTTCGCCTCTGACTTGATCAGGCGGTTCAATTTGTGACGCTGCTGATCCTCCTCTTCCCAGACCTTGTCGCGCCAAGTCTCGAACGCCTCGAAGCCCTGCTCCTGCCGCCGCACCATGCCGCGATCAATCCACAGGGTCGCGCGGGTCAACGCCCGCAGGAACGCGCGATCGTGCGAGATCAGCACATAGGCAGCCCGCGTCGCGCCCAATTCGCGCTCCAGCCAAGCGATGGCTTCGATGTCCAGATGGTTGGTTGGCTCGTCCAGCAACATCAGGTCCGGCGCTTCGGCCATCAGTTTGGCCAAGGCCGCGCGCCGCCGTTCCCCGCCCGAAGCAGTCTCAACGGGGCGCGATGGGTCGAATTTCAACCCCTCACCGGCCCGTTCGACCTTGTAGAGCTCGCCCGGTTCCAACCCGCTTGAGGCATAGTCGCCCAGCGTCGCGAACTCCTCCATCCCCGGGTCCTGCTCCATGTACCCAACGGACTTGCCGGGAGGCACAACGATCTCACCCTGATCCGCCTCAACCAGCCCCGCCAACACCTTCATCAAGGTGGACTTACCCGAGCCGTTGCGCCCTACAAGCGCAACGCGATCACCCGGCTGGACCACCAGATCCAAACCGGAAAACACCGGATCACCCCCGAAGGTCAGGGAAATGCCGGACATCTGCAACAAAGGAATTCTCGCCATGCCCGCCAGCTAAACCGGCAGCGCTGGCGCGTCAACGCCCACACCTTCTTGTCGTCGAAAATACGGAATTACCGAGCCACCGCCCGCAGCAACCGTTTGCGGGCTGGAGGTATCGCACCGATCTCTAACCCGGTGAACACGTGTAACGTGTTCATATGCCGATCCACCACCGCATGATCGCTAACCCAGCCGCCCATCATCAGATAGGTGCGCAGCAATGGCGGCATCCGCAGCATCGCTTTCTTGACGTCCGGCCTGCGCCGCAGCTTGGACGCAAACCGAAACACATCCGGAGCCTTCACCCGCGGCAGCCAGCGTTTCGGGGCCAAATGACGGTCCTTGAGCATCGCAAACGCGTCCAGATACTCGGCCGTTTCGGTGCCTGCGAATGAGGAGCACCCAAACAGCATCTCGATCCTGTTCTGGTCCACATAGGCCGTCATCGCGCCCCACGCGGCACGTAGGATATCCGGGTCTGTCCGGTCGGGGTGGATACAAAACCGCCCCATCTCAACCATACGGCCCGAGAATCCTTCGAGGCTGGACAGATCGTAAAACTGCGCCGAGTAGCTGCGCCCGACCTCAGTCCCACTATCCATGGTCAGCATGCGGAAACAACAGACCAGAGCGGCCTCGTCCTGAAGGTCTTCTACCAGAACATGGGCGCAAACGGGATCGAACGCGTCAGCATCCAATGCGCCGGTGCCAAACGCCCGCGTTCGGAGAGCCTGCGCCGCCGCCAGATCTTCGTCACTCTGCGCCAGACGCGCCCGAAAGCGCCCTTTACTCAACAACACCGCCATGACCGCATCCTCCGCCCTTGCCGACCGGATTTCAACCTTATGGCTCTGCTATCACGGCAGATGTGACCGCCTTGTGAAGACGACACGACAGTCCCGTGACTTAGTTGGTGGCGCCCGGAATGTTGGCTGGGTTGAAGTTGCCGATGTTACCAAGCAGCTGACGCAGGAAGCCGTTGTTCTGGATACTGGATTCGGTCACGCGCCGTTCAAGGGTCACGACGACTCCGTCCTCCAGACCGAACCTCTCGATATTGCGGACGACGCCGCGCTGGTCAAAGCTGATGGCAACCAATTCGCGCGAGACGACCTCGGGCCGTTTGGGGCCATAGAAGCGCACGCGAGAGGCAACGTAGTAATAGCCCGAATCTTGCACAACGCCGGAAATACCGGGCGCGCCGATGGCTTCGGCCACGGTGTCGCGGGTATCGACGCCAACTTTGATCTCGGCCAGATCTTCGGCAGGCGGAATATAGCCGTGATTCTTGAAGGTCGGCGTACAGGCCGCAATCGCAGCCAGACAGGCAATAAAGACGAGCGATTTCGCTGCTCGTTTCACCTTGTTCACACCCATCACCATATACACCCTCTTGCCTTGATCCGTAACGGCCCCTATCCGCTTACAGAAACCGATGCCCCGGTTCAACACAGGAAAGGGTCACGAATGAGCAACACGACATCTCTGCGGGTGGCCGACCTGCCCCAAAACACGCCAACATCCTTCGAATTGCGCCCAAACGCGACGGATCTGGACAACATCAAAGCCGAGCTTGACCTGCTGGGCCTTCGCAAGCTCAGCTTTGTCGGCCAAGTTGAGGCCGAAGGAAAGAAGGACTGGGTCCTCACCGCCAAACTGGGCGCAACTGTCGTGCAACCCTGCGTCGTGACGCTGGAACCGGTGACCACACGTATCGACGTCCCCGTCACTCGTACCTTTCTGGCCGACTGGGCAGACCCCGAGGATGAAGAGTTCGAAATCCCCGAAGGCGACGAAACCGAGGCTCTGGGCGCCGAAATTGACCCCACCCAGGTGATGATCGAGGCGCTGTCGCTGGCCCTCCCCCTCTATCCACGCAAGGAGGGTGCCGAACTGGAGCAGGCCGACTATACCGAGCCGGGCAAACAGGCGATGACGGACGAAGATGCCAAACCCTTCGCCGGACTGGCAGGTTTGCGCGATGCGCTGAAAAAAGACGAGTGACAGGGCAGAGATTTCCTGTCATAGCAAGCGGTCAGAAAAATCGCTTGAACATGTCGAGAATCGCAGTATTTTCGCGCGCTCATCGGATTTAGGGTTGGACAATGTGGGGCATGTACCCTAAACGCGCGTCAAACCACGATAAACGAAATATGAAACCCGGTCGGCGGCGATTCTGCTGACCCTCAGTAGACAAAGGTTGAGACCATGGCCGTCCAACAGAACAAAGTTTCCAAGTCGCGTCGCAACAACCGCCGCGCACACGACGCTCTGGTTGCTGCAAACCCGAACGAATGCCCGAACTGCGGCGAGCTGAAGCGCCCGCACCACGTTTGCGCATCCTGCGGCCACTATGACGACCGTGAAGTCGTCGCTCAGGCCGACGAAATCGACCTGGACGAAGACGCAGCCTAAGCCTGATCGAGCGCAAGCCTTCGCATGACGGAACAACCCACGCACGCCGGACGGATCATCATTTCCGTTGATGCTATGGGGGGGGACGATGGTCCCGTAGCTGTTGTTGCAGGTTTGGCGCAATCGGCGAAGAAGAACCCCGATATTGGGTTTCTGCTGCACGGTCCGGAAGACAAGCTGCGCAAGCTCGTAGCGAAACGGCGCGTCCTTGATGGGCGCGTCGATTTTCGTGATTGTCCAGACGTCGTCACGATGGAGGACAAGCCCAGCCAGGTTGTGCGCAACGGCAAGCAAACCTCGATGTGGTCCACGCTTGAGGCCGTACGTCAGGGTGATGCCCATGGCGCGGTATCCTGTGGCAACACCGGCGCGCTGATGGCGTTGTCGATGATGCGTCTGCGCAAACTGCCTGGAGTTAGCCGCCCGGCGATTGCGATTCTGTGGCCCTCACGCAATCCTCAGGGGTTCAACGTGATGCTGGATGTCGGTGCCGATGTGCGCGCCGACGCCAAGGATTTACTGCAATATGCGCTGATGGGCGCCTCTTACGCCCGCAACGGAATGGCGCTGCAACGCCCTCGGATCGGGCTTCTGAATGTCGGTACCGAGGAACATAAAGGTCGGGCAGAGCTGAAAGAAGCGCATGCCATGATCACCGACTTCGCCGAATCCGCGAATTTCGATTTCGTGGGCTTCGTCGAAGGCAGCGATATTCCCGGCGACAAGGCAGATGTCATTGTCACCGATGGGTTTACCGGCAACGTTGCGATCAAAACCGGCGAAGGCACAGCCAGCCTGATCGGCGATCTTTTGCGCGAAGCGTTCAAATACACACCCCTCTCACGGCTAGCATCGGTGCTGGCAATCACCTCGCTGAATCGTTTGAAAAAGCGCATCGATCCGCGCCGCGTGAACGGAGGCGTTTTCCTAGGGCTGAATGGAACCGTGGTGAAATCCCACGGCGGCGCAGACGCGACCGGAGTGTCAGCCGCAGTCAAGCTGGCCTTTACACTGGCCCAATCAGGTTTTGCCGAAAAATTGGCAGCACGGGTTGCATCAACGGCCCAGCTTGCACAAGATGCCGCGCATGCCGCGCCGCAGGCGGAAAAATAACAAAGAAGGCAGTACCTCAAACATGGCAGGCCGTTCAGTCGTTGTAGGTGTCGGACATTATTTGCCCGAACGTGTTGTCCCAAATTCCGAGTTTGAACAGACTTTGGATACGACGGATGAATGGATCCGAACCCGGTCAGGGATCGAACGCCGCCACTTTGCTGCCGAAGGCGAAACTACCTCGGATCTGGCGACCAATGCCGCAAAAGCGGCCCTTGCAGACGCGGGGCTGGAAGCAGACGACATCGACGCCATCGTCCTTGCGACCTCGACCGCTGATCTGACCTTTCCATCTGCAGCAACGATGGTTCAGGCCCGCCTTGGCATGACCCGCGGCTTTGCCTTCGATGTGCAAGCCGTCTGCGCCGGATTCGTTTTCGCGCTGAGCAACGCAAACGCGCTGATCCTCTCGGGTCAGGCCAAACGCGTTCTGGTGATCGGGGCCGAAACGTTTTCCCGAATCATGGACTGGACCGACCGTTCGACCTGCGTGTTGTTCGGCGACGGCGCAGGTGCCCTGATCCTTGAAGAACAAGACAGCGCAGGCACCGCAGCCGACCGAGGCGTTCTGGCAACCGATCTGAACTCGGACGGACGTTATCAGGACCTGCTTTATGTGGATGGCGGCGTGTCAACGCAATCGACCGGTCATTTGCGGATGCAAGGCAATCAGGTCTTCCGCCATGCCGTTGAAAAGCTTGCCAAAACCGCTAACACCGCACTTGATCGCGCCGGTCTGGCGGCTTCGGAGGTGGACTGGATTGTGCCGCATCAGGCCAATATCCGCATCATTCAGGGCACCGCCAAGAAGATGGGCCTGCCGATGGAGAATGTCGTGGTCACCGTACAGGATCACGGCAACACCTCTGCCGCGTCGATCCCTCTGGCCCTGTCGGTTGGCAAACAGCGCGGGCAAATCAAGCAAGGCGATCTGATCGTAACCGAAGCCATCGGCGGCGGGCTGGCTTGGGGCGCGGTTGTTCTGCGTTGGTAACCGGCGCAATTCAGCTTACGTCCCCACCTGCAATTCATTGATATTGACAGTGAATTTGCCCCCGCCCTATGCTTTGACAGCAACAGGGGAAAAGGTATGAGCGACAAAACACTGACCCGAATGGATCTAAGCGAAGCCGTCTTTCGTGAAGTTGGCCTATCACGCAACGAAAGCGCGCAGCTGGTGGAAAGCGTTCTGAACCACATGTCCGACGCGCTGGTGCGCGGTGAACAGGTTAAGATTTCCTCATTCGGCACGTTCAGCGTTCGGGACAAAACCGCTCGTATCGGTCGCAACCCCAAAACCGGCGAAGAGGTTCCCATTCAACCCCGCCGCGTGCTGACTTTCCGTCCGTCGCACCTGATGAAGGATCGCGTCGCCGCCGGGAATCGCAAGTAATCCTAGGACCTCGCGGACATGAGTAAATCTCGAGACGCATTTCGCACCATAAGTGAAGTTGCGGATTGGCTCGGAGTACAGGCCCATGTCCTGCGCTTTTGGGAAAGCCGGTTTACCCAGGTCAAGCCCGTGAAACGGGCCGGAGGGCGCCGGTACTACCGCCCTAATGATATGCGTCTGCTGGGCGGTATCAAAAAGCTGCTGCACGAGGATGGGATCACCATCAAGGGCGTACAACGGATACTGCGCGAACAGGGCGTTGCCCATGTCGCCGCGCTCTCACCGTCTCTGGATGAGCCTGCGGTCGAGAATACGGACAGGACCGTTGTTCCCTTTTCCGCCAAACCTGCACCTCAGACCGAACAAATCCCAATGGACCTCGACGCACCGAAAGAGGCTGAGGCATCAGAGGAAAGCGCCGAACCAGCCGAGTTGGATGCCGCGCCTTTGGTTGGAGGCATCGCTTCACTGGCATGGAATAGGTCCGAATTCGACGATGAACTACTCAGCCGTATCGCGCCCTTGGCCAAGGATTTGCGCGCATGGTTGAACCGGGTGGAAACACGGGCGGCAGGATAGAAAAAAGGCAATGTTTTCCTCTTGCCCCTGCCGGGAAAACCGTTATGAACACTCCAACGTCGGGCTATGGCGCAGCCTGGTAGCGCGTCCGTCTGGGGGACGGAAGGTCGCAGGTTCGAGTCCTGCTAGCCCGACCAAATCACACCGACGTTTATGGCAGACAGGCCAGATCCCGCTCTGGCATCAGGGGGGATCGAAATGACAGGTGTATGCCCAAACCAGCAGATCGAAGCGATGATCACACGCGGTGAGATCAGTGCCAGCCCGGATGTGATCCCGGCACAGGTGCAACCCGCCAGCCTTGATCTTCGTTTGGGAACAGTGGCTTACCGCGTCCGCGCTTCGTTCTTGGCGGGCGAAGGACGATCGGTCGCCGACCGTCTGACCGAGTTCGAAATGCACCGGATCGATATCACCGACGGAGCCGTGCTCGAGAAAGGCTGCGTCTATCTCGTGCCGTTGATGGAATCGCTCGCCCTGCCCGCTGAGACCAGCGCGGTGGCGAATGCCAAAAGCTCAACCGGGCGGCTGGACCTGCTGACGCGAACAATCACCGATGGCGGCACCGAGTTCGACCGGGTGCCCGCAGGCTATACCGGTCCACTCTATGCTGAGATCTGTCCACGGTCCTTCTCGGTTCTCGTTCGGCCGGGCATGCGGCTGAACCAGATTCGCTTCCGTCAGGGTCAAGCCGTTCTGACCGACGCCGAATTGACCGCGCTACACACCGAATCCCCGCTGGTCGATGGACCTGCCGTCATTCAGGACGGTTTAGGCTTTTCCGTTGACCTGCAGTTGCCCGACACCGATCTGGTCGGCTATCGTGCAAAGCCGCATACCGGCGTAATTGATCTGGACCGGATCGGCGCATACGACCCACAAGACTATTGGGAAGAGGTGCGCACGAGTGATGGCTGTATCATCCTAGACCCCGGCGCGTTCTACATCCTCGTCAGTCGCGAGGCGGTGCATATCCCACCCATGTACGCGGCGGAAATGGCCCCCTATCTGGCCATGGTCGGCGAATTCCGGGTGCATTATGCAGGCTTCTTCGACCCCGGCTTTGGCCATGCCGCCGCAGGTGGTGCCGGATCGCGCGGTGTGCTTGAGGTCCGCTGCCACGAGGCCCCATTCGTGCTGGAACACGGTCAGGTCGTCGGGCGCTTGGTCTATGAGAAGATGTCCGAAATGCCCACGCAGCTATATGGCGCGGGCATAGCCTCGAACTATCAGGGACAGGGGCTGAAACTGTCCAAACATTTCAAGGCAGTCGGGTAAGGTCGGATCTCCGCCCTACCCGCCCTCACCTCAACCCCGGTTGTCGGTGTTTCCGCGATTCGTATCCGAGTCGTCCTGACCACGCGACGGAGGTTTCATCTTGCGCCCCATCTGGCTGGCCATGTCAAACCCCTTGTTCACACCTGAATTTACAAGGCGGCGCATGACCTGGCGGACGATCATGTCGATGATCCGATTTGCATTCATTGCTCAACTCCGTTTCCTGCGCCTAAAGATAGGGTATCCATGCGGCGACAAAAGGGCTGTCTGATCACTCTTCCTCGAAGAGTTCGGTCTGATCTTCGTCAACTTCGTCTTCGCGCCCTTCACCCAGTGGGATTGCACCCGGCGGTGGGCGATTTTCCAACAAGCCAGCGGCGCGCAATTCCTTGAGGCCCGGCAGGTCGCGGGCGTTTTCCAACCCGAAATGATCCAGAAACTCGGGCGTGACGACAAAGGTCACCGGGCGGCCCGGCGTCATGCGGCGACGGCCCAGCCGAATCCACTCCATCTCGAGCAGTTGGTCGATCGTCCCGCGCGAGACGGAGACACCGCGAATCTCTTCGATCTCAGCCCGCGTGCAGGGCTGGTGATAAGCGACGATGGCCAGCGTTTCGATCGCCGCACGGCTCAGCTTACGGGTTTCAACCGTTTCCTTCTGCATCAGAAAGCCCAGATCCGGGGCGGTTCGGATTGCCCAAGCCTCACCAACCTTGACCACGCGCACACCGCGTCCCTCATAGCGTTTCTGAAGCAATTCAACGGCTTGCGCGGCATTACTACCATGAGGCATCCGCGCCTCAAGATCGGCATTCGTCACCGGTGCGGCGCTGGCAAACAACACCGCCTCGACCATCCGCTCTTGCTCGACCAGAGGGGGCGCTTCGAACAGGGTGCCGGTTTCTTCGGGGGCGTCAGTCACGGGTCTCGGTCCTCTTGCGCAGATGGATCGGGGCAAAGGTATCGCTTTGCTTGATCTCCATATGTCCTTCTTTCACCAGCTCCAGCGAGGCCGCAAAGGTTGCCGCCGTGGCCGAGCGTCGCCGCACCGGATCACCGTCCCATCCGTCGGGCAAATAGGTCTCCATATCGGTCCAGGCACCGGCAAACCCGATCAGAGGGCGCATACGCTCCAGCGCCTGCTCCATCGTGAAAACCGAGTCGCGGTCCATCACAAAGGGGCGGAATTCATCGCGGGTGCGGATGCGCGCATAGCCCTGCATCAAGTCCAGCAGCGTGGCGGAATAGGTCACGGTGCGAATGCGAGTGACGTCTTCGGCTTGCCCGCGCTTGAAGAAATCACGCCCGAGCTGGTCACGCGCCATCAGCCGGGCGGCGGCATCGCGCATGGCCTGCAAGCGCTCAAGCTGAAAGGCCAAGTGGGCTGCGAGTTCCTCGCCCGAGGGCCCCTCGTCATCCGGGTCAGGCGGCAGCAGGAGGCGGGATTTGAGAAAGGCCAGCCAAGCGGCCATCACCAGATAGTCGGCGGCCAGTTCGATCCGCAGCGCACGCGCCTTTTCGACAAAAGCCAGATATTGCTGCGCCAGCGCCAGAACCGAGATCTTGCGCAGGTCGACCTTTTGCGTCCGCGACAAGGTCAGGAGCACGTCCAACGGGCCCTCGAACCCATCGACGTCAACGATCAGCGCTTCGGCTGCCAGCCGGTCGGCGACCGAAACCGGATCTTCGCTGAAAAGACTATCGTTCATATACCTGCCCGCCCATTAGGGCAGATAGTTCAGCCTCAGTGGCCTCGATGTCAAGTTCGGCGGGCTTTTTGCGCATGGCCAAGGCCCGATCTGCGCGGGCCTGCGCCGCCTCGGTCATCTGGCCTGCGGCTTCAAGCACATCACGACGTTCGTCAAAGCTGCCGTTGCAGTGCAAAACAACATCACAGCCCGCCTGCAAGGCCCGTGCCGCACGTTCGGGCACCGACCCGCTGAGCGCCTTCATGGTGATGTCATCGGTCATGACTAACCCGTCAAAGCCAATCACCTCGCGGATGACCTTCATCATCGGGGCCGAGATCGTGGCCGGTGTCGGATCGATCTGTTCGAACACCAGATGAGCGGTCATCGCCATTGGCAGGTCGTTCAGAGCCTTGAACGGGGCGAAATCGGTCTGCGTCAGTTCTTCGAGAGGCAGGTCGACGCGCGGCAGGTCGAAATGGGTGTCCAGCGTGGCCCGACCGTGACCGGGCATGTGCTTGACGACGGGCAAAACGCCCCCATCCAGATGCCCCTGTGCAACGACGCGGCCCAGTTTAGCGATGCTTTCTGCATCACTGCCGTAGCAGCGGTTGCGTAGAAAGGCGTGGGTTTCCGGGCGCGCGATATCCACCATCGGCGCGCAGTTGCTGTCGATCCCCAGCTCAAACAGCTCGTGCGCAATCAGGCGATAGCGCAAGTACATGGCGCGTTCGGCATGCTCTCCGGCCCGTTCGGCATGATCGAGCGGCGGCATCCATTCGCGCGCCAGAGGGGCGCGCAGACGTTGAACACGGCCTCCCTCCTGATCAATCGTTATGGGACAATTCCGCCCAACGGCCTCGCGAAAGTCATCGCACAGGGCCCGGACCTGATCGGCGCTTTCGATGTTGCGGGCGAACAGGATGAACCCAAACGGGTTCATCTCACGGAACAGGGCCCTTTCGTCATCGGTCAGCCGCAGCGCTTCTGCGTCAGAAATCGCGGCTCCGAACGTCACCTGACGGCCACCGGGATACAGTCGGCCCCTTGCGCAACGAGCGCCGCGCAGAACTGACGCGAGTCGCTCAGGTCATCAAAACCAAGCACGCGCAACCGGTAAAAGGTCCGGCCACCGCTTGAGGTTTTCTGGATAACGCGCTGTTTTCCGTCCATATACTCGCCGAATTGGCCGTTCAGGCGCGCCCATTCGGACTTGGCGACATCCGCGCTCTCAAAAGCGCCAAGCTGCGCCAGACGGGTGCCTTTGCTCAGCGTGTCAGGGTCTACATCCAACCCAACGGCGGATTTGACGGCTGCGTTGATCGCTGCCTCAGACGTCTCGGTGACCACCGCACGGCGGACGGGGCGGGTCTGGGGGCGCAATGAGCGGCGCACGCCCGGAAGCTCTGCAATGGCCGGGTCTGGCAGGGCTGCTGCGAAATCCGCAGGGTCAATCGCCGGCTCTTCCTCGGGTGTCACCAGAGAGGCCAGCTGCACGCCATCCTCGGTTTGTTCATCGTTAGAACGCGCCGCCTCGCCCGCGAGTTCGGCAACCAGAGCGTCCACTGCGTTCTGCCGCAGCGCCGCGGCTTCTTCGTTCGAGATCGGCTCTTCGACGACATGGACAGCTTTAGTCGGCTTCAATTCACCAGCAGGCAGGTCCTCATCCATCAGTGAGACCGGACGCGGAGCGAGGATCAGACGATCCGCAGGGGCGGCTGCCGAACCCTCGGCAGCAACGGCATTCACGGCCAGACCCTGATGATCTGCGGGACGTCCGCCCGGATTTTCGGGCTGAATGCGCATCGGACCTTCGGCGGCGCGGACAACAGGCACGCCGCTGACATCGCGCATCACCAGCTTGTAGCTCCAGATTCCGATCCCGGCGACCAGCGCCAGAGAGGCGACCGCCCCCAGCACATTCATCGCCTTGCCAACGCCAAAACCGCTGCGCGGCGCGGCATGGTCGGCCATTTCGTCGGGGTAATCATACCCATCATCGGCATAGGATTGATTCGGGTAATGCATCTGCCCGGGGCTTTGATGCCCCGAGTAATCGTAACTCGTCATGTCCGCCTCACCGCCCGATTGCGCCTGAAATTAAGGCGCGCGGGTCATTTCTTGTCTGCCTCAGACCGGCGGTTCGGGCGGTATTGGTTACCGCATCTCCTGCGCCGGAGTAACGCCAAGAATACCCAAGCCTGCTGAAATCACAACAGAAACGGCACGGGCCAATGCGATTTTCGACTGGCTTGTGGCAACATCGCCATCCTGGATGAAGCGCAGCTGGGTTTCTTCGTTGCCCTTGTTCCACAGAGCATGAAAATCCCCTGCCAATTCATACAGATAGAAGGCGACACGATGCGGTTCGTTGGTACGAGCCGCGATCTCAACCAAGCGTGGCCATTCGGCCAGTTTCTTGGCCACAGCCAGTTCTGAGGCATGGTCGATCTTGCCCAGATCGGCGCCCACAAGGGTCGCATCATCGGCGGCAATCTCGGCTTCAGCGGCGCGGCGCAGCACGCTCATGACGCGGGCATGGGCGTATTGCACGTAGAACACGGGGTTCTCGCGGCTCTGCTCCAGCACCTTGTCGAAATCGAAATCCAGAGGCGCGTCGTTCTTGCGGGTCAGCATCACAAAACGGGTCACATCCGGGCCAACCTGATCGACCACATCGCGCAGGGTGACAAAGTTCCCGGCCCGCTTGGACATCTTGAACGGCTCGCCATTTTTCCACAGCTTCACAAGCTGGGTCAGCTTGATGTCCAGTGGCACCTTGCCGTCAGACAGCGCCGACACAGCGGCCTTCATCCGTTTGACATAACCACCATGGTCCGCGCCAAACACGTCGATCAGCGCATCAAAACCACGGCTGACCTTGTCGTAGTGATAGGCGATGTCCGGGGCGAAATAGGTCCAAGCGCCATCCGATTTCTTGACCGGGCGATCGACGTCATCGCCATGCTCGGTCGATTTGAACAGGGTCTGCTCGCGCGGTTCCCAATCCTCAGGCTTCTTGCCTTTGGGCGGCTCCAGCACGCCCTCATAGATCAGGCCCTTGTCGGTCAGCGACTGCAGCGCGGCCTCAATCCGGCCCGTGCCATAGAGGGATTTCTCCGAGAAGAACACATCCATCTCAACGCCCAGCGCCTTCAGGTCGGCGCGGATCAGGTCCATCATCGCGTCGGTGGCAAAGTTGCGCAGATCTTCCAGCCATTCGCTCTCGGGCTTGTCGATCAGGCTGTCACCGTATTTCTCTTTCAGCGCCTCGCCGATCGGGATCAGGTAGTCGCCGGGATAGAGACCCTCGGCAATCTCGGGGCTCAGACCATTGGCTTCGCGGTAGCGTTCATAGGCCGAGCGCGCCAACACATCCACCTGCGCGCCACCGTCGTTGATGTAGTATTCGCGCGTCACGTCATGGCCGGAATAGGCCAGCAAACTTGCCAGAGCGTCCCCGAACACCGCGCCCCGCGTATGGCCCACATGCAGTGGGCCGGTCGGGTTTGCCGAGACATATTCCACGTTGACCTTCTGTCCCTGTCCCATGGTCGAGCGGCCGTAGTCCGTGCCCATCTCCAACACGCGCGCAAGAACACCTTGCCACACCGTTGCCGCCAAACGCAGGTTCAGGAACCCCGGCCCCGCAACCTCTGCGCTGGTGATCCGGCTATCGGCGGCCAGCTTGGCCGCCAAAGCATCCGCAATGTCGCGCGGCTTCATCTTGGCGGGCTTGGCCAGCACCATCGCCGCATTGGTCGCCATATCGCCATGCGCGGCATCGCGCGGCGGCTCAACGGCCACGTTGTCAAAGCTCAACCCCTCGGGCAGAGCGCCTTCGGACTGCATCTGCGCCAACGCGTCCAATACAAGGCCGCGGATCTCGGAAAACAGGTTCATTTCGGATGTCCTTTTGCTTGCCCGGCGGTTTACCACGCAAAGCGTCAAGGTCAATGGAAGGCATCGGTTTGGGCTTGGATTGTCCTCGAACACCGCTAATTTGTGCAGGATTTCAAAACCGGAGACGACCCATGCGCCTAGTCCTGCCCCTTGTCCTTGCCCTAGCGACGCCCGTATGGGCCGAGATGCCCGCGCCCAAGGGACACGTTCTGCTGACATTGGGCGGCGCCGTCTCTGAGACCAACCTGCCAGCGCGCGGCGAGAATGATGGCGGTCTGCTTGGGTATCTGGAGATCACTCACAATGGAGCCGCCGGTTTCGACACCGCGATGCTGGATGCGCTTGATCAGACCGAAATCACGATCCCCTACGGCCCCGAAGGCAACAAACGCGAGATCACGTTCTCTGGCCCTCTTCTTTCGGCGGTGATGAGCATGGCCGGAGCCGAAGGAAAAACCGCCAAACCCATGGCACTGGACGGGTATCAGGCCGAAATTCCTTGGAGCAGTATTGAGGCCCACAATCCGATCGTCGCGACCCATGCGGACGGCAGCCCAATGGGCATCGGCGGCTACGGCCCAACCATGATCGTCTTTCCACCAACCGACGACGCTGATCTGGCAGCGGAACAGGCCGGTCAGCAGGTCTGGGCGCTGGCCTATGTCGGGATCGAATAGTTACTGGCCTGTCAGGCGTTTGTGATCCTGCAGCGCAAATCGATCGGTCATACCCGCAATGTAGTCTGACACGATCCGCGCCAGCGCGGTCTCATCCTGCGCCGCTTCAATATCGTCATGCCAACGGGTCGGCATCTGTTTGGGATCATTCAGGTAAATCGGGAACAGATCTTCGACCACACGAGCCACTTTTTTCCGAACCTCCATCACACTGGGGGCGCGATACATTCGCGCGAACAGGAAGGCGCGGATTTCCTTGAGTTGCCCCCAAAGCCCGTCAGAAAACTGAATGACCGGAGCGCCATGGTGACGGATACCCTCAACCGATTGCGCCCCCGATCCGGCAATAAGCTCTCGCGAGGTATCAATTACGTCCGAGACCATGACACCAAAAACCCGCCGCAACGCCTCATGCCGACGGCGATACGGATCAAGCTCGGGATAGGCTCGATCAACTGCCGCATAGCACTCTCCCAAAATCGGGAGTTGCTGGATTTCATCGTCAGAGAACAGGTCGGCCCTAAGCCCATCCAGCAGATCGTGGTTGTTATAGGCAATATCGTCCGACAGGGCCGCCACCTGCGCCTCGGCGCTGGCGTGGGTGTGCAGTTCCAGATCAAATCCGCCGTTGCATTCGGCCAGAGCCCAAGGCAGCTCTCCCGTCACCGGTCCGTTGTGCTTTGCGATCCCTTCCAGACATTCCCATGTCAGATTGCAACCGTCGAACTCGGCATAGTGGCGCTCCAGCTTGGTGACGATGCGGATGGCCTGTGCGTTGTGGTCAAAACCACCATAGGGCACCATCAACGCATGCAGCGCGTCCTCACCCGTGTGACCAAAAGGCGTGTGACCCAAATCATGCGCAAGCGCGATGGCCTCGGTTAGTTCCGGGTTCAGGTCTAACGCACCCGCAATGGTCCGCGCAACCTGAGCCACCTCGATTGAATGCGTCAGGCGGGTGCGGTAGCTATCGCCTTCATGTTCGACAAAAACCTGCGTCTTGTGCTTAAGCCGCCGGAACGCGCTGGCATGAATGATGCGATCCCGATCACGCTGGAAGCATGACCGGAAACTGCTTTCCTCCTCAGGCACCAACCGCCCCCGTGCGCGGCCTGGATCCGAGGCAAAACCCGCTCTGTTCAAAAGTCTGGTCCTTGTCGCCTGTCGATAGGTTTCATATATTGTACGTTGGTTGGGAAATAAACCTTTGGAGTCCGGCATGAATCTGCCTCCGACAGTCACAGAACGCGCGTTTGAGCGCCTTGCTGAAATCGGTGCCGCCAATCAGGGTCAGGCCTTGCGTGTTGCCGTTGAAGGCGGCGGATGTTCCGGTTTTCAATACGAAATCGCGTTGGACGAACCAAAAGAGGACGACCTTGTGCTGGAAGGCAAAGGCCAAAAGGTGATTGTCGACTCGATCTCCCTGCCCTTTCTGGAAAATGCGGTCATTGATTTTACCCAGGAACTGATCGGCGCGCGGTTCGTGATCGAAAACCCCAACGCGACGTCCTCCTGCGGATGTGGCACGTCGTTTTCCATGTAAACCACGTGGGGTCTTTGCCCCCACACCCCCTTTGCCCCCACACCCCCAAGGTATTTTCAGCCAGATGAAGCAGGGATCCACTCTCCGACCTGAACGCCGGAGAGCTTCACCTGGCGCAGTCATCGGCGCCTCCGCCTGTACCGCATCTCTTTGCTACAACCAAATTGGTTAAGGATCCGTTTCTTCATCTGTCCATAAATACCTCGGAGCGCGAGGCAGAGCCTCGCAACCCCGTCCACCACCTTGCCGCTGGGATCATTCTGGGCGATAGGTTGCAAACAGCTTCGGAGGATCGCGCATGAAAATCGCCACGTTCAACATCAATGGCATAAAAGCGCGGGCCGAAGCCTTGCCACGTTGGTTAGATGATGCCCAGCCAGACGTGGTTCTTTTGCAGGAAATCAAATCCATCGACGAGAACTTCCCCCGCGAAATCTTCGAAGAACGCGGATACAATGTCGAAACACATGGTCAGAAGAGCTTCAACGGAGTCGCAATCCTCTCGAAGCTACCTTTGGAGGATGTAACACGCGGCTTGCCCGGTGACGATGAAGATGAACAAGCGCGTTGGATCGAAGCAACTGTTGTCGGCAAGCAGGCGCTGCGGATTTGTGGCCTCTATCTACCAAACGGAAACCCTACGCCCGGGCCAAAATACGACTACAAACTGGCGTGGATGGAGCGTCTGTATGATCGCGCCCATGATCTGTTGGCGAGCGAAGAGCCTGCGTTAATGGCGGGCGACTACAACATCATTCCGCAGGCAGAAGATGCAAAGCGCCCCGAGGCATGGCGCGAGGACGCCTTGTTCCGGCCCAAAAGCCGGGCCGCGTTCCGCAAGATCCTGAACCTTGGGTTCACCGAGGCGTTCCGTGCCCGCGTGCAAGGTGCGGGCCACTATTCCTTCTGGGACTATCAGGCCGGAGCCTGGAACAAGGATGACGGTATTCGCATCGACCATTTTCTACTGACCCCGCAAGCCGCTGATTTGATGCGGGACTGTCAGATCGACAAAGAGGTGCGTGGGCACGAAAAACCCTCGGATCACGTGCCGGTCTGGGTCGATCTGGATATCTGAGATCAGACGGTCGGGTCATAGCTGTAGATCCAGTCGTATTTACGTGTCAGGCGCGGACCTATCGCCGCCAGAACCGCTTGCGCGGCCAGACGCATTGGACCGCGCAGATGGAAGTTCCGCGCGTTGGCGGAGGCCGCAGCGACCACATGTTGCGCGCGGCGCTGGCGCGCGGATTCGTAGGATGCAAGAGCTTGCCTCACACCCGATTGGCTGTCGAAAGAGCGTGCCAGAACCCAGGCATCCTCAAGCGCCAGACAGGCCCCTTGTGCCATGAAGGGCAACGTCGGATGGGCCGCGTCGCCCAATAGGGCCAAGCGTCCGTTCTGCCATCTCTCGGCCACCGGACGCAGGAACAGAGCCCACAGATGCGTTTCTTCGACCTTTGTCAGAATATCCCTCACCGGCCCGCCAAAATCGGCAAACCGAGCGCGCAGGTCATTGGGATCGCCCTGTATGCGCCAGCCTTCCTGCTGCCAGTCCGAGCGTTCTTCAATTGCGACGACGTTCATCAGGCGTTGGTCGCGTAGCGGATAGGTGACGACGTGCCGCCTCGGCCCCATTGTCAGTGAGGCTTGCGGTCTCTCAAGACGGTTCTCCCAAGGCACCGTGGCGCGCCAGGCGATCTGGTGGGTAAAGGCAGGAGCCTCCGGGCCATTCAGGATCGGACGAAGGGCGCTGCGTCCGCCATCTGCTGCAATGACACATTCGGCGCGAAGGCGCAGTCCATCATCCAGTACAATCTCGGCCTCGGACGGATGTTTGCGAACCGTCTGCACTCGCGCGCCAAGGCGTATGTCGACACCTGCATCCTCGGAAGCCTTTCGCAGCACCTCCAGCAAATCGGCGCGGTGATAGTAGAATGTCGGGCCCGCCGCCGGGGCTGGAATACGACTGATCACCCGGCCCTTGCGATAGTCGCGCAGAATTGTTCCGTACGAGAATTGCGCGGCTTCAGGCTGATCCCCCGCAATACCCAAGGCGCGCAGAACGGACATCCCGTTGGCGCTGATTTGAAGGCCTGCTCCGACCTCGGTCAGCGCTGGGGCCCGCTCTAGCACAGTCACCAGCGCCCCGCGCTGGCGCAGGGCCAACGCCGCCGCAAGGCCGCCAATGCCGCCGCCAACAACGCAAAACTTCAAACCATTGATCTTCATGGCCTTGCCTTAACGCAAAAACGCCGGAGCGACAGGCCCCGGCGTTTGAATTATTAACATTTCTGGACGATCAATCGTCGCGATGGACCTTTTCGCGACGTTCATGGCGTTCCTGCGCCTCAAGCGTCATGGTCGCGATCGGGCGCGCATCCAAACGCTTCAGCGATATCGGGTCGCCTGTTTTTTCGCAATACCCGTATTCGCCTTCGTCGATCCGGCGCAAGGCCGAGTCGATCTTCGCCACCAGTTTGCGCTGACGATCCCGAGTGCGCAGTTCAAGCGCGCGGTCGGTTTCCTCACTGGCGCGGTCGGCGACGTCCGGAATGTTGCGGGTGTTGTCCTGCAGCCCTTCGATCGTGTCGCGGCTGCCTGCGAGTAGTTCTGTCTTCCAGTCCAGCAGCTTGCGGCGAAAATACTCAAGCTGCAGATCATTCATGAAAGGCTCATCTTCGGCCGGACGGTAGTCCTCCGGCAGAAAAACTTCCTGCTTCATATTTGCTCCCTCGGTATGGCCTGTAACGTCGGTCACGGTTGCTTCACCAGACATTTGGCTCTCCCTTCTGCGCAGCGTTTAGCCGACGGGCACTGGAATGTCACTACACAAACGTAGAACCGACGCCCCGTCGCAAGCCTTCATCTAAATATGAGACTTACAACAACAAATCCTTGTTTTTCTGTGAAAATCGACAGGCAATTTCAGGGCATTGTTCAACCCTCGAGAAAGACACCTGCCTGCGAATCATACAAAAGCGGTTGGACTCGCTGGTAAATTTGATTCACCGACGCAGCGGCCCGGCTTGTCAAATTCCCCATCGCTCTGTAACCCGGACACCACAGTTTCGCCGGAAACAGCAAGAGGACCCGATGACCGCACGTTTTCAAGGCACAGCCGAATATGTCGCCACCGATGATCTGACCATCGCCGTGAACGCCGCCGTCACGCTGGAGCGCCCCTTGCTGGTCAAAGGGGAGCCCGGCACTGGCAAGACCGAATTGGCAAAACAGGTCGCCGGCGCGTTGGGTCTGCGCATGATCGAGTGGAATGTGAAATCCACCACGCGCGCACAGCAGGGCCTTTACGAATACGACGCCGTCAGCCGGTTGCGGGACAGCCAACTGGGCGAAGAGCGTGTACATGACGTCTCGAACTACATCCGCAAGGGCAAGCTCTGGCAAGCGTTTGAGGCCGACGAAAAGGTCGTGCTGCTGATTGATGAAATCGACAAGGCGGATATCGAGTTTCCCAATGACCTTCTGCAGGAACTCGACAAGATGGAGTTCCACGTCTACGAGACCGGCGAGACGATCAAGGCCAAGAACCGCCCAATCGTGATCATCACCTCGAACAACGAAAAAGAGCTGCCCGACGCCTTCCTGCGCCGCTGCTTCTTTCACTATATCCGCTTCCCGGATGAGGCCACGATGCGCCGTATTGTCGAAGTCCATCACCCAGGCATTAAGGATGCGCTTCTGACCACCGCGCTCACGCAGTTCTACGAAATCCGCGACACGCAGGGCCTGAAAAAGAAACCCTCAACCTCCGAGGTTCTGGACTGGTTGAAACTGCTGCTGGCAGAGGATCTGAGCGCCGAAGACCTCAAGCGCGACGGGGCCAATGCGCTGCCCAAACTCCACGGCGCGCTGCTGAAAAATGAACAGGACGTGCATTTGTTTGAGCGATTGGCCTTCATGGCTCGCAGTCGACGTTGAACAGGATGTGAGCGCGGCTTGCTTCTTGGCGGTCCGGGTGTCAGCATCCCAGAAACCAAATAAGCAGGACGCATCGCTTGGCCAAAGACCTCAAAATCCGCCCACTGACCGCCGAGGACAAGGCCCAATGGGCCGAGATGTGGCGTGATTATCTTGCATTCTACGAAACCACCCTGCCCGACGCCATCTACGAGACGACATTCGAACGTCTACTGGGCGATGACCCGCAGGATTTCTCGGGCTTTGTTGCCGAACAGGACGGCAAGCTGGTCGGATTGACGCACTTCCTGTTTCACCGTCATGGCTGGAAGGTGGAGAATGTCTGCTATCTCCAGGACCTGTTCGCCCGCCCCGAGGCGCGCGGAACCGGCGTCGGGCGCGCCCTGATTCAGGCGGTCTATGATGAGGCCGATCGCCAAGGCGCTCCGTCAGTCTATTGGCTAACGCAGGAGTTCAATCACACCGCGCGCCAGCTCTATGATCGGATTGGCACCCTGACGCCGTTCATAAAGTACAATCGCGCATGAAGCGGTTTGTCGCCTTCGTTGCAGTGTTGGCGCTGTCGGCCTGTACAACGGTCGAACGGATCGAATTGCCGGACAACGTCAAGGTCGTTGAGCAATCCCTGCCCCCCACCAAGTCGTTCTCGGCGTCGCGGCCAACGCCCCCTGCGCGGTCCAATACCAACATTGCTGCCGATTTCCTGGACTTGCATTTTGCGTTGGAAAGCGGCGTTGAGCTGCCGGTTTTCACCCGGTTCGAAACACCCATCACCGTGCGCCTGACGGGCACGCCCACGGCCAGCATGCAGCGCGACCTGACCAGCCTGTTGAACCGCATTCGGCGCGAGGCCAGGATCGACATCCGGCAAATTCCCGAAGGTCAGGCCAATATCACCATTGAGGCCGTCACCCAGCGCGACATCCAACGCATCCTGCCCAATGCTGCCTGCTTCGTGGTTCCCAATTCATCGAGCCTCGAGGAATACCGCCGCGACCGCCGCAAGCCCAAAAGCAGCTGGACCGAGCTTCAACGGCGCGAGCGTCTAGGCATTTTCATCCCTGCAGATGTCAGCCCGCAGGAAATTCGCGATTGTCTACATGAGGAACTGGCGCAGGCGCTGGGGCCGCTCAACGACCTTTATCATCTGCCCGACTCCGTGTTCAACGATGACAATATCCACACCGTTCTGACCGGGTTCGACATGCTGATCCTGCGGGCGGCCTATTCTCCTGAACTGCGCTCGGGGATGTCCCGTGAACAGGTCGAGGCCGTAATCCCCGGCCTGCTCAGCCGCCTCAACCCGCGCGGCGACCGGCTGCCGGTGCAACCGTTGACCGAAACCCCGCGCGAATGGGTCGACGCGATCAATAAAGCCCTCGGCCCCGGTCCTGGTTCCCCCCGACAGCTGCGCGCAGCAAAACGCGCGGCCGAGATCGGACGGCGGCAGGGCTGGACCGACCACCGCCGTGCTTATCCGCATTACCTTATGGGCCGCATGATCCAGTTTCGCGATCCCGCCGCCGCCTTGCAGAACTATCAGATCGCGCTGCAATTCCTGAACGCCACCCCCGGAACCGAGGTTCACCGCGCGCATGTCACGGCCCAAACAGCCTCTTTTGCGCTGGCGCAGGACAGAGGGCCCGAAATCCTGCCCGATCTGAACTCCGCAATTGACGTGATAACACGAGCCGAGAACGCCTCACTTCTGGCGACGTTGCTGCTGTTGAAATCCGAGACTCTGAAACAAGCCGGACAGGAGCAGCAGGCACGTGCCGTCAGGCTGGACAGTATCGGATGGGCGCGATACGGGTTTGGCTCGGATCTGGTGGCCCGGTCTCTGGCAGAGGGCGACGCTGGAACGTCGAGAAACAATACAGGCGGATGACAGACGAATGCTCGTAGTAGTGGGAATGGCTGTTTTGGGTGCGATCCTGGGCGTAATGGCCGCGCGCAAGCGCAACGGCAACCAGGCTGACATGGCGCAATACGCGGCCGGTTACGGCATAGCCTTTGCGCTTTTGGGCCTGATCCTGTCTCTGATTTTGGTCCGGTTCTTGGTGTAACCCATGTTCCTGCCCTTTTTCGAAAACCTCAGAAAAGCAGGCATCCCGGTCTCACTGCGGGAATATCTGACCTTTCTGGAGGGGATGAAAAAGGGCTTGGCCACGTATGATGTCGAAGCGTTCTACTACCTCGCCCGCGTCTCGATGGTGAAGGATGAGCGCAATATCGATAAGTTCGACCGCGCTTTTGCTGCCAGTTTTGAGGGGCTGGGTGAGATCAGTTTTGATCAGGTGCTGGAGGCGGTGGACATCCCCGCGGACTGGCTGGCCAAGATGGCAGAAAAACACCTGTCGGACGAGGAAAAGGCCGAGATCGAAGCACTTGGCGGCTTTGACAAGCTGATGGACACTTTGCGCGAACGCCTGAAAGAGCAGCAAGGCCGTCACCAGGGGGGGAACAAGTGGATCGGCACGGCCGGGACCTCTCCGTTCGGGGCCTATGGCTACAACCCCGAAGGCGTGCGGATCGGCCAGAAGGAAAGCCGCCACCAGCGTGCGGTGAAAGTCTGGGACAAGCGCGAATTCAAAAACTTAGACGACACTGTCGAACTGGGAACGCGCAACATCAAGGTCGCCTTGAAGCGTCTGCGCCGCTGGGCGCGTGAGGGCGCGGCAGAAGAGCTGGACCTGGACGGCACCATCCGCGCCACTGCCGAACACGGCTATCTGGACGTCAAAACCCGGCCAGAGCGGCATAACGCGGTCAAGGTCCTGCTTTTTCTCGACGTCGGCGGTTCCATGGACCCGCATATCAAGGTGGTTGAAGAGCTGTTCTCGGCCGCGCGGACCGAGTTTAAGCATTTGGAATACTACTACTTCCACAATTGCCTCTATGAAGGCGTCTGGCGCGACAATCGCCGCCGTTGGGACCAACAGATCCCAACCCACGAGGTGCTGCGCACCTATGGCGGCGACTACAAATGCATCTTCGTGGGCGACGCCTCGATGAGCCCCTACGAGATCGCCTACCCCGGCGGCGCCAACGAGCACTGGAACCAAGAAGCAGGCCAAGTCTGGCTGCAGCGCGCGCGCGAACAGTGGACGTCAAACCTGTGGATCAACCCGGTGCCCGAGAAATACTGGGGCTACACCCACTCCATCGGCATGATCCAAGAGATTTTCGAGGACCGCATGGTGCCAATGACACTAGCCGGGTTGGAACAAGGCATGCGAGAGTTGACTCGTTAGGCGTTACTGCGCGCCGAAGTAGATCAACGCTGCTAAAAACAAGACAAAGTCTTAGATTTTGCCCTCGAGATAGCTTCAGAGGAAACAATCGAAGCAAAATTCCCCGCATTTTTGAGATTCGTGGTATGGACCAGACGGATAGATGCTGGGGGGCTGAGATGACCAAATCTAAACTTCGCAACTATCTGACGTCTTTCTTGACCATTTCTGCATTGGTGCTGGCGTCCGGTGCCGTTGCGACTTTTGCCTTTGCGCCGGATGCGGCTTACGCAAAAAACGATAAAGGCAACGGCAAAGGCAAGGGGAACGGAAGGGGCAACGGAGGTGGCAAGGGGAATTCCGGTAAGGGAGGAAAAGACGGAGGCAAGAGCGGCGAAAAGGGAAAATCTGGCAAAAGCAACGGCGCAAAAAATGCCGGTAAGGATCATGGAAAAGCCAAATCCAAAACCCAGAGTTCTCGAAATCTATTCGGAAGTAGCAACAAGCAGAAAGTGAAGTCCAAATCCCAACGCTCTGGCAACCTATTTGGAAATGGCAAAAAGCAAAAAGCCAAGTCCACAACTCAACGCTCTCGCAACATATTCGGAACTGGCAACAAGCAGAAAGCGAAGTCCCAAAAACCTTCCAACAACAAGTCGCGAAGCGGCAAAGTTCAGAAAACAACCCTGGCGAATGTTGGGCGAGAGTTAAAACGCGACGTGGAACAGCTGCTCGGCAAACGCTCACGCGTGCAACCCAAGGCCAGCGGAAAACGCGTAAACAAGGCCTACCGCAAAGCGTCCATTGCTCCGGTCGAATACTCCCCGCGACCGGTTGCTCGCTCGGACTATCGCACCAAGCGATACGACGAACAAAACCCGGGCAAGCGTAGATATCGCGATCCGCTTGTGGCTGCGATTACCGACCCGTATGGCTCGGACAAGTTGCGCAACCTAAACGCATCGAAAGCGGCGGCTCCGGCGTTTCGCAACGCGTCTCCCAACAGCAATGTCGGCAAGATCGCGACCTATCAGGCCGCTGCGGAAACCTACTATGACCTGCGCGGGGATCTCTATGACGCCCGGCGCGAGCTGCGGGACCTGAATGAAAGCTACGACGGTCGTAGCAGCGACGACATTGCCGACGAGATTGCCGCGCTTGATCCCTCGGACCCCAACTACGAAGACGACCTGAACGCGCTAGAAGACGAACTGCGTGACGCCGAAACCTATGAAGAGGCACGTGACGACCTGCGCGCAGATGTCAGGGATTTGCGCCACGAAACCCGCGACGCCCTGCAGGACGCAGAGACCGCCTTCTTCGACGCGTCCAAAGGTCGGACAGTGACCAAAGGCACTTTGTCTCAGTTCCACGGCTACCTGGATCTTCCGCAGCCGCGGCATCGCTACAAGGATGGAGTAACAATCCAGCCCGTGCCCTACGATCCTGATCGTTACAGATACACCAAAGACGATGCGACTTACGAACGGTGGGATGATAAGCGAGATCTCTATGACACTTATTCGCGTAAAAAGAAGGAACGGTATCGCTATTACCGCGATCCGCTTGTGGCTGCGATTACGGACCCGTATGGCTCGGACAAGCTGCGCAATCTGAACGCCTCGAAAGCGGCGGCTCCGGCGTTTCGCAACGCGTCTCCCAACAGCAATGTCGGCAAGATCGCGACCTATCAGGCCGCTGCGGAAACCTACTATGACCTGCGCGGAGATCTCTATGACGCCCGGCGCGAGTTGCGGGACCTGAACGAAAGCTATGACGGCCGCAGCAGCGACGACATTGCTGACGATATTGCCGCGCTTGATCCCTCAGACCCCAACTACGAGGACGACCTGAACGCGCTTGAGGATGAACTGCGTGACGCCGAAACCTATGAAGAAGCGCGTGACGACCTGCGCGCAGATGTAAGAGACTTGAGAGTGGATGCACTGGTCGCGGAGAAGGAGGCAGAACATGCCTTTTTCGAGGCTTCAAAAGGTACCACGTTAACGAAACAGTCTCTCTCTGAATTCCATTCGAACTTGCAGCTTCCTCTGCCGGGTAGGTAGGTTCCGCATTCGGGGCATGTTTTGACCTAGGACTTAACTGCAATTGCGGCTTGCCTAGACTGGGTGAGCCGCCCATATCTATGTCATGCTTCGCTTAACTCCGATCCTTTTGGCGATTGCCTATGGCCTTGTGATGTACCGGATTTCCATCTGGCGCACCCATCGTGAATTGGATCAGAAGTCGACCGAACTGGCTGACCCTGCCCTCAAACGGATGACTGACCGGTTAGCCGCTGCTTTGAATATCGCGCGGGTGCCGGTCTATATCTACGAGATTGACCCGGTGAACGGGTTGGCGGCTCCGGACGGGCGGATATTCATCACGCGTGGGTTTTATCGCAAGTTTCGCAACGGTGAGGTCTCGGCCGAGGAGATGGCGAGCGTAATTGCTCATGAGTTGGGCCATGTGGCCTTGGGGCATGCGAAGCGGCGGATGATTGATTTCTCAGGCCAGAACGCGATGCGGACCGCGTTGATCATGGTGTTGAATCGGTTCATTCCTTTCATCGGTGCGATGATTGCGAATGCGCTGACCTCGCTGCTAGCGTCGCGTTTGTCCCGACAGGATGAGTATGAGGCGGATGAATATGCTGCTGCCTTGTTGACGAAGGCCGGGATTGGGATCGCGCCGCAGAAATCCTTGTTTCACAAGTTGGAAGACCTGACGCAGCAGCGCGCCGGAATGGTGCCTGCGTGGTTGATGAGCCATCCAAAGACGGATGAGCGGATTGCGGCGTTGGAGGCTTTGGAGCAGCGTTGGGCGCGTGGCTGAGGGTGTGCAGCGAGAGGCCAGCCTCTCGCGCTCTCCGAGGTATTTCTAGCCAGATGAAGAGGGATCCCGCCTAGGTGGTCAGGGCTTTGCCAAGGCGCGGCAGGCGGGCCTTTTTCATGAGCGCGCGTAGGCTCCATTGATCGCCGGACAGGCGGTTGGCTTCGGACAGAACCGCGTTGGCGGTCTCGGCCATGCCTGTGGGGTCGGTTTGCCAGAAGCTGTGGAGTAGGCTGTCTGGGTCGCGGCGCTCAAGTCCTTCTTCGGACAGGATGTTTCTGGGGAAGTCCTTGGCGTTGACGGTGACGATGACATCCGCCGAGGCCTCAATGGCCGTAGCCAGCACATGGATATCGGCCTTGTCGGGCAGCCAGAGACGCTGTTCGATACCCATTGCGACCTTGCGTTCGGCTTTGGGCCATTGCGTTTGGGTCAAGGCGATCTCGGCGCGGGCCTGTGCTTCGCCTTCGGGGCCTAACTTACGGGCGGCGCGGGCCCATTCTTCGAGGATACGCGCGGACCAGATGGGGGTGAAATGGCCCAGCTTTGCGGCACGCAGCAGCATCTCTCGCATCACCGTCGGGTAGATGACGCAGGTATCCAGAACCGCCTTCACAGCCGGTAGAATACGGCTTTGAGGTAACCGCTTTCGGCCAGTTGAGGCAGTTGCGGATGATCCGGTCCGGCAAAGCCCGTATGGATCAGTTGCGCCTGCCGCCCGGCCCGTCCGATCCCGCGGGATGAGGCATCGCGGAAACGGCCCAGATCTGCGGCATGAGAGCAGGAGCAGAGGCCAAGATAGCCGCCGGGTTTGACCAGAGGGGCGGCGAGGCGGGCGATGCGCTCATAGGCGCGCAGGCCGGCGTCGAGAGCTTGTTTCGAAGGCGCAAAGGCGGGCGGGTCGCAGATGACGACATCGAACTTTGCGCCCTCTTCGCCCAGTTGCGTCAGCACATCGAAAGCGTCGCCTTGGCGGGTCTGGAACCGGTCAGCGTAGCCCGAGGCCGCAGCCCCTTTGGTGGCAAGATCCAATGCAGCGGCAGACCCATCGACGGATAGTGCCCGTGCCGCCCCACCTGCCAACATGGCGAGGCCGAAGCCGCCCACATGGCTGAACACGTCCAAAACCTGAGCATCGGGATGCACCAAACGCGCGGCAAAAGCGTGGTTTGGGCGCTGGTCGTAGAACAAGCCGGTTTTCTGGCCGCCGGTCAGGTCGGCCATATAGGTCGCGCCGTTCATGGGAACGGGCAGAGGCGCATCTGGCGCGGTTCCGCGCAGAGTTTGGTTGACGTCGTCCAAACCCTCCAACCCGCGGGTCCGGCCCGAGGCGTTTTTCAGAACGGTTGCCACGCCGGTCACCTTGACCAGCGCGTCGGTTAGCACCTCCAGATGCGCCTCGGCCCAGGCGGCGTTGGGCTGGATTGCGCAGGCATCGCCAAAACGGTCAATGATCACACCGGGAAAACCATCGGCCTCGGCGTGGATCAGACGGTAGTATGGCGCGTCGAACAGGCATTCGCGCATCTCAAGCGCACGGCGCAAGCGAGTCTCGAACCAGTCCGCGTTCAGATCGGCCTCAATATCGCGATCCAGAACGCGACACATGATCTTCGACTCGGGGTTAACCGCGACCAGAGCGATCGGCGCGCGTTTGTCATCCTCAAGCACGGCCAGCGCCCCGGCGGGGATTTTGCGCGCGCGCCGGTCAGTGACGATGTCATTGGCATAGACCCATGGGAACCCATGGCGCAGCCCGCGCGCATTGGCTTTGGGTTTCAGGCGGATACGGGGGCGGTCTGCGGCTTGGGTCATGACCGCCTCATAGTCGCGAACAGCCCGAAGGAAAACCCCTTAGCGCGGGCGAGAGCGCCAGCCGCCGCGCCGCTTGGGCGCTTGGGCGGCCTGTAGCCCTTCGGTCATCACCT
Source organism: Ruegeria sp. ABV3_008 (assembly GCF_056161185.1). Classification (NCBI taxonomy): domain Bacteria; kingdom Pseudomonadati; phylum Pseudomonadota; class Alphaproteobacteria; order Rhodobacterales; family Roseobacteraceae; genus Ruegeria; species Ruegeria sp. ABV3_008. The sequence goes on along the minus strand of NZ_JBSWYP010000001.1, from coordinate 363,734 downwards.
GCGTCATGGGATGTTCGGGCTCCTGCGCGGAATAGGCCGCATGCAACTCGGCCAGAGCCTGTTTCTGGTCCACGCCATCGGGCAGGCTAAGCGCCCAGTCCAGAAAGATGCTGCGGCATTCGGGCATGGCGATGCCTTCGATGTTGTACGCCTCGCGGATCAGGCCCTTGGGGTCGTTTGGATCAGTGCTGCGCGCCATCTTCAACCTCTTTGATTACACTGCCGATGATTTCGGCGGCGGTGGAGTAGCTGTCCTGCAACGCGGATTGCAGCGCTTCGACCTGTTCGAACCCGGTGGCGCGGCACAGGAAGGCCGCTCCGCCCTCGCCGATCTTATCCGCCTCGATCACCTTGCCCGAAAGCAGCCGCGCCGCGCATTGTACGGACCAGCATAGATCGTAGCTGTCCTTTAATGTTTGCGCCTGCGCGACATCCAATAAACCGGCAGCGACCGCCCCGTCGAGGCCAGACATCACATCCCGGTTTGCTAGGCCTGCCATCAGCGCGCCTGTCTCGGCCATCAACTCGATATCCATCATCCGGCCCGGGCCGTTCTTGGCATCCCAAATGCCTGCCGGGGCCTTGGCCGCCGCCAGACGCGTCCGCATTTCGGCCACTTCGCGCAGAACTTTGTCTGCTTCCCTTGGGCGCGACAACAGCTTGGTGCGGAAAGTTTCGATGTCCTGAGCCAAGCCCGCGTCTCCGGCGACGACATGGGCTCGGGTCAGGGCGAGATGTTCCCACACCCAAGCCTCTGCCTGCTGGTAGTGCGTGAAGCTGGCCCAACTGGTGGCCACCGGCCCCTGATTGCCCGAGGGGCGCAGGCGCATGTCGACCTCGTAAAGCCGCCCCTGAGACATCGGAGCCGAAAGCGCCGTGATCAGTGCCTGCGTGAACCGAGCGTAATAGGTGCGCGTTGCCAGCGGGCGGGGACCGTCGGACATGTCCTGATCGAGCGGATCGTAGATCACGATCATATCCAGATCGGATTGCGAGTTGATCCGCCCTGCCCCCAGCGACCCCATGCCCAGAATGGCGGCTCCGCGCCCCGGTGCCGGGCCGTGTTTGCGGGCGAAGGTTTCCGTCACATACGGTAGGATCGCGGCGATCACGGCTTGCGCCAGCTCTGCATATTGTCGGCCCGCTTGCGCCCCGTCGATCAGGCCGCGCAGGTGGTGAACGCCAATGCGGAAATGCCATTCCTTGCACCAGCGCCGTGCCAGATCGAGTTGCGTTTCATAGTCGGCTTCCTGCGCCAGTGCTTCGACCAACTCGGCCTGCAAAGCCTTCAAACCGGGCCAATCGCTGAAGAAACTGCCTCCGATCACCGCGTCAAAAACGGAAGCGTTGCGCGACAGGTGTGACGCCAGCGCATGAGAGGTGCCAACGATGTCGATCAACAGGTCGATCAGATGTGGGTTGGCCTCAAAAAGCGAGAACAACTGAACACCCGCTGGCAGGCCTGCCAGAAACCCGTCCAACGCCAGCAGCGCCTCATCGGGTTGCGCGGTTTTGGCAAGGCGCGAGAGGATCTCTGGCTTCAACCGGTCGAAGATGCGCCGCCCGCGCTGAGACCTCAACGCTGGATATGTGGCCCAGCGGGCGAGGATATTTTGGTCGAACGTCACCTCAGGCGTGGGCGTCGGCGCAGGCCCCGCACCCGGTGCGAAGAAGCCTTCGGTCAGCTCATGCACCTCGGTCAGGCGACGGGTCAGATCCTTGGTCAGATCGCTGCTACTAAGCCCCATCAGGCAGGCAACCCGTTCGATCCCGTCTTCAGACTGAGGAACCTTGTGGGTCTGAGCGTCGTGGATCATCTGAATGCGATGTTCGACCTCGCGATGCGCACGGTAGTGATCGGTCAGCTTTTCTGCAACCTCTTCCGGCACCCAGCCCTTTTGCGCCAGAGCCGCCAGCCCGGGCACCGTGCCGCGCGCGCGCAGATCAGGGTCCCGTCCCCCTGCAATCAACTGCCGGGTCTGGGTGAAAAACTCGATCTCGCGAATACCGCCCTGTCCCAGTTTCATATCATGGCCGGGGATCGAGAGGCTGCCGCCCGTGCCTTTGTTTTCACGTATACGCAGGCGCATGTCATGGGCGTCCTGAATGGCGGCAAAGTCCAGATGCCGACGCCAGACAAAGGGTTTCAGGGTGTCCAAAAACCTCTCTCCTGCCGCAATATCCCCCGCACAGGCGCGCGATTTGATATAGGCAGCCCGCTCCCATGTGCGACCGAGGCTTTCATAGTACCGTTCAGCCGCCTCCATCGCCATGCAGACCGGCGTCACTGCGGGGTCCGGTCGCAGGCGCAGATCGGTACGGAATACATACCCGTCGGCGGTTTTGTCGCTGAGCGTGGCGCAAAAATTGCGCGTGGCCCGCACCATCCCGTGCCGGGCTTCGTAGAAGTCATCCGGGTCAAAGCGTGTTTCATCAAACAGAACGATCAGGTCGATATCCGAGCTGTAGTTCAGCTCATGCGCGCCCATCTTGCCCATTGCGAGAATGACCATCCCGGCAGCGGTTTCGACATCATCCTCAGTCATTCCGGGCAGCTTCTTGCGGCGGATCAAGGCGGCAATCTCGGCCTTTGCGGCCACATCTGCCGCCAGCGCACCAAACTCGGTCAGCGCTGCCGTGACCCTTTCCAGCGGCCAAGCACCTGCAATATCCGCCAAAGCGGTTAGTACCGCCATCCGCCGCTTGGCCAGCCTTAATCCCGGCTTGAGCTGATCTGGTGCCAATGCGCGCGCGGCCCCCATCACCTCTGCCAAAGCGTGGTCCGGCTGGTGCAAGGCCTGCGGCAGCCACTCCCTCTCTTGCTCGATCAGGCCCTTCAGATACGGGCTGGACCCTGCGGTTCCGGCGATCAGATCGCCTTGCTCAGCCGTCAGGTCGGCAAGCAGAGCGCGGGTTTCATCGCCCAAAGACTGGTCGAACGCGCGCGGCAGACGGTTGATGGTCAAACTCTCAGTCATACCCGGACCCTGCGCACCGCTGGGCGGCAAGGTCAATGCGGCAAACGCATTATTCCTGTTCGAGCGGAGTGTCCTGACTGAAACTGTTGATCCAGGCCCCCGCCCGACGTTCCCAAAGGGAAGATATGAGCATTGCCTCCCACTCTTCCGCGCCCGGTCGCACATAGTCTGCCCGATAGGACAGCAATACGATATCCGGGGTCAAAATCCGCAGGCGCTCTTCGCTCAACTTGAATTCCGCCATTGTCGGAGCTTCAGCGAACTGCCCGACATGGTCGTCCCGATTTGCAAAACCCGAGGGGTAGACACCCAGGAAATCAGCACTCAGAAGCGCCCTGTCAGCATGGGCATCGCCTGTCACCAAAGCAGACCATACCTGCTTTTCCAGCTCCAAGATCTCTGCAATCGTTGGCGCATTTGTGTTCTCATTCATCATGTCCGCACCCTGCTGACCGAGACCTGCGCCGTCAACCAAATCCGAAAATGTAAATCTTTTTCACATCGACCCCTTGCAACCCCGCAAGCGCTCCCCATCTAGATCATGTGAAAGGAATTTACATCAACCCCAGGAGAGACCACATGACCGCATTGTCCGAACCCGCCGCACCCGCAAATCCGGGGTGGCTCTATCGTGCCGAGGCTTGGATGGACGACAAAGGCAAAGGCGCCTGGATCGCCGCCATGGTTCTTGGGTTCATCTTCTTCTGGCCCGTGGGCCTCGCCCTTCTGGCCTATATGATCTGGAGCAAACGCATGTTCAGCAAGTCCTGCAGCCGCCGCAAATCCTGGCACAGTCACATGAGCGCAATGAAGCCATCAGGCAACAGCGCCTTCGACGCCTACAAGGCCGACACCCTGGCCCGTCTGGAGCGTGAACAGCAGGATTTCGAAGCCTTCCTGCGCCGCCTGCGCGAAGCAAAGGACAAAGCCGAGTTCGACCAGTTCATGGATGAACGCGCCCGTGAAAACCACGAAGACGACGCCAAAGGCGAACCGGCCTGAATTGACTTGCCCTGTCCCGACCATTCGGGACAGGGTAGCACGACCTACCCTTTCGGAAACCTGACCATGAACCACCTGCCCGATCCCGATACTCAACCCGAGTTCTACCAGTCCGTCGCAACCAAGCGCTTTGTCGCATGGTTGTTCGACATCGCCTTTATCTCACTTCTGTGCATCGTCCCCGTCTTCCTGACACTTGGGGCCGGGCTGTTCTTCCTGCCGCTGATCTATGCTGTGATCAGCTTTATCTACCGGGTCATCACGATCTCGAACGGGTCTGCCACGCTTGGCATGCGGTTCATGGGGATCGAGTTGCGCGACGCGTTCGGCGAACGGATGGATATGGGCAAGGCCGTGGCCCACACGGCTGGATACTTCATCAGCATGGCGTTCTTCGTGGTTCAGATCGTATCTGTCATCATGATGCTGACCAGCGCGCGCTGCCAGGGTCTGACGGATGCCTTCCTTGGCACAGTCATGATCAACCAGCGGGCCTGAACGCAACACACTTGAATCACTTGGCGGCTTGAAAATCCGTTGCTATCATCCGGTCCGAGGCTACATGGGACCTTCATGCGACACACGCTGCCAATTGCACCACAATTCTATGTGACGGCCCCCCAGCCCTGCCCTTACCTTGAGGGCAGGATGGAGCGCAAACTCTTCACCGCTCTGCAAGGCGCAGGCGCGGATCAGTTGAACAATTCACTGTCTCAACAAGGGTTTCGCCGGTCGCAGAACGTCCTCTATCGCCCATCCTGCACTGATTGCGCTGCGTGCCTCTCCGCCCGGATCGACGTCTCGGCCTTCCGCCCGACCAAAAGCCAGAAGCGCGCCGCCAAACGCAATGGATACCTAGAGCGCCGCGCAACCTCGCCCTGGGCCACCGATGATCAGTACGAGCTGTTCCGTCGCTACCTCGATACCCGCCACGCCGATGGCGGCATGGCCGATATGGACGTTTTCGAGTTCGCCGCGATGATCGAGGAAACCCCAATCCGCAGCCGCGTTGTGGAGTATGCCGACCCCGAGACCGGAAACCTGATCGCCGTCAGTCTGACCGATGTTCTGGATGACGGCCTCAGCATGGTTTATTCCTTCTACGACCCAAACCAGCCGCAGAACTCTTTGGGCACCTACATGATCCTCGACCATATCGAGATCGCGCGTGAGGCCGGCCTGCCCTATATCTACTTAGGCTACTGGGTCCCGGGCAGTCCGAAAATGGGCTACAAAGCCAAGTTTTCCGGGCTAGAGGCCTATGTTCGGGGGCGCTGGGAGAAAATCTCCAACCCCGAGGCTTTCGCAGATGCCTCGCACCACCCTCTCGCCTCGGCCCCTATAGCCGAGCAAGTGGCAAACATCCAACTGCCTGACCGCCACCCCACTAAAGGCTGATCCTTTCATGAAACAGAGCCTGCACGCTGTCACCCTCGTGGTGCCTGATTACGATGCTGCGATCAATTTCTACACTGAAACGCTAGACTTCACTCTTTCCAAAGATATTGATCTGGGAGGCGGAAAACGCTGGGTCCTCGTCACGCCGCCGGGTTTAGGAGAGGCCTCCTTACTGCTGGCCAAAGCCGACGGTCTTGAACAAGAAACTGCTATCGGCAACCAAACCGGGGGGCGTGTTGGGTTCTTTCTGCAAACAGATGACTTCCAACGCGATCACGCAGCAATGCGGGCAAAGGGTGTCCATTTCGAAGAAGAGCCCCGTGTTGAACCCTATGGCACAGTCGCGGTATGGCAGGACCCTTTCGGAAATCGTTGGGACCTCATCCAGTTCGCATGATCCCGTTCATCCGGCCGAAGATAACTCTTTTAAAGTCCGCGCAAGCTCTTCGCCTTAAACCTAAAATAAGAAAGTAAAAGGGGGCCTTCCAGGCCCCCTTTTTCATTTGGACTACACTCAGTGATCAGTTCGGAATCAGATCCGGCACGATGGTCACAATGGTCGGGAAGAACCATAGGATCGCAATACCGACGACCTGAATGATCACGAACGGTACGACGCCACGATAGATATGGCCCGTCGTCACCTCTTTCGGGGCGACCCCTCGCAGGTAGAACAAGGCGAACCCGAAGGGCGGCGTCAGGAACGAGGTCTGCAGGTTCACCGCCACCATGATGGTCACCCATTTCGGATCGAACGACCCGCCATAGATCACAGGCCCAACAATCGGGATCACGATGTAGATGATCTCAAGGAAGTCCAGCACAAAGCCCAGAATGAACAGCACCAGCATCACGATCAGGAAGACCGTGAACTCGTTGTCGAAGCTGCGCAGGAACTGCTGGATGTAATGCTCACCCCCGAAGGAGATCACCACAAGGTTCAGCAACTGCGACCCGATCAGGATGGTAAACACCATCGAGGTCACCTTCGCCGTCTCGCGCACCACCGGCGTCAGAACCCCGCTTGAGAACAGGACCCAGCAGCCGAACAACAGACCGAACAGAGCGTACAGGTACGTCGCATAAGCCAGAATGAAGGCGATCCAGGTCTCAACCGGGACATTGCCCTGATTGATACGCAGATCGAAATTCACACCCATCAGCAAACAGATAATGACTGCAAAGGTCGACCAGATGATCACACTTCCGGACCGGCCCTGATCCTGCAGCTTGCGGTACGCAGCTAACATGATCGCACCACCGGCACCCAGTGCCGCAGCAGGTGTCGGATTGGTAACACCGCCAAGGATCGAACCCAGCACCGCGATGATCAGAACCAGCGGCGGGAACACAACTCGTATCAGATCGTTGGTGGCACAACGCGCGGCAGCCTCCTTACAGCCGTAGATCGCGATGGCGAAGGGAATCGCCAGCAACACGAATGTCGCCCCGGATGAGGTTGTTGGCTGGATGAAGAGAATATCCACCAACAGCATCAACAACAGGCCAATCGCCCCAACGATCAGAGGTTGCGGCGAGCGTGAAGGCGCGATGCCACGACCCAGAACCAAGGTCAGCGCCAGCAGCACCACAACAATCGAAACGCCGGTTCCGATCGGAGCCGCATTGGCGATCTTGGCGTCACGGGCGGCGGCGAGTTCTTCGTCGCTCAGGCGCTCAGCGCTGGCAACGCCACCGGCGGCGTCGATTGCCTCTTGCTCGGCCACAGCCTGATCCCAGGCGGATTGGCCATGCAGTTCGATCATCGAGGCCTGACACTCAGCCGAGACATTCGTGCGCAAAGACGCACCCTGCCCCACATCCGAGAAGGCCGAGACCGAGATGTTCTGGCTGCCGATCACGCCCGCGCTGCCCAGAAGCACCGCACCGACGATAATCGCAACCGGCGCACCCAGCAGCCAGGTCAGACCCTCAGAACGGGTGATCGTCTCACCAGAGCCACCCGACAGCTCAACTGCCGGCGCCTTATCCGGGTTCAGCAGCGCATAACCGAAGGCATAAAGCGCGTAGAGCAGCGCCAGCATGATCCCCGGCAACAAAGCCGCTTGGAACAAGGTTCCAACCGAGACCACCGCAGGCTCCCCCAAAAAGGTCAGCGCATCGGTACAGCCCGCCTCGACCGCACGCTCTTCCTGCGCCGTCGAATACAAGTCACCCGCCAAAGTGCCCAACAAAACGATCACGATCGACGGAGGGATGATCTGCCCCAGCGTGCCCGAGGCCGCGATCACACCTGTCGCCAACTCGGGCGAGTAGTTGTTACGCAACATCGTCGGCAGCGCCAGCAGGCCCATGGTAACCACGGTCGCACCAACGATCCCGGTCGAAGCGGCTAGAAACGCACCCACGACAACAATCGACACGGCCAGGCCACCGGGCAGCGGGCCAAAGACACGCGCCATCGTTGTCAGCAGGTCGTTGGCGATCTTGGAACGCTCCAGCGTGATGCCCATCAGAACGAACATCAGCACCGCCAGAAGGGTCTCAATCGACTGACCGGCCAGAACCCTTTCGTTCATGCGGTTGACTATGAAGGAAACGTTGCGGTCCAACGCGGTCTCCCAACCCGACGGGAAAACCGGCTCGCCTATCCTTGGTAAGTCCGGGTATCGGAAGACCGAGACCGTATCGGGTTTGACCCCGGAATTCACCAGGTCTCGGTAAGCTTGTGAGCCGGTGTCAATCGCCTGGTGGATCAGCAATCCAGCGCTGTCCAGCGCGGCGATGATCCCGAACGAGATCACACCCGCCCCACCGATGGCGAAGGCCACCGGGAAACCTGAGAGGATGCCTCCGAAAAGGCAAAAGAATACGATAATGAGGCCTATCTCGACGCCATCAAGTCCGAATAGCATTGTCTTGGTCTCCGTCCTTAATGTGCGCCTTCGTAGGCTTCTTCACCCTCGCCAAGGCTATCCTTGTCGAGGTATTTTCCGGCGCTTTCCGGCCCTTCCACGTATTCCAGATACGACCGCCACACGAAGGCAATCGCGTGCAGGAACACCATGCCCGCAAAGATCACGAGCAGGATTTTGAACAGGAAATACGCGTTGAACCCGTTCGGGCTGAAGCCGATGGTTTCCACGTTCCAACGCAGGGCGCGCGACTTGGCCACCAGCCTGTCCAGCGTGTCACTGGCCGAGGGTTTCGGTACGATCAGGTGCCGCCACATGAAGTACCAGCCATACATCCAGGTCAGTACGGCCATTGGCATCATGAACAGAACGGCGCCACACATATCAACGACGCGCTTGGCGCGGTGGCTGATACCGGCATAGATCAGGTCAACCCGCACATGCCCGCCCTGCACGAAGGTGTAGGTGCAGCACAGGCAGACGACCATCGCATTATAGAGCTTCAGTTCTTCAGCAAACCAGCTGATGTCCTGATTGAAGGGAATACCCAGACCAAAGGACATATCAGGCCGGGCAAAGACACGCTGCATGAACACGATAACGATCTGCTGGATCACCATCAGCAAGCCCGCCCAGGCAAAGAACCGCCCGGTCGTGTTGGCGAAAGCCTCCAGCCCGCGCACCATGCCCCACATCACGTTTCGGTAGTAGAGGCCGATGGCCGTTAGCACCAGAAACAGCGTGAAAACCACGAAGAAGAACTCGACCGAGCCTCCGTAGTAAACAAAGCGCATTATGGATTCTTTGTCGGACCAATCCAGCCACAGCTGCGGATGCGTGATCGCATATCCAAAATTATAGAAGGCTTCGGCAATGTTCTGAATGAACCAGATAAGTCCATTCCACAGGGCGCCGAAAAACGAGATACCGTTATCGTCCTGCATGTTGTCCCCGGGTCACGTCAGTTGCACTGCAAGTTATAGCGGCATGATGGGTCCGCGCATATGCAACAAGAAAGGCTCCCCCGCGATTGCGGGGAAACCGTTTGGTCAGTTCACTTGGGATTAGCCGCGAACGCGGTCGCGCTGAGCGGTGTAGGCACCCGACGACAGATTCAGCCAGCCCGAGGACGATGCCATCGACGCCATTGCGCTGTCGTGGATCTTCTTGAACAGCTCGTCGCCCATGTTCTCGTCCAGAACCTCTTGCGAAGCCTGACCGAATGCGTCCCATACGCTGTCTGGGAATTCCATGACCTTCACGCCACCCGACTGCAGACGCTGCAGAGCTGCGCCGTTGTTGGCCAGGAACTGCGCCAGGTTCCACTGGTGAGCTTCGGCAGCTGCAATCTCGATGATCTTCTGCTGTGCCGGAGTCAGTTCGTCGAACACGTCGCGGTTGGTCGCCAGCGATAGACCTGCGCCCGGCTCGTGGAAGCCCGCGGTGTAGTAGGTCTTGGTGATTTCCTGGAAGCCCGCTTTTTCGTCCGCCCAGGGGCCGATCCACTCGGTGCCGTCAATCGCACCCGAGGACAGCGCCTGATACACTTCGGAACCCGGAATGTTCTGGACCGATGCGCCCAGTTTGCCAAGTGCCTGGCCACCCAGACCTGGCATACGGAACTTCAGACCCTGGAAATCCTCGGGGCCGTTGATCTCTTTCGAGTACCAGCCGCCTGCCTGCGCGCCGGTGTTACCCGCCAGGAAGGACTTCAGGCCGAAGATCGAGCCCAGCTCGTCATGCAGCTCCATGCCGCCGTCGTGGTAGTACCAGTTCACCAGTTCCTGCGCGGTCATGCCGAACGGAACAGCGGTGAAGAAGGCATAGCCTGGGTGCTGACCCACAAAGTAGTAGTCAGCCGCGTGGTACATGTCGGCCTGACCGGACGAAACGGCGTCGAACACTTCGAACGCGCCAACCAGTTCGCCTGCGGCCTTGATTTCTACGTTCAGGCTGCCATCGGACATCGCGTTGATGCTATCGGCGCAGCGCTGTGCGCTATCGAACACCCCGGCCAGACCACGACCCCACGAGGTAACCATGGTCAGGGTCCGCTGACCCTGCGCATAAGCCGGTGCCGCCAGTGCGGTTGCCGCAGCAGCCGAGCCGCCCAGAGCAGATTTCTTCAGAAATGAACGACGATCCATATGAGTGTTCCTCCCCTTCATAAGTCATCACCCGGAGGTGTCCGGGCCTGTCGCTTTCAATGGATCGGAGCCTAGAGGCAGGGATATGAAAGGGAATACCTACTACTGCGTAGAAACCCGAATTTCTGCCCGTTTTTCGCAGATAAAATCGGCAAAAAAGCCAGCCATCCCACGTTCCCGAGGGCATTTACCCCCAGAAACGCTCAATCTTTTTGCATTTTCGCCGCCGCTTGCGTATCGATTCGCCCATGCAAAGACTCCGACATCTGGTTTCGCTGACCTATGCGCAGAAACTGTCTTTGGTTGCGGCCATCCCTCTGGTCGTTGCCGTCGCGGCCATTGCCTTTCTGGTCGCCTATCAGGCCCGAGCGACATCCGAGCGCGAAATACAGGCGCTGGAGCTACGCCTGATCGAGGCCAAGAAGGAAGAACTGAAGAACTACGTCACACAGGCGCGCAACGGGTTTGCCTATATCTACGGGCGCGCTGAACCTGACGATGACGTCGCCAAAACACTGGTAACTCAGATTCTGTCGGCGATGATCTACGGGCAGGACGGGTTCTTCTTTGTCTATGACTATGACGGCACGAACTTGGTCAGCCCCCGCCAGACCCAGTTCATCAACCGCAATTGGGACGGTCTGACCGACAGCGACGGTACTCCGGTCGTGGATGAGTTCATCCGTCTCGCACGCCAAGGTGCAGGCTGGCACAGTTTCATGTGGGAAAAGCCCTCGACCGGGGAAGAGGCGCAGATGATCGCCTATGTTGTGGGCCTGCAGGATTGGCGTTGGGCCGTGGGCACCGGTGTCTTCATCGACGACATATTGGCAACCGTCGCCAATGCCCGCGCGGAGGTCGAGGACCGGGTCCAGCGCACCTTCATGTATATCGGCGCCATCGTTGTCGCCTCGGTTCTGATCGTCTTCGCGTCGGGCATGTTGCTGAACATACGCGAGCGGCGGCTGGCGGATGCTAAACTGAAAGAGCTGACCCAGCGGGTGTTCGATGCTCAGGAAGAAGAACGCGGCCGGGTTGCGCGCGAGCTGCATGACGGGATCAGCCAGATCCTTGTCGGTGTCCGCTATGCGCTAGACAATGCGCGAAGGCGCTTGTCTCGAGGCGATGACGCGGGCGCGCAGGCCCCATTGGACAAGGGCATTGATCACCTTGGCACGGCGATCACCGAAGTGCGCCGCATCAGCCGCGATCTGCGCCCTGGTGTGCTGGATGATCTGGGCCTCGGCCCGGCCCTCAAGGCGCTGACAGATGACTTCCGCGAGCGCACCGGGATCGAAACCGAGTTTTCGACCGTTGTCTTCCGCAACCGGCTGGATCAGGACAGCAAGATCGCCCTCTACCGCATCGCTCAAGAAGCTTTGACCAATATTGAGCGCCACGCAGACGCCTCGCATGTTACAATCGACCTGCGCGGGCACAAGAAAGGCGCGACTATGCGGATCACCGATGACGGGCGCGGGCTACGCTCTGAACCAGATCAGAGCGGCACCGGCATCGGGCTACGCAACATGCAGGAACGGATCGAACAGCTTGACGGCACGTTGCGTATTCTGTCATCACGCGGCCCGCATGGGGGCACGGTGATCGAAGTCAGCCTGCCACTGAGCCACCTGCTGCCGCCGCAGGAAGACGCAACACCGAACCGAAAGGCCGGGACATGACCATCCGAGTCCTCATCGTCGACGATCACCCCATGGTAGCCGAGGGCATCCAGTCGATCCTCGAAAGCTATGATGAGATTGAGGTTGTAGGCACTCTGGGCAGCGGTCAGGCCGCCGTTGATCACGCGGCCGAGCTGACCCCCGACGTGATCCTCATGGACCTCAACATGCCCGGCCTCGGTGGCCTGAGCGCGACCGAACTGATCCTCGAACGCCTGCCCGAGACCCGCATTCTGATCCTGTCGATGCATGACAGCCCCGAATACATCTCGACTGCGCTCAGCCACGGGGCCAAAGGATACGTGCTGAAAGACGTCCCCACGGATGAGATCAAACAGGCGATCGATGCGGTGATGAAGGGCGAGCAATATCTATGCACCGGCGCCAGCGGGTCCTTGAAGCCCAAAGGCGACAGCGCCCGCGAAGCCCTTACCGGGCGCGAACAGACCATCCTTTTGGAACTGGCGCAGGGCAAATCCAATAAGGAAGTCGCTCAGGCGCTCGATATCTCGGTCCGGACGGTCGAAACCCACCGCAAAAACATCAAACGCAAACTGGGCATCTCCTCTACAGCGGGCCTGACCCGCTATGCGCTGGAACATGGCGTATTACAGGGCACCGGCGTCGGCTTCTGAACCACCCGCAGCGCGGCACGCGCTGCCCGGCCCAACCAGAGGAGGCGCGCCGCAGGCGCGTTGACGATGGGCGGGAGGGTTACCCGCGCGGCCTGATATCCTCACCGAAAAAGATCAATGTCCCATCCTCGTCAATGACGTGAAACTCGCGTTGCTGATAGGGCTGATCAAACGGAGGGCGCACACGTCCATCCGGCAAATCCTCCAAACCCGGTTTTAGGCTGTCATACAGCGCATCAACCCCCTCGACATCTATGTAATAGGACTGCTCTTCCCCCAGCAGCTTTCCATCGTCTCGCGGCGGGCATTCCAGCAACCGGATTGCCACCGGCCCGCGTGAGAGAAACGCATAGTTGTCCTGCCGAAACCCGCAGCTGAATCCCAAACGGTCGCAATAGAAATCAATCTGGTTCTGCAACGACGAGCACAAAACAAACGGAGTGAGTTGCAATATACGTGCCATGCCAAAGCCCTCTCTGAATGGGCCCTATCCTACCTGTGTCGGCAACTCAGTCCAACAATTCATCGGCCCGGCGGCCCTCCCGCGCATAGTGATGCGGCAAAACCCGGCCATAGAGCTGCCGCGTCCTCTCAACCCCACCACACATGCCTTCGGTGTCCACAAATGAGAAGATGCCAACATAGCGCTTGCGCGCGCCTTCAACTGGCGCAACTCGGTGCAGGGCATAGCGACCCTTGAATATCTGCAGATCACCAGGCTGCAGGTCGATCCGGTGAACGGCCTGCATATCGCCATCCAGAACTCTTCTTACCGCCGAAAAATTCTCGTCGTCTGAACTGCGCAGATCCGGGGCATATTCAAACGCGCCGCCTATCTCGGCGTTCTGAATGGCCAGAGTCACAGTGTAATTATTGGTGTCGAAATGCCAGGGAAACCCCTGCCCCTCTTCCACGACATTGATGATGACATCCGCCAGCGGATCATCATAGCGAAAGAACCGATCCTCTGGCTCATCCAGCGCATCGCGAATGAACGGCAGAAAACCGTCAAACTCATAAATACGCCGCAGAGGACCCGATCCGGGGAAATTGTCTGCAGGTACAAACGCATTCGACCTATCATAGAACCGACGCACCGGATGCCCGATCCCATAGCTGGGGTCATCCTTGGTGAAATATACATTCGTACGGTTGAAAGACCGATGAGCCATGGGCGCGACGGCATCTGCCTCTACCAGTAACTGCTCCAACCCAGCCTCATGCACAAAGCCCGGCAAAACCGCGCAACCGTCATACTCAAGCTCTCGGCGCAGATCACCGATCAACTGGCGGTACGCGGTCGAGTCCGGGCGATCAATCGGATAGCGCCCCAAATCCACAAGTTCCTGCAGCAAGGCCGACCTCCCTATTTGCCCCTCATACAAGGCAGCCTGCCGCAGCACATGGCGCGCTTCTGGTTCATTTCAGACATCGCGTTGGCGGTTTTGGACAAGTCGGAAATCCGTCAAAACACCACGTGACCCCTTCTGCTTTACCGGAAATTCCCGACATGCGTCATTTTGCGCAACAAAATGTCGTAAAATTCATCGATCCGGTCATGAAATTCATACGATTGACTGTTGACGCTCCGTCGTGCCGAACATAATGTCCCCTGCAAGCTGATAAGGAGCCTCTGGCGATGAACACGCTAGTCGTAATCGTAGGAAACACGCGTATGGGCCGGTAACGGAAAACCACAATCGAACCCATGCGCCTCCGAAAAACTCGGGGGCTTTTTTTTGGCAAACGCAAGACACATGTCGCGAACGGAGCAAAGCAGATGACACGTGAGATGACCGGCGCAAAGATGGTGGTTCAGGCCCTCAAGGATCAGGGCGTGGACACAGTATTCGGATACCCCGGTGGCGCCGTCCTACCGATCTATGATGAGATCTTTCTGCAAAACGACATTCGCCACGTCCTGGTGAGGCATGAGCAAGGCGCGGTCCACGCCGCCGAAGGCTATGCCCGGTCAACCGGCAAACCCGGCGTTGCGCTGGTGACATCCGGCCCCGGCGCGACCAACGCGGTCACCGGTTTGACGGATGCGTTACTGGATTCGATCCCGATCATTGTTCTGACCGGTCAGGTGCCGACCTTCATGATCGGCTCGGACGCGTTCCAAGAGGCCGACACCGTCGGCATCACCCGCCCCTGCACCAAGCACAACTGGCTGGTGAAGGACACGGATTCTCTGGCAGAAACCATGCACGAGGCGTTCCACGTTGCCACCTCGGGTCGTCCGGGTCCGGTGCTGATCGACATTCCCAAGGACGTGCAGTTTGCATCGGGTGACTATACCGGCCCCAAGACCTCGACCTCTCGCTATCAGCCTGTTCTGAAGGGCGATCTGGAAGAAATCACCGAACTGGTCGCCGCGATGGAGACCGCCAAGAAACCCGTTTTCTACACCGGCGGAGGCGTCATCAACTCGGGGCCCGCAGCCAGCCAATTGCTGCGTGAACTGGTGGATGCGACCGGTTTCCCGATCACATCGACCCTGATGGGCCTTGGCGCTTACCCCGCCTCGGGTGAGAACTGGCTGGGCATGCTGGGAATGCATGGTCTCTACGAGGCCAACCTGGCGATGCATGACTGTGACCTAATGATCAACATCGGCGCGCGGTTCGACGACCGGATCACCGGCCGTATCGACGCGTTCTCACCGAACTCGAAAAAGGCGCATATCGACATTGATCCGTCTTCGATCAACAAGGTGATCCGCGTCGACATCCCGATCGTCGGCGACGTAGCCCATGTTCTGGAAGATATCCTGAAGGTCTGGAAATCGCGTGGCCGCAAGACCGACGCCGCCTCGGTCGCCAAGTGGCAAGAGCAGATTGCCGACTGGCGCAAGGTCAACTGCCTTGCCTACACCAACAGTGAAAAGACGATCAAACCGCAATACGCGCTGCAACGCCTTGAACAGCTGACGAAAAACCACGATCGCTACATCACGACCGAGGTTGGTCAGCACCAGATGTGGGCCGCGCAATACCTTGGGTTCGAGGACCCCAACCGCTGGATGACCTCAGGCGGTCTGGGCACGATGGGCTATGGCACTCCGGCCTCGATCGGTGTGCAGATGGCGCATCCGGATGCGTTGGTGATCAACGTCGCGGGTGAGGCCTCATGGCTGATGAACATGCAGGAAATGGGCACCGCCGTTCAGTACCGCCTGCCCGTGAAACAGTTCATCCTAAACAACGAACGTCTCGGCATGGTCCGCCAATGGCAGGAGCTGCTGCATGGTGAGCGCTACTCGCATTCGTGGTCCGAGGCCCTGCCCGATTTCGTCAAACTCGCCGAGGCCTTCGGGGCCAAGGGCATCCTGTGTTCCGACCCTGCAGATCTGGACGACGCGATAATGGAGATGATCAACTACGACGGTCCGGTTATCTTTGACTGCCTTGTTGAAAAGCACGAGAACTGCTTCCCCATGATCCCGTCGGGCAAAGCCCATAACGAGATGCTGCTGGGCGAGGCCGAAACGCAGGGCGTGATCGATTCCAAAGGTTCGGTTCTGGTTTAACAACATTCGTCGGAATTGACCGGGCGCCCGACGCCCGGTTTTCGCAAGATGATGAAAGGGACGTAAATGTCTGCCCTACATATCAAAAAAGGCTCTACACGCCATTCGGCCTATAACCTACGCCCGACCTTTTCGGACGTACAGGAGCGCCACACGATTGCGGTTCTGGTCGAGAACGAACCGGGCGTTCTAGCCCGCGTGATCGGCCTGTTCTCGGGCCGTGGCTACAACATCGAAAGCCTGACCGTGGCCGAGGTCGACCACACAGGACACCTCAGCCGCATCACCATCGTAACCACCGGTACCCCGCAGGTGATCGAGCAGATCAAGACCCAATTGGGCCGTATCGTGCCGGTTCACGAGGTCCATGACCTGACGGTCGAAGGCCCCTCGGTCGAGCGGGAACTGGCGATCATCAAGGTCGTTGGCGAAGGCGACAAGCGGGTCGAGGCGCTGCGTCTGGCCGATATCTTCCGCGCCAATGTGGTCGACAGCACGTTGAACTCGTTCATTTTCGAGATCACGGGCGCCCCCGACAAGATCGACGCATTTGCGGACCTGATGCGCCCGCTGGGGCTGGTCGAGATCGCCAGAACCGGCGTGGCCGCACTGTTGCGTGGTGACTAACAATTGCAAGGTCCTGGCAGGGTATCGCCGGGACCTTTCGCTTTTTACGATAATTATCCACTTGACACTTTGCGCAAAAAAGCCCGCAAATAAACTGTAAAGATCACCCCCAGCAGACAAATACCTATTGCCTTTACCCAACGTCGGATTAGCATCTCCGGTGCAACGCGGCGTGGGGAAACGTTGCTTTGGGGTCATCTTTACGATTTCGGTCACACATCCGGTCTGCCGATCTGCACCGCTGTTTTCACGACTGAAACCGCCGATGCAGGGGGAACCGATGCCAGAGGATACACGCAACCCGGATGAACTTCGCGCCATGTTCGGCGCAAACCTCAGACGCTTGGCGCGAAACTACCCTTCGATTTCTGCATTGTGCCGCGAACTGGGCATCAACCGGACGCAGTTCAACAGGTATCTTGCGGGCGAGAGCTTTCCGCGCGCGGATGTTCTGGACCGGATATGTCGCTTCTTTGATGTGGATGCCCGTATCGTTCTCACCCCGCTTGACGACATCCCGGATGCCAATACGCATCATGTGAACGCCACGCTGACGCAATTCCTCGGCTCGGGTGCTCAGGCCGCCCACGACTGCACCTTTCCGCCAGGGTTTTATGCGGCGACGGACACCCGGACGTCCATCGTTTTGCACGCCAAACGGCTGCCACAATGCACGTTGATCCGTGGCTTCACACCGCGCAGCGTGACGCCCGGCAGCCCATCCATGGCACGAGAGGTGCGCGGTATAGCGAGCTGTTCCGGCGATTTTGTCTACATGCTGATTTCCGGTCGAAACGGCCAGAACAGCCGGGTCTATGTGGTCAGCAAGAAAGATACCCTCTGGCAAGGCACAAGCTACACGCGCCCGGACAAAGACGACGCGCGCCCTGTGACCCTGACCCGTCTGGGGCAGGATGCAACAGATGCGCTTGGTGCCGCGCGCAAGCTGAATAGGGCCAAAAGGCCCGACGAAAGGCGCTAGCTCGAGCCATCCTCGCAGATCAGGCGGTACAGGTGCCAGCTTGCATGACCTAAAAGCGGCAGCACCAGCAGCAATCCCAAGAACCACGGTACCATCGCTACAAACGTCAGCACGGCGATGAAAATGCCCCACCCGATCATCACCGGAAAGTTGTCTCTCACGTAGGAGAAACTTGCGATCATTGCCGTAACGAAATCCAGCTCGCGGTCCAGCAGCATCGGGATCGACAGCACGGTGATCATGTAGAGGATCGTGGCAAAGACCGCCCCGACGGCCGACCCTACCGCCAGCATCATCAACCCGTTTGCCGTCAGATACACTTCGAGCGACGAGGATACGTTCGTCAGCGTCGACAGCCCCATGAACAAGGCAAAGATCATGTGGCCCAGAAAGAACCAGAACAGAAACATAACCACGATGATCGCGCAGATTGAGGGCAACTGGCGGCGGCTCTGCTGCAGCACGACCCCGAATATCGCTTTAAAATCAAGTTCCTCCCCGGCCTCCAGACGACGCGACACCTCATAGAGTCCGACCGCGGCAAACGGTCCGATCAGAGGGAACCCGATCGCGGCGAGGACCAGCCAATAGCTTGTTCCCGACTGGAGTGTCACCCAGGCGATCGCCCAGCCCGCCAGCACATAAAACCCCGCAAATATCAAGCCGAACAGCGGCGCCCTGCGAAGGTCAACCCACGCCCGCCGCATCGCCTGTTTCAGCATCCCACTGTCAACAGGGCGCATCTGAGGCGCTCCGAAAGGTCTTTCCATCTGTTTCTCCTCCCCGTCTGGCCCTATCTCATCGCGGGCCTTTTCTGCGGCCATGTCGTTGCCTCGTGATACGCGGCGCCCATGGACAGTAGCCGCGCATCCGACCCCTTGGGCCCAAATAGCTGAAAGCCCATTGGCAGGCCTTCTGCTCCGAACCCGGCAGGCGCAGCCAGACAGGGCAAGCCAATCAGACTGACCGGCACTGTCACCTGCATCCAGCGATGATAGGTATCCATCGCCCGCCCCATGATCTCACGCGGATACGGCGTCTCGATATCGAACGGCCAGACCTGTGCGGCCGGCAAAACCAAAGCATCATAGTCCTGAAACAGCTCAGCCGCCCTCCGGAACCACTCCGACCGGGTAACGCTGGCCTCATGCACATGCATCGCGGATAGCATCAGGCCCCGCTCCAACTCCCACTGCGGGCTGTCTTTCAAGGCCTCTGATTTGCCCTGCAAAGGCTGCAATCCCGCCGCCACGGCCCAGGACCGAAGGGTAACCCAACTGTCCCACATCTTTTCGGCATCGAGGGGCGCAGACACATCTTCGACCACTGCCCCTTTATCTTCGAAAACGCGTAGGGCATCGCGGCAAAGATCCAGAATGCTGTCCTCAATCGGAAAGGCGCCGCCCCAATCTCCCAACCAGCCAATCCGAACCCCGCGAAGATCAGCGGCTTGAACGGGACTCACTTGCCCGACATCCGCGACCAAAGGTGACCGGGTATCAGCGCCCGAAATCACGTCAAGCAATAGCCCCAAATCCTCAGGGCTACGCGCCATCGGCCCCAAAGTCGACAACTGATGCAGAAACCCATCTCCAACGGGCTCCGAAGGTACCCGCCCCCAACTTGGGCGAAATCCGTAAACGTTGTTCCACGCGGCCGGATTTCGAAGGCTTCCCATCATATCCGAGCCATCGGCCAACGCGACCATCCCAGTCGCCAACGCAACCGCCGTGCCGCCAGACGACCCGCCACAGGTACGCGCGCCGTCATAGGGGTTCCGAGTCGCGCCATAGACCGGGTTGAACGTGTGCGAGCCAAGCCCAAACTCGGGCGTGTTGGTCTTACCAATCAAAATCGCCCCCGCCGCGCGCATCCGCGCTGCAATCAGATCGTCATGTTCGGGCACAAAATCGCGAAACAGCGGCGATCCCTGCGATGACACTATCCCGGCGACATTAACCAGATCCTTCACCGCAATCGGCAAACCGTGCAGTGGTCCCCGCTTCGGACCCGCATCCAGTGCTGCCGCCTCGGCCATGAGGTCATCCGCATCGCGCAGCGCCACAATCGCATTGACTGTTCTATTCACGGCCTCGATCCGCTCCAGCGTCGCAGCCATCACCTCGACCGATGAAACAGCACCAGATGACAACTGATCGACCAGCGTCTTTGCGGAAAGCTGAGTGATATCCATCCGGGTTTCAATCGCCTCAATCCGTTGAATTCAGGTCCAGCCTAGCCGCGCACCCCGACCAATAAAACCCATTGTTTAAATACATCTTTTCCCGAATGGCTAAGCACCACCCGGATCCCCTTCATCTGGCTAAAAATATCTCGGGGGAGTCGCGGCTTGCCGCGGCGGGGGCAGCGCCCCCTGCCCAGACTTAGTCGCCCTGCGCCTCGGACCGGCTTTTGCCCGCCACGTTCAACGCCAAGGTCGCCGCCATGAACCCATCCAGATCCCCGTCCAACACACCTTTGGTGTCCGAGGTCTCATGATTGGTCCGTAGATCCTTCACCATCTGATAAGGCTGCAAGACGTAAGATCGGATCTGGTTGCCCCAGCCCGCATCCCCCTTTGCCTCATGCGCCGCGTTGATATCGGCGTTCCGGCGGTCCAGTTCTTGTTGGTAGAGGCGCGATTTCAGCGCCTTCATGGCAATATCGCGGTTCTGGTGCTGCGACTTCTCGGATGAGGTCACAACGATCCCGGTCGGGATGTGCGTTATCCGCACGGCCGAGTCCGTGGTGTTCACGTGCTGACCACCCGCACCCGAGGACCGATAGGTATCAATCCGAATATCGGCCGGGTTCACTTCGATCTCGATATTGTCATCGACCACGGGGTAAACCCAGACCGAGCTGAACGAGGTATGCCGCTTGGCCGCCGAGTCATAAGGCGAGATTCGTACCAGACGATGCACGCCACTTTCCGATTTCAGCCAACCATAGGCATTGTGACCGGAAATCTTGTAGGCCGCCGACTTGATCCCGGCTTCCTCGCCCGCGGTCTCAGATTGCAGCTCGACCGTATAGCCCTTCTTCTCCGCCCAACGCACATACATCCGCGCCAGCATCGAGGCCCAGTCGCAGCTCTCGGTCCCGCCCGCGCCCGAGTTGATCTCGAGGAAGGTATCGTTGCTGTCAGCCTCGCCATCGAGCAGAGCCTCCAGCTCTTTCTTGGCGGCTTTGTCCTTCAGAGACTTGATCGAGGCTTCGGCGTCCTGAACAACCTCTTCATCCTCTTCCATCTCGCCCAGCTCGATCAGCTCGATATTGTCGCTGAGATCGGTTTTGATGGACTCGTAGGTCTCGATAGCGTCGACCAGCATCTGCCGTTCGCGCATCAGTTTCTGTGCGTTCTCGGGGCTGTCCCATAAGTTCGGATCCTCGACTCGCGCATTGAACTCCTCAAGCCGATGGGGCGCGGTTTCGTAGTCCATGCGCTGTGCCAGCAGCTCTAGCGACTTTTCGATTTCCGCCACGATATTCTGGGTTTCGGCGCGCATGGTCTTGCCCCAACTTGGTCAAACAGGACTGCGTGATAGCAAGAGCGGAAGGCCACCACAAGACGGGCCAGACGGGATTACACGTCTGGCCGTCAGAGATTTCACAAAGCGATCAGTAAAGGCCGCCGGTACTCAAATCCCCTTGCGAGGCTTTGGGGCCAACAGTGACAGTGCTGCCGGTCGAGGTCTGGACCTGAACGCCCGCACGTTGCGCCTCTTCGAACAGCGGAAGGTCCGACCCGATGGCAAAGCCGCCGTCATAAACGCGGTCGATAAACCCATCGACACCATCCCGGAAGAATTCGGCAACGACGTATTCGCCGGATGCGTCATCAGGCAGGCGCGCACCACTGAAACGGTCGATCTTGATGAAGTGACCACCTTCGGGCACCTCGAATGGACCGCCGCCATATTTCTCAACGGCTTTTTCCATGAAGCTCTGGAAGACCGGCCCGCACATGGTGCCACCATAAGCCCCCCGGCCCATCGGACGTGGGCGGTCATAGCCAATATAGCAACCGGCCACAATGTTCGAGGTGAAGCCGATGAACCACGCATCCTTGGATTCATTGGTCGTTCCGGTTTTACCCGCCGTCGGCACCGGCAGGTTGACATAGCGCGACGCCGTCCCGCGATCCACAACGCCCTTCATCATCGAGGTCAGCTGATAGGCGGTAATTGCATCCATGACCTGAGAGCGGTTGGTCTCAATGGTCGGCGACTCGTTCGGCTCCAACCAGGTCGAGTTGCAATCGAGGCACTGGCGATCATCATGGCGATAGATCGTCTTACCAAAGCGGTCCTGAATCCGGTCGACCAGAGTAGGTTCGACCCGCTCACCGCCATTGGCGAACATCGCGTAAGCCGCAACCATTTTATACAGCGTGGTTTCTTCGGACCCGAGCGAGTTGGCTAGAAACGCACCCATCCGGTCATAGACACCAAACCGTTCCGCATAGCCTGCGACGACAGGCATCGTGACCTCTTGCGCCAGACGGATGGTCATCAGGTTCCGCGACTGTTCGATCCCGGTGCGCAGTGGAGTTGGGCCGTAGAACTTGTTCGACGAGTTCTTCGGGCGCCACAGGCCCTGAGGAGTATTCACCTCAATCGGCGCATCCACAACGATGGTGGCCGGGCTATAGCCACTGTCCAGCGCGGCGGCGTAGACGAACGGCTTGAACGAGGACCCCGGCTGACGCTGCGCCTGCGTGGCACGGTTGAACACGGTATCCTGATACGAGAACCCGCCTTGCATCGCCAGAACGCGGCCCGAATTTACGTCCATGGCAACAAAGCCACCCTGCACTTCGGGCACCTGACGGGCGGACCATTGGCCCTCTTCCCCGGCCATGACAAGGATCACATCGCCGCGTTTGAAATTATCGAAGAAGTTGCCCTGCATCCATTTGATGTCAGAGCGTGGGATGGTGCCATCGGCAGGGCCATCCTCGATTCCGACGGTCAATTGTTGCTCGGCCACGTCCAGCACAACGGCGGGATACCATTGGGTCGGCAGAACGACGTCACGGGGGATTTCCATCTGCGCCAGTGCATCGCGCCATTGACCCTCATCCGCCAGCTGTTCCTCCGGGATCACTTCGCCGGTCCCACGCCATCTGCCACGTGACAGGTCGTATTTCTGCAACGCCTCGCGCAGCGCACGCGCGGCCTCTACTTGCATTTCTTCGTCGACCGAGGCTCGTACGGTGAAGCCGCCCGTAAAGAACTCACCCTCGCCAAAGTCTTCGCTCAGCTGACGGCGGATTTCATCGGTGAAGTAATCGCGCGGCGGCAAGGCAGTGCGGAAGCTTTCGAAATCCCCGTTCTGAACCGAACGCAGAGGCATCTCGACCTCGGTCTCATAAGTCGCCTGATCAATGTAGCCGTTCTGGTTCATCTCGCGCAGAACATAGTTGCGGCGGGCCAGCAGGCGTTCCTTTTGACGGACCGGGTGATAGTCCGACGGTGCCTTGGGCATCGCGGCCAGCATCGCGGCCTCATGCGGGGCCAGTTCCTGCAGGGTCTTGTTGAAATAAGTCTGCGCCGCAGCGGTCACACCATATGAGTTCTGACCCAGAAAGATCTCGTTCATGTAAAGCTCTAGGATCTGTTCCTTGTCGAGCGTGTCCTCAAGCCGGGTGGCAAGGATGATTTCCTTGATCTTGCGCTCGGCCCGACGGTCGCCTGACAGCAGGAAGTTCTTCATCACCTGCTGCGTGATGGTCGAGGCACCACGTACGGTTTCACCCTTGGTGCGCACTGCCTCGACACCCGCGGCGATGATGCCGCGCGGGTCATAGCCCTGGTGGGTATAGAAATTCTTGTCTTCCGCCGAGATGAAGGCCTGTTTCACCAGATCGGGGATTTCCTCGGACGGGGTGAACAGACGGCGCTCCTGAGCGAATTCGTCGATCAACTGCCCCTCGCCGGAATAGATCCGGCTGATCGTGGGCGGCTTATACTGTGCCAGCGACTCGTGGCTGGGCAGGTCGCGACCATACATCCAAAAGACCGCGCCGATCACCAGCGCAACCATGAAGATACCCAAAGTCACGAGGCTAAAAACTGCCCCGAAAATCGATAGAATGAACCGGATCACGTCACTGCCTTTTTTTCGCGCTGCCGCCTATATAGGGATGCCAAGCCCGAGGGTCAAAACCACAAGCGCATTCTAGCCGTTTTGCGTCGTCAGGTCACTGTCCAATCATGGACCGTCTGATCACATCTTGCTGCCGCCAGTCCTCCAACCCCTGATAGATTCCCCTTGCCATTTTAGCGCGCCAGTCAGGATTTTTGATGTTTTTCAGGTCTCTGGGGCTGGAAAGAAACCCAAGCTCGACGAGAACAGACGGAATATCCGCCGCCTTTAGCACCGAAAACGAGGCTGTGCGCAGCGGTTTGCGATTCATCGGCCCGCCCTGTTGCGCCATCCCATTGGCAATCGCGCCTGCAAGCGATGTTGTGCGGGGTTTGGTCTCCTGCCGCGCCATATCCAGCAGCACATCGGTGACCTGATCATCTGCCCCGTTCAGATCGACCCCAGACAAAAGATCGCCCCGATCGTGGCGCTCGGCCAGTTTCACGCTGGCTACGTCCGAGGCATCCTCGGACAAGGTGTAGACCGCCGCGCCGTGGGCCTGCCCGTCAGAGAGGGAATCGGCATGCAGCGAGATGAACACATCTGCACCCGCCCTGTGTGCCAGAGCGATACGACGCTCTAGCGAGACGAACTGATCCTCGACCCGCGTCAGCACCACCTCGTAACCACCTGACCTTAATAGTAATTCACGTAGTTCACGCGCGAAGGTCAGCATCATGGTTTTCTCGTCAATGCCACCGAATTCGGCGCCCGGGTCGATACCGCCATGGCCGGGGTCCAGCATCACCCGCATGACCTGGGCCACATTGCGCGGGACTTCGGACGTGGTGACGGCGGGTTCTGGAAGATCCCAGCCGTGGTTCTGCGGCACGCCAGCGGACGCGTTGAACGTGTCAAAATCGGTACCGACCAATTGAAGGGTCAACAGCGCCGCGCCTGAGGCCTCATCCAAACGCAACTCGGCCGTGTCCACCGCCATAGGCGCGCCCAGTTCCAGCACCATACGGGACCAGCCGGGAACATAGGCCCCGAATTGCACGCCACTGATCCGGTCGGTTTGTAGGAAGTCGTCGGCGTTGAGGCCGGTCCAGTCGACCTCCTGAAAGTCGAGAACCATGCGGTAGGGATCGCGCAGCGTGAAGATGCGGTAGGGCACCCCCTGACTGACGCCAAGATCGACTTGAACCGCCGTACGACCAGAATCGAAGATGCGGCTTTGGTCCGGCTGCACGCGCGCCAGCGCAGTGAAGTCCTGCGCCAATGCAGCACCGGTCAGCGCCCAGATCAGCGCGATGCAATAGAAAATCCTGCTCATGGCCTCAAGTTTTCCCGAGATCGTTTGAGCGCGACCCTAGCGCATCCGCCCCCTCTTGTGAACGCTTTACACCGGCTGCAACGCGCCGCGTTCGGCCATGAAGCTGCGCAGACGCTCTAACCCGTCCTGAATATCCGCCGTGGCCCGCGCGTAGGAGAATCGCAGGGTCGTATGTCCGCGCTCGGGATCGAAATCCAAACCGGGCGTTACGGCGACACCGGCCTTTTCCAGAATCTCGGCTGCAAAGGCGCGGCTGTCATCAGTCAGATCAGAGACATCGGCATAGACGTAAAACGCCCCATCAGGTGGCGCGATATTCGTGAAACCAGCTTTTGGCAGCCCTTCGAGCATCAGCTCACGGTTGCGACGGTAGACATCGAGATTGGCCTGCAGCTCCTCGTCGCAATCCATCGCGGCCAAGGCGGCCACCTGGCTGGCATGGGGCGCGCAGATGAACATGTTCTGGGCAATACGTTCTACCACGCGGACCTGATCCTCGGGCACGACCATCCAACCAACACGCCAACCGGTCATCGAGAAATATTTCGAGAACGAGTTGATCACATAGCACTCATCCGTCAGCTCCAGCGCGGTGACGGCTTTGGCCTCGTATTCCAGCCCGTGGTAGATTTCGTCACTGATGAAAGAGGCACCCTGCCCCTGCGCGGCATCGATCAACGCGCCCATCGACGCGTGATCCAGCATAGTGCCGGTCGGATTGGCGGGCGACGCGACCATCAGGCCCTGAAGATCAAGCCCGGCAAAATCGGAAGGCACCGGTTGCAGCCGATTCTCGGGCAAAGTCGGCAGATCGACGGGCACCAATCCAAGCGCCTTGAGGATCTGGCGGTAGGACGGATATCCCGGCGCGCCGATACCCACGCAATCCCCGCTGTCGAACAGCGCAGTAAAGGCCAGCAAGAACCCGCCGGAAGACCCCGGCGTTACTACGACCCGTTCGGGGTTCAGATCGACATTGTACCACTCTCCATACATCTGCGCGATCTGCTGACGCAGAGCCGGCAGCCCGAGTGCAACGGTATAGCCCAACGGGCCTTGTTCCATTGCCTTGGCGAGGGCTTCGGTCGCGCCTTTCGGGGCGCCGGTTCCGGGCTGGCCGACCTCCATATGAATGACGTGGCTTCCGGCCTCTTCGGCTTTGCGCGCGGCCTCCATCACGTCCATCACAATAAACGGATCGACCCCGGACCGGGTTGAGTTTCTCATGCCCATCTCCCATGTTGCAGCCATGGCTTTTGAACGCGTATCCCGGCTGGCGTCAATCCCGGCCCTGATACTTGCGGCTGTCCTCTGGCTGACGGCGGCGGTGCAGACCCACGCCCAAAGCCTGATCCGCGATCCCGATATCGAGTTCGGCCTGCGCGAACTGGCCTTTCCGGTGCTGCGCGCAGCCGGGCTAAGCACCAATCAGGTGCGTATTCTGGTAGTCAACGACAACACCTTCAACGCCTTCGTCATCGACTACAACGCGATCTACCTGAACTACGGCCTGATCCTGTCGGTCGACAGCCCCGAAATGCTACAAGCCGTCATCGCCCACGAGGCCGCCCATATTGCCAACGGTCATCTGGCCCGCCGTCACCAAAACCTGCAGGACGCACAGCGTAAGGCGAGCCTTGGCACGGCGCTTGCTCTTATCGCAGCCGCAGCGGGCGGAGGGGAAGCCGCTGCCGGGATTGCGGCCGGAACGCAAGGCGCGGCCATTCGCGGCTTTCTGGGGCACACGCGGGCTGAGGAAGCCTCAGCCGATCGCAGCGCGGCCAGCTATCTGCGGTGGGCCGGCATCTCACCCAAGGGGATGGTCGCGATCCACCGCAAATTCGCAGGTCAGGAATTGCTGAGCACGGCCAATCAGGACCCCTACATGCGCTCTCACCCCACCAGCCGGGATCGTCTGCGCGCAGCTGAGGCGTTTCTGGACGAATTCGGCGATCAAACCCAACCCAATGAAAGCGCCGATTACTGGTTTGCGCGGGTCAAGGGTAAGCTCTCGGCCTTTTTGCGCTCTCCGAGTTGGACAATGCGCCGCGCGAAAGAGGAAACGGCCTACGACATCCGAATGATGCGCGAGGCGTCGGCCCATCACCAGAACCGCGATCTGGCCCGTGCGCGCGCAGCGATAGATGAAGCCTTGAAAATTCGGCCCGAGGATCCCTTCTACTACGAATTGAAAGGGCAAATTCTTCTGGAAAACAGGCAATTATCCGAGGCTGTTAATGCATACGCCCAAGCGGTTGAAATGGCGCCGCACGATGCGTTGATCCTTGCAGGATACGGACGAGCGCTGCTGTTACAGGGCCAGACCGACACGGCGTTGGAAGCGCTTGAGAAAGCCCGTGCCCGCGACTACCGCAATGCGCGGCTGATGCGGGATCTGGGCGTGGCCTATTCCAAGGTCGGCAATAACGGGATGGCCTCGACCGTCACCGCAGAACGATACGCCTTGCAGGGCCGGCTGGCCGATGCAGGCATTCACGCAAGACGGGCCATCGGGCAACTTCCCGAAGGCTCACCGGGTTGGCAAAGGGCACAAGATGTGTTGATTGCCTCGAAACGCGCAGAGAAAGCGAAAAGGAAACGCAAATGATCCTGAAACATGCAGCCCCCGCCCTTTTGGGGCTTTCCCTGATATCGACTTCGGCGCAGGCGCTAGACCTGAACGCGCTCAGCGATACCGAAAAGGCCGAGTTCGGAGCGCAAGTACGCGAGTATCTGCTGGAAAATCCCGAAGTGATCATCGAAGCGATCACAATCCTAGAGGAGCGCAACGCTGCGACTCAGGAACAGGCAGATCGCGATCTGGTCGCCTCGAACGCGGATGAGCTGTTCAATGACGGCTATAGCTGGGTCGGCGGCAACCCGGATGGCGACATCACCCTGGTCGAGTTCATGGACTACCGGTGCGGCTATTGCCGCCGTGCCGTGCCCGAGGTGGCCAGCCTGTTGGCCGAAGACGGCAATATCCGTCTTGTGATCAAAGAGTTCCCGATTCTTGGCGATGCCTCGGTTCTGTCCTCGCGTTTTGCCGTGGCAACCAAACATGTCGCCGGGGATGACGCCTATAAACAGGTCCACGACGCCCTGATGGAATTCAGCGGAGAACCCAGCGAAGTGACCCTGCGCCGCATCTCGGACGGGCTTGGTCTGGACAGCGACGCCATCATCGCCGCGATGGACAGCAACCAGGTCACCGAAGAGATCACCCGCACCCGAGAGCTGGCACAACGCATGCAGATCACCGGCACGCCTTCGTTCGTTCTGGGCACCGAAATGCTGCGCGGCTTCCTACCAGCGGATCAGATGCAGCAGATCGCAGACGGCGTGCGAGCTGAACAAGGGTAGACTCCCTAAGTCAATCGTCGACAGCTTTTGATTGCTGGAGGGGCGCTGGGTCTTGTGGGTTTGCCAAGTCAATCCTCGACCCAGCCTCGTTCTGGCTACTACGTACCGGCCGAGGAAATGCGTCATCAGCGGACTTTCATGCAATGGCCCAACAGTCGCAAAGTCTATCGCGACCACATATTTCTAGACTCGGTACAGCAGACAATCGCGGACATTGCCAACGCGATCTCGGATTTTGAGCCTGTAACCATGTTGGCCGAGGCTGAACATCACGACACCGCGCGCCGGAGGCTCTCTGCGCAGGTCGAGCTATGGGACATCCCGACCGAAGAACTTTGGTGCCGCGACTCCGGCCCGGTTTTTGTCGTCGACGGACAGGGCAAATTGGCCATCAGCCAAATCCAATTCAATGGCTGGGGACAAAAGCAACCCCACGCCCTCGATGCAAAAGTAGCCAGCAGGGTCGCGGATCGGTTGGGCCTTAGTCTGCGACCTACTGGTTTGCAAGGCGAGGCTGGTGGGGTCGAGCAGGATGGGCATGGGCTGCTCATGGCGCATGAAAGTTCTTGGGTGAATGAAAACCGCAATCCTGGCATGACACGCGCCGAAATCGAAACCCGTCTGCTGACAGCCTATGGTGCTGACCGCATCATTTGGTCCGAAGGTGTCTTGGGCGAAGATATCACCGACTACCATATTGATAGCCTAGCCCGCTTTACAGGGCCGGGGCGCGTTCTCATCAACCTTCCAGATGAACCAGACATGGGTGATCTGTTTCACCTCGCTGCGCTGGACACTCATGATCTGCTTGCGGACGAAGGCTTGCAGATCGACGTCGTCCCCGAACCTTTCGAACGTCGTGTTCAAGACCCGGAATTCGTAGCCTCATATGCAAACTACTATGTCTGCAACGGTGCAGTGGTGATTGCCGAGTTCGGAGATAGTGAAACGGACAAAATTGCGCGCAATGCCCTTAGGCGTCACTACCCCGGGCGCGAGGTCGTTTCATTGAATGTCAACACGCTGGGCGAACTGGGCGGAGGCATTCATTGTGCGGCAGCAAATGCCCGCAGTGTAGCTACTCTGCAACCTCCTCTGCCGCATCCAGTTCAGAGGCCTTTTTCTCGACCTCTTCCACGATGTGATCGATCATCTGGTCGTTCGACATCTTGTGGCTAGCCTTACCTGCGAGATAGACCATGCCCGACCCTGCTCCACCTCCTGTGAAGCCGACATCGGTCATCAGCGCCTCGCCCGGTCCGTTGACGACGCAACCGATGATCGACAGGGACATCGGCGTCTTGATGTGTTCCAGGCGTTGCTCCAGCGCCTCGACGGTTTTGATCACGTCGAACCCCTGACGCGCGCAGGAGGGGCAAGAGATGATGTTGACGCCGCGATGGCGCAGGCCCAGCGATTTCAGGATTTCAAAACCGACCTTGACCTCTTCGACCGGATCGGCGGACAGGCTGACACGGATCGTATCTCCGATCCCCATCCAAAGCAGGTTGCCTAGACCGATGGCGGATTTGATGGTGCCGCTGACCAACCCTCCGGCCTCGGTGATCCCAAGGTGAATGGGGGCATCGGTGGCCTCGGCAATGCCTTGGTAGGCCGCCGCCGATAGGAAGACGTCGCTGGCCTTCACGCTGATCTTGAATTCGTGGAAATCATTGTCCTGCAGAATGCGGATATGTTCCAACCCGCTTTCGACCATCGCCTCAGGACAGGGCTCGCCGTATTTCTCAAGCAGGTGCCGCTCTAGCGAGCCCGCATTTACCCCAATCCGGATCGAACAATTGTGGTCCCTTGCGGCCTTGATGACCTCTTTCACGCGTTGCTCGTTGCCGATATTGCCCGGATTGATCCGCAGACAAGCCGCGCCGGCCTCAGCGGCCTCAATGCCACGGCGATAATGAAAGTGAATGTCAGCCACGATGGGCACCGGGCTTTCGCACACGATCTCTTTCAGCGCCTTGGCCGAGTCCTCGTCCGGAACGGAAACCCGCACGATATCAGCTCCGGCCTCAGCCGCAGCCTGAACCTGCGCGACCGTTGCCGCCACATCAGTCGTCAGGGTGTTGGTCATGGTCTGAACAGCGATCGGAGCATCGCCTCCAACCGGCACATTGCCGACCATGATCTTACGGGATTTGCGGCGGTAGATATCACGCCAGGGACGTACGTGGTTGAGCGCCATGAAGAGAGGTCCGCATCTGCCTAGGTTGCCTCATAGATAGTTCGGCAACCGCAGTTGAGCAATGGCAAGACTATTCGGCAGGCTCGTCCGCTGCTTGCGTCTGAAGCTCGGCCACCAATTGCTTGAGGGCGCTGTTTTGCTCGGCCTCGAGATCAGCGACGGCATAAGTCTCAGCCACTGCGTCCTTGGACAGGACAACGCCCTTCGCGACAGTGCCCGGCGCACCGACCGGTCCGAAATGTTCACCATTCATCGAAAAGAACACCGAACCCGACGCCCCGGCCCGCAACAGCGGCGGTTCTTCGGTCAGCGGCACTTCGAATATGCTGCCCTGCTCAACCGTACCGAGTGTGCCTTCGAAGATCACGCTACCATCGGCGGCCGTGACACGCATCCATGCTGGGTTCACGGCGACAATCTTCAACGTCGTATCCAACTGCTCGACCACCTGCGGCAAGGCTGGTCGCTCGACCGTGTGCAGTTCGGCCACCTGAACCTCGGGCAGTTCCGGCGGACGGAACGCGCCAACGGTCCGTGGGTCAAGCGTGGAAATCGGAGCATCCCGCGCGACCATCACGGGAACATCCAGCGCTTGCGGG
Organism: Ruegeria sp. ABV3_008; assembly: GCF_056161185.1. Taxonomy (NCBI): domain Bacteria; kingdom Pseudomonadati; phylum Pseudomonadota; class Alphaproteobacteria; order Rhodobacterales; family Roseobacteraceae; genus Ruegeria; species Ruegeria sp. ABV3_008. The sequence continues at coordinate 332,287 of NZ_JBSWYP010000001.1, read as the reverse complement.
CGATAGAGGCGATCCAGCGCTTCGGTCGAAGCGGTCTCGACGGTCTCAGTGCTACGCGCCGCATCAAGGGGATCGAGGTCCGACAGAACCACCGGAGCTTGCTCAACCGGGCTGACCTGCACCTGCTGGATCTTGTTCAGCACGGCCCAGCCGCCATAGCCAATGCCGCCAATAACGGCCAGCAAGACCAAGGACGAGCCAATCGCGCGCGGTTCAACCTGACTGACGAAGGATTCTTTGCCAGGGATATATGGTGTGTTCGGAGACACAAACGGATCCCGCCCCATCGGGCCACGGGCCGGAAGATCTCCGGTCGGTTTGCGAACAACGGATGCTTCGGCTGACATGCCATGCGCGACCTCAAAGCCGCTTTCCTTGCAGAAGGCGGCAAAGGTCTCATCCGGGTTCATGCCCAGATACCGGGCGTAAGAACGCACATACCCGGCGATGAAGCCGGGTGTATCGAACGCATCAGGATCGGCGTTTTCTATTGCAGCGATGTAGTTGGCTTTGATCCGCAGTTCGCGCTGAACATCCAGAAGGGATTTGCCCATGGTGGCGCGTTCGCCGCGCATCTGATCACCAAGCCGTACTTCGTAGTCGTCAAAACCCTTTGGTCTGACTTCTAAACCTTCTTCGGAATCGCGCTGTGATCTGCGCCCAATCATTCCTGCCGCCCCATTTTGCCCGTCGCGTGTTTCACGCTAATGGCGAATCGTCCCCATAACGATTCGTCCACTTATTTTGTTAGCGTAAGCTTAACACGCGGCGAACGCGTTGCACACTTTAGCGTGAGTTTAACCGGCAAGTTCGGCGCGATTTAGCGCACAATGTGACCAAAGTTCGTCCATCGCCTGAACCAGACGGTTCATCTCACCGGGTCCATGGACCGGAGATGGGGTAAAGCGCAGGCGCTCTGTACCACGTGGAACGGTAGGGAAATTGATCGGTTGCACATAGATACCGTGATCGTCCAGCAAGCGGTCGCTCAGGATTTTGGTATGGACTGGGTTTCCGACGATAACCGGCACGATGTGGCTGCCATGGTCGATCAACGGCAGGCCCAAGCCTTTCAGGCGCAGTTTCAGGATTTTGGCCTGAGTCTGATGCTGCTCACGCAGTTCCGGCGTCACTTTCAGATGCGCGACCGAGGCCGCCGCACCAGCCGCAACAGCAGGCGGCAGAGACGTGGTAAAGATGAAACCCGGCGCGTAAGAGCGCACGGCGTCACACATCTTTTCGCTGGCGGCAATATAGCCCCCCATTACGCCATAGGCTTTCGCCAGAGTGCCATTGATGATGTCGATGCGATGCGCCAGACGGTCACGCTCGGTCACACCGCCACCGCGCGGGCCGTACATGCCAACTGCATGGACCTCGTCAATATAGGTCAAGGCACCGAATTCATCGGCTAGATCGCAAATCTCTTCGATCGGGCCAAAGTCACCGTCCATGGAGTAGACCGACTCAAATGCGATCAGCTTGGGGGCTTTGGGGTCGTCGGCCTCAATCAGCTCACGCAAGTGGGCGACATCATTGTGCCGGAAGATGCGCTTGGCGCCGCCATTGCGCCGCACACCTTCGATCATCGAGGCATGGTTCAGCGCGTCCGAATAGATGATCAGACCGGGGAACAGTTTCGGCAAGGTCGAAAGCGTCGCGTCATTGGCGATATAAGCGCTGGTGAACAGCAGAGCGGACTCTTTGCCATGCAGATCGGCCAGCTCAGCCTCAAGGCGCTTGTGATATACAGTCGTGCCCGAGATGTTGCGCGTTCCGCCCGAACCGGCACCGGCCGCATCAACGGCTTCGTGCATTGCGTTCAGGACTACCGGGTGCTGGCCCATGCCAAGATAGTCATTGCCGCACCACACGGTAATGTTCTGTTGCGTTCCATCGGGACGGGTCCGAACGGCATGCGGGAAGTGCCCGTTGCGGCGTTCGATATCGATAAAGGTCCGGTAGCGTCCTTCGTCATGCAGCCTGGCAATCGCTGAATCGAGCTGAGCAGTATAGTCCAACGGACCCTCCTTGATCGCCTCGGGCAAACCTCTCACCCAAAGCCTGTATTCCGCCACCTTACAGGACATTGCCCCTAAAGCAGCTTTGTGTTCGCACGTTCGACCTTATTAAAGCCGCTAGTTAGAACCCAACTTTGATTTGCATCAAATATAAGCTTCATAGCCGCGCAGCAAGTAAACTTACGTCTAAAAGACGTGGGGAAACGACGCAGGTACAGAAGCTTAACTTCGGCCACTCACTACGGGGCGATACTGCGCACTCTGCTCTGGACGGCAGCGCCAACACTGATAGGGTTCGCGCAAATCATTCCCAAGCAGGAGCCCTGTTATGTCGCTAGACGCCGTGCTGAGCCGGATCGATTCTGATCTGCAAACCTCGATCGACCGCCTGATGGAGCTGTTGCGCATCCAATCGATCTCAACCGATCCCGCCTACAAGGCCGAGGTCGACAAGGCTTCGGACTGGCTGGTCACGGATCTGCAGAGCATTGGGATTGCAGCAGAAAAACGCGAAACACCCGGTCACCCGATGGTCGTGGGTCATGTCGGTGAGGGCAGCGACGGCCCGCATGTGCTGTTCTACGGGCATTATGATGTGCAACCCGTCGATCCGCTGAACCTGTGGAACCGCGATCCGTTCGACCCCGCCATCGAGGAGACCGAAAACGGACCCGTCATCCGCGGCCGTGGGTCGTCCGACGACAAGGGCCAGCTGATGACCTTTGTCGAGGCCTGCCGTGCCTGGAAAGCCGTCCACGGCACCCTGCCCTGCCGCATCACCTTTTTCTTCGAAGGTGAAGAGGAATCAGGCTCGCCGTCGCTGGTGCCGTTCCTCGAAGCGAACAAAGACGAATTGCAGGCCGATCTGGCCCTGGTTTGCGACACCTCAATGGTGTCACGCGGAGTGCCCTCGATTGCCTCGCAATTGCGCGGAATGCTGAAGGATGAGTTCACTATCGTAGGCCCCCGCATCGACCTGCATTCCGGCCACTACGGCGGCCCCGGTCTGAACCCGCTGCGCGAATTGTCCAAGATCGTGGCTTCCTTCTATGACGACGAGACCGGGCGTGTCGCTGTTGAAGGTTTCTACGAAGGCGTTCACGAGGTCCCGGCAGATCAGCTGCGCCAGTGGGAAAACTGCGGTTTCGACGAAGCCGAATATCTGAACTCGGTGGGATATAGCCAACCGCATGGCGAAAAAGGCTATTCCACGCTGGAACAGCAATGGGCACGCCCCACGCTTGAGGTCAACGGCCTTTGGGGCGGCTACAACGGTGCTGGATCAAAAACGGTGATCCCATCGGAAGCTCATTGCAAAATCACCTGCCGCCTTGTCGGTGACATGGACCCCGACGCCTTGCGCGACAAGATTCGTAAACATGTAGAGGAGCACCTGTCCCCGGATGCCAAAGTTGTCTGGGACAATGACCTCGAAGGGTCCCCAGCCTCGGTCATGAATCTCGATCGCCCTGAATTCGAAGCGGCCCGCGCGGCGCTGTCCGACGAATGGGGCCGCGAAGCCGTATTCACCGGAATGGGCGGCTCAATCCCGGTCGTTGGTTATTTCGACACCGTTCTGGGCCTGGATTCGATGCTGGTCGGCTACGCCAATGACGACGATGCCATCCACTCTCCGAATGAGAAATATGATGTCAAAAGCTTCCACAAGGGCATCCGCTCTTGGGCCCGCATTCTCGATGCTTTGAATTCGTAGAAGTCTTTTGCGAGGCTCTGCCTCGCGCTCCGAGGTATTTTCGGCCAGATGAAGGACGGATCCCATGCTTCATCTGGCTATAAATATCCCGGGGGAGTCGCGGCTTGCCGCGACGGGGGCAGCGCCCCCTAACCCCTTACATATGGATCACGCGATCATAAGCATCCAGAACACTTTCATGCATCATTTCTGACAGTGTCGGGTGCGGGAAGACGGTGTTCATCAGGTCTTCTTCTGTCGTCTCCAACTGGCGACCGACCACGTAACCCTGAATCAACTCGGTTACTTCTGCACCGATCATATGCGCGCCCAGCAGCTCACCGGTTTTGGCGTCAAAGATCGTCTTGATCATGCCCTCAGGCTCTCCAAGCGCAATCGCCTTACCGTTCCCGATGAAGGGGAAGCGGCCGACCTTGATGTCGTAGCCCAGCTCTTTGGCTTTGGCTTCGGTATAGCCAACCGAGGCCACCTGTGGGTGACAATAGGTGCAACCTGCGATGCTTTCGGGTTTGACCGGATGCGCGTGTTTGCCTGCGATCAGGTCGGCCACCATGACGCCTTCGTGGCTGGCTTTATGAGCCAACCAAGGCGCGCCCGCGATATCGCCAATCGCATAGAGACCATCAACGCCGGTGCGGCAGAACTCATCCGTCACAACATGCGTACGGTCGATTTTCACGCCGAGTGCTTCCAGTCCCAGATTCTCGACATTGCCGACAATGCCAACGGCCGAGATCACAGTGTCGAACTCGTGCTTTTCGACCTTACCTTTGGCCTCGATATGCGCGGTGACCTTACCCTTGCCGCGATCAAGTTGCTTGACCATCGCCTTTTCCATGATGGTCATGCCCTGCTTGGTGAAGGCTTTCTTCGCGAAGGCGCTGATTTCAGCGTCTTCAACCGGAAGCACGCGATCCATCACTTCAACCACGGTCGTGTCTGCGCCCAGCGTGTTGTAGAAGCTGGCGAATTCGATCCCGATGGCGCCCGAGCCGATGACGAGCAGTTTCTTCGGCATCCGCGGCGGCTGCAGTGCGTGTTTGTAGGTCCAGACCAGATCGCCATCTGCTTCCAGCCCTGGAAGCTCTCGCGCGCGTGCACCAGTGGCGAGGACGATGTTTTTGGCGGCCAGCTCTTCGGTGCCCTTCTCGGTTTTGACTGAGACTTTGCCTTTTGCGGTAATCGTCGCCTCGCCCATCACGACACTGACTTTGTTCTTCTTCAGCAAGTGGCCGATCCCACCCGACAACTGGCCGGCAACGCCACGTGAGCGTTTGACCACCGCGTCCAGATCATAGCCGAACTTGTCCGCCGTCAGGCCAAAGTCCTTCGCGCGCTCCATAAGGTGGAAGACTTCTGAGGAGCGCAGCATTGCTTTAGTTGGAATGCAGCCCCAGTTCAGGCAGATGCCGCCCAGATGCTCCCGCTCGACCACGACGGTCTTGAGGCCCAGCTGCGCCGCGCGGATTGCGGCCACATAGCCGCCCGGACCAGCACCGATTACGATCAGATCAAAAGATTTTTCAGCCATGTGTCCCTCTCGGCCCAGGTCGGTTTGAAATTTAGTTTAGCATTAAACTATTTTTCACAGCGCATCAATATAGACATACCGCGACAAAAGCGACGCCGGTATGTTATGGTCGATACGTGCAGCTTTCAGCCTATACCCAAGCTTTTTCAAAGGCTAGAAAAGAACAGCCGGGGCCTCCGCCCGTCTTATATTCACAAAGCATTCGAAAGACTTATCATGGCCAAGACCCTCAAAGACCTTCTCCTTGCACTTCTGAATGCAACGCTGATCCTAGTGGCGCTTTGCCTGTTTTTGGGCTGGAAACTGGCTTCGACCGTCGAGGATGTCACCTCGGGCCTGTCGGAAAAGCTGCAAGTTGTCACCCCGTTGCGGGACGAGGCGCAGGGTATTCGCGAGCAGCTTTCCGGACTGCGCAGTGATTTGGCCCGCATTCAAGAGGACGGTCTGGTGAGCAACACCGTCGTTTCTCTGCGAATGTCCAATACGCTAGACAAGCTGGAAACGCTAGAAACCAATCTGCAGACCGTTCAAACCCGGTTTGCAGAGTTGGCGGAGTCACCTGACCAATTGATCGACCATGCAATTGAGACCTCGGTCGACGTGGTAGCCGACCGGATCATTGCTATCCGTGGATGCGTGCCCGAAAGTTAACCGGCTGCTTGCAACTCACGCACAGTGGAGCCATAGCCGCCCATGTCGACATAGGCGGTCTCATGCACGGTTGGGGTGCGTGACAGGGCCTCATTCCGATAGGGGAAGCGTCCGAATTTCCGGATCACCTCGCGATGGGCGCGCGCGTGCAGCAGGTTGCTGGAATCCTCGCTGCTGAGGTTCTGGCACATCAGACGCACGCAGCGTTCCTGATCACACAGGTTTTCGGAATGCATCATCGGCAGATAAAAGAACTGCCGGGCGGGTTCGTCGATTTTCATATCCCAGCCCTTGTCCACCGCACATTTCGCAGCGGCCAGAGCCGCCCGATCCGACGAAAAGGCCCGTGCCTCACCCCGGAACATGTTGCGCGGGAATTGGTCTGCTAGGATGATATAGGCCAGCGACCCGCTGGGATATGTCAACCAGAGCGAAAACTTGCCCTCTGTCGCGGCTTCCCAAGTGGTCAGGAAACGGTCGCGGATCTTCTGATCCAGCGCGTCGTCCTGCATGTACCACCCCTTGGGGCCGACCTCATCCAACCAAAAACTCAATACGTCTTCAGGACCAACCATTGCCCTTAACTCCGTGTGTTGCCCTCCCCAGGGACGTAAGGTCATTTAAGGCTGTTTTACAGATTTGTAACAGTAAAATATTACTACATTTCGGACATATTTAGGCGTTAGCGGAAACATCTTGTGCGTCCTCCTCGGCCTCGGCGGCTTCGATGGCCACTTCCTGGGCCACCTCAAGCGCAACAGGGGATGCGGAGGGGTACAGAGGCGACATAGTGCCGGTTTCGTCAACAGGGATCGCCGCGCGCTGCGTCATGCGATACATTGCGTAGCCGGCCATCGCGAGCAGCAACGCCGCGATGAACAGGAAAAAGCCCGGAGGTCCAAAGATCCCGTCCCCCATCAACCAACCCGTAATCAGCGGGCCAGCAATCGCGCCCAAGCCGTTGATGAAAAGCAAACCACCAGATGCAGCGGCCATGTCTTCGCGATCCAGAAAATCGTTCGTATGGGCGATCAGCAGGGAATAGAGCGGGTTTGACATACCACCAATAAAGAAAGCGGTAACCAGAAGGATCGGGAAATTCACCCCGAATAGCATGCCAGCTATGGCACTGGCACCGCCCATGGCAGCCGCCAGCAGGATCAGGAAACGCCGATCCATCCGGTCCGAGAACCAACCCAGCGGGTATTGTAGCACGATGGCGCCGATGTAGAAGGCGGCCACGAAGGTCGAAATCTCGATCAGGCTCAGCCCGGCGCGCGCGCCATAGACCGCTGCCATGCCGAACTGCGCCGAGAACACCCCGCCCAAAAGGAACATGCCCACACAGCCCAACGGGGATTTGCCCATCAGTTCGCGCAGGGTCATGGGTTTGGTGGTGTCGAATGCAGGGGTCGGAGAAATCGACAAGAGGATCGGCGCGAACGAGACAGAAACGAGGATCGACGCGATCACAAACGTTTCATACCCTGCGGGATCGCCCAGCAGAACCAACCCCTGAGCCGAAATGATCCCCAGCATCTGCACGATCATATAAAGCGACAGCGCCTGCCCCCGGTTCTCATTACTGGCCGCGTTGTTGAGCCAGCTTTCAGCGGTCACATACACGCCCGAGAAGCAGAAGCCGATCACGGCACGCCCCAGGAACCACGCGATCGGGTCGGTCAGCATCGGATACATGATCATGACCGCGGAAATGAACGAGGCCAGGGCTGCGAAGACACGCACATGGCCGACCCTGCGGATCATCTCAGGCGCGAGGCGTGATCCGCCTAGAAATCCCATGAAATAGGCCGACATCACAAAGGACATCTCGAGGGTCGAGAAACCTTCGATTTCACCGCGAACACCCAGAATCGTGCCTTGCAGGCCGTTGCCGACCATCAGCAAACCCATGCCGAGAAGAAGCGCCCAAGCGGTGGACAGAACCTGAATCATTTGGGCCTCCGGGATGTGCTAAGCTGAATTGCGAGTTGTTATGTGATCAAAACAAATGCAGTTCGCGCCTGTCTACGACATTCCCTGTCTGACAGTGTCGCGGCTGAGGGTTTTAGGGGATCAGAAGGGACGAATCCCCATACGAAAAAAAGCGATACTTCTGTTCAATCGCATGGGCATAGACGGACCGCATACGCTCTTGTCCCATCAGGGCCGAAACCAGCATCAGCAGGGTCGATTTGGGCAGGTGGAAATTGGTCATCAGTGCGTCCGTCACGTGGAACTGAAAGCCCGGATAGATGAAGATGTCGGTTTCCCCTTCCCAAGGCGCGATCTGCCCACTGCGCGCGGCGCTTTCGATCAGGCGCAGTGCGGTGGTACCGACCGGGATCACCCGGCCCCTTGCCGCCTTGGTGGCGCGGATCTCATTAGCAGCCTGCTGGCTGACCCGGCCCCACTCGGCATGCATCTTGTGGGTTGTCACGTCCTCGACCTTTACCGGCAAAAACGTGCCCGCACCCACATGTAGGGTCACGTGGCTGAATTCCACCCCACGCTCTGCCAGCGCAGCCATCAACGCATCATCGAAATGCAGCGACGCGGTTGGTGCGGCCACAGCGCCCGAGTTGCGCGCCCAGATGGTTTGGTAATCCGCCTTGTCCTGCTCATCCGCTGGACGTTTGGCGGCGATGTAGGGTGGCAAGGGCATTGCACCGGCCTGTTCAAGGGCGGCGTCAAAATCCTCACCCCTGAGGTTGAACTGCAGATAGGCCTGCCCGTCCTCTACCCGGTCCAGCGTCGCACTGAGATCGTCCGAGAATACGATCTCTTCGCCCGGCTTGACCTTTTTCAGCGGCTTAATCAGCGCGGTCCAGGATCCATCCGCCTTAGGCTCCAGCAACGTCGCCTCGATCGCGGCGGAAACCAGCCCCTGCGCGCTGTCGCGGTGCCGCCGTCCGCTGAGCCTTGCCGGGATCACGCGCGTATCGTTCAACACAAGCCGATCGCCGGGGCGCAGCCAGTTGGGCAGATCGAACACATGGCTGTCCGAAATCGCCTCGCCCTCGGCCACCAGCAAACGCGCGGACGAGCGCGGGTTGGCGGGTCGGGTCGCAATCAGGTCTTCGGGCAGGTGGAAATCAAAATCGCTGAGTTTCATGGCCGCGCCATACAAGGCCACAAGAGATTCGGCCATATCCCCTAGCGGTCGCTTTTCGGGGCGCCGTACGTACGCTTGGGTTCGTCAGGTTTGCGCGGTTGGGCATTCGGCCCATCTGAAACCGTCGGGGCTGGTGGGCGCAGAAGGTTGCGCAGGAACAGCGGCGCGAGGCCCGACAGCGGGTTCACCGAGACCTTCGGGTCTGCCAAAGGCCCCGTAAGGGAATAATTGAACCCGATGACCCCCTCGCCCTTTTTGGTAAAGACGCTGCCAACCGCATTCAGCAGGTAGATCGGGGAAATGGCACCCCGCAGGTTCAGCGTCCCGGCCACCGTATTCACTGTTCCATCAAAAGACAGTCCCATGGACGGGCCAACAGCACTTCCACTGAGGATCTTGACCTCGGTCGGAGTGATCCGCATCCGGCTGTCGATGGACGAGAAGAAAATGCCCTGGCCAGCCATCTCATCCAGCAACCCGACCAGACTGATCGCATTCAGCAGCGCCGCCATAGCCGGCGCATCCTGAATGCGGGTGCTAACGATGCTGAGGATCACATCATAGCTGCCAGCCGCCGCGACTGGTTCCAACTGTACATCTAACGTTCCGCCTCGCGCCTGCGTCAGCAAACCCGCTGAGCGCAGGACAGCCCCCGCATCGTTCGAGGTCAGCTCTACCGCGCTGCGCGCGCCCCGCGGGGTGAGGCGGCCTTGCATGGCAGCCCCTCCGTTGACACGGGCGTTGAAGGTGCCGTTGACACCTCCGGTCGTTTGAAACTTGCCCTTGAAGCCGGTCAGAGCCACGCCCTCAGTGACTTGGAGGCGGTCAAGCGTTACGTCGAGATTCGGTCCAGCGCCCGACCCGCTGCTGCCGCCCTCGGACCTGCCAAATGTGGCGCGGCCCAGGTTCAGCACCCCGCCAAGAACGCGAATGTCGGGTGCGGCATTACCCCGCCCGATCAGCTCGGCCGGAACAGCCAACCAGTTGCCCAGATCGAAGGAACTGAAGGAAACACGGCCAAACTCTCCCTCTCGGAAGGTGATCGACGCCGCAGTCCGCAACCCCGCCGCCTGCAGGTTCAAGGCATCAACCTTCAGCCCATCGCCCAGCGTTGCATCAGCAGTCAGCGTGCCGCTGGTCGACGCGGGTTTGCGCCATCCCAGTTCGGGTATGGCCAGCGTGACGCCCACCAGATCGGATGAGGCTGATAGTTGCGGCGGCGAGCCCGCACCGATGCCCAGCGTAAAATCAGCCGTGCCGGATCCGCTGAGGAAGCTTTGCGGCAACCCAGCCTTCAATTCGGCCATCAGACGTTGGGACAGTTCGATTTGCCCCGTCACGGTGCTGCGCTGCGCCGTCTCGCCATCAATCGGCTGTTGCCATTTGGCCTGCAAAGGCACATCGCCGAACAGACCCTGCCCTTCGATCTGCACGCCGGTCTGGTCTCCGGACAACTCCAGAATCGGTGCGCTGACGGAAAATCCCGGCACCAGACGGTCGCTCCGCAGGTCGCCGAGGGTGCCTGCAAAGTGAAATTGCGTGTCCTGAAACTTGAGGCCCTTGATCAGCGGCAAGGACAACGTGCCCTTGAGCGCCACGTTTCCTTCGGCCATATCGACCGGCAGTCCTGCCTTGCTGAGCAAGCTGAGAGGTGGGCGATCCAGTAGGGATAGCGCGGCAGTGACACCCCCCGTCGCACTTATCCGTGCAATACCCGGCGTATTTTTTTTGATTTCGGTATCGGGAATGATGAAGGACGTCCCCGAAGCATCCACAACCCCGCCCTGATCGGCCATCACCACACCCTGCTGCGCGGTTGCGGTAAAGCGGTCGTCAATCAGACTGGCCTGCCCCTGCGCGCCTTCGACCGGAGGCAGGGTCTTGGCAAAACGGATGGTGGCATCCTCGAATCCGAAGTCCAGATAGATATCGGGTTTGTTGTCGGGTCGCAGACGCAGCGCGAAATCCATATCCGACAAGGCGCCCTTGGAAAGGTTTTTGGTCACCCACTCCCGCGGCTTCGGCGCCAGACGTTCAGGCCAATAGTTTAGGACATCTTCAGAGTCCATCTGGTTCAGATGCGCATCCAGATCGGCCGACCAGCCATCGGCCAGCCCGACCAGCAGACCCGAGGCCCGCACGCGGTGGCCGCCATCCTCGATCGTCATCTGACCTACGCGCAGCCGGAAGGGGGCGAATTTCATCTGAACGTCCAGATCGGCCCTCTTCAGGTTCAGAGGCTCGGGGAAGAGGTTGGCCGGGTTGACGTTGATCCCCGTCAGGCTCCACTGCCCATCCAGACTGTCGAGCGTCCCGTTTTCCACCCCTTGCAGATAGGCTTTGCCCGCGGCCTGCACCGATCCCCAGGCGGAATCGATCGAGACCTCGTTGAAGTCCAGCTCCTGCCGGTTGGGATCATAGGTGAAGTAGGTGCGCGCGGAGTCGAACGGGATGGCACGTGTCTCCGGATTCGGCTGCACCGCCCCGGCCCCCAGATTGAGCGTCGCGAAAACAGGGCCGAACCCCCCTGAGCCATCCACACTGCCTCGTACCGCGCCCGAGATGGGCGTTTTCAAAACCTGCAACCACGCCAATGCCGGGCTTTGGCCGTATATATCCTCGGCTGGAAGATCGGTGATCGTCACGCCAAAACGTGCCTCGGGCGTACCCAGAATGCTGGTGTAATTGGCCTCGATCTGGCTGACAAAATCGCGCCCGGACAGGACCGAGAACCCGGTGGCCAGCCGCATGTCGTCGTCATTGCGGGTCAGCTGAATATGGCCGCCGTCTAGTATCCAGGACCTCCCCAACCGCAGATCGCGATAGTCCAGCGTGATCGCGTCCAACTGCACCGAGGTCAGCGCGGACAGGACCGGAGAAAGGAACACCTCATCCCCGGCCTCGATCAATTCGGCGAGGTTCGATGCGCTTTGCACGGGCGCGCTGCCAGTGCCCACCGTCAGGGTCAGCGCACCGTCCTCACCCCGGATCAGGGCGATCTGTGCCCCGCTGAGTATGATCCGCTTGGGTCGCACATGACCGCGCAGCAAGGGCCGCATCGCCAGGCTGGCCCGCATATCCGACACTTGGGCGATCTGTTGTCCGGCCTGATCACTGATGGACACATCCGTCAGACGCAAACGGGGCCGCCAGCCTTCGTGAATGATAAAGCTGACATCCCCAAAGCGGATCTGGAGACCGCCCAGATTCTCCTCCAAACGCGCCTCAACGTGACTGCGTAGCCAAGCCGGGGCGTGCATACGCTGGCCCAACACCATAAACCCCGTGACCACAGCCAGAACGACCAGCAAAACAACGCCCCGCAACGTCCAGATGCCCGCCGACCGACGGCGCGAGCGGCGACGTTTCGGTTGGCCCGCCTCTTCGCTATTGTCCTGATCCAGCTGCACCAATTTGCGTTCCACGCCTTTCAACCCGTCCGCGTTGCCCTATGATATCGGGCAGCGTTTAAAAACCTTTAGCGGAGTTTCCAATGCCCGACGTTTCAGACATGGCCCCTGACTTCACCCTTCCCCGAGACGGCGGCGGTGAGGTATCCCTCGCGGATCTGCGCGGCAATGCCGTCGTTTTATTCTTTTATCCCCGCGATGATACGCCGGGCTGCACCAAGGAATCCATCGGTTTTTCGGAGCAGCTTCAGGCCTTTGCCGATGCGGGCGCTCAGGTCTTCGGCATCTCGCGCGACAGCGTTGCCAAACATGACAAGTTCGTCGCCAAACACGACCTGACTACGCCTTTGCTGTCGGATGAAAACTCGACCGTCTGCGAGGATTACGGCGTCTGGGTCGAGAAGAATATGTATGGCCGCAAATCCATGGGCATCGAACGCTCGACCTTTCTGATCGACGCCAAGGGCCGCATCGCGCAGGTCTGGCGCAAGGTCAAAGTGCCGGGCCACGTGGATGCTGTGCTTGAAGCCGTCAAGGCGATGTAGCCCCCCTCGACCCCGCGCGCCATCCGGTCTATCCCCAGCCCCGACACGACAAGGCGGAGCGTACCAGTGCCCAAAACACTGACCCAGATGGCAACCGAGGTTCTGACCACAGCGGACGGGCGGGAGAAAACCGCCCTTTCCAAACGCCATGCCGCCGCTTGGTTCGCGTCGCGCAAGGGCGAGGGTGACGCGATTGAAATCGGCACCGCCACCCCGCCTTTGACCCCTGCACGCCCTGAAAAGCCCGAGCTGCTCTCCCCGCGCGAAGTGCCAAAGCGCAAACCGGGGTCCGAGGCCGGACGGATCGCGCTCCTGCACGCTGTTGCACATATTGAACTGAATGCCGTGGATCTGCATTGGGACATCATTGCCCGCTTCGGTCACGTGCCCATGCCGATCGGTTTTTACGATGACTGGGTCAAATGCGCCGAAGAAGAATCGCGCCATTTTGAGATGGTGTGCGATTGTCTGGAACAGATGGGCAGCCTTTACGGCGCCCTGCCCGCCCATGCAGGCATGTGGCGCGCCGCCGAAGACACTGCCGAAGATCTGATGGGCCGCCTTGCAGTGGTTCCCATGGTGCTAGAGGCACGCGGGCTGGACGTCACCCCCGGCATGATCGATATCTTTCGCAAGGCAAAGGCGGAACAAGCCATCGCTGCACTCGAGGTGATCTATGCGGAAGAGGTCGGCCACGTCGCCTATGGCTCCAAGTGGTTCCATTTTCTATGCGGACGCGAAAACGCCGACCCCAAGGACGTCTTCCACCAATTGGTTCGGCGCTATTTCCACGGTGCCTTGAAACCGCCCTTTAACGAAGAGAAGCGCGCCGAGGCAGGGTTGCCGCCGGACTTCTACTGGCCACTCACCGAGGATATGCCCGCGACGGGTCAGGTCTCAGACTAAGGTTAAAGGTTAATTTCGGCAGGTTTTCGCCGATCCGTAGGGGGAAAACTGCACCTTCGACGACAAATTGGTCAACAAACTTGCCCGAATGCTGAGACCCTATTAAGCATCCCGTCCAAGGGACGGCTATTGCACCACGACCGGTCCCGATCTTGGGGATGAGAGGTAAGACGCGTGAGAACACGTCTGGCAATTAAATTTCACTCGCTGCTCGAACGGCACTTCCCGGAACGCCGGGTTTTTCTGAAATCTGACAAAGACACACGGTACATCCGACTCAGCTCGGAAACGCAGATCGCTGCGGTGACCGGTGTGGCCGTCATGGTTGGCTGGACCGCCGTCGCCACAGCGATTCTGCTGATGGACAGTATCGGATCTGGCAACTTCCGCGAGCAAGCCAAACGCGATCAGGCCACCTATCAAGAACGTCTCAACATCCTGTCCGCTGAGCGTGACGCCCGCGCTCAGGAAGCCTTGGCCGCACAGGACCGGTTCAACGCTGCATTGGCACAGGTCTCGGCGATGCAGTCCGAGCTTTTGGCCTCGGAAAACCGTCGGCGCGAGTTGGAGACCGGAATCGAAGTGATCCAGACGACCCTGCGCGCCACGATGAAGCAACGCGAAGAGGCCCGTGGCGAACTGGCGAAGCTGCAACAGGATGCGGATACAACGGACGCCTATGTCGTGGCAGCATCGGCCCCGGCGCAGATGGAATTCATGACCGACGCGCTGGCTCGCACCGCGGAAGAGCGGGATCAGATTGCAGCTGACGCACGCGATGCGCTGGACCAGCGCGATGATCTGGAGCTGGAAATCCGACTGATGCAGGAACGCAGTGACGAGATTTTCCGCCAGTTGGAAGAGGCGATGGTGATTTCGGTCGAGCCTCTGGACAAGATGTTCCGCCAGGCGGGCATGCCCACGGACCGCATCATCGAAGAGGTGCGGCGCGGATATAGCGGTATGGGCGGTCCGCTGACCCCTTTATCCCTGAGCACCCGCGGCGAGGAGAGTGACATCTCCGCCGACGAGGTGCGCGCAAACCAGCTTCTGCAACAAATGGATCAGTTGAACCTGTATCGTCTGGCGGCCGAAAAAGCGCCCTTTGCGAACCCGGTTCATTCCGCTGTGCGGTTTACAAGCGGCTACGGCTCCCGCCGCGACCCAAAAACGGGCGGACGTCGGATGCACAACGGCGTTGATTTCGCGGGTCCCCAAGGCACCGATATCTTTGCAACCGCAGATGGCGTGGTCACCCATGCCGGTTGGCAGTCCGGCTTTGGACGCCTTGTGAGGATCAAACACGCCTTCGGGATTGAGACACTTTACGCCCATAACACCAAGATCCGTGTGAAGGTCGGCCAAAGGGTCTCGCGCGGGGATCATATTGCTGATATGGGTAGCACCGGACGGTCCACCGGCACGCATTTGCACTATGAGGTGCGCGTGAACGGAAAACCTGTAAACCCAATGACTTACATCAAGGCTGCGAGAAATGTTTTCTAAGAGCAAAATCAACGAACCCGCATCCAAGGATTCTGAGGCGGCAAAACCTGCTGCTCCGGCGACTCCGGCGGCCCCTGCACCTTCCGAACCCAAGGCCAGCACGGCGCCCAAGCCGAAGCCACCAGCATCGGTCCTGTCTTCGGACCTGCACATCACCGGCAACATCAAGACAACCGGTGACATTCAGGTTGAAGGCACTGTCGAAGGCGACATCCGCGCGCATCTGTTGACCATCGGCGAAACCGCGACCATCAAAGGCGAAGTCACTGCAGACGATGTCGTGGTCAACGGCCGCATCGTGGGTCGCGTGCGTGGCCTGAAAGTCCGCCTGACCTCGACAGCGCGGGTCGAAGGCGACATCATCCACAAGACAATCGCCATCGAAAGCGGCGCGCATTTCGAAGGTTCGGTTCAGCGCCAGGACGACCCTTTGAACCCTGGCCGCGGCGCAAAACCGGGTGCCAACCCGGCTGCGGAAGTCAAACAGTAAAGCAAATCCAACTCGGATTTTTGAAACGCCGCAGGCCATCCTGCGGCGTTTTCGATTCAACTGCAGGCATTCCTCTGAATCCAGTTCCAAGCTTGAACTGATACGGCTAAACTATGCCCATGTGGATGTTTTTCGCTCTTGTCGCTGCCGTCGCAGGCGCGTTTCTGTATTGGTCCTGGTCCAAGAAAAAGGCGCGCGCTGCGCTTCTGGCCGAGCCATTGAGCGCAGACGATCGGCGTATCATCGCGGCACAGGTCCCTATCCTCCAACGTGTTCCCGCCGACCTGCGTGAGAAACTGGATGGCAAGATCAACCTGTTTCTAGAACAGGTGAGCTTTTATGGCTGCGACGGGCTGGAAGTCACCGATGAGATGCAACTCTCCATCGCCGCGCAAGCCTGCCTGCTCGTGGTGAACACCGACATCTGGTACGACAATCTGACGACTGTTCTGATCTATCCCAATGCTTTTAAGTCTCGTCAGCAAAGGCGCAGCGGTTATGTGATCACTGAGAAAGAGATCATCCGAACCGGCGAAAGCTGGGACCGTGGCCCGGTGATCCTGTCATGGGCCCATAGCAAGCAAGGCGCGATGAATGACCATGACGGGCACAACGTGGTATTCCATGAGTTCGCACACCAGATCGACGACCTGTCGGGTGGCACCAACGGCATTCCGGTCTTGGCAAAGGGACAGAGCTATGCTGAGTGGGAAAAGGTCTTTCTAGCGGCCTATTCCGACCATGTCGCGGCAGTAGAGGCCGGGCATCGCACCGTCATCGACCCTTACGGTGCCGAAGGCCATGAGGAGTTCTTTGCCGTCTCGGTCGAGGTGTTCTTTGAGCGCCCTCACGCCCTGCAAAAGGCGGCACCTCATGTCTATGAACAGCTTGCCGCGCTGTTCAATCTCGATCCCGCGACATGGGGTGAAGTGCCTAACTGACGCGCACACCGTGAAAATTCCCCTGAACGCTAGTTTCACAAATCACGGTTTTTGAATTACTCTGGTCCTCATTGATTAACGGAGGACTATTCATGTCATCAAAACTCATGGCCGAATTCTTCGGCACGTTCTGGCTGGTTCTGGGGGGCTGCGGCAGCGCGGTTCTGGCAGCAGGGGTCGCTGATGTCGGCATAGGATGGCTTGGTGTATCCTTCGCCTTCGGCCTGACCGTTTTGACCATGGCTTATACGGTGGGTCATATTTCGGGCGGGCATTTCAACCCAGCGGTCAGCCTCGGCCTGATGATCGGTGGGCGCTTCCCCGCCAAAGACCTACTGCCTTATTGGGTCGCGCAGGTCTTGGGTGCAATTGCGGCAGCGGTGGTGCTGTATGTGATCGTCAGCGGCGCGCCGGGTTTTGAAGGTGTCGGTGGGTTTGCCTCAAACGGGTATGGCGAGGCGTCCCCTGAAGGGTATTCAATGATCTCCGCCCTGGTGATCGAGATCGTGCTGACCGCGTTCTTCATCGTGATCATTCTGGGGGCCACCTCCAGCGGAGCGCCTGCGGGCTTTGCTCCGATTGCCATCGGTCTGGCCCTGACCCTGATCCACCTGATCTCAATCCCTGTCACCAACACGTCGGTCAACCCGGCACGGTCCACAGGCGTGGCCCTGTTTGCCGATGGCCCTGCCCTTGCACAGCTCTGGCTGTTCTGGGTTGCCCCGCTGATCGGGGGGGCAATCGGTGCGTTGATCTGGAAAGCAATGGGCGACGACTGATCTCAGTCCCTAGCCCACAAGAAAACCCCGGCGCATGGCCTGCACCGGGGTTTTTCGTTACTCGGTCACGGTGACCTTTTTCATCGCGTCAGGCTGGCCGACAACAGCGCCGTTCTGGCCCGCACCGCGTTTGATCGCATCAACTACGTCCATCCCGTCCGTGACCTGACCGACAACGGTGTACTGGCCATCCAGAAACGGTCCCGGCTCGAACATGATGAAGAATTGCGAGTTCGCGCTGTTGGGGTTCTGAGACCGCGCCATGCCGACTACACCGCGATCAAAGGTGATGTCCGAGAATTCGGCCGGCAGATCAGGACGGTCCGAGCCACCACGACCTGCATTGGCAGCGTTGAAGCTGCCCTTGGTCTGGTTGCCGAACTGAACATCTCCGGTCTGGGCCATGAACCCCTCGATCACGCGGTGGAAGACGACCCCGTCATACTCACCTGCGTTGGCGAGTGCGGTGATCTGCTCAACGTGCTTGGGTGCGACATCTTCGAACAGGTCGACGGTGATGGTGCCATTGGCCTCACCCTCAACCTCGATCTGCAGCCCGGTGGCCAGCGCGGGGCTGGCCAACAGAACAAAAGCGGCGGCAAGCTTATGCATCTGCCGCTACCTTGACGCTGATCATGCGGTCCGGGCTCGCAGGCGGCTCGCCCCGTACAATAGCGTCTACATGCTCCATCCCGTCGATCACGCGGCCATAGACCGTGTACTGACCGTTCAGGAAGTGGTTGTCCTTGAAGTTGATGAAGAACTGCGAGTTGGCGGAGTCCGGGTTCTGTGAACGCGCCGCACCCAGCGTTCCACGGTCATGTGGCAGTTTCGAGAATTCAGCCGGAACGTTCGGAAGAGACGACCCGCCTGTGCCCGCCATGCGGATGTTGAACCCGTCTTCCATGTCGCCGTGCTGGACGTCGCCGGTCTGGGCCATGAAGCCGTCAATCACACGGTGGAAGGCCACGTTGTCATACTCACCCCCACGGGCCAGTTCCTTCATCCGGGCGCTGTGCAGAGGCGCCACGTCGGGAAGCAGCTCAATGACGACATTGCCGTCTTTCAGCTCGATGATGATTGTGTTTTCGGGATCCTTGATCTCGGCCATCTGGCCCTCCTGTCGTTTGTCTTGCGCAAATACCTATGCGCCAAGCGCCTGAATGCCAAGTGACGCATTGACCTGAGGGCAAAATGCAGGAAAAGAACCGCCCAAAGGGTATCAAAACACGAGGATTGCGCGATGGGCTGGAAAACACTGGACGATATGGACCTGAACGGCAAACGCGTGCTGGTGCGTGTGGATATCAACGTGCCGGTCGTTGACGGTGTTGTGACCGACGCCACCCGTATTCAGCGTATTGTTCCCACGGTGCAGCACATTCTGGCATCCGGTGGCAAGCCCATCCTGCTAGCCCATTTCGGTCGTCCCGGCGGCGAACGCCGCGAAAGCCTGTCGCTGAACCAACTTGTCCCGACCTTGGAGTCTGCTTTTGGCGCGAAGGTCCTGTTCGCCGCCGATTGCGTGGGCACCGAGGCGGAACTGGCCGCCGAAGCCCTGCAGCCCGGTCAGGTTCTGCTGCTGGAAAACACCCGCTTTCACGCGGCTGAAACCAAGAACGATCCCGATCTGGCCGCTGGTATGGCGCGTCTGGGCGATGTCTACTGCAATGACGCGTTCTCGGCCGCGCACCGCGCCCATAGCTCGACCGAGGCGCTGGCCCGTTTGCTGCCCGCCTGCGCCGGTCGCCTGATGCAGGCCGAGCTTGAAGCGCTGGAGGGCGCTCTGGGCGCACCCAAACGCCCTGTGACAGCCGTTGTTGGCGGCGCGAAAGTGTCGACCAAGCTGGAGCTGTTGGGCAACCTGATCGACAAGGTCGACTATCTGGTCATCGGCGGCGGAATGGCGAACACGTTCCTTGTCGCCAAGGGCGTTGATGTCGGAAAATCGCTGGCCGAAACCGCGATGAAAGACACTGCCGCAGAGATTCTGGCCAAGGCCGAAGCGTCCGGCTGCACCATCGTGTTGCCTGTTGATGTGGTGGTCGCCGAGAAATTCGAAGCAAACCCGCCGCATCAGGTTCTGCCCGCCGATCAGTGTCCCGCAGACAGCATGATCCTAGACGCAGGTCCCGAAAGTGTTGCCGCCATCAACGAGATTTTCGGCAAAAGCCAGACCCTGATCTGGAACGGCCCGCTCGGCGCGTTCGAGTTGGAGCCGTTTGACGCCGCCACCAACGCCGCCGCCCTGAAAGCCGCTGCGCTGACACGCGCGGGTCAGTTGATCTCGGTCGCGGGTGGCGGGGACACGGTTGCCGCGCTGAATGCGTCGGGCGCAGCCCAGGACTTCTCGTATATCTCGACCGCAGGCGGAGCTTTCCTGGAATGGATGGAGGGCAAGACCCTACCCGGCGTCGCAGCGTTAGAACAGTGATCATCGCGGCGCGCGCAAAACCGGGCCGCGAGACAATCTGACTCAACCGCGAAATTTTTGCGAATCAGGGGATTCACATCCCGAATCACCTGTGACATAGTGCAATCAGAGGCCCACAAAGGGCCCGTTATTGAGGCAGACTTCATACGGCGGTCAACAGAGTGTCCCGTTCCCATCGGCCCGGTTTGGGCGCAGTTTTTTTCTTTTCGGTGGCTTTTATGCTGGGTGTATATTTCACCTTTGCCGCCGTTCAAGGAGACTATGGCCTGTTTCGACGGGTTGAGATTTCGGCGGAACGGGACGCCCTGTCACGCGACCTCGCGGCGCTCAAAGCTGAGATTGCCGAGATGGAAAACCTCACCCGCCGTCTTTCGGACAATTACCTTGATCTCGACCTACTGGATCAACAGGCCCGATCCGTACTGGGCATGATCCGCGCGGATGAAATCGTTATCCGCTAACCCCTTCCTCCCCCTGCACGAATTGCGCAAAGCTACGCTGCGTCATATTTACGCTCGCCAGATCGCAAGAAATGCTCTAAAAGATAGTTTAACGCTAAACTATCTGTCCGAAAGGGGGAGATCGCCACAATGGCTGCGCGAAAAACCACAAAGAAACCAAACGTTTCTGCGGAAGAGCTGAAAACCTACTACCGCGAAATGCTGTTGATCCGTCGATTCGAAGAAAAGGCGGGGCAACTTTACGGTATGGGTCTGATTGGTGGTTTCTGCCACCTCTACATCGGACAGGAAGCGGTTGTTGTCGGCCTTGAGGCTGCTGCGAAAGAAGGCGACAAACGCATCACATCCTATCGTGACCACGGCCACATGCTGGCCTGCGGCATGGATCCGGGCGGCGTGATGGCCGAACTGACCGGGCGCGAGGGCGGCCTGTCCAAAGGCAAAGGCGGCTCGATGCACATGTTCTCGAAAGAGAAGCATTTCTACGGCGGCCACGGCATCGTTGGCGCTCAGGTCCCGCTAGGCGCGGGTCTGGCCTTTGCAGACAAGTATAAAGAAAACGGCGGCGTGACCTTCACCTATTTTGGTGACGGTGCTGCCAACCAGGGTCAGGTCTACGAGACATTCAACATGGCCGCCCTCTGGGATCTGCCGGTCGTCTTCGTGATCGAGAACAACCAATATGCGATGGGCACGGCGCAAGCGCGCTCGACCTCTTCGGCGGATATCTATCACCGTGGTCAGGCCTTCGGGATCCCGGGCGAAATGGTCAACGGCATGGATGTTCTGGCCGTCAAAGCCGCAGGCGAGAAAGCCGTCGCCCACTGCCGCGCAGGCAAAGGCCCCTACATCCTTGAGGTCAAGACCTACCGCTACCGTGGTCACTCGATGTCCGACCCGGCCAAGTACCGCACCCGCGAAGAAGTTCAGAAGGTCCGCGAGCAAAGCGACCCGATCGAACATGTGCGCGAGCTGCTGCTGACCGGCAAACACGCGACCGAAGATGACCTGAAGGCGATCGACAAAGAGATCAAAGAGGTCGTCAACCAGGCCGCCGAATTCTCGAAAGAAAGCCCCGAGCCGTCGCTGGACGAGCTCTGGACAGACATTTACGCCTGAGAGGACGAATAAGACATGGCAACCGAAATTCTCATGCCCGCCCTTTCGCCCACAATGGAAGAGGGCACGCTGGCCAAATGGCTGGTCAAGGAAGGCGACACCGTATCTTCCGGCGACATCATGGCCGAGATCGAAACCGACAAGGCCACGATGGAGTTCGAGGCCGTTGACGAAGGCATCGTCGGCAAAATCCTGATCAGCGAGGGCACCGAAGGGGTCAAGGTCAACGCCCCCATCGCGATCCTTGTTGAAGAAGGCGAAGATGCCTCCGCCCTGCCCGCGGCTGCCCCCGCAGCCGCAGCGGTGACCGAGGCCGCCCCTGCGGCGGTTGAGGCCCCCGCTCCCGCAGCTGCCGCCCCGGCCGCTCCGGTTGTGGACCTCTCGCCCGATTGGCCCGCCGACGCAGAAATGAAGACCGAAACCGTCCGCGAAGCGCTCCGCGATGCGATGGCCGAAGAGATGCGCGGCGACGAAGACGTTTACCTGATGGGTGAAGAAGTCGCCGAATATCAGGGCGCCTATAAAATCAGCCAAGGCCTTCTGGACGAGTTTGGCCCCAAACGCGTGATCGACACCCCAATCACCGAGCATGGCTTTGCCGGTATCGCGGTGGGCTCTGCCTTTGGTGGCCTGAAACCCATCGTCGAGTTCATGACCTTCAATTTCGCCATGCAGGCGATCGACCAGATCATCAACTCCGCCGCCAAGACGCTCTACATGTCCGGCGGTCAGATGGGCTGCCCCATCGTGTTCCGTGGCCCCAACGGTGCCGCCGCCCGCGTGGCCGCGCAGCACTCTCAAGATTACGCCGCATGGTACATGCAGATCCCCGGCCTGAAAGTCGTGATGCCGTACTCGGCCGCTGATGCCAAAGGCCTGCTGAAATCGGCGATCCGCGACCCCAACCCGGTGATCTTCCTGGAAAACGAAATCCTCTACGGACGCACATTCGACGTGCCGCAAGTGGATGACCTAGCCATTCCTCTGGGCAAGGCTCGCATTTGGCGCGAAGGCTCGGATGTGACCATCGTCAGCTTCGGTATCGGCATGCAATATGCCCTCGAAGCCGCCGATAAACTGGCCGAAGAGGGCATCAGCGCGGAGGTCATCGACCTGCGTACCATCCGTCCGATGGACACTGGCGCGATCATCAACTCGGTGATGAAGACCAACCGTCTCGTGACAGTCGAAGAAGGCTGGCCCCAAGGCTCGGTCGGCAGCTACATCAGCTCGGTCGTGATGCAAGAGGCGTTCGACTATCTCGACGCGCCGGTCATCAACTGCACCGGCAAGGATGTTCCGATGCCCTATGCCGCGAACCTCGAAAAGCTGGCCCTGATCACCACGGATGAGGTGATCGCTGCCGTCAAACAGGTGACCTACCGGTAATGGAGATCAGGGGCCGCGATCCAGCAACCGAATGCTACCGTGTCGAGATTGACATCGACAACCGCATCGTACGGGCGCTTGTGCCCGAACGATTGGCGGCGGATATGCGGTTGATAGGCGCGCGCCCCTCTCACCAGACCGCCTATGTCTGGATGGCGGAGAACAAAGAAAAAATCGAGGCTGCGATTGCGACGCTCGCACGCGGCACCGGGCGCCCCAAGGCGCCCTTTGACCAAATTACTCTGATTGAGGAGCGCTGAAATGCCCACCGAAATCCTAATGCCCGCCCTGTCTCCGACTATGGAGGAAGGCACCCTTGCCAAATGGCTGGTCAAAGAGGGCGACACCGTCTCCTCCGGCGACCTGCTGGCCGAGATCGAAACCGACAAAGCCACGATGGAGTTCGAGGCCGTTGACGAAGGCACCATCGGCAAGATCCTGATCCCGGAAGGCTCCGAAGGGGTCAAGGTAAACACTGCCATCGCAGTCCTGCTGGAAGATGGCGAAAGCGTCGATGACATCGGCGCTGCACCGGCCCCGGCCCCAGCGGCTGCGCCTACAGCTGCCGCGGGCAACGAGGTCGCCGCGCCAGCGGCGTCCGAGGCGCACGCCCCTGCCCCGGCAGCACCGGCCAAGGCCGATGGCGGTCGTATTTTCGCCTCACCGCTGGCCCGTCGCATCGCAGCGCAAAAGGGCCTTGATTTGGCACAGATCACTGGCTCGGGCCCGCATGGTCGCATCGTCAAAGCGGATGTCGAAAGCGTAGCTGCGACGCCAGCTGCAGCCGCTCCGGCCCCTGCAGCAGCAGCCGCGCCCGCAACGGCGGCACCGGCTGGCCCATCGGCAGATGCTGTGGCCAAGATGTACGATGGTCGCGACTACGAGGAAATCAAGCTCGACGGCATGCGCAAGACCATTGCCGCGCGCCTGTCCGAGGCCAAGCAGACCATCCCACATTTCTACCTGCGCCGCGATATCAAGCTCGATGCACTCCTCAAGTTCCGCAGCCAGTTGAACAAGCAGTTGGAAGGCCGTGGCGTAAAGCTCAGCGTCAATGACTTCATCATCAAAGCTGTCGCCAACGCGCTGCAGCAGGTCCCCGAATGCAACGCAGTCTGGGCGGGCGACCGCGTGCTGCAGTTGAAACCGTCTGATGTGGCCGTTGCGGTTGCGATCGAAGGCGGTCTGTTCACTCCGGTCCTGCAGGATGCCGACACCAAGTCTCTGTCTGCCCTGTCGACCGAGATGAAGGACCTTGCCGGTCGCGCCCGCGAACGCAAGCTGGCCCCGCATGAATACCAGGGCGGCACATTCGCGGTTTCGAACCTGGGCATGTTCGGCATCGACAATTTCGACGCCATCGTGAACCCGCCACATGCCGGAATTCTGGCGGTCGGAACCGGCCTGAAGAAACCGGTCGTAGGCGACGACGGAGAGCTGACGGTTGCAACCGTGATGTCCGTCACGATGTCCGTGGATCACCGGGTCATCGACGGCGCGCTTGGGGCTCAGCTGCTGCAAGCCATCGTCGAAAATCTGGAAAATCCGATGGTCATGCTGGCCTGATCAAACTCTGCCTGCCGGGGTCCGACCTCGGCGGGTGCTCTCGCGATCACGGCCATGATGTGAGCAAGCGTGATCGCCCGAAAGGTTGCCTCAGCAACCGCGCTCTCCCACCTTAAAAACAGACGGTTTTAAAAGCCAAAGGTGGTCCATGCGCTTTTTTGATTTGACCAAGATATTGCTTGTCGTTGCCGCGTCCGCAACTGCGGCGGACATGGCATTCGCAAAACCCAACAGCTATCCGGGCGAAAACTCCAGGTTCAAATCCAGTGATCCAGCCGTGATCGCCCAGCAAAAGGCTGAGCGCCAGCAACGCATCGACAAGCGTAAGGAACGCAGGGAACAAAGACGGCAAGAGCGGTTGAAAAGAAAGAACAACCGCTCAAACTGATTTTTACTGGTCCTTGCCCAGCATGTGGTCCATCGAGATCGAGGGCTGATCGCACCCCGCCTCGCCCACGATTTTGGCCGGGATGCCGGCAACTGTCTTGCAAGCCGGAACCTCTTGCAGCACCACCGATCCGGCGGCGATCCGGCTGCAGTGGCCGACCTCAATGTTGCCAAGAACCTTGGCCCCGGCACCAATCAGAACTCCATCACCGATCTTTGGGTGGCGCTGCTCTTCTTCCTTGCCGGTTCCGCCCAAAGTCACAGAATGCAGCATCGAGACATTGTCACCAACCACAGCAGTCTCACCAATCACGATGGAATGGGCGTGGTCGATCATGATCCCTTTGCCGATCCTGGCGGCGGGGTGAATGTCGATGCCGAAAATCTCAGACGACCGCATCTGGAAGAAATAGGCCAAATCATGCCGTCCCTTGCGCCACAACCAGTGGGCCACACGATAGGCCTGCATCGCCTGATACCCTTTAAAATAGAGGATCGGCTGCAGTAGTCGGTGGCAGGCTGGGTCGCGTTCGTACACGGCCATCAGGTCCGCGCGCGCAGCCTCAATCAAGCTAGGGTCGTCGGCATAGGCCTCGTCCACGATCTCACGCAGGACCATCATCGACATCTCGTTCGAACACAGCTTGGCCGCCACTCGGTACGACAATGCCCGCTCAAGGCTGCGGTGATGCAGAATACAGGCATGCACCAGCCCGCCCATCAGCGGCTCTTGCTCAACGGCGGTATGGGCCTCGGTCGTGATCCGGTTCCAGACCGGGTCGACGGGGGTCACGTGGCTGCGCTTTTCAAACATGGCTTTGATCCTTTGCTGCGCCTAGCATGCCATTTAGTGGTAAAAACGCCAAACGCAAACCCGTGATCTGTAACTTAACCAAAATGAATGTGTTCCAAGAGGGGTCTTGCACCTCTTGGCAATTATGACAGTCAGCCCAGCGCTCGCAGGGTCTGAAATCGTATCAGCTGACGCAAAACCATCTCAAAACACTGGCAATAGTGCGGATCATCAAAGTTCGGTTCATCCGCCAGCACCCGCGTGCGGGCCACTGTCATCAGGGATCCGTTGCCATAGGCCGGGTGCAGCCGCCCAGTGCGCTGGACATGGCGGTCGGCCAGTTCGGCCTCGGCCACCATCTTGATACAGAGCGTTCGGCGGCTGCGCTGCGGCACGGCCAACAAGGCGCGTGCCGCAGCGCTGACATCTCCGTGGAGGACGGGGCGCACAGGTCTTACGCGACCTGAATGCGCGCCGCCGGGCCAGCGCCATAAGTGGCCGAGATTTGCGCGATCTCGACCGCATATCCACCTGTCAAACCATCGGCGGACTTCGCGGCTTCGGTATAGGCCCAGCGCGGTTCAGGCACGATCTCTTCGCGGACCAAAGCCCCGTTGGCCCGGACACGGATGATGTAGGACTCGCTTTCCTCGCCCAGTGGGACATCCAGCCCCGCCCAGTCATCTCCTTCGATCCGCGTGCGCCTGATCCAACTGAACGTATCCCCGTCCGACGCGGTCTGCACAGACACATGTACCGGCGCGTAGGGGCGTAGGCCGTTCCCGTCGAAAGCCTCGACCAGATGCTCGTAGGATGGGTCGTCATACCCGCGCGAAGCCGGGCCGATCCGAAAGTGCCGGGCCACGCGCCGCTCGCTTGGCAAGAGGTTGGTCTGCGCAACGCGTTCGTCCAGCAGGACGAAAGTTGATCCTTCGGGCCAGACGTCGGGCATCAGGGCATCCGTTCCGAGCTGACCACGCAGGCGACCAGAGAGGGCATAGACCCCCGGCTCTTGCAGGGCAGCGTCAGAGAACTGGAACACCTCCCAATTACCCGGTGCTCCGTCACCGATGGCCGCCAAATTGGCCCCATTCAGCAAGGATGTGCGCGGACGGGACTCCAGAATGCCGTCAATCAGTTTGACCCGCAGGGGCGCGCCCTCATCCCAGATCCCTGCTGAGGCGCGATGCAGCGGCGTTTCGGTAAAGCCCATCACCGCCTGATCTGCAATGACGTCGCGCAGCGCATAGTCCTCATCTCGGGACGACACATGAACGGCGACGTTGCCAGGCCAAGGATCGGCCGATGCGGCGAGATACGGCGCGTGCGGAGCTTCTGTCCCCGTCAACAGAGGCAGGTCCATGAACACAGGCGCCACCGGTACAGGGGCGACGAAGGGCCGGATCGCGACCGGATCATCCTGCAACCCGTTGGCCGTGTAGACACCGCGTTCAATCCGCACCGCCTCGGCCAGTTGCAGATCCGCTTTTTCCAACCGGTCGATACGGTAGAGCGCACTGCCGTCCTGTTCTAACAGGCGCACCACGTCTCCGGCGCCCAGATGCAGCATGGACGGGGGCAAGGCAAAACGGGCGGTGTCGCGGGACAAGCGCGCCTCGCTGAGCCAGCGCTCGGCAGTCTGGCGACCCTCAGCACGGGTCATGGACAGGGGCATCTCGTTCACCGCGACCGCATGGGTCTGCGCGTCAGGCAGCACGGCCTCTTCCGCGACCAGATCGTGATCGGCATCCGATTGAACAAAGCGCAGGCGAACACGTCCGGTCATCTCGGCCTCGCCCTCACGGCGGTACTCCACTGTACCGTCGAGATCGGAGCTGACGGCCAGGTGATCCGGGTCCAGCGCCACAGCACCAAAGCCGTCGCGCGTCTGGAACCGCAGGACACCATCCCGTTCAATCGCGTCAAACCCATAGCGCAGCATCAACGGCTGCAACGCCGAACGCGCGTCCGAGACGTCCTCGACCGCATAGCCCCGGACCACGCCATAGAGCTGCGAGACATCAATGTCCGTGACCCCTGCACCATGGCAGATTTCGGTCACAACCGAGGCCAGCGTGCGCGCGCCGGATCGACCGTTCAGCCAATGCCCTCGGGCATAGTTTTCGCCATCGTCCCATTGGCTTCGCAGGTTCGGAAAGGTGGGATATGGCCGCGCGTCCCAGGCCCAGACATAGGCGTTGGAGAGGTCCAGCATTGGGCCGTCATAAATCTCGGATACCGGGTTGTTCTGGGGCTCGGACCAGTAGCCCAGCGTTGCCGTCAGATATTGCACCTGAATGAAGTCGTCCCTGAGGCCGTTGGAATGCGGCGGCAGGCTCGATTCCGAGGATTTGGGGTCGAGAAACTTGTTCGGCTGATTGGTGCCTTTATCCACGGCGGCACAACCCAGTTCCGTAAACCAGATCGGCTTGGACCCCGGCACCCAATCGGTCGGATTATTCTGGCGCACGTCGCCAATCCGTTCGTGATGCCAATTCGACCACCAGTTGCGCAGGTCCTTGTAGCGCCAGATCCAGGGCTCATCATGGGTGCTGTCTTCGATCGGAGTGCGAATCTGCGCCTCGGCCTCCTCGGGCGAAGCGTAGTACCAGTCATAGCCCTCGCCGCCTTCGACATTGGCGCGCAGGTAATCCAGATTGTAGATCGACCCGGCATCGGCATCCTGATGGTCTTCGCCATCGCGCCAATCTGACAGAGGCATGTAGTTATCGATACCGACAAAGTCGATATTGTCATCCGCCCAAAGGGGATCGAGGTGAAAGAACCTGTCTCCCGTTCCCGTGGGTTGATAGCCGAAGTATTCGCTCCAATCCGCTGCGTAGCCGATCTTGGTATCCGGTCCCAAAATCTGCCGCACATCCTCAGCCAGTTGGCGCAGCTGTTCGACGGCAGGAAAGCCGCTTTCTCCGCGAATTTGCGTCAGACCCCGCATCTCTGAACTGATGCAAAAGGAACTTACGCCACCTGCAATTTGGCAGAGGGTGGCGTAGTGCAGGATAAAGCGACGCAGCCCCCATTCGTCCGGGCCAGAATAAGTCACCTGCCCCGCGCTGATGCCAAAATCGCTGACCTGAGCTGCCCCGAAAAACGCGGCAACTTGCGCGTCAGCGGCGGCTGTCTGGTCCGGCGACCCGTCGCGCCCCGGAGCCACGTCAAGCGTGATCCGTCCGCGCCAGGGCAGATGCGGTTGCTCGCCATCCGACCATGGATCGGGCAAGCCGTTCTGTTGCAACTGATCCATCAGGATGAACGGGTAGAACATCACATCCTTGCCGGTCTCCTTCAGATGCTGGATCGCCTGCACAACCGCGCCATCCGCCGGGGTGCCACCATAAACAGGCCGGTCATCCTGATGCTGGACCACTTGGGCCGTATTGCGCCGCAGGTCCGACACGACCCAGGGCATGTTCACACCATCTATGTCATCGCGCACCACCTTGGGCATGATCTGACAGTCACCGCAGCGCAGGTCATTTCCGAACCACGACACAATCAGGGAGGCCGCCTCGCAGCCCGGCAGCTCACGCGCCAGCGCTTTGGTCGAGGTGATCAGATCCGGCTCGCCCGAGGCTGAGTTGACATTGGCCGCCCAACTGCGTCCGCGCCCTTGGGAATAGTTCACCTGAGTGCTGGCCAGCGCATATTCACCAGTGCCCGGCATCAGGGCCACGCCCTTGACGATTTGGCCCAGCGCGGACACGTGATCCGGCATTTCGGGCTGTGTGGGGCGCACCACTTCGAACGAGAACTGAGGCACCCGGTTGCCAAAGGACGCCAGCTGGAAATCCTCGATCACCACATAGGCCGTACCGCGATAGGCCGGGACTTTGCCGGTGCCCTCGACGGCCTCGATCAGGGGATCGGGGAGTTGATCCTGCGTCCCGTGATAGACACGGATGTTCAGGCTCGCGCGCTCTTGCTCCTCACCATCGGCCCAGACGCGCGTGACATCGGCGATCTCGCCTGCGCCGACCGCAATCGCCAGAGAGATCGAATAGCTGTAGGTCGTTGTCGTCACTTTGGGCGGTTTCGGCGAACCCTTGCCGCCTCCGCCTGAGGATTGTGTGCTAGTGGTCCGGGTCTCCAGAAAGTCCGAGGCCCAGATTACCTGACCACCCACGCGCATACGGCCAAAGACCGTGGCCACGGGGGCGCCCTCGGCCGTTTCGGTTAGGCGGAAACGGTCCATGCGGCCGGTCTCGACCACTTCGCTGCCACTGCCCATGACCGATTGGCTCATCATGCGTTGGTCGATCACGCGGCCCAGCGTGGCTCCGACCGCCCGACCGACAATGGCGGTGGACAAACCGGCCACCGTGCCGCCGATTGAGCCGCCCAACGCAGCCCCTGCTGCGGAAAGAAGAATAGTAGCCATCAGCGACCCTCCAACGGGAATTCAAAACAGGCGACCACCCGGCGGCGCCAGGGGTCGCTCAGGGCGTTTTCGACTACGCCATGTCCGGAATAGGCATGGATGAAACGCGGCACCTCGTCGATGCTGCTGACAATGCCCAGATGTTTTGCAACGCCGCTGTCCCGCATCCGGAACAGCAGCACATCTCCGGCGGCCATTTCGGCTGAGGGCTTTTCGCTCAGGTGCCTGCGCGCCGCTGCCCACATGCGTTCCTCACCCTGCGGCTCGGACCAGTCCATGCTGTAGACGGGAACCGCCTCGGGTTCATGCCCGATCACCTCGCGCCACACGCCGCGCAGCAGGCCCAGACAATCCGTCCCCGCCCCGCGAACCGAGGCCTGATGCACATAAGGCGTGCCCAGCCACGCGCGTGCGGTGTCCACGACATCTTGCTTGCATTTCGTCATCGTCTGCTACCGCCTGTATTCGCGTTGCCTTTCTTTGGCACTGCCATCACCCAGTCTTCACCCGGAAGATCCGGAAAGCCCTGAAAGTTCAGAAAATTGTTGAATTTCAACCGACAGGTCTCCATCCGTTTGTCGCAACCGGCGGTCAGGCGCACCCGGTCTCCAACGGCCAATCCACCACCGATGCTGGCCCACAGAGTGATCTCGCGCCCGTCTTCCGTCCGGCGGTCCTGTTTGATCGACCCCCATAGCCCATTGGCCGCACCCGAGGTCACATCCAACCGTCCCCGTTCGAACCAGGCTTCGTCAGAGGAGGTCCCACCAAGCAGCCGAAGCGACGCGCCTCCGTCAAAACCGGAGACCTCAGCCTCGACCTGATAGCCGGGCTGGCCTAAGGCAAATCGGCACGCGGAATCCCCCAAGACGGCGGTGCAGGGTTTCTGGTAGATCCGCCCCAGAGGGCGGTTCAGCAGATCGGTCAGCCCGCGCAGCTCGGCGTGAAAGGCTCCACCCGCCCGCCGCAGCTCACCAATCGAGCCGCGAAACTGCAGCACACGCTGCTCGGGCGTAGCCCAATTGACCAGCCAAGCGCGTACCTCGGCGCCGTCGAAGCGACCGGCCTCGATATCATCCTCGCGGACCGAGGCATCGGACAGCGCGCCCATCGCCTCGGAATTGTCGATCGACAGCCCGGTGGCCTGTTCAATGGCGGCTGCGGTCAGGCCGGTGCTGGCCCGAAAGATCAGCCCGTCGAACCGCAGCTCCATATCGTGATCGGTGAAGCCAAAGACCTGACCATCCTTGCGGGTGATCGCCCAGCAGCGGCACACCGTGGTCAGACCGCCTTGCAGATGGGCTTGAAGTGCCTGAGTATCCCCGCCCATCAGACGCGCACCTCGACCACGGGGACATTTGGCACATCCCCGGCCTGAAAGTTGGCTACGCTGGTCTGGATCTTATCGGTGTCAAACCGCACCGGCACGTCAAACTCGAACCCCGCCGTGATCTCGACTTGCTCGGGCGGAGGGGCCACGAATGAGACCACCCCACGGGCCAGATCGACCTCATAGTCGACACCTTCGCGCATGGCGTCCTGATCCAGACCCAGACACACCGTACCGAGGACGGGTTTGGTGATAGGTCTCACATAGCTGACCCCGCCCGAGCTATAGGTCTTCACCAGTTGAAACTCGGTACGCTCTCCGTCGCCCCGCGCGATGACCTGATCGCCGTGATCGACATCAGCCGTAGCTGATCCCGACTTGTAGTCCGACCAGTCCTTCCAGCGGAACCCGTACATCTGGCCCTGACGCGCCTCGAAGAACGAGATCATCGTTTCGATGTCATCCAGCGACCGCATCCCCAGCCCGGCATCATAGCGCCTGCGCGAATGCGCCCAGGGCGTGTTGCGTTCCTCAAACCCGTTGGCCAGCGTCACGATATCGGTGCGCCGTTCCGGACCACCGACCGAGCCGAAGCTCAGGCTGGCGGGAAATCTCACCTCGTGGAAATTCATCTTCTGCTCCCCTTATCTGTTGCGATTGCCGCGACCCAAGGCGCGGCTCATCTGCGCCGCGATCTGGCCTTGCGACCGGCGGAACCCCTGCACATCGGGTGTGGAGATATTCATCACCACATTCACGGCACGCCCGCCGCCCTGCGTCCGCACGCCCAGCTTGCCGTCCGCGCCGCGCGCCAGAGGCATGATCGCCTCAGGTCCTGCCTCGCCCATGAGGCCGGTGCCACCGCGCATCGGGAACATCGTCGGGCTACTGACCACGCCGCCATTGGCAAAAGGCATCACCCGGCCCTGGCTGAAGCTGCCGCCATCCGCAAAAGGCAGAATGCCCTGCACCAGACTGCCAACCCCTCTGGCCAGCATGCCGCCGAAATGATCCGTCACCGGCTTGATCGCCGCCGAATACGCCGTGCGGATCATCGAGTTCTTCAGCACATCCAACGCATCCGACAGGTTCATCCCGTCCAACACCACACCGTCAAACGCCTTGCGCAAACCGCCGGACAGGCCCCGCTCCAGAGTGGCAACGTCCTTGCCGGTCTCTTCAAAGGCGGCCCTGACCCGCTGCAAGTGACCATCAAACGCCGCCGCCATGCTCGCCGCGTCGCCCAGCGCATCGCCCAGCGACTCGCCCCGTTCCTGCAGGTCGTCAAAACCTTCACGATCCGTCATCACGCTCTCCTTGTTCCTTGTCCGGATAGGCCGCCAGCAAAGCGTCGAGGCCCTTCCGGTTCATCGCAGGCATCCCAGCACCCTGCCCCAGCATCAGCCGCAACTCGGCCGGGGTCAGACGCCAGAACTGATCCGGCGTCAGATGCAGGCCGAGGATCCCGGCCCGCATCAGCGCGGGCCAGTCGAACCCGCTCACTGCTCCGGCACCATGAAGGCGCGGGCCAGCAATTCGGCCGCCGCCTTGGCCCCGGCCATCGGCCCCCCTGCGATTTCGGCATGCAGTAGTTCATCGCGGGTGACCGGCGCGCCGCCGCCACGTAGACCCGCGACCAACAGCGCCAGCACGTCACCGCTGGAATACGCACCGCCTTCGAACCGCTGCACCAATTCGACCAGAGATCCAGCCCCCAGTTCCTGTTCCAATTCCGCCAAGGCCCCCAATGTCAGCTTGAGCACCCGCTGCTCCCCATCGATGGTCAGTGCCACCTCGCCCGTCCACGGATTGGCCATCAGAGCGCCGTGAAGCTCAGCGCACCGGCGCTTGCCATGCTCATCTCATAGGTCGCCTCACCGTTATGCGAGCCCGCATATTCGATGCTGCTAACCTGAAACGGCCCTTCGACAATGCCGAAATCGGGGATGATCACCTGAAATCCGGGTGTCTCGCCGTCAAAAAACAACTGACGCGCGCGCTCATCCGTGCCCGCATCCTTGAACACGCCCGAGCCCGAGATCGAGGCCGACTTGACCCCCGCCCCCGACAGCAGCTCCCGCCATCCGCCTTGACTTTCCAGGCTGGTGACATCGACGCTTTCCGCGTTGAAACTGATCCGCGTGGCGCGCAGGCCCGCGATGGTCTCAAACAGGCCCGTGCCGTTCATATCCACTTTGACCAACAGGTCTTTTCCGTTCTGGGCAGCCATATGCTCTCTCCGTTGATTGCTTAGTCGTCTTCCACGCGGGCGCGGAATCTTAGGTCGATCTGGCGGATCGCGCCGCCAGTTCCCGTGCGTCGGGCGCTGGCGCGTTCGAACCAAAGGCCCACCAGATGACCCCGGTCCAAACTCAGCGCCGCACCCTCCAGCGCGTCACAAACCGCGCCAGCCAGCGTCTTGGCGGCACCAAAGCCTGCCGCCTCGGACACCACCGAGACCGTGAAGCGATGAACAGCCCCCGCGTTCGCGCGGTCCGAGGCCTCTCGCACCTCTTCCGAGCCCAAAGTCACGTAGGTCTGCGGCATGGTCCCGGCAGGCACCGCGTCGTAAATCGCATCGCCCGACAGCGTGCTGACCTGCGCATCGCCTGACAGCTGTTGAAACACCGCCGCCTGCAATGCGGCTGAAACGCCATAACTCATGCCGCCACCTCTTCATCTGCAAAACAGGTCAGGTACTGACCGCGCGGATCCCGCTCGGCGACTGCGCGGATCACGAACCGGCGGGCACCTTCGCGGAACCGCTGGTCCGGAGCGGGCCGCATGCTCGACCCTTCAGGCGCGCCCCGCACAACGATCCGGTAGCCAACGCGCGAGACCGAAGCCCCACCGACCGCCCGCTCAGCTCCGTTGCGCGCCTTCACCTCGGCCCAGAGCGAGCCCAAAGCGGCCCAGGTTTCGGTATAGCCCCCAGCACCGTCAGCGGTGCGAACCGGTGCTTCAAGCTCCAGCTTGCGGTTCAATTGAGGCGCGTTCATTGCATCGCCCCGGCGCCGAAGCGCACCGTGCGATAGCGTTGGATCAAGCTGGTCACACCGAAGGGCATACACCCCGCGCCCAAGGCTGTTTCGTCGCGATATTCGTAGTAGTGCGCCGCCAACAGCAAAACCGCCTGCCCCAGATCGGCGGGTAAGCCGCCCCAATCGGCGGCCATGCCCGCCGTGAAGGCGATTTTTACCGATCCGCCCGTCTGGATTCTCGGCAAACAAGATCCCGCCGCTCGCACCCGAGGGCGCTGCGCATCCCGCTCCAACCTGTACGTCGCGCTGTCCGCCAAGGTTTTAGCGCCCAGCGCGTCCGTTAGCGTCAACGCACCAACTGAAACCACCGGGGCCACCGGCAGAGTTTCGCTTTCGGGATCGCGCCAGCCGTTCAGGCTCCACGAAAACTCCCGCTCGATCAGAACCTTGCCGGTGCGCGCCTCGATCGCTGCAATCGCTGCACGCAGAAAACCGGTCAGAACCTCATCTTGCGTATCACCCTCGGCGAAACCCGTGCCCAGCCGCAGATGCTCCTTGAACTGATCCACCGGCAGCGCCGCATCCGCGATGGCGGTTTCTTCGATCAACATCATCCATTCACTCCGCAATCTCGGACCCCTCCGGGGTCGTATCCTTGGAAAATGACGGGCACGCGCCGCCCCACGTTGCTCGGACGGAGGGGAGCAGCTAGACAACGCGGGGGATCTCACCCCGGCCCGCGCCCGCCGCCCGAGGGGCTTGCGCCCCCCGGATCCGCCACCGCTTTAGGCGGTGCCGAATTTCACCAGCTTGATCGCGGCAAAGTCGCTCACATCTCCGCCCACGCGCTTGGTCGCGTAGAACAGAACATGCGGTTTGGCGCTGAACGGATCGCGCAACACGCGCAGATCGGGACGCTCAGCAATGGTGTAACCTGCCTGGAAGTCGCCAAAGGCAATCGAGAAGCTGTCGGTCGCCGCATCCGGCATATCCTCGGCAATCAGCACCGGATAGCCCATCAAACGCGCAGGTTCACCGGCGGCCAGACCGTCAGACCACAGGAAACGGCCATCACTGTCCTTCAGCTTACGGATCACACCAGCGGTTTTCGAGTTCATCACGAAGGTACCGTTCACCCGGTACTGCGCACCAAGCGCATAGACCACATCGACAATCGCATCCGCATCGACACCGCCATCAATGCCGGTGGGCACATAGCCCAGATTGCCCCAGGCCCAGCTGTCATCCGCCATGGTGCCATGGGTCAGAATACCCTTCGGCTTGTCGACACCATCGCCATTAATGAACGCCGCGGCCTCGGCGCGGGCGAACTTGTCGGCAATACGACCAGCCAGCCAGCTCTCGACATCGAACGCGCTGTCATCCAGCAAACGCTGCGAGGCTTTGGGCAGAGCGCTCAGCTCGTGCAGCGCAATCGAAATCCGGTCAATCGACGG
Organism: Ruegeria sp. ABV3_008; assembly: GCF_056161185.1. Taxonomy (NCBI): domain Bacteria; kingdom Pseudomonadati; phylum Pseudomonadota; class Alphaproteobacteria; order Rhodobacterales; family Roseobacteraceae; genus Ruegeria; species Ruegeria sp. ABV3_008. The sequence continues at coordinate 296,365 of NZ_JBSWYP010000001.1, read as the reverse complement.
CGTCGCGGTCTCAGCCGTGGCCGAGGTCTCATCCGCCCAGCCTGCGCCCAGATCCGTGTGGTCAATCAGCACATCGAACGAGTTCGCCTCGACATTCACCACCGACGCAATCGAGCGGATCGAGGCGGTCGAATTCAGTACCGACTTAATTGTTTCGGCGGTCTGCGGATCAACCAGATAGCCGCCATCGCTGTTCACCGCGCTGGACAGAGATTTCGACTCCATCTCAAGCCCGCGCAGCCCGTCATCCTCACCGGACCGCACATAGGCATCAAACGCCTTTTGATGCGGTGCGCCGTCCTCAACGGAGGCTGCAAGATGCGGGCGCGCCGCGATGGTTGATTTACGATCCAGCATGGTCAGTCGCTCTTCTGTCTGTTGCAATTGGGATTTAACTTCGGCCTTGAGGCCCTTGAATTCATTCACGAAGCCAGCCATCGCCTGCTTCACCTCCTGAACCAGGGGCGCACCCTCTCCGGTCAAGGCCGGGCTCTCGGTCTTGCTCATCAGCATGTCCTGTTTTTGGATGGGTTTGAGGCGCGCTAGATCCGCGCCAGCTCCTGCCGGGCGTCATGGAACACCTCGGCGATACTGCGCCAGGTGTTTTCAACGTCGGGTTCAAAACCCTTTGCCGCCACCCGCGCACTGGGCAGCATCGGGAAGGTCACCAAGGACACCTCCCACAGCTCCAGTTCGGTCAGGACCCGCTGGCCCTTGTCATTCTTCACGGCCCGCTTGGTGCGATAGCCAATCGACAGGCCATCCATGGCACCCGCCCGGATCAGTTCCGCCGCCTCACGACCCTTTTGCGTGGCCTCCAGCAGACGCCCTTTGACCCACAGGCCCTTGTCGTCTTCGCACACTTCGTCCCACACGCCGATGGGCTGCGCCGGATCGTGCTGCCACAGCATCTTGACCCGCTGCCCAGCCTTTGCCAGCCCGTCGAGCGAGCCGCGATACGCCCCGCGCTGCACCACATCGCTGCCTTGATCGACCTGCCCGAACAGACTGGCATAGCCTTCAATCACGGCATCATCGGTGACCGACAATCCGTCACCGAACCGGGCGAATTTATGTTCTAAATCCATGAACTTCTCCATGTAAATCACTGAAATCATGGCGTTACCACCAAGATGGATTGAAACGCCTGCGCTAGGATCACCGCGACCACGCCATAGACCGTCAGCCACAACCGGCGCTCCAGCCGCTCCATCATCTCTTCGATCTGATCCAACCGTCTGCACAGATGCGCATGCTGGATCTCGGCCACCCGTTCATGCGCGGCCAGACGTAGGCCCGGCGCGCATTCGAACGGAGGATACCCATCAGACATCCGCGCGCTCCGGCAGGCCCAGCAAGGCCCGCTTTTCGGCATCGCTCAGGAAATCGGCCCCGTTAACCCGCGCCCATTGCGCATCGCGTTCCGCCGACAGCGCGGGCACCTGATCCAGGTCGGGCTTCAGCATCAGATCCTCGCCGGTAAAGCCAACCAGCCACTCCGACACCGCCGCCGCCACCCGCGTCACCAGTGGCAGCACGGTCAGGCGATAAAACGCCCGGTTGGCCTCCTGATAGTTCGAGTAGGTCGCGTCTCCTTGAATTCCCAGCAGCATCGGCGGGACCCCAAAGGCCAGCGCGATCTCGCGGGCGGCGGCTTCCTTGGTCTTTTGAAACTCCATATCGGACGGAGAGAACCCCATCGGCTTCCAATCCAGCCCCCCTTCCAGAACCATCGGACGGCCAGCATTGCGCGCCCCGCGATAGTTCTGCTCAATTTCGTCGCTTAGACGCCGGAATTGATCCTCAGCCATCACCCCATGGCCATCGCCTTTCCACACCAGCGCCCCTGAAGGCCGCGCCGCATTATCGAGCAGCGATTTCGACCACCGAGACGCGCTGTTATGCACATCAATCGCCATCGCCGCCGCCTGCATCGGCGAGAACCCATAGTGATCATCCTGAGGGTGGAATGACTTGATATGGCAGATATTTTCCGCCGCAAACCGGTGCTTCTTGCCGCCAACCGCATAATCATACGCCTTGGGCCACCCATCCGCCCCCGGTACCACGCTCATCCGATCGGATCGCAGAACATGCAGTTCAACCGGCAGCCCTTCTTCGGCCTGCACCGCTTCAACATATGCGTTGCCTGACAGCAACAACTGCCCAAACAGCGCCTCCATCAACTCCGCCCGCCCCTGTGCCGCATTCGGGCGACGCATCAGAGACAAGATCGGATGCAAATCAAAGCGTTGCGCCTGATCCTGCAGAACCAGAGGCAACGCCGCCGCCGCCTCAGCAATCAGTTTGACCGAGCGGAACCCCACCGGATTCCCCGAAAACCCCGTCCGCGTCAGCGACACCGCGTCCCGAGGGCTCCACGCCACGCGCCCACCCGTCTGCCACGCCACCACGGGGCCCGCCGCGCTGGCCTTCGCCTCGGGCGCTTCCCCGGGCGCTCCACGACGCAAGAAATCGAATACCATGTCCAGATGCTCCTTTCTGCCGCCGCTCTGCCCGGCTTGTTGAAAGGAGTTATGACGGTGAGAAGTTTAAACCTTGGGAATGGAGCGCGCGGAGGGTGAGCAACACAAGCACCCAAAATCATCTGTGGCCTGAGTAGTAGACAGAATTGGTGACGAGACCGATACTCTATTGAGGCAACGTTTGTTACTTTTGGATGACCATTTCAAATTTGCGCAGTTTTATGGATCGGGAAGGAAAGCAAAATGTTTAACGACGCAGTGAAACATGGTGGCGTTGCAGTTGTTACCGGGGCAGCAAGTGGGGTCGGACGTACTGCGGCACTACGGTTTGCGCAGGCGGGTTTGGGTGTTGTTCTGGCGGACCTACCCGGAGCACAACTTGACGCAACGGTTCAAGAAGCACGCCAATTGGCGTCCGCTGACGCTCCTATTGAAGGCATACCGACTGATGTGACATCATATGAAGAGGTAGACAGACTTGCCGATCGCGCATTTGAGATAGGTCCAATTGCTGCTTTGATGAACAACGCGGGGATAAGTCTGCCGACAACCGCTTGGTCGGAAATGGAAAACTGGCAGCGACTTTTGCAAGTAAACTTTTTCGGCGTTCTGCGAGGTGTGCTGGCCTTTATGCCTCGCATGATCGAAGCTAACCGCCCTGCTGTAGTCATAAATACCGGCTCGAAACAGGGTATTACAACACCGCCGGGCAACCCCGGCTATAATGTCACCAAAGCCGCGGTCAAAGTGCTCAGCGAACAATTGGCTCATGAGTTGCGAGAAGCCGGAGCGCCAATTTCTGTTCACTTGTTTGTGCCAGGTTTTACATACACTGGTATGATTGCGTCTTTCCTCCCGGAAAAACCGCCCGCGGCTTGGACCAGTGAAAAAACAGTTGATCACTTGTTCAGTCGAATGGCCAACGGTGATTTTTATATCCTTTGCCCGGACAACGATGTCGACGAGACACGCGATCGACGTCGAGCACAATGGGCTATTCAAGACATTACCGAAAACCGCCCTCCACTCTCTCGCTGGCACCCCGATTACGCAGAAGCATTTGCTAAATTCGAGAAAACTGGTGAGCAATAACTAAAGGCACCACGCCCGAGGCCGCCGATATGCCCCCGCGGGCCCCACCATCAACTCGTGCAGTGCGCAGTCCGGCGCGTCGAGCCGGTCGTGTGAGCCCTGCCCTGAATCCAAAATGGCCAATTGTAAGAATTGGCCGCTCGTTGAAGTTTGAGCCAAATTCCTTTTCAGTCGCAGCCAAAGTCTTTTGAATTCATGCCAGAGATGTTGTTTGCGTCTCACTTGCCCCCCACGTGCGCTTCGAGTGCAAGAGGCCACACAATGAATGAAAATGACCCTATCCCGTCCATCTACTACGATGCGCACGATATCTGGACAAACGAACCTACCGCTGCTGACAAACACGTCTACGAGGCGTTTGCTTCAAGCGTAGTCAATCTTGTGCAGGTGCTTGATGACTACAAAACAATGATGTCACCGGATGTCTATGCAAGGCTGTTTTCTTCGCTGTTGGCGTTGTCCCGATTGCTCGGTGAATATGAGGACAGTTGGAGCCAAGGGAAGCCGATGTCCTGAATCTCTGTGCTTTCAGCAAGTGGTCAGTCCGCTAGGAAAAACGTGATCGTTGGAAAGCAAACTTTCTAGAGCTCACAAACTTCGCACCCTAGGCCGCCGATACGCGCCTGCAGGCCCCACAATCAACTCATGCAGAGCCCAGACCAGCGCGTCGACGCGGTCAGGTGAGCCCTGCCCCTCGAACCCGCGCGCGGTCATCTGGCACATCTGTTCTTCCAGCGAGTCCAAGCCAATCACGTGGCCAACCCGACCCTGCTCGTACAACGCCGCCACAGGCTCGGCCCTCGCGACCTTACCGCGAGAGGCTCGCACTGCGCGGAACGGGACCAAAGGGTCTACCTGCCGCACGACCTCTTCCACCAGTTGCCCGCCCTGATTGACCTCGGCCACCAACCGCTCGGCCCCAAATTCATCCATCGCGTCAATTGCCGACCGCGCCCATCCCGCCGGGCCGACGCCCTGCACCGTCCGGTCGGCCAGCACATAGGCGCGCCACTTCTCGGGCGGGCCTCGTAGCTGCGCGCCCGCGACCACGATTCCACAGGCATCCGCATCTGAGCCCGCCGTCACTGCGGGATCCAGTGCCACCACCACCCGGTCAAGTTCGGGCAAATGCGCGCAACGTGCTGCTTCCAACATCGAGCCCGTCCACAACGCCCCCTCGGCATCCGACAGCAGCACCCCATCCAACTCCTGCCGCCCCAGCCGCGTGCCTGCGTAGCGTGCGCGCACCTCCTCGAGGAAGGACGCGGCCAGATTGGCCCGGTTCGCCTCGGTTGGCGCGTGTGTTTGAACGGTCGAGGGCGACGCCAGCAAATCCTTCAGAACCTTCACATTGCGCGGTGTCGTGGTCACGCAGACTTGAGGCCGCTCCCCCAACCGCAAAGCAAATTGCAGCATATCCCAGGTCTCACCGGCCTTCTTCCATTTGGCCAACTCATCCACCCAGGCCGCATCGAACTGAGGGCCGCGCAACCCCTCGGGATCATGCGCTGAAAACGCCTGCGCCTCGGCCCCGTTGGGCCAGATCAGCTTGCGTTCGGATGCCTTCCAAACAGGCCTTCGGTCCGGGGGTGAGCACTGCAAAATCCCGCTATCGCCAAAGATCATCACATCACGCACCTGATAAAAGGTCTCCCCCACCAAAGCCACGCGAGATGCCGCGCCCTTGTCCAAAGGCTTGGGCCCTTCGACCATCGACCGCACCCACTCAGCCCCGGCCCGCGTCTTTCCTGCCCCGCGCCCACCCATGATCACCCAGGACCGCCAGTCGCCTTCGGGTGGCAACTGATGTGGCAGTGCCCAGAACTCGAAAAGAAAAGGGAGGGCACATAGCCCCCCCTCCCCGATCTCACTCAGAAATCTGTCCTGCACCGCAACAGGTGCGGAGGCGAGCCAGCCTGCACCCGACCTCGAACCGAGCTCGGTCAAGGTCGAGCGCATATCCACCTTGGGCAATTCCGGCTTGTCTGTGATGTTGTTCGACAAAGCTTGTCTCCACTTTCTGGCAACTGCGGATCAGCCCCTCTAGCTGACCGAGTTGCTTGCCTGTTCCGGCAAGGTCTGCATCCTCCCCGGCTCCGATCTGCTGGCGCAGTTCTTCCGCTGTATGGCGCAGATCGCGAATGGACCTCTCGAGCGACTGAAACAAGTCAGCCGTCTGGGAAATCCGCTCTTCCGGGGTAATCAAAGTCATGTTTGCCTGTGACCTCATGCGTGAGTTTTCTCCGCACGAGAGAAATGAAAAAACGGCCACCGGGTCGCCCCGGGGCCGTTGCCCACTTCTTCTAGCATGGCACAACTTATACGAGAATGAGTGCGCGGCGTCAAGTTTGCACGCAACGGGTCGCAACGCCTAAACCGTTCTGTACATTAAACTTTTCACAACCCTTCGCGAGCGTTCTCCTGCGCGAACCACCTTATCGACAGAAAAAACCCACCAATACAGCTCGCATATGCAGATTAAACACAGACTTATTTCCCAATTACGTTTCCTTTTTTGAGAAAAAGAAGGAAATCGGTCCTCATTTGTGCTATTTTGACCATTATGCTCATCATTTTGTGAGCATGATTCAACCTAGAACGAAGTTGTTTATTTTTTGGAGTAGTTATGTCACGCCAACCCCATGGGCTTAGCCGATATGAAACGCTGGTAAAAGAATGCGCGGATACCCCACGCCCGCCGCTGCCGGATACGTTTGGACGAATCGGGCATCGCAACCCTCTCTCAGGTATCGCCCCAGGCGGTGAGCCTTTTGATACCGCCGATGTCCTCGCCGCGTTTGATGCAGCGGTCGACTCGATGAAAGACACCAATGACCCACAGGGTCATGACGTCGCCGCCGGTATGACCTTCTTCGGTCAATTCGTCGACCACGATGTAACGCTGGACGCAACTTCAGCCATTGGGACAGTTATTGATCCAGCCACCATTCGCAATATCCGTACCCCGACACTGGACCTCGATTGCGTTTACGGCGATGGCCCCGAGGCATCACCGCACCTCTATCACCCGGACCATCACGGTTTCCTTCTTTTTGGCAACGCTGACAATCATCTCGATCTTGCCCGAACCAAGCAAGGTACAGCGCTGATTGGCGACCCTCGTAACGACGAGAACCAGATCGTATCGCAATTGCAAGGCGCATTTATCTGCCTACACAACACCGTTATGACAGCCTTGGAGGCAGACAGTGGCATGGCACGCAAAGCCTTGTCCGGCATTTCAGCGGTAGCCATGCATACCTTCAAGAAAAGCGAGGAACCTTTCCAGGTTGCGAGGCGAATTTGTCGGCTGCACTATCAGTATCTCGTGGCCCATGATTTGCTTCAGGCATTCGTAGATGCCCACATTCTGAAACATGTTCGCGAACATCTCGAAGGTGGGACACTACCGAAGCCTTTCAAAGATGACTCTCCGGTTATGCCGATAGAATTCTCCGGCGCTGCTTACCGCTTCGGGCACGCCACAGTGCAGTCCAAATACCAGCTCAATCATGACAATCTGGATTTCGACCTGTTCAAGCTAGGACGGCCCGAGTTCTCCTTCCGACCGTCAGACCTGAACATTCACTTTGAGAAATTGTTCGACTATCCCGGTCAAACTGCAGGCGCGCGTGCGCGCCCCATTGGACGCAAAATGGCGCAATCCATTTTCGCGCTCCCCTTCATCAGCGGCACGGCCGATATCGGCGGCGCCACAATGACCGAGGATCAGAACCGCAAACTTCCTTTGCGCAACCTGCTGCGCGACCGCCTCACGTTGGAACTTGCCTCAGGTCAACAAATGGCGCGCAAGATGCATGTGCCCGAACTTGCCGCTCCGCCCGAGCTATCGGACCATGGCGTCACCAAAACACCGCTGTGGTACTACTGTCTACAAGAGGCTGAGGGTCATGGCGGTCGACTTGGGCCGGTGGGCGGCACGATCGTCGCGACGGTGTTGCTGCGGCTTCTGCATCTTGACCCGGAAAGCCTTGTCTGCTCGACCCACGACTTTAAGCCGTGGAAAGAACTTGGCGCCGATGACGACGGAACGTATTCGATGGGGCATATGCTGAAATTCGTCGAAGCCAATCGCGATAGCATCGCCCATGCGGGGGATCTTCGCACCTAAACTTGCCCTGCCCTGATCCGATAAGCCGGATCAGGGTTTTCGTGCGACCAAGCAACCATCACTCACAAGCCTTGACATTTCAGTCGCCACGCATCATGTGCCTCTGACCAGCGCTGACGCGTGAGCCTCGGCGGGCACTATCTGCCCCACAGCGCCACAGATTTTCCAGTTCCCCATCACGCAGGGTTCTTAACGCGACGACCAGATAGAGCAGGAACCGCCTGTCTGTCCCGAGGTCACGCTTGACCCTACCGGTCGCGAATGCGGCCCATCACGACTTGCCCGTTGGCGAATGCTGCGGGCAGCAAAGGATAAATATTGTTCGAATTCGATATGCTGGGCCTTGCACCAGCGCTCAACGATGCACTCAAAAGTGCGAAATTCTCACAGCCCACTCCGATCCAGAACCAGGCGATCCCTTTGGCTCTGAACGGGCATGACATTCTGGGGCTGGCGCAGACCGGTACCGGCAAAACGCTGGCCTTTGGCCTGCCGTTGATTGATCACCTGCTGAACCAATCCGGCAAACCTGCACCAAAAACGGCCAAGGCATTGATCCTTGCGCCCACACGCGAGCTTGTGAACCAGATTGCCGACAGCCTGCGGGTTCTGACCGGAAAGACCAAACTGCGCGTAGCAACTGTTGTGGGTGGTCAGTCCATCAACAAACAGATCGCCTTTCTGGGCCGCGGCACAGATATTCTGGTGGCCACACCTGGGCGTCTGATCGACTTGATGGAGCGAAAGGCCGTCGACCTAGGGTCGGTTCGCCACCTTGTTTTGGACGAAGCCGACCAGATGCTGGATCTGGGCTTCATCCACGCTTTGCGCAAAATCGCGCCTGCCTTGGGCACACCGCGTCAGACCATGCTGTTCTCGGCCACAATGCCAAAACAGATGGAGGAGATCAGCCGCGCCTATCTGACCAATCCCCAGCGGGTGCAGGTCTCGCCTCCGGGTAAAGCGGCAGACAAGATCACGCAATCAGTTCACTTCGTGACCAAACCCGAGAAGCCCGGCAAACTGCGTGAGATTCTGTCGCAGGACACCGGCGCTCTGACCCTTGTCTTCTCGCGCACCAAACACGGGGCCGAGAAGCTGATGAAGGGGTTGGTCGCCGATGGCTACAACGCCGCCTCGATCCACGGCAACAAAAGCCAGGGACAGCGTGACCGCGCCATCAAGGCCTTCCGCGCGGGAGAGATCAACGTGCTGGTCGCAACCGATGTCGCCGCGCGCGGGATCGACATTCCCGGGGTGGCCTATGTGATCAACTACGACCTGCCCGAGGTGCCCGACAACTATGTCCACCGCATTGGCCGTACAGCCCGCGCCGGTCGCGAAGGCGAGGCAATTGCGTTCTGCTCGGCGGAAGAGGTCGACCTGCTGCGTCAAATCCAAAGACTGATGAAGATCGACATCCCGATCGCCAGCGGTACACAGCCAGAACCTGTTGAAGCTGCACGCAGCGGGCGTCGCCAGAACAACCGGCGTTTCAAGCCGAGACCAGCAAATGGAAGCGCGAAACCCGCGCACAACAAGCGCCGACGCCCCCGTCGCAAACCGGCAGCCTGACCTAAAAAAACAGCGCCGAAAGTGGCGCTGTTTTTCGTTTTGGCTTAGTTGCCCGAGTTTCGTTCGGCCTCAATCTCGCGCCATTTCGCGACATTGCGGTTATGTTCCTGCAACGTCTCGGCAAAAGCGTGACCTCCGGTACCATCCGCAACAAAGAACACGTAGTCCGTGTTGTCAGGCGCAACGGCTGCTTCGAGACTCGCCAGACCGGGGTTGGCGATCGGGGTCGGTGGCAGCCCGTCGATCTGATAGGTGTTCCAAGGTGTTGGCCGGTTCAGCTCGCTGCGCCGTAGGCCACGTCCCAACGTTCCCTGCCCCTTGGTGACGCCGTAGATAACCGTCGGGTCGGTCTGCAGGCGCATGCCTTGATTCAGACGGTTCACAAAGACGCTGGCGACCTGGCCCCGCTCTCCGGGAACGCCCGTTTCTTTTTCGATGATCGAGGCAAGGATCAGCATTTCCTCAGGGCTTTCCAGCGGCAAACCCTCTTGGCGGTTTTCCCAGGCAGCATTGATCCGAAGCTGTTGTTTGTCCTGCATCGCTTTCAGGATGTCGTTGCGGTCCTGACCGGCAGCAACATCGTAGCTGTCTGGCGCAAGCGAGCCTTCGGCAGGAATCTCCGCAATCTCGCCGCTCAGCGCTTCGAAAGCCTTCAACGCCTCAACCACCTGCCATGAGGTCACGCCTTCTGCGAGTGAAACACGATAGCGCGTGTCTGCCTCTTGGCGCTTCTCCTGATAGGCCGCCGGGGTTTCTTCCTCGGCCATATCAAACTCGGCGATTTCGTCGAATTCCAGCGTGGCTGGGTTCAACTCACGCACGCGAGTCTGGGCGCGGGTCACGCCGATGCGGTATTCGATCTCCGAACCGCAGGTGCTCGCGCCGCTGCTGGTGATCTCGTAGATGATCTGCTCCATCGACGCGCCTTCACGCACCAAAAAGCTGCCTGCTTTCAACTGCTGCGCCCGGTCGGTGTAGTCGGCGGCCATGCGAAAGATCGTGGCGTTGGTGATCGCGCCCTGATCCTCAAGCTCGCGGCTGACCCGCGTCATGTTCGAACCGCTTTCCACCCGCAGGCAGATCGCGGTTTCCAGCGGGCCTTCTGACTGATACTGGGTCTGGCCCCAAAGGATCAGACCGCCCACCAGAAACAGGCCGACCACCAGGATGGTCAGCGCGTTCGATGCAATGGCCCGCCACATTTAACTGGCCTTTCCGAAGATCACGCTGGCATTGGTGCCGCCGAACCCGAACGAGTTCGAAAGGGCCACGTTGATCTCACGCTCGCGCTTTTCGTTCGGAGCCAGATCAATCGGCGTTTCAACCGCCGGATTGTCGAGGTTGATGGTCGGAGGCGCCACCTGATCGCGGATCGCAAGGATCGAAAAGATCGCCTCAATCGCGCCCGCAGCCCCCAGCAAGTGGCCAGTGGCAGACTTGGTCGAAGTCATAGTGGCATTCGATGCATGGTCACCCAGCAAACGCTCAACAGCACCCAGTTCGATCGTGTCCGCCATGGTCGAGGTACCATGCGCGTTGATGTAATCCAGATCTTTCGGCTCCAGCCCGGCGCTGCGCAGCGCGGCTTTCATCGAACGCTCGGCCCCGTCGCCATCCTCGGACGGTGCGGTGATGTGATAAGCGTCGCCCGACATGCCGTAGCCCAGAACCTCGGCATAGATCTTCGCGCCGCGCGACTTGGCGTGTTCGTATTCTTCCAGAATGACGATGCCTGCGCCCTCGCCCATGACGAAACCGTCGCGGTCAACGTCGTAGGGGCGGCTGGCTTTCTTCGGATCGTCTGCATACTTGGTCGACAGCGCCTTACAGGCGTTGAAACCTGCGATGCCGATCTCGCAGATGCAGCCCTCGCCGCCACCGGCTACCATGACATCGGCGTCGCCTGCGCGGATAATGCGGCTTGCATCGCCAATCGCATGGGCACCTGTTGAACACGCAGTCACGACCGAGTGGTTCGGTCCCTTGAACCCAAACCGGATCGACACCTGACCGGACGCCAGGTTGATCAGCGCGCCGGGAATGAAGAAGGGCGACACACGGCGCGGGCCTTTGTCACGGATCAGATTGGCTGTATCCGCAATCGAGCCCAGCCCACCAATGCCCGAGCCGATCAGAACGCCAGTGCGCAGGCGATCTTCCTCACCCTCAGGGGTCCAGCCTGCATCCTTGCACGCCATTTCCGCCGCAGCGATCGAGTACAGTATGAAGTCTTCGATCTTGCGTTGTTCTTTCGGAGGCATCCAGTCATCGGGGTTGAACGTTCCGTTTGTTCCGTCCCCACGCGGCACCTCGCAGGCATAGGTCGTAGTGACCCCGCTTGCCTCGGCATCGAAATGTGTGATTGGCCCTGCGCCGGACTCTCCGTCCAGCAGACGCGACCAGGTTTCCTCGACTCCGCTGGCCAAAGGAGTGACCAACCCCAGACCGGTTACGACGACTCTGCGCATGAAGTGCCTCTTGCCTGCTTACTGTTATGCGAACCGCTCATACCCCGGCCCGGGGTGCGGGGGCAAGGGCCACGCTCCATTCCCCGTCTGCATCTTGCGGTTTCAGCTTGATTTTGGGCGAACCGGCGCCTGCAAATCCCCCTCGCCCTGCTGACATCGCAGGGCGAGAGAGTTTCATTTTCGGTTCCGTTACTGGAACTGCGCCACTGGCTCATGCGCACCAGCTGCTACGCCCAGAGCGTCGGACAGATCGACTGTTTTCCGGAACAAAGCTCGGCCGACAATCGCGCCCGCAATGTTCGGGATGTAGGACAGACGCGAGATATCGTCCGCAGTACGCACTACGCCGCTGGCAATGACCGGCGTCCGCGAATGCTGCGCCAGGCCGGAGATCAAGCCAAGCTGCGCTTCGACATCTTCCATGTCGCTGTCAATGTCCGTCACAACGATGGCTGCGAAAGGCGTGCCGTCGAAGGCGTCAATGAACGCCTCAGGTGTGAACGCACTTTGGCTGCGCCAACCGTCGGTCATGACAAACCCCTGCCAGACATCGACCGCAAGAACGATCTGATCCGGGTAGAGCTTGGCCAGTTCCTTCACCAAATGGGGGTCCCGCGCCGCAAGCGTCCCGATCACAACGCGACCCGCGCCCTTGTCGATCCAGTATTCGACCTGCTCGCGCGTGCGCATACCCCCAGCCAATTGCACGGGGATCTCGGCCGACCGAATGATCTCTTCCACCAGTTCATGGTTGGTATCACGGCCCTCTACGGCATCGAAGTCTGTCAGATGCATCCACTCGGCCCCGGCCTCGGCCCAACCCCGCGCGGTTTCGACCGGGTTCACATGCCAGATCATCGCATCCTCCAGACGCCCTTTGTCCAAGGTGACGCAGCGACCGTTCTGAAGTTCCATTGTGGGGTAAATTCTCATGAGCTTTCTCCTCCGCCCAAGCGCCCTAAAGTCTCATTGTAACATACACGCTCACCTCCGAGCCTGCTGCGACCAGGATCGGCATTGTTTGCGCTGTTTGCGGCATAGCGGCGTGTTGGCGGTATTACGCCCGCGCCGGAGGACCGTTGCGACGAAGCAGATGAACAGGGGTGCCGTTGTACTCGGCCTCCCGCATCACGACATAGCCCAACTTTTTCGCCAGCTTCTGCGACGAGGCGTTGGCTGCGTTTACCATAGCCACCAATCGGCCCGGCATGATCCGATCAAACCAATCATGGGCGGCCTGAGCGGCCTCATATCCGAGACCCAGCCCCTGAGCTTCGGGGGCCAGAACCCAACCGGCTTCGGGATAAGTGTCAAAATCCTCGCCCATCGCACGGTTTCCATAGAAGAAACCGGCCTGACCGATCAGCTTGCGATTCGATTGCTGCAGTACGCCCCATTGCCCGAACCCGGCCATCTGCCAATGCCCTGCATTACGCAGGAACGAGTCCCAGGCTTCACCGCGCGACCGCGGGGTGCCACCAATATGGCGCGTGACACATGGGTCGCGCCAGATCTCGGCGAACCGTTCAAAATCCTCAGGGCGCATCGCACAGAGTGTCAGACGCGCCGTATTTATCATCGGGGTGGATCTTATCATGTCCTGCCCACCTTGAATTGTGCCTCAGTGGAAACAGTGCGAATCGAAATCGCCTTGTGCAACCCTGAATTTAAAGCGGGCACAAAAAAGCGGCGTCTCCGTTGCCCGGAAGCGCCGCTTTTCTATCAGTACTATACGCTTAGGACGCTTCGCTGATGAATTTGACGGCGTCGCCAAAGGTCTGGATGGTCTCGGCTGCGTCATCGGGAATCTCGATGCCGAACTCTTCTTCGAAGGCCATGACCAGTTCAACGGTGTCCAGGCTGTCTGCACCCAGATCGTCGATGAACGAAGCGTTTTCCGCTACTTTGTCTTCTTCAACACCCAGGTGTTCAACAACGATCTTCTTCACGCGATCTGCGACGTCGCTCATGTCTATTCCTCATTCTTTCTTCAGGGCGATCCGCCCGGTTCTGCCCTTGCCCGCTCGGGATGGACTTGTTTTGCCCGTTCCGGGCGGTTTGGCTCCCGGCTGTCCGGGAAAGTAGAGGGCCGACCAAAACGACCGGCCCCAGCATGGATGCGCCGCCTATAGCATAGTCGACGCGCAAGGCAAACGCTTTCGCACCGCCTTGGTTGCGGTCACAACATGGCCATGCCGCCGTTCACATGCAAGGTTGTTCCGGTCACGTATCCGGCCTCGGGGCTGGACAGGTATAGAACAGCGGCCGCGATCTCCTCGGGGTCACCCATTCGACCAGCCGGAACTTTCAGCAACAAACCTTTTTTCTGGTCGTCCGTCAGCTTTTCCGTCATCGCCGTCGTGATAAAGCCAGGCGCCACTGCGTTCACGGTAATTCCACGCGTTGCGACCTCATGCGCCAACGCTTTCGAGAACCCGATCATCCCCGCCTTGGAGGCCGCGTAGTTCGCCTGCCCAGGATTGCCGATCGCCGCAACCACGGATGAGACATTAACGATCCGACCCCAGCGTGCCTTCATCATGCCGCGGATCACGCCTTTGCACAGCTTCATGGTCGAGGTCATGTTTACGTCAATCACGCTCTGCCATTCCTCGTCGGACATGCGCATGAACAGGTTGTCACGTGTGATACCCGCGTTGTTGACCAGGATATCGACCGAGCCCATCGCCTCGGCTGCCTGTTTCGGCAGGGCCTCGACGGCTTCGGAGTCGCTCAGGTTGCACGGCAGCACGTGGGCGCGCTCGCCCAGTTCGTCGGCCAGTTTCTGCAGCGGTTCAACCCGCGTGCCGGACAGACCGACCGAGGCACCCGCGCCGTGCAGAGCCCGTGCGATATCGCCTCCGATACCACCCGAAGCACCAGTGATCAGCGCGTTCTTACCTGTCAAATCAAACATTCTATTTCCCTCGTGAGGCGCCCCGAAGGCCGCGTTCTATGCTTACGATTCGGCCTGAACGGCCTTTTGAACATCCTCGGGCGTACCAACGGCCTTGCCCGCAATTGCCCGGTCAATCTTGCGGATCATACCAGACAGAGCCTTGCCCGCGCCAATTTCCCATGTCTCGGTGACACCCTGCGCCGCCATGTATTGCACGCTTTCCCGCCACCGGACCGAGCCTGTGATCTGCTCCACCAGCAATTGGCGGATCAGATCTGGGTCTGTGACCGCATCTGCCCGAACATTTGCGATCAGAGGAACGGCCGGCGCATTGATCTCAACCGCGGCCAGTGCCTCGGCCATCGCATCCGCCGCGGGCTGCATCAGCGCGCAATGAAACGGAGCGCTGACGGGCAACATAACTGCGCGCTTTGCGCCCTTTTCCTTGGCAATCTCAGCCGCACGTTCCACAGCAGCCTTCGCGCCGGACACCACAACCTGGTTCGGGTCGTTGTCGTTGGCCGCCTGGCAAACCTCACCCTGCGCGGCCTCTTCGGCAACTTCGCGCACGGTATCGAGATCCAGCCCCAAGATCGCGGCCATCGCACCTTCGCCCACCGGAACGGCGCTTTGCATGGCCTGACCACGGGTCCGCAACAGGCGAGCGGTATCAGCCACCGTCAACGCACCAGCCGCAGCCAGCGCGGAATACTCACCCAATGAATGCCCGGCCACAAAAGCGGCAGCGGTGACCGAGACGCCTTCGGCCTCAAGCGAGCGCATCGCCGCCATCGAGGTCGCCATCAGCGCCGGTTGTGCGTTCTGCGTCAGGGTCAGATCGGCAATATCGCCTTCCCAGATCAGCTGGCTCAGCTTTTCGCCAAGCGCGTCGTCCACCTCGTCAAAAATGGCCTGAGCCGCCGGGTATGCCTCGGCCAGAGCCTTGCCCATACCGATGGTCTGGGCACCCTGCCCTGGGAAAACGAACGCGCGTGTCATTGCAACCTCTTGGATGACGTTAGGTTGCGGCGGGGTGTAAACCGTGTGAGGACGCGGCACAAGTAGGGCCTGCGCTCTGCATTCGGGCACCATATCTGTGCGCGGGTCGGGCTTGTGCCGAATCCGTCTGGCTTTAGGTTCAAGTCAGACAATCGAATCCGGAGCGTGCAAGAGATGCCCTCGACCAATACCTTTTCAACTTATGGCAGCGTGACCAAGACTTTCCACTGGTTGACCGCCCTGCTGATCCTGACCGCCCTGCCTTTGGGCTGGTTTGCCAATGATCTGGCGCATGCCATCTACGACCCGAACATCCCGACCAGCGAATCCGATATCGCGCGGGCCGCAACACTGTTTTCCCTGCATAAAACGATAGGGGTCACCGCGTTCTTCGTGGCTCTGGCACGTATCCTTTGGGCCCTGACCCAAACCAAACCCGGCCTGCTGAATGCGGACAACAAGCCCGAGGCGTTCGCTGCTGAGACCGTTCACTGGATGCTCTACGCCTCGCTTGTTCTGGTGCCCTTGACCGGCTGGATACACCACGCCGCGACCGAAGGCTTTGCGCCCATCTGGTGGCCCTTCGGCCAAAACCTGCCCTTCGTGCCCAAATCCCTTTATTTGTCCGAGGTGACGGCAAACCTGCATTGGCTGTTCATCTGGGTTCTTGCCGGGTCGCTGGCGCTGCACATCGCGGGCGCGCTGAAACATCATGTCGTGGACAAGGACAGCACCCTGCGGCGGATGCTGCCGGGGCGCACTGACGCGCCCGAGCCTCCAACGCAACACCACTCACCCGTACCTGCATTTGCAGCCCTGGCCATTTGGGGCACCGTTCTGATCGGCGGCTGGTCCATCGGAGTGTTCGAGGATCACGCAAAAGGCGCTGTGGACGCGGCCGAGCTTGGCGATGTGCAATCCGACTGGAACGTGGAGGAAGGCACCCTGTCGATCACTATCTCGCAGTTGGGCAGCCCCGTCACCGGCAGTTTCAACGAATGGACGGCGGCAATCGCGTTTGAAGAACCCGCCCAACCGGGCCCTGCGGGATCGGTGGATGTGACCATCGCCATCGCGTCGCTCAGACTCGGGACAGTCACGGACCAAGCCATGGGCGCTGATTTCTTCGACAGCGCGCAATTCCCAACGGCCCAGTTCAAAGCCGACCTGTTCAAGACAGATACAGGCTACGAGGCCCGAGGCCCCCTGACCATCCGAGACAAATCGGTGGACGTCGTACTTCCCTTCTCCCTGCAACTCGAGGACGACACCGCAACCATGTCCGGCACATTGGAGCTGAACCGCATGGCGTTCGATGTGGGCACATCCCAACCGACCGAGGAGTCTCTGGGCTTCAACGTTACGGTCTCCGTTGACCTGACGGCGAAACGTTCTGAATAAAAAAGAAACCGCCGGGAGTTTTGGCCCCCGGCGGTTGTGATCCAAAAAATCAGCGCAGACTTACTCTGCTTTCTGAGCCTCGACAGAGATCTGCACCTGAACTTCATCGCTTACGAAGGGCGCGAACTGACCCAGGTCGAACTCGCTGCGCACCAGCGTCGTTGTGGCGTCGAAGCCGGCCCAAGGCTTGTTTGCCATCGGGTGGTTGTCAGCCTTGTTCAGCTTGGCGTCCAGAACGACCGATTTGGTAACGCCGTTCATGGTCAGGTCACCGGTGATGTTTGCGGTGTTTTCGCCGGTCACTTCGATCGAAGTCGAGGTGAACGTAATCAGGTCCCCTTCGGCGGCGCCAAAGAAATCCTCGGTCATGAAGTGATCTTCACGCGGCTTCCAGCCTGTGAACATCTCCAAAACCGGCATGGAGACCGAAACGCTCGACGCGGCGGGGTCTTCCTGATCGAACATGATCTCGCCTTCAAAGCCCGAGAACATGCCGTAAGTGGTCGAGAAACCAAGGTGATCGTAGCTGAAAAGCACCTGGCTATGGCTAGAGTCCAGAACGTATTTTTCGGCGCTGGCGAAAGCAGTGGTTGCCGTAAGGGCAAGCGCGGCAGCAAGGAGGGTGGATTTCATGACTGTCTCCGGGTTTGTGGACTATACGCAAACATAGTGCGTTTGCTCGGAAACAAAAATGTGCTGCCCAAGGGCAGCACACAAGTCTTTTTGATTCACAATTTCTGTGCTTGGTTGAACAGAATAAATCTCAGGCAAAAATTGTTACACTTTGGCTGAGTTGCCCCTTCAGCGCTCGGCTGACATCCGCCGATTGCAGAGGCAGTTTCATCAACAGGCTGCCGTCAACATCGAACAACTGCACCTCGTCATCCTCGAACTTTGCACCACCTAGGCTGTCATAGCTGCGACGCAGAACGGTCTGAGGGCGTCCGTTTTCATTCTTCTGCAGCACGCGTACCTCGCGGCGGATCGGATCAAAATAGGCATCCGGGCGGCTGTCCATCACTTCGATCGTCAACAGGCTTACGCCAACGATCAAAAACACCATCGAGGCCACCATTTTGATCGGCCAAACCTCGGCTCCCAACATCGAACCGGGCATCAGCCACATCGAAAAGGCGGAAACGATCAGGAAGGCTCCGACGGCGCGCGCCAGAACCAGCCGTGCTTGCCAGTTCGCTTTGAACGTGATCATGACCGGAACGGAATGCTCAAAGCTCGTACCCGTAGTTTTATTGTCGAGCGTATTTGTCTGAATCGCGGTCATAACATCCATACCCTTATTATGATTACCGTCGTAAGTCTGTGCTATCCGGCTATTTCCGGGTTGCTTATCAACTTCGGGGCGAAAAGCGTCAGGAATTGGGCGCAGCAGTGGAAATTGGGCGACTTCACAGAGGCATATGTGGCAGGGCTTGCCCCGCCCGCTCAAACGTGTATACGGGGCCATCCTTCGCAAGAGATATGAATCGCGCAGCCTCTCGTGGCAGGGTCGCGAAGGACCAGATGGCCCCGCCTTTGAAATGCGCCTTGATATAAACAGGAGTGCACATGCCACTGTATGAGCATGTAATGATCGCGCGTCAGGATCTGTCCAACGCGCAGGCAGAAAGCCTTGTCGAACATTTCGGCACCGTTCTGGCTGACAACGGCGGCAACGTCGTCGAAAGCGAGTACTGGGGCGTCAAGACGATGGCTTACAAGATCAACAAGAACCGCAAAGGCCACTACGCCTTCCTGAAAACCGATGCCCCCTCGGGTGCGGTTCAGGAAATGGAACGCCTGATGCGCCTGCATGACGACGTTATGCGCGTTCTGACCATCAAGGTCGACGAGCATGCCGAGGGCCCCTCGGTCCAGATGCAGAAGCGCGATGAGCGCGAAGGCCGCCGCGAGCGCCGCTGATCAACGCCTGACGAAAGGACATAAACCATGGCCGCAAAACCATTTTTCCGCCGCCGCAAGGTCTGCCCGTTCTCGGGTGAGAACGCGCCGAAAATCGACTACAAAGACACCCGTCTGCTGCAGCGCTACATCTCTGAGCGTGGCAAGATCGTACCTTCGCGCATCACCGCCGTTTCGGCGAAGAAGCAGCGTGAACTGGCCCGTGCTATCAAGCGCGCCCGCTTCCTCGCCCTGCTGCCCTACGCTGTGAAGTAAGGAGAGACTGACATGCAAGTTATCCTTCTGGAACGCGTTGCGAAACTGGGTCAAATGGGCGACGTCGTTGACGTTAAGCCCGGCTACGCCCGCAACTTCCTGCTGCCACAAGGCAAAGCGCTGAGCGCATCGAACGCTAACATCGCGTCGTTCGAAGCCCAGAAAGCGCAGCTGG
The DNA here is from genome assembly GCF_056161185.1 of Ruegeria sp. ABV3_008. Lineage (NCBI taxonomy): Bacteria > Pseudomonadati > Pseudomonadota > Alphaproteobacteria > Rhodobacterales > Roseobacteraceae > Ruegeria > Ruegeria sp. ABV3_008. The sequence goes on along the minus strand of NZ_JBSWYP010000001.1, from coordinate 276,963 downwards.
AAGCACGCAACCTGGAAACCAAGAAAGAAGCTGAAGCCCTGGCTGAAAAGCTGGACGGTCAGCAGTTCATCGTGATTCGCTCGGCATCGGATGCTGGCGCTCTGTACGGTTCAGTTACTCCTCGTGACGCCGCAGACGCTGCGACCGAAGCAGGCTTCACCGTCGACAAGAAACAGGTCGTTCTGGTCGCTCCGATCAAAGAACTGGGCCTGCACGCGGTTGCAGTTCGCCTGCACCCCGAGGTTGAAGTCGAGATCAAGATGAACGTTGCTCGTTCGGAAGAAGAAGCCGAGCTGCAGGCATCGGGCAAATCGATTCAGGAACTGGCTGCTGAAGAAGAAGCCGCTGCTGAATTCGAAATCGCCGAACTGTTTGACGACATCGGCTCGGCCGCGTCGGAAGACGAAGATCTGGCGCCCGAGGCCGCTCCGGCGGACGAAGACGAAGCCAAAGCCTGATCTGGCTGACGCAACAAGATTGAAGGGCTGCGCCACTCGCGCGGCCCTTTTTCGTATCGGAACCAGCAAAATTCAGCCAAATTTTAAAGCTAAGGTTGAAGCAAGACCCGTGATCCATATGATCGCCACCTGAAGTTCGGAGTAGTTTGATGGCCCTATTCTCTCGTCGCAGCATCATCGCTTTCCTTGCCCTGTCTGCCCTCGCCGCGTGCAGCGGTGCCGAGGTATCACGCGGTGACCCCGATCCCTTCGATCCGCCGCTCTACCCCAACGAAACGCCCGAGCTAAGGGCCTCTATCAACAAATGGGCCGATCACTACGAACTCCCCCGAGAGCTGGTCCACAAACTTGCGATACGCGAAAGCACGCACAGGCCATGGGCTGTAAACCGGCCGTATTACGGGCTTTTGCAGATCCTGCCCGCTACCGCACGTTCGATGGGATACAAGGGAAATGCCCAAGGTTTGCTGGACGCAGACACAAATCTTGAATACGCAGGCAAGTACCTGAAAGGGGCTTGGATGCTGGCGGACGGAGATCAACAACGCGCGATTTTCCTTTACGCCAAAGGGTTTTACCCCGAAGCAAAGGCGCGCGGCATGCTCGTAGAAACAGGGTTACGACCCGCGCCCTAAGCCCTGTGCGCTGTTAGCAGTTTGGGCAAAATAGTGACAAAAATGCTCTATAGCTTGAAACAACACGCCAAAAGCTTAGACATTTCCTGCATTGACTTGTCATGTTTTGAATTATGTGATGTCCTGATTGCCGTGAGGTAAGTTGGGTTCCACTCTAGGTAAATTGCAAGTCCGGCCACACCACCGGACTTCAAGATAAGCCGCAGGTCGTAGGCGAAAGATGGAGATCGTTGATCTGAGCACTCTGCCGGACTCAGAAACTCGGTACACCGAGTTTCTGAAGCAGGTGTGCGAAAAACACGATATGGATCACGCCGCCTACGCTGGGATGAACCCCGCTGCGGGCAAAGTTGCTGGCTTCGTTACCTATGATGATGCTTGGAACGAGCATTACCAGAAACAGGGTCTGGTCATGATTGACCCGACACTTCACATGGCAAAACGCAGCATCGCCCCCGTTGATTGGAGCCGCTTGGAACGCAGCCCCGACTTCCAACGCGTATTCCGCGATGCACATGATTTTGGCCTTTCTAATCAAGGTGTTACGATACCGGTTCGCGGCCCTTACGGGGATATCGGGTTCCTGAGCGCAACGCGGGATTGTTCCAAAGAAGAATGGCGCAAGCTGTATACCCATGTGATCAGCGATCTGCAGTCCATGGCCGTGCATATCCATGACAACGTGGTGACCTCGGATGAGCTGACAGGTGCGCTTTATCACCCGAACCTCTCGACCCGCGAGGCCGAGATCCTGCAATGGGTCGCGGCAGGGAAATCTCAGCAGGATATCGGCGACATTCTGTCGATCTCGCACCGCACGGTTGAGGTTCATCTGCGCTCCAGCCGCGAAAAACTCAGCGCTTTGACGACGCCTCAGGCCGTTGGGAGGGCGATCGCGATCGGGCTTATCACCCCGGGATAAACACAAAAATCACACAATTCGGTCAAAATACGGGAAACCCCCAATAGAAATCTCCCTTCAAACGAGTAACGATCGGTTTACCGAACAACCACTCGAAGGGGGAAACCATGATCATCGTAGTAGATGGGCTGAACAGACACCAATTCAGCGACGTCCTTGACGAAATGTTTGAACTGCGCGCGCGCGTTTTCGGCGAGCGCTTGGGCTGGGACGTCAAAATCGAAGACGGCAAAGAAATCGATGAATTCGATCATCTTGATCCTGCATACGTAATCGGACTCGACGACGGGGGGAATGTCGTCGCAGCCGTGCGTGCCCTGCAGACCACCGGACCGCACATGTTGTCGGACGTATTCTCGGCCATCCTTGACGGCGAACCTCCGATCCGCAGCGCGACAATGTGGGAATCCACCCGCTTCTGCGTCGACACCCAACGCCTGAACCGCGGCAAAGACAAGAACTCGGTATCTTACGCAACCTGTGAGCTGATGATCGGTTCGCTGGAATATGCGAAGAACGCCGGTATTCAGGACATCATCACCGTGATTGACCCGATCATGGATCGGGTTCTGAAACGGTCGAACTGTGCGCCCTATGACTATGTGGGTAAAACCGTGCCGATGGGCAAAGTCTCGGCCCTTGCCGCCCTTCTGGATTGCACCGATGAACGTATCGACGCCATTCGGGACTTTGCAGGCATCAAAACCGATGTCTTCCTGGAAGAAGACAAGGCGCTCGAGCTGTTCAACAGCAAGAATCTGGTTGATCAGAACCCTGCAAATCGCGACCACAAGCCGCTCACAGAGCTTGAGAAATACTTTGTGGAGCAGATGAACGCAGCGCGAACCGAGGCCGAACGGCAAGATGTTCTGAGGCTCATCGAGACGCTCTCCAACACCTTCACGCCAGAGCAGAAGACTGCTCTGCTACATACCCCCCGTGCTTTTGCTCATGAGGCCTGACCCCCTCACCTCATAGTACAAAGCCACCCTAGCGGAGTCGCCCTGATCAGGCGGCTCCGCTTCTATTTTGGCGCCCCAAAAGGGGGGAAGAGGATTATTCCTCTTCCAGTGCCTCAACGGCTTTTTGCAGGTCGTCCTTGCTGACTTCTTTGTCAGACACCTGAGCCAGTTCGAACACGTAGTCGACGACCTTGTCTTCGAAGATCGGCGCGCGCAGCTGCTGCTGCATCTGTGCGTTCTGCTGAACGAACTCAAAGAACTGACGCTCTTGCCCCGGGTACTGACGCGCCTGGTTCATGATCGCTTGGGTCATCTCGGCGTCGGTGACTTCAACCTCGGCCTTCTGACCCAGCTCGGCCAGCAGCAGACCCAGACGCACGCGGCGTTCAGCCAGTTTGTTGTGCTCATCCGAAGGCTCGATCTCGCCGTGGTCGTGGCCTTCCACATCCGGGTTTTCCTCGTGGAACAGCTGGTGTGCGATTTGCTTGGCTTCGGCTTCAACCAGCGACGGAGGCAGGTCGAACGACACTTTGGTGTCCAGCGCGTCGAGCAGACCACGCTTCATGACAGCGCGTGCAGCACCGGCATATTCGGCTTCCAGACGCTCAGAGATCTGGGCCTTCAGGGCTTCCAGATCCTCGGCACCGAATTTGGTTGCCAGTTCGTCGTTGATCTCGGCTGCAACCGGCTCTTTCACTTCTTTGATGGTGCAGGTGAAGACAGCGTCTTTACCGGCCAGATGCTCGGCGCCGTATTCCTCGGGGAAGGTGACGTTGACGTCTTTTTCTTCCTCGGCTTTCACGCCAACCAGTTGCTCTTCGAAACCGGGGATGAAGCTGTTCGAGCCCAGAACAAGCGGGTAGTCCTCGGCCGAGCCACCTTCGAATTCTTCGCCATCAACCTTGCCAACAAAGTCGAACACGATCTGGTCGCCGTCCTTGGCTTTCGAACCCTTGCGGCGCGCTTTGAAGTCCTGCGCGGTTTCGGCCAAGTTGTTCAGCGCTTCTTCGACGGCTGCGTCATCAGCTTTGACGACCAGCTTTTCCAGCTCAACCGATTTCAGGTCAACTTCCGGGATTTCAGGCAGCGCCTCGTAGGACATCGCGACCTCGACATCGTCGCCTTCTTTCCAGTCCTCGTTGGTCATCTTGACCTCGGGCTGCAGCGCAGGGCGGTCGCCGCTGTCTTCAAAGTGCTTGTTCATCGCACCGTCGATGGTTTCCTGCATGGCTTCGCCTAGCAGACGCTGGCCAAACTGCTTTTTCAGCAGCGCCATCGGCACTTTGCCTTTGCGGAAACCCTTCATCTCGACTTCGGGCTGCGCTTCGGTCAGCTTCTCGTTGACCTTGTCGTCCAGCTCGGCTGCGGTCACAACGATGTTGTAGCCGCGTTTCAGACCTTCGTTCAGCGTCTCGGTAACCTGCATTATGGTAGTCCCCATAGGATTCGGGGCGCGCAAAACGGCGCGCCGGGCAAATTTGACGCCTTCTATTTGCCCAGCCGCCCACGTGCAAGGGGGCAATGCCCGGATCACCCCGGTTTTACCGTCTTCAACAGCAAAAAAACGCCCCAGCTGGAACCGGAGCGTTTTGTGAAACATCTATCGCTGATCAGAACTGCCAGCGCGCGCCCAAGACCCAGGCTTCGTTCTTGTCGAACGACGTCCCATCTTCGAAATCGTGGTTGCGGTATTTCAGGTATGCATCCGTGTTGATCGAGTCGATCCGCTGCACGACAGCAATACCCCATGCTTTGGTGTCCGACCCATCGTTGTTGAAGTCTGAGCCATCGTAGTAGTCGATGCCCACACCGGTTTTACCCCAGGCCACCCAGTCGCCCTCGTATGCTATTTTTGCGTACCAGAAGCTTGGATCCGATGCGCCACTTGCGGTGTCGTCCCGCGACCCTGCAGCAGCGGTAAAGCTAAACCCGCTGGGCAGCAGAACCGAGGCAGACCCTATGGTATCCTTGCGCTCACCCGATACATTGTCGAAGTCTCGCACTGCATAGGCCACGCTGGCAGCAAACTCGACGCCACCGGCAAAGGTGTTGTTGTACGCGATCGCAAGGTCGTAATACGTGTCGTCGTCGCTGCTGGAGAGCGCGTTTTCACCATAGGCGATAGCTGCACTGAATCCGTTGAAGTCAGGCGTATCGTAGCGCACGCGCGTCCGGCGGCCACCGTCAAAGTTGCTGCTGGAGTCACCGACCGTAATGTCGCTGAGTACCCCATCGGTTCCGCGATAGAAGAAGCCCGAGTTTTCATCGTTGGTGAACGAATAGAGGGCCGTTCCAACATAAGACAGGTCCGTCTCAGCCGCCCCGTCCGAAGCCATGCTGCCCTGCCCCGCCGAGAACTTGCCGTAGCCGCCCTTCAGCGCGAAATCCACGTGACGGATATCTTCACGCGTCCAACCGCTGAAATCCGTACCCAGCTGGTTCCATTCGCTCGAGTTTGGCAGTCCTAGTCCGGTTTCGAGCCGAAACGTAAACTCGTTGTCGCCGTAGGGCTGCATAAGGCGCAAGCCGACACGGCTGTTGGACAGGTCGTTGTCCAGCAAACGTGTCTCGGTGTCTTGTCCGTCGTCAACAGAGATCAGCGCCGGGTTGAACTGTCCGTAGAGCTCTACATATCCGCCGCTATTGTTTTCGTATTTCAGCTCAGCCGCAGCTGGAATGGCCATGGTCGCCGCCAAAAGAGCGGCGGCAGACGAGGTTTTCAGGTTAAGGGTCATGTCACTCACCTTGAAAGGGTTTGTTATTAGGTCTTGCTCACATGTTCACCACACCGAGCCGTTCCAATGGGGCGCGCCCTACGCCGAAAGAAGGTGACGAATCCGCAACAGAATATCTTGGTGCAATCAAGATAAGTTGTTTTAATTCAACCATCTAACCGCCTTCCCGCAAAAACAACGGGCTGCCCCCAAGAAAAATCCGACAGCTTCTCATGAGCGCAGCAAATAGCCGCTATGCGCACAGGGAAATTCCTGTAACGAACGCGCGATCAGATGTGATTTTCGCATCCCGATCGCGCAAGACGCACTTACATATTCATACACTTATAAACATCAGGCAAGACCTCAGGCAGGTCTTCAGCGATTAATCCGGGACCGAACCGACGCGCGCATTCCACATGAAGCCACACCGCCGTCTCCGCCACACCCATCGCGTCGAGCCCCCGGGCCAACAATCCGGTGATAAATCCGGCCAACACATCCCCGGACCCAGCCGTCGCCAGCCAAGGGGTCGCGCGCTCATACTGCGCCGAATGAACCGAACACCGCCCGTCCGGGGCGGCGATCACCGTATCTGGCCCTTTGAACAGCACGACACAGCCGGCGCGCTTTGCAGCCTCACGCGTTGCATCGACCTTGGAGAACGCTGGACCTCGGGTCGGAGGGGCCGAGAGCTTCTCGGCAATATCAGGAAACAGCCGCGCAAACTCGCCGCCGTGAGGCGTCAAAACACACGACTCATGTAGCTGAACGAACAAGTCCGAGGGGTCTTCGGCAAATGCCGTCAGCGCGTCCGCGTCCAACACCGTTGCGCGCTGCGCCGCGAGGGCAACAGGTACCAGATCCGCCGCCCGCTCAACGCCCAGTCCGGGGCCAAGACACAAAGCGTTAAGTCGATGATCCTTTAGAATGTCGCGCAGGTCGTCGCCCCCTGCGACCCGCGTCATCATAAGGGCCGTGATCTGAGAGGCCACCTCCATCTGCGCTGAGGGCGGCACACCCAATGTCACCAACCCTGCCCCAATACGTAACGCCCCCCGCGCCGAAAGTCGCGCGGCTCCTGTTTTTCCAAAACCACCCGTTAGAATGAAAGCATGCCCATGCGCGTATTTGTGGCCCGACGCACCTTTTCCTAACTCCTCACCAGACGGCGGCTGAACCGCCGTCACCACCTCGGGCGCGCTCTGCTCAGCCCTCAGTCCGATGCCCTTCACGACCAGCTTCCCGCAATAGGACGCCCCATCCCCCAGAACATGCCCAAGCTTGCGCGAGTGAAACGTAACCGTCAGGGCCGAACGAGCACAGCGTCGACCATGCGCGGGAAACGCCCCCCCCAAAACCTTTCCCGACTCCGAACAAAGCCCCGAGGGCAGATCAATCGCGACGGTCCGTGGTGGCACGATATCTGTACCGCGCCCCTTCCGCCGCAAAGCCCAGGCATCTGCTGCATCATCATGCGCCCAAAGGTGTTCCCAAAGCGCAGCATCGTCGATTGGCCGCGCCAACCCTGTCCCAAACAGCGCATCAATCGACACATCCGGGTGGCGCAAATCCTCGTCCCCCAAATCCGCCGCTGCGCGCGTTTGCCCGCCCCACCGCTCATAATTCGTCCGCGCGTCTTCAGGCAGTTTTGTCGGGTCGCCAAACAAGACCACCTCAACCGCCCACCCCAGCTGTTGAAGCAGCCGCGCCACCACAAACCCGTCGCCCCCATTGTTCCCGGGTCCGCACAGCACCATGGCGCGCAAAAGATCCCCTTCATCTGGCCTTAAATGTCCCGGGGAGCTCGAGGGGCTGGCCCCTCGATCCCTCAGCTCTGGCCATTCCTCGAAGATCGCGTCCACAACGCCCTGACCGGCGCGCTCCATCAGCTCCAGCCCGGTTACCTCGCCCGAGTCGATAGCCGCGCGTTCCAGCGCACCCATCTGCGCAGCCGTCAGCAAATCAACCATCTCAAATCCTCACGCGATTCAATTTCGATTACTTTTTGTGCAAACCGATCAAAATTTAACCTGTCGCCTTTTTTCGATGCACCAGATCACGCCGAAGCGCGCAATCGGATTGCTGCATCCCTTTAGACGTGATCACTGCACCTCAGACAACCATGCAAGGTGAGCCGGAATGAAAAAGATCGAAGCGATCATCAAGCCGTTCAAACTGGACGAAGTGAAAGAGGCACTGCAGGACGTTGGTGTCCAAGGTCTCAGCGTGATCGAAGTCAAAGGCTTTGGCCGCCAGAAAGGTCACACCGAGCTGTATCGCGGCGCGGAATATGTCGTCGACTTTCTGCCCAAAGTAAAAGTCGAGGTCGTATTGGACGACGATCAGGTTGACGCCGCGATCGAAGCCATCGTCTCGGCCGCGAAAACCGACAAGATCGGTGACGGCAAGATCTTTGTCTCGCCTGTCGAGCAAGCCATTCGCATTCGTACCGGCGAGACCGGTTCGGAAGCCCTTTAACACACCCATCTTCAACTCAGAGGAAACAAGAGAATGAGCAAGGACGCAGTTCTTCAGCTGATCAAGGAAGAAGGCGCAGAGTACGTCGACATCCGGTTCACCGACCCGCGCGGCAAGCTTCAGCACGTGACAATCATGGCAGACCAGGTCGATGAAGACTTCCTGGAAGAAGGATTCATGTTCGACGGTTCGTCCATTGCGGGCTGGAAGTCGATCGAAGCATCAGACATGAAGCTGATGCCCGACACAGAAAGCGCCTATGTCGACCCGTTCTACGCGGAAAAGACCATCTGCCTTCACTGCTCGATTGTTGAGCCCGACACCGGCGAAGCCTATGAGCGTGACCCGCGCGGCACCGCTCAGAAAGCTGAAGCGTACCTGAAATCCTCGGGTATCGGTGATGTGGCTTACATGGGCCCGGAAGCCGAATTCTTCCTGTTCGACGACGTCCGCTTCTCGAACAGTATCAACAAGGTATCCTACGAAGTTGATGCAACCGACGCGTCGTGGAACACCGACACCGAGTACGAGATGGGCAACATGGGCCACCGTCCGGGTGTCAAAGGCGGTTACTTCCCGGTGAACCCCGTTGACGAAGCGCAAGACTTGCGCTCGGAAATGCTGTCGACCATGAAGCGTCTGGGCATGAAAGTGGACAAGCACCACCACGAGGTTGCATCCTGTCAGCACGAGCTGGGCCTGATCTTCGACAGCCTGACCAAGCAAGCCGACGAGCTGCAGAAGTACAAATACGTCATCCACAACGTTGCACATGCCTACGGCAAATCGGCCACCTTCATGCCAAAGCCGATCGCAGGTGACAACGGCACCGGCATGCACGTGAACATGTCGATCTGGAAAGACGGCAAGCCCCTGTTCGCTGGCGACAAATACGCCGACCTGTCGGACGAAGCGCTTTACTTCATTGGTGGCGTTCTGAAGCACGCGAAGACCCTGAACGCCTTCACCAACCCGTCGACCAACAGCTACAAGCGTCTGATCCCGGGTTTTGAGGCCCCTGTTCTGCGCGCCTACTCGGCCCGTAACCGTTCGGGTTGTGTCCGTATTCCGTGGACCGAAAGCCCGAAAGCCAAGCGCGTCGAGGCTCGCTTCCCTGACCCAGCTGCGAACCCCTACCTGGCGTTTGCTGCACTGCTTATGGCTGGTCTGGACGGCATCAAGAACAAGATCGATCCGGGCGAAGCCATGGACAAGAACCTGTACGATCTGCCTGCTGAAGAACTGGCCGACATCCCGACCGTTTGCGGCTCGCTGCGTGAGGCTCTGGAAGCTCTGGCATCCGATCACGACTTCCTGCTGCAGGGCGACGTGTTCACCAAAGACCAGATCGACGGCTACATCGCACTGAAGATGGAAGAGGTCGAAACCTACGAGCACACACCGCACCCGGTAGAATACGGCATGTACTACAGCTGCTAAGCCGGTTGCAGACCTACCATTCCAAGGGCGTCCATTCGGGCGCCCTTGTTTCGTTTGGCGTGATCTTTCAAACTGACAGTCAAAATAGGTTGGGAGAGAGCGCATGTCACCCGATGACCCGTTCGCGCAATTCACCGAATATGTGACCTCGGCGGAACAGCTGGAACGCATCACCGGCGCGCCATTGCCTCAGATCATCGCAAAGGAACTGTCGGCTCTGGATCAGATGTGCCGGGACTTCATCGACAGGTCCACATTCTGCCTGATAGCATCAGCCAACCCGGACGGGTATCTCGATATCTCGCCGCGTGGCGATCCCGAAGGCTTCGTGCATGTCATCTCGGATAAAATGCTCGCTATCCCTGACCGACCCGGCAACAAACGCGTCGATACCTTTCACAACGTTCTGAAAGACCCACGCGTCAGCGTGATCTTCTTCGTCCCCGGCAAGATGGAGACGCTGCGCCTTCGCGGTATGGCGCGTATCTGTGCCGATGAAACGCTTTTGGGGACCATGGCTATCAAAGGCAAAGCGCCCAAGCTGGCGCTGCTGGTCCATGTCGAAACCGCCTTTGCCCACTGCCCCAAATGCGTCATCCGCTCCAACCTCTGGCAGCCGGAGAACTGGCCTGACTCCTCAGACCTGCCGAATATGAACGCGATGATGGTCAAACACGCCAAGATCGATAAAACCCCCGATGAATGGTTCGAAGACCTCAAGCAAGCAGGCGAGTTGGACCTGTATTAAACCCTTTGCGAAGCAGGAACTGGCGTTTAGCCTTGATGCAGATTGTATGAGGGAATTGACCTGATGTTGCGCATTCTAACCCTGACGCTCGCCCTATCTGCACCTACGCTTGGTCTCGCGGCCCCCTGTGGGAACACCAGTGCCGGGTTCGAGGCCTGGAAAGCCGATTTCGCCAAGCAGGCCAAGAAATCCGGGGTGAAGAAGAAGGGCCTGCAAGCCCTTGCACAGACGCAATATGCGACCGGAACCATTGCCGCGGATCGAAACCAGAAAAGCTTCAAATACTCGCTGGATAAATTCATGCGTGTGCGCGGGGCCGACACCATTGTTGCGCAGGGACGCAAACGGAAGGCCAGAAACCCGGAATTCTACGCCGCGTTGGAACGCCAATATGGAGTTCCCGCTGGAGTTCTGATCGCCATTCACGGTATGGAAACCGGCTTTGGGGGTTTTATGGGCGAAAGTCAGGTTGTGTCAGCAATAACTACTCTGGCGTATGATTGTCGCCGATCTGAGTTCTTTATTCCCCACGCAATTGGGGCACTGAAGCTGGTCGATCAGGGTAGTATCACCATGGCGACAAAAGGGGCAAAACATGGCGAGTTGGGCCATACTCAGTTTCTGCCCGGCAACGCGCTGACCTACGGTGTCGACGCCACAGGGGACCGGCGTGTGGATTTCTACAACATGACGGATGCGCTGGCCTCAACCGCCAATTTTCTGCGCAAGAAGGGCTGGAAACCCGGTCGCGGCTACCAGCCGGGGCAACCAAATTTCAAGGTTATCCAACAGTGGAACGCCGCCTCGGTCTACCAGCAATCTATCGCGATAATGGCTGCCCGAATCGATGGATAGCGTGGCCGCGATCCCGCCGCGCACCCCTCACAGTTCAGCCACAATATCGCCATAGTTGCACGGAAAAAGCCTCAATCGCTTGGTTTCCAAAGCGTAGTCAATCCATCTGAATTTCGATTTTTTTGCAATTTCGTCAAATTCTGCCCCACATCGCGCTTTAGAATGATGCCCAAGACGACTTGCGGCAAAGGAATGCGCAGTGACCAAAAAGCACAGCTATCATGGCGGCTTGCAGTTTGCAGGCGACACCGACGGCGCGGTCGAGCGTTTCGGAACTATTGTCGCCGCGACCTTGGAAGATTACGGCCACCTCGTTGAGCGCAAGGCCCTGCTGAGCAACACTGAGGCGAGCATCGTCTGCAGCCAGTATCTCGTGCGGTTGACGCTCGAGACCGAGGACCTGCAGCCCGACGACCGGCATGAGCGTCTGGACCGTGCCGCCGGCCTTAGGACCTTGGTCAGGCCGTCTGCGTCGCGTCCTCGCAACCGTTTGGTTATCAACATCTCCCCAGTGTCCCCCTTGCTGGATGATTCCGAAATCTCGGAGTTGATGCTGGTGGTTATCCTGTATCGCATGGTCGACATCTGCTCATCCCAGCGGGTGGAATGGCTGTCGCCTCATACGGTTCTGACAGTCGAGCAGTTCATGAGCGCCTTTGACACGCTCGCACCGACCAAACCCAGAAATCGCAAACAGATCTTTCAGTCGGTCAGCGGACAGTTTGCAGGTTTGAACTTTCCAGAACCCGAAGAGTCCGAGATTGCCAAACCTACCCCCCGCCCCATCCAACTGACCGATGAGCAATTGCTGAGCATCGCCTTTCGCACCGAAGGTGACCCGGTGGCGCATGCCACTCCTGATCAACAAGAGGACAATTCCGATCATCCCAGCGACGCCCTACGGCTGAGCAGCTGGTGCCTGACGGGTGTCGTCGCCAGCATGTCCGCTCCGATTGCTGTGTCGATGGCTGCGGTCAACCTGATCCGAGGTGAGGATTTCCGCCTGAACACGCAAGTTCTGGTCTTTACCATTGCGATCGTAGCGCTGAACACCAGCAATGCATTTGCCGATGTCGCCACCGTGCTTGGCATGTAACCTTATTACCGAAGACCCTCCTTGGAGGCCCCGCCATCAGGCGGGGTTTTCCATTTCTGGCATCTGGTTTGCTGCCAAAACATAGGTATGGATCGAAAACACCACTGCGCGCGTTTCCGGCAGGCGCAGAAGGGTCTGACGTTCGCTACGCAAATATGGGGCGCGACCATGATCTCGGATTGCACGCCGATCGCTGGCGCTACGGGGCTGGTGCAACTCGGGGTCGTCATACCAGAGGGCATTGAACCGCCAGAGCGGTCGCCCCGGCTGTATCCCGTCAAACAGACGCTGCACGCGACGGGCAATATTGTCATCATAGCTGTCCACGGGCACATGAATTCCAACCAACGGCCGCATGAACTTTTCACGCAAGAGCCAACTGGCCGGAAAGCACAAGATCGCACCGGTCAGAACATGCTCATCCCCGTGCTTCTGGAGGATGCAGAAATCCTCTTGCACCAGATTGCACAGCGTATCCAACGGGTTTGCAAAATCAATCGGCACGCGAACGCCATCCAAACGCAAAGCGCAGTCAGTCGCCTCTGGGTAGGTTTGACGCAGCACAAGCTGTTGCAACTCCTGCGCGGCTGGCTCCGCCTCGGGGGACAGGGCCAGAACATCGTCCCGCTGGTTTTTCAACAGGGTAGCGCGGTGCGCCATCTGCGCGGCGAATGCATCGTCCTGATGCAACCATTCCGACATATCGGTGGGCTGAATGCCTGGCAAGGCACGGGTTTGGCTCGGATCGTATGGGATACTGGACTGTAAAATGGCAACCATGCCATCCACTTATCATCAGCCTGACCGACTGTCGGTAAAAAAGCGACCAAGAATCCGTCGTATTCTTCTGGGACACCCCAGACCGAAGTTTGATACCTCTCGGGTGAACCAGCAGAGGCCAGTCATGAACCAGCATTACCGCGATACGCGTAAAATCGACCCGACCCGAGGCGCAACGCTCGGCGATGGTACGCCGAATGACAATGACCGAATCGAAATCGGGCCCACCCAGCTTGCCTTCGAGGAATGGGCCGTAGCCGGGCTGGCCCTGCCCAACCTCGAGCGTATGCGCGAGCATCGCTGGAAGCGTCTGACCCAAGCCGTCGTGGATCGTGGCTATGGCGGGCTGCTGATTTTTGACCCGCTCAATATCCGCTATGCAACCGACAGCACGAACATGCAGCTGTGGAACACCCACAACCCATTCCGCGCCGTTCTGCTGTGCGCTGACGGGTATATGGTGATCTGGGACTACAAGAACTCACCCTTCCTGTCCGAATTCAACCCGCTGGTGCGCGAGCAGCGCTCGGGCGCGGACCTGTTCTATTTCGACCGAGGCGACAAGGTGGATGTCGCGGCGGATGTGTTCTCGAACGAGGTGCGGATCCTGATCGAGGAACATAGCGGCGGCAACAAGCGTCTGGCCGTCGACAAGATCATGTTGCACGGTCTGCGCGCGCTTGAGGCGCAGGGCTTCGAGGTGATGGAAGGCGAAGAACTGACCGAGAAAACCCGCGCCATCAAAGGCCCGGATGAGATTCTGGCCATGCGCTGCGCCAGCCACGCCTGCGAAACCGCCGTGGCCGAGATGGAGAAATTCGCCCGCGCCAATGTTGGGGATGGCAAGACTTCGGAAGATGACATCTGGGCAGTTTTGCACGCCGAGAACATCCGCCGCGGTGGCGAATGGATTGAAACCCGCCTGCTGGCCTCGGGCCAACGCACCAACCCGTGGTTCCAGGAGTGCGGCCCACGCATCACGCAACAGAACGAGATCATCGCCTTTGATACTGATCTGGTCGGTTCATACGGGATCTGCATCGATATCTCACGCACATGGTGGATCGGTGACCAGAAGCCGCGCCCGGACATGGTCTATGCCATGCAGCACGCGCATGAGCATATCATGACCAACATGGAAATGCTCAAACCCGGCGTCATGATCCCTGAGCTTACCGCAAATGCGCACAAACTCGACGATAAGTTCCAGGCCCAGAAATACGGCTGCCTGATGCATGGCGTCGGTCTGTGCGATGAATGGCCGCTGGTCGCTTACCCGGACAAAGCGGTCGCGGGCGCCTATGACTACGCGCTCGAACCTGGCATGGTCCTGTGCGTCGAGGCCGCTGTTGGTGAGGTCGGTGGGGACTTTTCGATCAAGTTGGAAGATCAGGTTCTGATCACCGAAGACGGCTATGAGAATCTGACCAAATACCCGTTTGATGCCCGCTTGATGGGGCTGGAATAAGCACTCAGTCCGGCCAGGTCGAGCGCCGGACATTCCCGTGCCAATCCTCGGATGGAAGGGCGGCTTCGACACTGGTCGGGGTCGCCCTTTCCCAATTCTGACCCAGTGAAAAGCCCAATACCCCGCTGAGCGCGATAAGGATCAGCAGATCAGCGCGAAGGTTATGCTGGCGAGGGGCGCATGCCGTATGTGTCATCTCGGTCTCCTTGTCTTGCTTGGTGTGACAACTGCAAAATGGGGGGAGGAGATCAATTATGAAAACGAATATTTGATGTGTGCATCATCACATTTCTTGAATACCGAAATATTCACTGGATTTTGCTCACCTTCCCGTGACGCTTCCTACAATGGGGTTGAGACATCCGGCACAACTGCACACTATTGATCCCATACCGAAATCCAAGGAACTGCCATGCCCACCGAACGCATCACTTTTGCCGGTCACGACGGCGGCCGTCTGGCCGCGCGACTCGACGTGCCGGAAGGACCCGTCCTGGCGACCGCTCTGTTTGCGCATTGCTTCACCTGCTCTAAGGACATTCCTGCCGCGCGTCGGATCTCGGCCCGTTTGGCGGCAATGGGCATTGCCGTTTTGCGTTTTGATTTCACAGGGCTGGGTCATTCCGAGGGCGAGTTCGCAAACACAACCTTCACCTCGAATGTCGAAGACCTGATCGCGGCCGCGCACTACCTTGCCGGCCGAGACATGGCCCCTACGCTGCTGATCGGGCATTCCCTCGGGGGCGCTGCAGTGCTGCGCGCGCGCGTGGGCATTCTTTCGGTCAAGGCGGTGGTAACGCTTGGGGCGCCAGCCGATCCGGGGCACGTCTCGCACCATTTCGAACAGGCCCTGCCCGAGATCGAACAAGAGGGCAGCGCCGAGGTTTCCCTGGGCGGTCGCCCCTTCCGCATTGGCAAGGCCTTTGTCGATGATATTTCGGAGGCTGCGCTGACCCCCTCGGTTGCCGACCTCAAGGCCGCACTTTTGATCTTGCACGCGCCGCGGGATGAAACGGTGAGCATCGACAATGCCAGCACGCTCTTTTTGGCCGCCAAACACCCCAAGAGCTTCGTGACACTCGACGATGCCGATCACCTGATCACGCGGGCCAAAGACGCCGAATATGCCGCTGACGTCATTTCAGCATGGGTTTCGCGCTATATCGACCTCCGCCCGCCAGCGCCGCCTCCCGGCGCACCCGAAGGTGTTGTCCGGGTGACCGAGGCCGATCCCAATGGCTTCCTGCAGGATATCCAGGCCGGGCCGCGCCATCATGTCGTCGCGGATGAGCCCGCCTCATATGGCGGCACGGATCGGGGTATGTCGCCCTACGGCTTTGTCTCGTCTGGGCTTGGGGCTTGTACGTCGATGACGATCCGCATGTATGCGCGCCGCAAGAAGTGGCCGCTGACCAGCGTGTCGGTTGATGTGTGCCACAACAAAGTCCACGCGCAGGATGCCGGGCTGAACGGGGACGCCAAGGTCGACCTGTTCCGCCGCAAGATTCGGCTTGAGGGGCCTCTGGATCAGGCCCAGCGCGACCGTCTTCTGGAAATCGCCGACAAATGCCCGGTGCATCGCACGTTGGAGGGTTCGGCACATATCACGACCGAACTCCTACCCTGAGCCTGACGATTCTCAGCCCCGACGAGGCGCGGGCCGATGGATCGGAGGCCGTGCTGCTGGCGGCCGCGCAACCGGAGGACGCGGCCGCGCCGGAGGCTTTGCGATCGGCGGCGTCGGACGTGCCGGAGGTCTATTGACCGGCGGTCGGTCCGGCCTGTCCGGACGGTCGATATCGATATCCACATCCACGTCGTGATAGTAATCGTTCCACAGCATCGAGTCGTAGAAGGGATCATAACCATATCCGACCCCTACCCCCACGCTGACGCCATCACAGGCCGCCAGAGTCAGGCTTGAAATCCCCAGACCCAACACAAGAACGGATCGCTTCATCAGTTTACGTGCCATTTGAGCCCCCTATTGCAAAGACCGGAAAGACGCGAACACGGCGTTCAGATCATCCACATAGGCAGGATCGGCCCCATTCCGCAGGATTGTCACGGCAATCGCAACGCGCCCACGGGGCAGATCAATAATGGTGGCAGTGAAACTCACGCCTCCGTCTCGCGTGCCGGTGCCCCGGATCACCTTGGCAGGCAGTCCTGCAATCCGAATGTTGCTGGTGCTGGTAACCGTGGGATCATTCACCAGAAACTTGTCGATATCATCCAGGTACCGCAACCCGTCCTGAATGCTGGTAACTCCGGCCGGCGAGACAAAGCCCATCCAGACCGAGTCATCCGTGACCGGCTTGAACCCTATCACACGCGCCACCGCGCGGGGGTCGCCCAGCTCGGTGTCTTCAATGTCGCGTGGCCCGCCTGTCCGCAGCACCCAGAAATCCGGCACCGCAAAGCTGAAGAGCGCACGCCCGGCGTCGGTATACGTCACCGGAGTATCTGCGGCAGCTGGCACAGCCGCCCCGACCCAAAGTGCCGCGCAGGCCGCCATAGCCGTCTTTAAACGAATACGCATATCTCAATTGCCTAATTATTTCACTGATCGCAGATTGACCCGTCGCGGCTGGTCTTGTCCAGAACCCCCTTGCCTAGAAAAGAAAAAACCCGCGCCTCGGATCTCGGGGCGCGGGTTAGAATTTCAGCAGGTTGAGGCGCTTAGCCGCGCGCGTCGCCGACCAGTTTCCAAACGGCGGGGATCAGCAAGGCTGCCAGACCCAGCTTGATTGCATCGCCCAGCAGGAACGGCGTCAGGCCCCATTCCAGGATCGGCTTGTCCCAACCGTAGAGCTGACCCAGCCACAGCAGGCCCGGTACGTAGATCAGAACGTTGGCCAGCAACAGCGCCAGTGCCAGTTTGGTTACCGAGCGGTCCCAGCCGCGCGCGGCCAGAGCGCCCAGCAGAACGGTCGCCATCAGGTAGCCGACCAGATAGCCGCCGGTGCCGCCCATCATATAGGTCAGACCGAGCTTCTCGGCCGAGGAGCCTGCGAACACATCAAAGCCCAGCGCGCCGACCAGCAGGTAACCAAACATGGTGATCAGACCCAGACGTGCGCCATAGGTGGTGCCGATGGTCAGGACGGCAAAGGTGCCCATGGTGATCGGAACAGGCCACATCGGCACTTTGATTTTCGCGGCAACCGCCAGGGCCACGATGCCCAGAGCGACCAGTGCAACCTGCTTTACAAGCAGTGCAGTCCCTTCACGCGGGCCAAACGCATTGGCCAGAACGTTTACATTCATCTTAACTTCTCCCAATTCGGACCAAGATTTCTGCACCAGCAATGCCTTGTCAGCGCTCAAACTGCAACATGATTACGCTATCGCAGCATAGTCTGTGGTCATTTCGTAGGATTTTCGCGGCCCATTCACCGTCCATTGCACCGACCAACGGGGCCAGTCGTTGAAATCATAGACGGCATCGTAACTGTCAGGCGCACAATCATGGTGGTCCGAGGCGTTATGCTCGCCCAGTGTTAAGGCATGGAAAAACCGCCCGTCGTCGAAATGGATCAACACGCGATGTCCGCCGTCGCGCCATAAATATTTGCGGGTTCCTTTCATTGGAGGCTGTCCGGGGATGTTGAGCGTCACCTCTTCGGTGTAGATCAGCCCGTCCTCGGATCGCTGCAACAGGGCCTCTCCCTCAGCCTGCACGACCTGCCCGGCCCGCGCATCGTGGATCGTGCGCGTCAGGCGCCAACGCCCTTCGAAATCGGTCAATGTTGTCGGTGCAGTCGTCATTTCCACTATCCCGGCCAGATCGCCGCAATCGGGCACTCATGCCTTGTTCCCATAGGCCTGCGGCGTTAAACCCCGCCGCATCGCTCTCTGCCAAATCACAATAAGGTCCTGCTGCCAATGATTCCTCGTTATTCCCGCCCCGAGATGGTTGCCATCTGGTCGCCCGAAACCAAGTTCCGTATCTGGTACGAGATTGAGGCGCATGCCTGCGAAGCGATGGCTGATCTGGGCGTGATCCCGCGTGAGAACGCCGACGCGGTGTGGAAAGCCAAAGACGTGGAATTCGACGTGGCACGCATTGACGAGATTGAGGCCGTCACAAAGCACGACGTTATCGCATTCCTGACTCACCTGGCCGAGCATGTGGGCAGCGAAGAGGCCCGCTTTGTTCATCAGGGCATGACCAGCTCAGATGTTCTGGATACCTGCTTCAACGTGCAGCTGACCCGCGCCGCCGATATTCTGATCGCAGACCTCGAGGGGTTGCTGGCTGCTCTGAAGCGCCGTGCCATCGAACACAAAGACACGGTTCGCATCGGCCGGAGCCACGGCATCCACGCCGAGCCTACAACGATGGGCCTGACCTTTGCCCGCTTCTACGCCGAGATGGATCGCAACCTGTCTCGTATGCGTGACGCGCGCGCCGAAATCGCCACCGGCGCGATCAGCGGCGCTGTTGGCACCTTTGCAAACATCGACCCACGCGTTGAAGAGCATGTGTGCGACCAGTTGGGTCTGGTGCCCGAGCCGATCAGCACCCAGGTCATCCCGCGCGACCGCCACGCGGCCTTCTTTGCCACTCTGGGCGTCATCGCCAGCAGTATCGAGAACATCGCCATCGAAATCCGTCACATGCAGCGGACCGAGGTTCTGGAAGCCGAAGAGTTCTTCTCGAAAGGCCAAAAGGGCTCCTCGGCGATGCCGCACAAGCGCAACCCGGTTCTGACAGAAAACCTGACCGGTCTCGCCCGTCTGGTCCGTATGGCCGTCGTACCCGCGATGGAGAACGTGGCCCTGTGGCATGAACGTGACATCTCGCATTCGTCGGTCGAGCGGAACATCGGCCCTGATACCACCGTCACTCTGGACTTCGCGCTGTCGCGTCTGACCAGCGTGGTCGACAAGCTGGTCGTGTATCCAGAAAACATGCTGGCCAACATGAACAAGTTCCGCGGTCTGGTTATGAGCCAGCGCGTGCTCCTGGCTCTGACCCAAGCCGGTGTCAGCCGTGAAGACGCCTACCGTTTGGTTCAGCGCAACGCGATGAAGGTTTGGGAAGAAGGCAAGGACTTCAAAACCGAACTTCTGGGCGATGCCGAGGTAACCGCCGCCCTCAGCGTGGACGAGATCGAAGAGAAATTCGATCTGGGCTACCACACCAAGCATGTCGACACGATTTTCGAGCGCGTCTTCGGCGAATAAACCATCCCAGAAAAGCGCCCGGCCCCTCATCGACCGGGCGCTTTTTGCATCATAACGCACTTCGTGAACAAAAATTCTGTCTGCTTTGTGAATAAATCGAAAAGCTCCGGTGTTAGCTTTTTTGAAGATCACACTATGATTTCAATGAGCAGACCTGACCACGGAGTTAAAACTATGCGCATTCTTCTTGCATCCGCGATTGCACTGACCTCTTTCGCCTTTTCCCCCATAGTAGCCCACGCGGCCGGTGGCGGCGGTGCCAATCCCCCCAAGCCCACCAACACGACAAAAAAATGCCTGTTCGGTCGGGTCTGGAGCGAAGACCGCGGGCGCTGCGTCAAACCGAGCGCGACGAATTTCACCGATGAGGACCTCTATGAGGCCGTGCGTGAGCTGGCTTATGATGGTCAATTGGAAAACGCCCAGAACATCCTGCGCGTCATGAGCGATCAAAACGATGACCGCGTTCTGACCTACTGGGGCTTCACGCACCGCAAGATGGGCAACATTGAGCTAGCGAATGCCTATTACGAACAGGCCATCGCAACAAACCCCGACAACCTTTTGGCACGCAGCTATATGGCTCAGGGTTTTGTTTCCGAAGGGAAAACTGATCTGGCCATTGCGCAATGGCGCGAAATCAAGGCCCGTGGCGGCGAAGGCACCTGGGCCGAGGCGTCTCTGCGCGAGGCCATCAAGACCGGGCTGACCTACAACTACTGAGGTTCAGCCTTTCTTTACCTGATTCCCGCTAACCTGCCTGTGGAACGCAACTTTGGCACCACAGGCAGATGCAGGACATGAAGACTTTGGTTCAGGTGGCACCGGGGGCTCAGCCCTCGGGCGCAGGTCAGGCGGACGACGCGCCTCGCGTCGTCTCACGCACACTTAGCAATCGCCAAAAGGCCGCTATCGTGGTGCGTCTGTTGCTGAACGAAGGGGCGGATATTCCGCTGGAGGAACTGCCCGACGAATTGCAGGAAACACTCACGCATCAACTGGGTCAGATGGGCCTTGTGGACCGTGTGACATTGGATGCAGTGGCGCAGGAATTTGGCGATGCGCTGGATAGCGTTGGCCTCTCCTTCCCCCATGGCCTCGCTGGCGCACTGGATGCGGTGAACGGAAAGATTGCCCCCGCCACTGCGGCACGATTGCGCAAGATCGCTGGCGTGCGCCAGATCGGCGATCCGTGGCAACGACTGCTAGACGTTTCAGCCGAAGATCTGGCTCAGATGGCGCAGGCAGAAAGCACCGAGGTGGCCGCCGTGATGCTATCCAAGCTCGACACGGCCAAAGCGGCGCAATTGCTGGGGCACCTGCCCGGCCCCATTGCGCGACGCATCACCTATGCGATCTCCAAAACAGCCAATGTGACCCCCGAAGCGGTGGAACGGATCGGTTGGTCGCTGGCTGCTCAACTGGATCAACGCCCATCGCAGGCGTTTTCCGATGGCCCCGGTGCGCGTGTGGGGGCGATCCTGAACCAATCGGCGACCTCGACCCGAGATGGTTTGCTGACGGCCCTGAACGAAGAGGACGCTGAATTCGCGGATATCGTGCGTCAATCCATCTTCACCTTCGCGCATATCCCGGCCCGTATCGCCACGCGCGATGTGCCCACCATTCTGCGCGGAGTCGAACAAACCAGCCTTGTCACCGCACTGGTTGGAGCCGCCGCCGATGATGACAAGGCCTCGGTCGAGTTCATCCTGTCCAACATCTCTGCCCGTATGGCGGATAATCTGCGCGAGGAAATGGCCGAACGCGGGCGCGTCAAACAGTTCGAGGCCGAAGAGGCCATGACCGAGATCGTAGGGGCCATCCGCACGTTGGTGGACGACGGTACCCTGACATTGATCGAGCCAGAGGAAGACGAAGACTAACCTCAACCGGCTGAGTGCTTGAGCTTGCCGGGCCGGGCCTGTATGTCTGACCCAGCAATATGCAACACGCCGTGAGACACCTCCATGCCTGTCGAAAAGTCAGAGCTCAGCCGGTTTGAGCTTGGGAAATACTATGTCGCCAGTCTGTTCCTGAAGGGCGTGATCGGCGGCATGCGGTTGCTACCCTATGGAACCCGCATCGCGGCGATGGGGACCTTGGTGCGCGGATTGGCCCCGCTGGTGGGGTTTCGCAAACGGGTCCGAGACAACCTGAAATTGACCTGCCCTGAGCTTTCAGATCGTGACATTAACCGTATATCGGCTGAGGTCTCGGACAATGCAGGCCGGGCCATGATGGAACACTTCTCGCCCGAAGGGTTCACGGCGCGCCAACGCAACGCCAAGACATCCGGCCCCGGTGTGGCTGCTTTTGATGCCGCTGCCGCCGAGGGGCGACCGGTCATGATCATCGCAGCGCATTTCGGGCACTACTTGGCAGCGCGAATCGCGCTGCAGGCCCGCAGCGGGCGCCCAATAGGTTGCCTATTCCGTCGCATGGCCAACCCGTATTTCAACGAGGCCTATGTCAAAGCCTTCTACAAAACCGGCTCACCCATGTTCGAACAAGGCCGGCGTGGGATGGTTGAGATGGTGCGCTCCCTCAAAGGCGGTGAAATGATCGCAATCGTCTCGGACCTGCACGTTCATGGCGGGGAGGAGTTAATGTTCTTTGGCAAACCCGCCGTCACATCCCTGCTGAATGCCGAACTTGCGATGAAGTTCAATGCGGTCATGATCCCCTGCTATGCAGTACGCCAACCCAATGGTCTGGATTTCGAAATTGTGTTACACGACCCGGTGCCACATTCCGACCCCAGAACCATGACGCAGCTTATCAACGACGATCTGGAACAAATGGTGCGCCAGCATATGGGTCAATGGTTCTGGATTCACCGCCGCTGGAAGGCCTGGAACGGGCTGGGTGTTCAGCCCGAAGATATGCCCTGATCACTTCACATGCGCGGCCGCGATGATTGGCCCGTGACCTGCCCGCTGTACCAAAACAACCGCTGGCAGGTCCGTGTCCAACTGCGCTGAAAACGCCTGCTCATTGACACCGTCCCAGCGCCCAGCCATCTGCCAGCTTTCCACCACATTGGCATAATCGAGGTCATGGCCCGCGAGCTCTCCACGCCGGATCGAGGCATGACGCAGCGGCGTGTACTGTACGATCCGCACGTCGTAGGTATCCCCAGCTGGCAAGTCGATCGGCCTCACGCGCACCGTCACCTCTTGCCCCGAACGCTCGGCTTCGACTTCGGCTGTGGGCGCGGCGATCAGATGCGCTTTTATCAGCCGATCCAATTCCTGCGCCTTCGCGCCAACCACATCATTCTGTCCGTTGATCACCATCTGTGGCGTGTAGATCATCGACCGGCCACCATTGCGAGCATAAGCCCGTTGCCGCGACGTATGATCAGGAATGGCGTATTCGTCCTTCCAGCCGATGTAATCCCAATAGTCCACATGCAACGCCAGCCCGATCACATCGTCGCGCTTGATCAGATCGTGCAAAAGCCGATCCGCCGGGGGGCAGGACGAACACCCTTGCGAGGTAAACAACTCGATCACAACCGGATCCTCTTGCGCCGATACAGAAAGGGCGGCACAGGCGGATAGAATGGCGGCTGCTAGGGCGGATTTGAACATGAGTCCCCTCGGCTTGAAAATCTTGCAAAACGGATAAACGTTTTGCTCTTCAAGCTCCAATCAAGGTTTCTTGAGACGAGGCGACCTCCTGCCCTTGAATCTGCATACCACAGTATACACTTTCGATTTGTCACTAACTGACGCTTGAACCCCGGACAAACGTGATCAAGATAAACCGCAGCGAATCCCATTTTCCAAGTTATTTGAGAGGGAGGCCACAGGATGCCTATCAAAACCGGACAGGATACCGCCAATACACGCCGCAGCCTGAGCGTGAATGGCAAAACCATTTCCTATTACTCCATCCCCGCCGCTCAGGAGGCCGGTCTGGGAGATTTCTCCAAGCTGCCCGCCGCGTTGAAAGTGGTGCTGGAAAATATGCTTCGGTTCGAAGATGACGGATTCTCTGTCTCT
This sequence comes from Ruegeria sp. ABV3_008, assembly GCF_056161185.1. Lineage (NCBI taxonomy): Bacteria > Pseudomonadati > Pseudomonadota > Alphaproteobacteria > Rhodobacterales > Roseobacteraceae > Ruegeria > Ruegeria sp. ABV3_008. The sequence continues at coordinate 253,201 of NZ_JBSWYP010000001.1, read as the reverse complement.
GTCGACGACATCAAGGCTTTTGCGGAATGGGGCGAAAACGGGGGCAAGAACCCGCGTGAGATCGCCTATCGCCCTGCCCGCGTGCTGATGCAGGATTTCACCGGTGTGCCTGCCGTGGTTGATCTGGCGGCGATGCGCGATGGGATCAAAGCTTTGGGCGGAGATGCGCAAAAAATCAATCCGCTAAACCCGGTGGATCTGGTCATCGACCACTCGGTCATGATTGACGAGTTCGGCAACCCTCGTGCGTTCCAGATGAATGTGGACCGCGAATACGAGCGCAATATGGAGCGCTACCAGTTCCTGAAATGGGGTCAGAACGCCTTCAACAACTTCCGCGTCGTTCCGCCTGGCACCGGCATCTGCCATCAGGTGAACCTAGAATATTTGGCCCAAACCGTTTGGACGGATACTGATCAGAACGGCGAAGAGGTCGCCTATCCCGACACCCTTGTCGGTACAGACAGCCACACCACCATGGTCAACGGCATGGCCGTTCTGGGATGGGGCGTCGGCGGGATTGAGGCAGAGGCAGCGATGCTCGGCCAGCCGATCTCGATGTTGATCCCCGAGGTTGTAGGCTTTGAACTGACCGGCGCGATGGTCGAGGGCACTACCGGCACTGACCTTGTGCTGAAAGTCGTCGAGATGCTGCGTGAAAAGGGCGTGGTTGGTAAATTCGTCGAATTCTACGGCGAAGGTTTGGATCGTCTTCCTTTGGCCGACCGTGCCACGATCGCCAACATGGCCCCCGAATATGGCGCAACCTGCGGCTTCTTCCCAATCGACGGCGAAACCCTGCGCTACATGCGCAATACCGGGCGCGACGAAGACCGTCTTGCGCTGGTCGAAGCCTATGCCAAGGAAAACGGGCTGTGGCGTGATGAGAACTACGCGCCGATCTATACCGACACCCTGTCGCTGGATATGGGCACCATCGTTCCAGCTATCTCGGGGCCGAAACGTCCGCAGGACTATGTGGCGCTGACCGAAGCGAAGGCCGCGTTCCTGAACGAGATGGAGAAGACCTTCAAGCGCCCGATGGGCAAGCAGGTCGAAGTCAAAGGCGAGAACTACGGTATGGAATCGGGCAAGGTCGTGATCGCCTCGATCACCTCCTGCACCAACACCTCGAACCCCTATGTGATGATCGGAGCGGGTCTGGTTGCCCGCAAAGCCGCCGCGCTGGGTCTGGACCGCAAGCCATGGGTCAAGACCTCGCTCGCACCGGGATCGCAGGTGGTTTCCGCCTATCTTGAGGCCGCGGGTCTGCAAGACGATCTGGACAAGATCGGGTTCAACCTTGTGGGCTATGGCTGCACCACCTGTATCGGCAACTCGGGTCCGATCCAGCGAGAAATCAGCGAGGCGATTTCCGAGGGCGATCTTGTTGCCACCTCGGTTCTGTCGGGCAACCGCAACTTCGAAGGTCGGATCTCACCGGATGTGCGCGCCAACTATCTGGCCTCGCCGCCTCTGGTCGTTGTGTATGCGCTGGCAGGAACGATGGATATCGACCTTACATCCGAACCCATCGGTCAGGATCGGGACGGCAATGATGTCTTCATGAAGGACATCTGGCCCAGCCAGAGCGAAATCGCGGAATTGGTCGAGGCAACCGTCACCCGCGAGGCGTTCCAGTCTAAATATGCCGACGTCTTCAAAGGGGATGAGAAATGGCGTGAGGTCGAGGTTCCACAGCAGGAAACCTATGACTGGCCACCGACCTCGACCTATATCCAGAACCCGCCCTATTTTCAGGGCATGGGGGCCGAGCCAGGCACGATCTCGAATATCGAAGGGGCCAAGGTGCTGGCGATCCTGGGCGATATGGTCACGACCGACCATATCTCACCCGCTGGTTCGTTCGCCACGACCTCGCCCGCCGGTCAGTATCTGATCGAACGTCAGGTGCAACCGCGTGAGTTCAACTCCTACGGCTCACGCCGGGGCAACCACGAGGTCATGATGCGCGGCACTTTCGCCAATATCCGCATCAAGAACGAGATGCTGGACGGGGTCGAAGGTGGCTACACCAAGGGGCCGGATGGCGCGCAGACCTCGATCTACGACGCGTCGATGGCGTATCAGGCAAATGGCACCCCTCTGGTCGTTTTCGGAGGTGAACAATATGGCGCGGGCTCGTCCCGTGACTGGGCCGCGAAGGGGACTGCTCTGCTGGGTGTCAAAGCCGTGATTGCAGAAAGTTTTGAGCGCATCCACCGTTCAAACCTGGTGGGCATGGGCGTGATTCCGTTCGAATTCACCGGTGGTGATACCCGCAAAACGCTTGGGTTGAAGGGGGATGAGACGGTCTCGATCCACGGTCTGGACACGATTGAACCGCTGCAGGAGGTACCCTGCACCATCACCTATGGCGACGGGACAGAGAAGACCATCACCCTGAAATGCCGCATAGATACAGCTCCTGAGATCGAATACATCGAGAACGGCGGTGTTCTGCACTATGTGTTGCGCAATCTCGCGAAGGCGGGTTGATGTGGTGTTGATCCACAGACTGGGAAGGACGCCGGTCGGCGTCCTTTTTTATGCGAGGCTCTGCCTCGCGCTCCGAGGTATTTTTGAACAGAAGAAGTTGATTGTGTCCTGAGTGGACTATCAACCGTGCGCAGGAGGTTGGTATGGATAAAGTGGCTTTGGTAACGGGTGGCGCGCGGGGGATTGGGCGCGCGATTGTTGAGGATCTGCGGCGCGATTATCGTGTTGCTTTCACATGGCTGTCCACTGAGCCCGATCCGGTGTTGGAAGAGAAAGGTTTGCAACCGATACGGTCCGATCTGACGCAGGACGGACAGCCTGAGGCAGTCATACGCCACGTTGTCGAACGATTCGGTCGGCTGGACGTGATCGTGAACAATGCGGGTTTGGTCAGGTCCACTCCGAAAGAGATTTTTGACCAGGAAGATCATCGCGCCATTTTGGATTTGAATCTGCTGACCCCTGCTGCTTTGCTGGCGGCTGCCATACCCCATTTGAAACCGGGCGCGGCGATTGTCAGCATTTCCTCGATGAACGCCGTTTTGCCACCGAAAGACGCGGTGATTTATGGGGCAAGCAAGGCGGCCCTCAACCTGTGGACACGCGGGATGGCAAAGGAACTTGGGCCTCAGGGTATCCGGGTTAATGCTGTGGCACCGGGGGCGATTAACATCCCCGAAGACCCACGCACCGAAGACTTGACCGCTTTGTTCGTCGAGAACACGGCCATAGGGCGGATCGGGAGGCCCGAGGATATCGCGAAGGCCGTAAGGTTCTTGGCGTCAGACGACGCCGCGTTCATCACGGGTGAGACCTTGGCTGTGACCGGTGGCTACAGGCTCTAACCGCCAGCCGCTTTTTCAAGCGCCGGGCGGATCGTGCTTTCGATCACACGTTGGGTGATCGGACCGGCGAAACGCAGGACCACGGTGCCTTCCCCGTCGATCACATAGGTTTCGGGAACGCCGTAAAGCCCCCAATCCAAAGCCATGCGGCCCTGCTCGTCGCGACCGATGCCGGTATAGGGATCGCCCAATTCAGTCAGAAAGCTTTGCGCATTGTCCAACTTGTCTTTGTAGTTGACGCCGTAGACCGGGATGCCTTCGTTCGACAGCGCCTCAAGGTTTGGATGCTCTGCGCGACAGGGGGCACACCAGCTGGCCCAGTAGTTGACCAGCTTGACCTGCCCGTCCCGCAGGGTCGCGTCGTCGAAAGGCGTTTTGCCCGGAAACTCGGTCAGGACGACCGGAGGGGCGGGTTGCCCTTCGCGGGCAGATGGAAGAGCGTTGGGGTCGTCTCGGAACATACCGATCCCGGCCAGAACGGCAAAAGCACCAAAAATCAAAGGCGGGGCGACCATCAAAGGCGAAATCTTAGCCATTGCGCGACATCCTTTGTTCGATTTTCTCCATCTCGGCCCGCACTTTGCGTCCCCGGATCACGCTAAAGACGACCAGCGCCACGAGCAGCAGGATCGAAGCAGCGTAGGACGACAAGACAGCGTCCGCGTATTTTCCAAGATCAGGCATCATGCGCCCACCCTTTCACGTGCCAGCAGCGCTTTGACCCGACGCGCGCGGATTTCTGTGCCGGTGCGATACAGAACCAATGCGATGAACAGCAGAACGAAGCCAATGATGCAGGTCAGCAATGGATAGAAGAAAACGTTGCTAACTTTCTCTTCGGTGTCCGTTCCCGTGACCGCTCCGGCTCGCATGACCGACGCACCCTGGTGCAGCCCCTGATTCCAGAAGTTCACCGCATAGCGGCTGAGGATTGCGAAGACTGATCCCACAAGACACAGGACCGAGGTCAGGTCGGCGGCGGTGTCTGGATCCTCGATCGCCTCCCACAAGGCGACGTAGCCGAGATAGAACAGAAACAAGATCAGGAACGAAGTCAGGCGCGGATCCCAGGCCCACCATGTACCCCACATCGGCTGGCCCCAAATCGCTCCGGTCGCCAATGCGATCAGGGTCATCACGATGCCCACGGGTGCGGCGGCTCGCGCGGCCAGAGCGCTGACGTGATGGCGCCGCACCAGCCAGATCAACGACGTTACCAGCATCATCAGCCAGCAATTGATCGCCATCAGGGCCGATGGGACGTGCAAGTAGATGATCTTGACTGTCGAGCCCTGCCGGAAGTCGTCCGGCGTGAAGAAGAAGCCCCAGATCAACCCCACCACGATGCAAACCGCGGAGGTGATCCAGAAAAAGGGCAAGACACGCTCGCTGGTGGCAAGAAACTTGCGCGGGTTGGCATATTCCCAGAGGGCGTTGGCTTTGGCTGCGATAGACATGGCCGTTATTTAGTCTGACTCGGGTTCATTCTCAATTGACCTTGCTCAAAGTTGTGGCGCTTCACCGCAGATTGATGCGCAGAACCGCTGCGCTGGCGAATGGAAGCAGAGCGATCGTGGCCATCGTGATCCCCGCCAGCATCAGAAGTGGGGTTTGGGTCTCCATCCCGACGGCACCTCGGCGGGCGACTTCTGCGCCGAAGATCAGGGTTGGGACGTAGAGAGGTAGAACCAGAAGCGACAACAGCAGGCCGCCGCGCTTCAGCCCGACGGTCAGGGCTGCGCCGAAGGTGCCGATGACGCTCATGGCGGGCGTTCCGAGCAGGAGCGAGATCACCAGCCAGAAGAACCCCGGCGCGGGAAGGTTCAGCAAGACGCCCAGAAACGGTGCCGCCAGAACCAAAGGTAGGCCGGTGGTTATCCAATGCGCCAGAGCTTTGATAGAAACTACAGCCTCAAGCGGGAGAGGCGCGGTAGCCAGAAGGTCCAGCGATCCGTCCTCCCAATCCAGAGCCAGAAGGCGGTCGAGGGACAGCAGGCAGGCCAGCAAAGCACCCAGCCATAGAATTCCCGGCGCGATGGTCGAGAGTAGCGACGATTGTGGACCGACAGCAAAAGGCACCAGAACAGTGACGATCAGGAAAAAGGCCAGGCCGAGACCAAAGCCTCCGCCTGCGCGGAAGGCCAGCTTCAGGTCGCGCAGCAACAGGGCGATCACAGGAAACCTCCGTCAAAATCGTCGATGGGTTGCGGTTTGGCTTTGTGGGGGCCGACGTCCAGAACCTCTCCGTCGAGGCCGAGGTCTATATGTGTGGCGATCAGGGCTGAGCCGCCCTGCCCCAGATGGCCGCGCACGGCATCAGCGAACATCTGAACGGCGTTTTTGTCGAGCGAAACGGTTGGTTCGTCCAGCATCCAGATCGGCCGCCCCGTGACCAGCATCCGTGCAAGACCCAGCCTGCGCTTTTGCCCGGCCGACAGGTTGCCCGCATGGCGGTCGGACAGGTCATTCAGCGCAAAGGCGTCCAGTGCGGGCTGTATGTCATGGGTCCCAAAGACCGACGCCCAGAAAGCAAGGTTTTCGACCACCGTCAGCGTTGGCTTCAAACCATCGGAATGTGAGGCGTAGGCGATCTGGTCCTCGGCACCTTCGATCCTTCCTGCCAAGGCAGGTTGTAGCCCCGCCAGAGTGCGGAGCAGCGTTGTTTTTCCGATTCCGTTTGGCCCACGCAAAATGAGCGCCTGACCGGAGGTGAGTTTAAAGCTCAACCCCTCGAGCACGGGCACACCACCACGAGTGATGGTCAGATCGGAAACGGATAGTGTCATGAGACTCGATTATCCGATTGGGGACGCAGGCAAAAGGTTGGATTTGCCGCAGGGATCTAGGGTGTTGCGCTTAGGTGGGTCCGGATGCGAGGGGTGCTGCCCGCCGCCTCTGTTGCTCGAACCAATGGCGCATCAATGGCGGCTCCCCGGGATATTTTTGGCCAAATAAAGGGGATCCCGTCAGACCGGGATCAGAGCGAGTGCGATGCGGCGACCTTCGGATAACAGGACGTTGTAGGTGCGGCAGGCGGCGGGGGAGTTCATGATCTCGACGCCGATCCCGGCGGATTCGAGAGTTTGGCGCAGTTCGGGCGGGATGTGGGCCAGCTCTGCTCCGGTTCCGATGAACAGGACGTCGACCATCTCGGACAGGTCTCGCAGTGGGGCGTCGTCTGCGTATCCGCCCCATGCCTGCGTTCCCGTCGGACCGGTCAGCACGGCGCCTAGATAAACGCGCCCTCCGATCCGGAAAAAGCCGGGGCCGTATCCATCGACCGGTTCGGCGTTAGTGTAGTTGATCTCATTCAATCGCATGCGCAGTATTTACCCCCAAAGCGGCAGGCCGGACAAGGCCGCCAGTGCAATCGCCAGATAGGCGGCCGCGCGGTAGAGGCGTTCTCGGTCTGGTCGGAAAAGCCACCCGCCCAGCCAATTGCCCAGCAGGTTGGGGAGCGCCAGAAGCAGCCCCAGCCCAGCAGCGGCAAGGGTGACCTGCGCCATGCCAGTAAGGTAGCCGAGTAGCAGGAAGTCGAACCCGAACAGAAACAACAGGATCGTCGCGCGAATGACCTCTACCGGCAGGGGACGCGACATGTAGAACAGGATGACGGCGGGACCGGGGAGCCCGGCGACGCCACCAAGGAACCCGGCGGCACCGCCGATACCTGTGACCATCATGCGGCTGACATGACCGTGATAGCGCAGGCCGAGGATCAGAATGGCCAGCATCGCAAGGGCCAGACCGCTGACCGCATAGCGGAAAACCTCGGGCGCGACCTGCGTCAGCACCCATAGCCCCAGCGGAAGAACCACTGCGCAGCCCAGCAGGAGGCGCATCAGATCGCCCTTGTTCACGGCGCTCCAAGCCCGGCGCAGATTCGGCAAGGGGCCAAAGATATCCATGATCGTCAGGCCGATCAGCGCTCCGAACGGGCCGAGATATGGGGTGGCGATAGGCAGGAAAACCAAAGCGGTGCCAAACCCCGAGAAACCGCGAACGACGCCCCCAAGAAAGGCTGCGAATAAGACAACGGCCAGACCCTGTGGGGACTGGCCGAAGAACTCAGGCATCTACGTTGGCAAACTGGTTGCCTGCGTTGTTCGACGGCTTGGACCAGTCGCGCTTGACGCCCAGCCACAGCAGGATGGTCGAGGCCACGAAGACCGACGAATAGGTCCCCACGATCACACCCCAGATCATCGCGAAGACAAAGCCGCGGATCACGTCACCGCCCAGCACGTAGAGCGAGATCAGCGCCAGCAGGGTCGTGACCGAGGTCATCACCGTCCGGCTGAGGGTTTCGTTGATCGAGATGTTAAGAACCTCTTTGAGGTCTTTCTTCTTATACTTCCGCAGGTTTTCACGCACCCGGTCAAACACGACTACGGTGTCATTAAGTGAGTAACCCACGATGGTCAGAAGCGCCGCGATGATGGCCAGATCGAAGCGGATTTGAAGCTCGGAGAAGATGCCGATGGTCAGGATCACGTCATGCACAAGTGCCGCGACCGCGCCAAGAGCGAACTGCCATTCGAACCGCAGCCAGATATAGACGAGCACCGCTCCGATGGCCAAAACGATGGCGATCACGGCTGTCTGGATCAACTCGCCCGAGACTTTGGGGCCAACCGACTCCACCGATACGAATTGGATAGCGGGGATCACGGCCTGCAACGCGCCCTCAACAGCTGTGATGGTCGAGGCTTCGACAGCTTCTGCATCTGCCTGTGCCTGAATGCGGATCATTGCAACGTTGTCTTCCGGTCCGAAGGTCGGGTCAAAAATCTCAGTGATTGAGACGTCGCCCAGTTCGAGAGGTGCAATTGCGTCGCGATAGACACCCACGTCAATCGGCTGGGTGCTTTCGGTACGGATCGTTGTGCCGCCCCGGAAGTCGATGCCGAAATTCAAACCCTGCAACATGAATGAGGCAAAGGCCACAACCATCATCAGGGCCGAAATGCCCAGCCAGAGCTTCCAGCGGCTGAAGAAATCGAACGAGGTGCTTTGGGGTACGAGTTTCAGTCTCATCATCAAACCTCGATCGTTTTCGGACGGCGGCGTTCGAACCACATGACGACCATCAGGCGCGTCACGAAGATCGCGGTGAAGACCGAGGTCAGGATACCCAGGCCCAGAGTGATGGCGAATCCGCGCACGGGGCCGCTGCCCATGGCAAACAGGATCACCGCCGTGATGAAGGTGGTCACGTTGGCATCCGCGATGGCCGACAGGGCCTTTTCATAGCCCAGCTCAATCGCACGCGCGGGACCTTTGGCAGATTTCAGTTCCTCTCGGATACGTTCGAAAATCAGCACGTTGGCGTCCACGGCCATACCGACCGTCAGAACAATACCCGCAATGCCCGGCAGGGTCAGCGTGGCGCCGATCAGCGACAGCAGTCCGAACAAAAGGCCCACGTTGATGATCAAGGCAATGTTGGCGAAAAGGCCAAACAAACCGTAGCTGAGCGCCATGAACACCAGCACCGCGGCAAAGGCTACCATAGTGGCGACTTTACCGGCGTCTATGCTGTCCTGACCCAATTCGGGGCCGATGGTGCGTTCTTCGAGGAACTCCAGCTCGGCAGGCAAGGCCCCTGCCCGCAGCAGGATGGCGAGATTGGTGCTTTCCTCGACCGTGAAGTTGCCGGTGATGATGCCTGAGCCGCCGGGAATGTGGCTTTGGATCACAGGGGCCGAGATCACCTCATCATCCAACACAATCGCGAAAGGTGCGCCGATATTTTCCAGCGTGTAGTCGCCGAATTTGCGCGCGCCCGATGTGTTGAACCGGAAACTGACGGCGGGACGCCCGTTCTGATCAAACGAGGGCTGCGCATCAACCAGTTCCTCCCCAGTCACGACAGGAGAGGATTCAAGCGTGTAGTACACACCGCTTTCGTCAATCGACGGCACCACTTCTTCACCGATGCCTGCAACGGCATCCGGGTCCGTGCCACGACCGACAACCGGGTTGAAAGTCAGCTGCGCCGTCGTGCCGATGATCTCTTTCAGCTCGCCTGCACTTCCGATCCCGGGAACCTGAATCAGGATACGGTCTGCACCTTGGCGCTGAATGGTGGGTTCACGCGTACCAACCTCGTCAATCCGGCGGCGCACGATCTCAAGCGATTGACGAACGGTGCGATCATCCGAGGCCAGCTTCTCCGCCTCGGAGAGCTGCACAACGATTGTATCGCCATCGGCAAAGGCCTCGATATCAGTCGCACCGACACCAGTCAGCGTCTGAACCTGTCGGGCCAGACCACGAACGGTTTCCAATGCACGAGACATCCCCTCGGGCTGGCTGATGCGGACGCGAATCTGATCGGGGTTCGAGTCCTGACGGCGGATCGTGCCAACGGTGGAACGCTCATCCCGCAGGGCGTCGCGGATTTCGGGCCACATCGCCTCCATCCGGGATTCGTAGACATCCTCGACCTTGACCTCGGCCAGCAGATGCGCACCGCCCCGCAGATCGAGGCCCAGATTGACCAAGGAGGACGGCAGCCAGTTCGGCCACTGCGCCGCTTCGGCCTGATTTTCGGGCGTATCCGCGCCAAGCTCTATCGCAGCTTTAGCGTCGTTGGATTGTTCGACCCGCGTGTAGAACGCATTCGGCAGAGCCAAGAGCAGGCCGGTCACACAGACCAGCCAGATCAGAACCCGCTTCCAGGTATCAATTTGCAGCATAACCCTGCCTTTTCAAGGAATTGTAAGGCGAAGTTACTTCGCAGGTTCGGTCTTATTCAGAACCTGAGCGATGGTCGATTTGACCACACGAACCTTAACGCCCTCGGCGATCTCGACCTCGATCTCGTTGTCGCCTTCCTTGACCTTCGACACCTTGCCGATCAGACCACCTTGTGTGACGACTTGATCGCCACGGCGCACGGCTTCGACCATGGCCTGATGTTCTTTCATCTTCTTTTGCTGCGGACGGATCAGCAGGAAATACATGATCGCGAAGATCAGGATCAGCGGGAGAAACTGGGCGATTGCGCCACCTTCCATGGGATATTCCTTTTTCTTTGACCTGCGGCACCGTTCCGCAAATTTGGCGGGAACCTATGCGCTGATATGCGTGTTTGCAAGCAATGGCGGCAGCGTGACCCACCTGAACGCACACCTGCCACCATAAGAACCGTCAAAACGTTGCAGATATGTCCTAGGAACACTGTTCAAACCGGGTATAGTTCCAAACAAGGGGGACACATGGCACGGCAATTCAAACCCTTCCATTTGCTACGTTATTTGCTGACTGCAATGGCGACAGCCCTTTGGCTAAGCCAACCTGTCGAGGCACAAGAGTCACCGACCGATGCGCCTGTGCCAGAAGCTGCAGAATCTGAAACTTTTATGGCCCCAGTTATAATAGACGGGGACGTTCTGTTTCAGGTTCGAGGCTCAAGCGCACTACCCGCCCCCGAGCGTGCCGAAGAAGTTCAAGACAAGATCATAGAAATCGCCGAAGCGTCGGACGCGTCCGAGGTCACGATCAGCTTTGAGGAAACCGAGTTCGGCACCTGGGTTCTGGTTGATGGTGAACGGGTTTCGATCGTCACCGAAGCCGATGCAGAATTGGACCAGATGGAACTCAGCGTTGTCAGCGTTCTGCACGGCAATGCAATCAAACAGGCTATTGAGGCCTACCGTTTGAACCGAACTGAACAGGCGCGAGTTTCAGGCGCTATCGAAGCCGCAGCTTGGACCTTGGGCTTCGTTGTCTTTGTCGTTGTCATCTTTTGGCTGCACCGCAGAATCAGACGGCGGACACTGAGATTCGTGAAGCGCTACCTCAAGGACGTGGAAACCGCCACGGCCAAGAGCGTTCAAGCCGAGGCCATTGCAGCCCTGGTGCGTTACGGTCTGAATTTCGTCCTTTTGGTGATTTTCTTCCTGGGTTTCTACTACTACCTGTCTTTCGTTTTACTGGCCTTTGCCGAAACACGATATTTCGCGCAATTGCTGCTGACCTATCTGACCGAGCCGGTCCTTCTGATCTTCAAAGGCATCCTCAGCTATATCCCAAACATGATCATGCTTGGCCTGATCGCATGGGTAACTATGTATATTATCAAGGGCATGCGGGTCTTCTTCGACGCAGTCGAAGCCGGATCGTTCGATATGGGGGATTTTGAGAAGCATTGGGTTAACCCCACCTTCAACATCGCCCGAGTTGTCGTGATCCTGATCGCACTGGTCTTTGCCGTGCCCTACATTCCAGGCTCGGATTCGGCGGCATTTCAGGGCCTGACCATTCTGGTCGGCGCAATGCTGTCGTTGGGCGCGAACTCGGTCGTGTCGAACATGCTGGCCGGGCTATTCGTGATCTATCGCCGCTCAACCTCGATCGGGGACCGTATTCAGATCGGGGATCACATTGGCGACGTGGTGCAGATCAAGCTGATGGAAACCCATCTGAAATCCATCAAGAACGAGCTGATCTCAATCCCCAACGCGCAGCTGATGAATTCGGACGTGGTGAATTTCTCGAAGAAAACAGATGGCAGCGGGCTATTGCTGCACACAACCGTTGGCATCGGCTATGAAGAGCCACCCGAAAAGATCGAGGCAATGCTGATCGAGGCCGCCAATCGCACCAAAGGGATCAAGTCCAAGCCTGAACCCTTTGTCCTGTGGACCGCGCTGGCCGACTACGCGATCAACTATCAGATCAACGGATACACGACCCGAGGCAGTATCATTCCAAAGATCCGCTCGGACCTGCATCGCAACATTGTGGCCGTATTCAACGAGAATAACGTGCAGATCATGACCCCCTCATACATCGCTGATCCGCCCGAACCAAAGATCCCGCCCGCGGAATGGGACGGACATCTGGCCCATCACGATGAGGAGCCGGAAAGTTAGGCGCGGTTTGGTTAACCAGCGCTACACCCTCCGAGATATATGGTGCATAAGCAGTCGCAGTGATTCACTGCATTCAAGGATCTGAACTATGCACGACATCCGCGCCATTCGCGAAAACCCAGCTGCTTTCGACGCCGCACTCGCGCGCCGTGGGGACGCGCCGGTGTCGTCAGACCTGCTGCGGCTGGACGAAAGCCGCCGCGCCAAGATTTTGGCTGCTGAAACGGCGCAGGCCGAACAGAACAAGGCCAGCAAAGAGGTCGGCGCAGCCAAAGCCCGCGGTGATGAGGCCGAATTTGAACGCCTGCGCGCGCTAGTAGCTGAAAAGAAGGCCGAAATCGCCCGGATGCAGACCGAGGCCAAGGATCTGGACGCTCTGCTGACAGACCAACTGATTCGCATTGCCAACCTACCCGCCGACGATGTGCCAGAGGGCGCCGACGAGAACGACAATGTCGAGGTGAGCCTTTGGGGTACCCCGCGCGAAATGGACTTTGCCCCAAAAGAGCATTTTGAGATTGAGGCCGTTCAAAACGGTATGGATTTCGAAACCGCTGCGAAACTCTCTGGCTCGCGCTTTGTGTTGTTGTCTGGCGGCGTTGCGCGTATCCACCGTGCACTGGCCCAGTTCATGCTGGACACGCATATCAACGAAAACGGTCTGACCGAGGTCAACGGCCCGGTTCTGGTTCTGTCCGAGATGATGCAGGGCACCGGCCAGCTGCCGAAATTCGGCGAGGACAGCTATCAGACCCGCGAAGGCTGGTGGTTGATCCCGACCTCCGAGGTTTCGCTGACCAACATCGTCAATGACACGCTGATCGAGGAAAGCTATCTGCCCCGCCGTTATACCGCGCATTCGCTCTGCTTCCGGTCTGAGGCCGGTTCGGCGGGCAAAGACACACGGGGGATGCTGCGTCAGCACCAGTTCGAAAAGGTCGAGATGGTCTCGATCACCCATCCCGAGACCTCGGATGACGAACAAAAACGCATGGTGCGCTGCGCCGAGGGCATTTTGGAAAAACTGGGCGTGCCCTACCGCACCGTGATCCTGTGCACCGGTGACATGGGCTTTGGTGCCCGCCGTACCTTTGACATCGAGGCATGGCTTCCCGGTCAGGGTACCTATCGGGAGATCAGTTCAGTCTCGACCTGTGGTGATTTTCAGGCCCGCCGCATGAATGCACGTTTCCGGCCCGAAGGCGGTGGCAAACCAGAATATGTCCACACGCTGAACGGCTCTGGCCTTGCGGTGGGTCGCTGCCTGATCGCCGTGCTGGAAAATGGTCAGAACGCAGACGGTACCGTCAGCCTGCCCGACGTCCTTGCCCCCTATCTGGGTGGCAAGATGACGCTGCAGCTGGACGGTACGCTGGCATAAAAAACCGGCATCCGCGTTGCGCGGCGCCGGTTAGAAACACTTGAAAGGGCGAGGAAGAGCTACTTCTTCGCCTTTTTCTTATCCTTCTTCTTGTCAGATTTTTTGTCCGACTTCTTGGCATCCTTTTTGCCAGAGTCTTTCTTTTTGTCGGCCTTTTTGGACTTGTCGTCCTTCTTGGATTTCTTCCCTTTCTTGGACTTGGCCTTCACCTTGTCCTTGGCCTTGGAGAACGCAGCCTCCATCTCGGCCCGCTTTTTCGCAGCTTTCTCAGCCTTGGCTTTTGCCTTGGCTTTCTTCTTGGCCTTCGCCTCTGCGGCTTCTGCAGCAGCTTTTTCCTCGGCCGCTTTGCGTGCAGCTTCGGCGGCGCGCTTCTCGGCAGCGGCGGCGACAACTGTCTTGCGCGCAGCGGGGCGTCGGGCCGCCGGTTTACGCGTAGCGGGTTTGCGTGCAGCAGGTTTCCGGGTCGCAGCGCGACGCGGGGCTGGTTTCGCAGCGGCCGGTTTCGCAGCGGTCGCCTCTTTTGCAGCGGCAATCAGGACGGCCGCGCGCGCCACACCGACACGGGGGACCTTGACCAGATCTTCCGGTTTCGCTTTCGCAACGGCTTCGGCGGTCTTGAGACCGTTATCGGCCAAACCTTTGGCGAGCGTGTCGCCAACGCCTTTTATCTCGGTCAATGCGGTCATTCTGGGTCCTTTCTCTGTCTCCCTGGTCACCTGTATATACACAGGATATACGCTCTTCAAGCGGAGCTGCGCCTATGACGATCCATGGGCCAAGTTAGCAGTTTGCCCTTTTTTCGGAAAAGGCACCAGTCGCTTGGAGTCTTCGTCCCATAGTTTCAGGTTCAACGCGGCCACGGCTTCGGGGAACTTGATCCGACGCGGCGTGTATTCGGGCGGCAGGTTATAGTGGCATTCCCGCAACCGGTAGGACGGGATACGGGCGTTGAAATGGTGAATGTCGTGCAAGGTGATGCATGCCACTGCGTTATCGAACCACCAACCGAAATCCAGCGCTGACGAGCCCTGAAGCGCCGCGATCTGCGGATCCAGCTCCGGGCGACGATCCCAATATGTATCCTCGAAATTATGCTGCAGGTAGACGAGGAATACGCCCAGCATCCCACCCAGCAAGGAAAACACAAGCCAGACCAGAATACCTGTTGTCCCGGCGATCAGGTAAAGCAGCCCGAGAAAAACGACGATCGAGAGGTTGTGCAGAACAACGCCCTTTACACCAAACCGCACCGTGTTTTTGGGCCACCGGTAGCGAATGAAATAAGTGAACAAAGCACCGACCGGCACCAGAATGAACGGGTTGCGGTACAGGCGATAGACAAGACGTTTGAGCCAGTCTGCCTCGTTCCATTCCCGCAGGGTCATGGTGTGGATTTCACCAGTCTCCCGATGCTCAAGGTTGCCGATCCCTGCGTGATGCAGATTGTGGTTCTGCTTCATCACCTCAAAAGGAGCAAAGGTGAAAGGCGACAGGCCGTGCCCCGCCCATTCATTCTGCTGCCGGGTTTCGAACAGGGAATGATGCCCGCAGTCGTGTTGCAGCACGTAAAGTCGCACAGCGGAAAAGGCGAAGATGATCCCGGCTGGGACCATGACATACAAATGGTCCACGTTCACAATCGCCAAGGCCAGCGAAGCAAAATAGACGGCGAAGGTTCCGAAATAGCTCAGGGCTGCAAGCCTGTTGTCCTGAACCGCGTATTGCCGCGTGTAGTCTCTGAGATTCATCAAGCCCTCTCCCACGATGGCCCGGTTAAATGAAAAGCAAAAGGAATTCAGACCCGCCGCAGGACGGACCGCGCACAGGAAACAAATGCACGCTCCTGAATGCTAGCGTGCAGAAAGGGCGCTGTCACGCCCTTGCGCTGAAAATGCTGAAAATTGGCGCAGTTACGCGCGTCCCTTGAGGTGTTTGGCCAAGGCACCGGCGTTTTTCTTGCGCCGCCCTTTGTAAGGGTTCTTGTCACCTTGCCCGCGCAACGTCAGGCGGATCGGCGTGCCGGGCATGTCAAAATCCTCACGCAGGCCGTTGACCAGATAGCGAGTATAGCTGGCCGGCATCTTGTCGGGATGCGAGCACATAACGACAAAGCCCGGCGGCCGCGTTTTTGCCTGGGTCATGTAGCGCAGCTTGATGCGGCGGCCTTGCGGGGCTGGCGGCGGGTGCTGCTCGAGCATGGCGGTCAGCCAGCGGTTCAGCGCGGCGGTGGGCACGCGACGATTCCAGATATCATGCGCACGCAAGATGGCGGCGCGCAAACGTTCCAGCCCCCGGCCCGTTTTGGCCGACACGGTGATCAGAGGTGCGCCCCGCAGTTGCGGCAGCAGCCGGTCGAAGGACTCTTTGAGCTCTCGCAGCTTCTCCTGCTTGTTTTCCTCAACGTCCCATTTGTTGACCGCGACAACGACCGCACGGCCTTCCCGCTCGGCCAGATCGGCGATGCGCAGGTCTTGCTGCTCGAACGGAATGGCTGCATCCAGCAGGACGACAACCACTTCGGCGAATTTCACCGCGCGTAGACCATCAGATACCGAGAGCTTCTCCAGCTTCTCTTGGACCTTGGCCTTTTTGCGCATGCCCGCAGTGTCGAAAATCCGCATCGGAGTGCTTTCGCCATCCGGGTCGGCCCAATCGACCCGCAAGCTGATCGCATCACGGGTAATCCCAGCCTCAGGACCGGTCAGAAGGCGGTCTTCACCCATGATCTTGTTGATCAGGGTGGATTTACCTGCATTCGGGCGACCAACGACGGCGACCTGCAACGGCTTAGCTGCGGTGATCAGAGGGGTTTCGCCCTCTCCATCCTCATCCAGCTCGATTTCGACCACGGGGGCGTCGTCTTCGGCCTCTTCCTCAGCCGCATCTGCCAGAGGCATCAGCTGGGCGTAAAGGTCGGTCATCCCCTCGCCATGCTCGCCCGACAGGCGGACGGGTTCGCCGAGGCCAAGGTTATAGGCTTCAAGAACACCGGCATCAGCAGCCGACCCTTCGGCTTTGTTGGCCGCCAAGATCACGTGTTTGGAGCGTTTGCGCAGAATCTCAGCAAACATCTCATCAGTCGGTGTGAGGCCGGTGCGCGCGTCGATCATGAATAGGCAGACATCGGCCATGCCCACCGCGCGCTCGGTCAGTCGGCGCATGCGGCCCTGAAGGCTATCATCAGTCGCGTCCTCAAGACCCGCCGTGTCGATCACGGTGAACCGCAGATCACCCAGCCGCCCTTCACCCTCGCGCAGATCGCGCGTCACGCCGGGCTGGTCGTCGACCAAGGCCAGACGTTTGCCCACAAGGCGGTTGAACAGTGTGGATTTGCCCACGTTCGGGCGGCCCACGATGGCGAGGGTCAGCGACATGATACTCAACTTTCAAGACTCAGACGCGCCCTTTAGCGCATCTTTTGGTCAACGGAAAGCGTGTAGATCACCTTTGGTCGACACGACATACAGTGTTTGTCCGGCGACTACAGGCGCGGTGGTCGCGCCTCCGGGGACTTCGACCTGATGCACAAGCGCCCCGTTCACCGGGTTGAAGAACCGCAGGAACCCGTCATTTGAGGCGATCACAATGCGCCCTCCGGCCAGGATCGGGCCATAATGGGCCACGATCGGACCGCGACGGTTTGGTTTGTCTTTGACAAAGCCCGGTAGGTCCTGCGCCCAGATCACCGAACCATCGGCGCTGTTCAAGCGGACCAGCTGGCTGCGATCGCTGATCAGGAAAATACTGTTGCCTGCGGGCCAGACAGTATCGACCGCGCCTTCATCTGCAGTCCAGCGGCGCTCACCTGTTCCCGCGTCAAACGCAACGGTACGGCCAGAGTGGTTACCGATGAAGATGGTGTCGCCCACCACCATCGGGCTACCAGTCACATCGACAATCCGAGCTGTGGCGCGTCCGCGGCGGCCACCGGCCACCGAGGCATTCCATCGGCTGATCCCGCCCCGCTTGAATGTCGCGGCGATATCACCCGAACCAAAGGCAAAGACAGCCAGATCCGAGGTCACAACCGGCGCAGGTGCGCCCAGAACGTTGCCGACGCTAGGGGTGCCCTCGATCTGCCATTGAATGCGGCCATCCTTGGTGTCGACGGTCCAACCGGTCTCATCCCCAGCGACGAGGTACAACAGTCCGTTACTCACCAAAGGCGCGCCGCTACCAGTTGCGTTCAGGCGTTTCTGCCATCGGATCGCGCCTGTCTTGGCATCCAACGCCGTCAGACGGCCAAAACCCGAGGAGACATAGAGAACGCCCCCCGAATAGGCCATTCCGCCACCCGTGGCATCCGCGTCACCGTCGGTTGCTGGAATCAGATTGGTGCTCCAGGCGACCTGTCCCTGCGGTGTAACCGCCGAAACCGTCGCTCCCGCATCAAGCGTGTAGACCAGCCCCCCCGCGACAACCGGGTCGGCCGTAATTCGTTGTTTGCGTGAATCGCCATCCCCGATAGAGGCCGACCAAATACGTTGAGGTGTCGCACGCAGCGAAGCATTGGACGTTCGGAAGGCCGGCGTGCCGGGGCTTTGCGGCCAGCTTGCATTTGCGTTCTGCGATGGAAGACTAATTGGTTGTGAGCCGCTTTTGGCAACCGTTTCAAGGTCTGAGGCAGGTCGGATATCCTCGCGCACGCCCGGCAAAATCTGTTCGGGTTCTTCACAAGCGGCCAGAGCGGTCAGGGCCAGTGCCGCAATCGGCAGTCCCACGCGAGAGAAAAGTCTTGTTACCATTTTAATCCGAACTCGCCTGTCATTAACCTGTGTTCCGCCCAATCAGCCCTGCTGAGCGACCAATGGCTCGGGCTCAGCGCCCAGTGCAACAATCAATTGCGCGGCGCGCTGCTGTAGATCCACGCTGACCTCTGCATCCTGACGCAGCGCCTGCAATCGCTCCAACGCGGCGTCTACTTCGCCGTCGGCGATGTCGATCAGAGCCAGTTGCTCTTGGGCCAGAAGGCGCAACGGGGCGCCGGGGGCGGCCAAAGCCTCGAACTGTTGCCGACGATCTGCAGCGGGCATCGTGTCGGATTGAAGCAGCAGTGCCTTGAAGCTGGCAATGGCGCGGTAAATCTCGGGCAGATCGCCCTGAACGGCCACAGCATTCAGACTGTCGACCGCGTCCTGCCGGGAATCAGCATCGAGCTGTGAAGCCGACAGAAGCATGTTGCGCACAGCCTCACCACCCGGCGTCAGTACGTCCACCTGCTCTAGGCCAGCGACACGCGCTGCCGTATTGTTTTCCGCAAGCGCGGCCAGAATGTCATCGCCCAGCTTCTGGGCCTGCGACGTGTCCCGCGCCTTGCGGTATTCGTTGAATGCAGCCCCGCCGACGATCAGCACGACTGCAACAACACCGACCCAGCCCCAACGCCGCAAAAGTAGATACAGCCGGTCGCGGCGCACCTCTTCCGTGACCTCATCAATGAAACTGTCGGTATCGCTCATACCTGCCCCCGGGCTGTAATCCTGTCTTGGTGGGCCATGTCATACCCCGGCGCTACGGCCAAGCCAAGGGCCGGATTTTGCACAATTCCGCTGACTGCGTGTGCCCTTGCCAAAAAAAATAAACCGAACTAATCAGTTTAGCGTAGAAAATACACAAGCCGACGCCCATCTTTCACTATACTAACCCGGACTAAGCCGGCGAATTTTTTAAGGAGACCAGCTTTATGCGTCTGATTTCATTCATCAATGCAGCCTTGGTGATTGTCGCGCTGTATTTCCTTGTTTTTGAGCGTGACGCGCTGTTCGCCTTTGCAGGCCGAGGTGACGTAGAGGAAAGCACCCCATCAGAGACCGAAGAGGCGGTTGTTTCGCTAGCCAATGAAAATGCTGTGCGCGTGGTCGCCCTGCGCTCGGTCGCGCGCGAGATTGACAGCGCCGTCCTGCTGCGCGGCCAGACAAAAGCCAACCGTCAGGTCGAAGTGCTGGCCGAGACGACCTCGACCGTGATTTCGGAACCCAAGCGCCGCGGCGCCTTTGTTGAGGCGGGCGATCTGCTGTGTGAGCTTGATCCCGGCACCCGCCCCGCCAGCCTAGCCGAAGCGAAGGCAGGCAAGCTTGAGGCCGAAAGCCGCATCCCCGAGGCAGAGGCGCGTCTGGAAGAAGCACATGCCCTTGTGGCCGAGGCCGATATCAACCTGAAAGCGGCCCGCAAACTGTCCGAGACGGGCTTTGGCTCGGAAACTCGCCGCGTCTCCTCCGAGGCCGCGATGAGCAGCGCCGAAGCAGGCATCAAATCGGCTGAAGCCGGGTTGGAAGCCACCCGCGCCGGAATCGAATCCGCCGCTGCCGAGGTTGAAGCTGCCCAACGTGAAATGGATCGGCTGACGATTGAGGCCCCGTTTCAGGGCCTGCTGGAAAGCGACACCGCTGAATTGGGCAGCCTGATGCAGCCGGGAACGCTCTGCGCCACGATCATCCAGCTGGACCCGATCAAGCTTGTTGGCTTCGTGCCCGAGACCGAAGTTAACCGCGTTCAGGTCGGGGCGCTGGCCTCGGCCCAACTGGTCACCGGTCGTCAGGTCGAAGGCCGCGTAACCTTCCTCAGCCGTTCGGCAGATGAGACGACCCGCACCTTTGAGGTCGAGATCACCGTACCGAACGAAGACCTGACTATTCGCGATGGCCAGACAGCGACAATCCGTATCTCGGCCGAAGGGGCCAAGGCGCATCTGCTGCCGCAATCGGCTCTGACCCTCAGCAATGAAGGGCAGTTGGGCGTGCGCACCGTCGGCGCGGGCGATGTGGTCGATTTCATGCCGGTCCGCGTGTTGCGCGACACGGCCGAGGGCGTTTGGATCGACGGTCTGCCTGAAACCACGGACATCATCGTGGTCGGGCAGGAATTCGTCGTCAAAGGCGTCACCGTGAACCCGACCTATCAGGAGGTCACGCAATGACGGGTATCGTCAGCTGGGCCGCCGACCGGGCCCGCATGGTTCTGGCTTTCATCCTGATTTCGCTGGTCATCGGCGGGTTTGCCTATGTCAATCTACCAAAAGAGGGCGAGCCGGATATCGAGGTCCCTGCCCTTTTCGTGTCGGTCGTTTTCCCCGGAATCTCGGCAGAGGATTCTGAGAACCTGCTGGTCAAACCGATGGAGACCGAGCTGGCAGATTTGGACGGTCTCAAAGAGATGACCGCGACCGCCGCCGAGGGATATGCAGGCCTGTTCCTTGAGTTCGAATTCGGCTGGGACAAGACCGCGATCACCGCCGATGTCCGCGACGCGATGAATAGCGCACAGGCCGAGTTCCCTGACGGGGCCGAGCAATACTCGCTGAGCGAGTTGAACTTTTCCGAGTTCCCCATCGTCATCGTCAACCTAACCGGCGCGGTGCCTGAACGGACCATGGCGCGCATCGCCAAGGACCTGCAAGACGACATCGAAGCGCTTGATTCCGTGCTTGAAGCCGGGATCGCAGGCAATCGCGATGAGCTACTTGAGGTCATCATCGACCCATTGCGTCTTGAGGCCTACAACGTCACCGCCAATGAGCTGATCACGGTTGTGCAAAACAACAACCAGTTGATCGCAGCGGGCGAAGTGGACAGCGCTCAAGGTGCTTTTTCGGTCAAGATCCCATCGTCCTTCAAAACCGCGCAGGACGTGTACGGCTTGCCCATCAAGGTCAACGGCGACCGGGTCGTCACGCTGGGTGAATTGGCCGAAATCAACTACACGTTTGAGGATCGTGAAGGCACGGCCCGGTTCGACAATGTGCCAACCGTCGCGTTGCAGGTGGTGAAGCGTAAGGGCTTCAACCTGATCGATACGGTCGAGCAGGTCAAAGCCACGATTGCCGAAGCGCAAACCAAGTGGCCCGCCGAATTGCAGGCTGCGGTGGACGTGGGCACATCGAACGACCAAAGCCGGATCGTTGGATCCATGGTCAGCCAGTTGGAGGGCTCGGTCCTGACGGCGATTGCGCTGGTGATGATCGTGGTTCTGGCCTCGCTGGGGTCGCGGGCGGCGCTTTTGGTGGGCTTTGCGATTCCGACCTCGTTCCTACTGTGCTTTGCCTTTCTCGCGGTCATGGGGGTCAGCATTTCGAACATCGTGATGTTCGGTCTGATCTTGGCCGTTGGTATGCTGGTGGATGGCGCGATCGTTGTGGTCGAATATGCGGACAAGCGCATCAAAGAGGGCGTCGGCCCGATGCATGCCTATGTCGAGGCGGCGCAGCGCATGTTCTGGCCCATCGTCTCCTCCACGGCCACGACACTCTGTGCCTTCTTGCCGATGCTGTTCTGGCCCGGTATTCCGGGTGAGTTCATGGGCATGCTACCGGTCACGCTGATCTTTGTTCTCTCCGCGTCGCTGATCGTGGCCCTGATCTACCTGCCAGTTATGGGCGGCGTCTCGGGCCGGTTGAGCCGAATTTTCGACCGTGCTTCTGACTGGTTGCGTGGTCGTACGCCATGGTGGCTGCGCGCCGTTCTGGTACCCCCGTCCTTCTATTTGGTCTTCCTCGGCGCGATGCAGGTCCTTAACCCCTCTTATCTGGTCGAGGATGGTGGTTCGCTCCTCGGGGCCGTTCTGATGATCCTTGGAGCTTTCGCCGGATCGGTCACGCTAGGCGCGGCCCGGATCGAGCGCAAACCCGATACCAAGGTTCACACGGCCAAGGAACACACGCCCTTCGGCTATGTCATCAAGTTCCTAGTGGGCAATCCGGTGATGCCGATTGTCTCGATCGCTGCCGTTATCATGGCTGTGATGACGGTGATCTCGGTGTTCGGCGAAAACAACCGAGGCGTCGAGTTCTTCGTCGAAAGCGAGCCTGAACAGGCTACCGCTTACGTTCGCGCGCGGGGCAACCTTTCGTTGATGGAAAAAGACGCCATGGTGCTGGCCGCCGAACAGGTGATTGCCGCGCACCCGGCCGTGATCAACGTCTTCTCGTTCGCGGGCGAAGGTGGGCTGACCCAGAATAATGGCGGCGCGCAAGACCCGGCAGACACGGTTGGACGCGTCCAGTTCGAAATCATCCCATGGGAAGACCGCCCCAACGTCTCTGAACCTATTCTGGGCGGGCTGTTTGATCGGCATTTCATCGCCCCCGAATATGATGGCGACTATGTTCTGGAAGAACTGAACACCCAACTGGCCGAGCTGCCCGGTTTCGAGGTTGAGATTCTGGCGCTGGAACAAGGCCCCGCCTCAGCCAAGCCCGTGCATCTGCGGATCAAGGGCGACGGGTGGGAGCCGCTGACTGCTGCTACTGTCGCCGCCCGAGAGGTTTTCGACACGACCCCCGGCCTGATCAAGATAGAAGACACCCTGCCCCTGCCCGGAATCGACTGGCAGATCGACGTTGACGTCGCCAAGGCAGGCCGATTTGGCGCAGACGTGGCCACCGTCGGGGCCATGGTACAGCTGGTCACACGCGGCATCCTTCTGGGCGAAATGCGCCCCGACACCACGGATGAAGAGATCGAGATCCGTGTCCGCCTGCCCGAAGAGGACCGTGTCTTGTCAACGCTGGACACGCTGAAGGTGCGGACGGCGGACGGCCTCGTACCCTTGTCCAACTTTGTCACCCGTCAGCCGGTCGCCAAACTGGCCGAAATCAACCGTGTTGATCAGGAACGTTATTATGACGTCAAAGCCGATGTCGAAGCTGGCCTGAGCAAAGCGGTGGTCGCTGGACCCGACGATGGCGAAAAGCGCTTGGCCGTTCTGCGCGCGATTGCGGATGGAGCTGAGCCGTCCTCTGCAGCGATCACAGCGCCCAATGGCAAGCAATACGATCTGGTGCAATTGACCGGGGCTGAGACAACCGAGGAGCTGCGCACCGCCGTTGAAAATGGTGAAGCCAGCATCGCGCCGATCAATCCCAACGAGCGTATCGCCGTCCTGACTGAATGGCTGAACACCAACCCGTTCGACCCTTCGATCACATGGGAATGGACCGGTGATCAGGAAGAACAGGCGGAAAGCCAGGCGTTCCTGTCCAGCGCGTTTCTGGCGGCCTTGGGGCTGATGTTCGTAATCCTGCTGGCGCAGTTCAACAGCTTCTACAACTCGGTTCTGGTTTTGCTGGCAGTTGTACTTTCCACAACCGGCGTTCTGATCGGGATGCTGGTGATGGAGCAACCCTTCTCGATCATCATGACCGGTACGGGGATCGTCGCTTTGGCAGGGATCGTTGTGAACAACAACATTGTTCTCATCGACACCTATCAGGAGTACAGCCGCTACATGCCGCGGATCGACGCGATCGTGCGTACGGCTGAGGCTCGGATTCGCCCCGTTCTGCTGACAACGCTGACCACAATGGCCGGTCTGACACCAATGATGTTTGGCCTGTCGCTTGACTTCATCAACGGCGGCTACACTATCGACAGCCCCACTGCACTATGGTGGAAACAGCTGGCCACCGCCGTGGTCTTTGGCCTCGGCATCGCCACCGTGCTGACCCTGATCGTGACCCCATCGATGCTAGCTCTCCGAGTCTGGGTGACAACCTATGCCATCTGGCTGGGCAAACTTCTGGCGCGAGTCACAGCAGGCCGGTCCAGCCAGATTGCACAGGACATGGCCATCGGCCAAAGCGCTCGGGCCGCGCAAGCAACCGAGATTGTCTGGGACGAGCAGCCGGCGCCTCGGCCCGAGCAGGCGACAGGGACGGAAGAGGATCACCCGACCATCCCGCCCGGGTCACCGCTAAAAGCAGCCGAGTAACCAACAAAAATGGCGAGCCAAAGGCCCGCCATTTTTGTTTCTTCAAACGTTTTTCTATTCCGAGAACGCGTATTCGCCCAGATCGCACAGGTCCAGGTCGTAGTCCTCAACCGCGCTGCCGTCATCAAACACGCCGCGAATATCATAGACGCAGGTCACAAGCCCATCCGCGATCAAAACATCGATCTCATAGTCTGGTGCGAGGTATCCATCCTGCAGAAGATTCCCCTCCCAACTGCCGGATGACGCGGGGGAGACATTGAATTCGACCAGATCCGCGCTGGTTTCATTAACCAGCAGAAACTCCAGATCTTCGGCGGACGCGGCAGATGCCGCGAGTATCAAACCGAGTGTCAAGGAAGTGACGATTTTCTTCATTCTTTGCTCTTTCCTGTTCGATGGCAAAACCAAACCTGACGCGATACTGCGCTAGTTGGGGTTTCAACCAGTGGACGAGTCGCGTCAAACAGAAAATCTTAGGCAGCCTGTGTGTCGGCCTGCTGGCGGCTCCACAATTGGGCGTAGCGACCTTCGCGCGCCAACAACGCATCATGGGTGCCCTGTTCGATGATCTCACCGCTTTCCAGAACCACAATCTGGTCGGCCTCGGCAATCGTGCTCAGACGGTGCGCGATGGTGATCACGGTCCGCCCTTCGCCAGCTCGGGCCAGAGCATCCTTGATCTCCTGCTCAGTATCGGTGTCGAGGGCCGAAGTCGCCTCGTCCAGCAGTAGGATAGGCGGGTTCTTGAGCAGCGTCCGCGCGATGCCGACACGCTGCTTTTCTCCGCCTGACAGCTTGAGCCCACGCTCACCCACCTTGGTGTCATATCCTTCGGGCAGAGAGGCGATGAAATCGTGGATTTGTGCTGCACGCGCGGCCTCTTCCACATCGTCCTGCGTTGCGCCATCACGGCCATAGGCAATGTTGTAGCGGATGGTGTCGTTGAACAACACCGTGTCCTGCGGCACAACGCCGATGGCCGCGTGAAGGCTGGTCTGAGCCACATCCCGCACGTCCTGGCCATCGATTTTCAACGCCCCGCCGGTCACGTCGTAAAACCGGAACAACAACCGCCCGATGGTGGATTTCCCGGACCCCGTCGCGCCGACAATGGCGACGGTCTGCCCTGCAGGCACCGACAGCGATACTCCTTTGAGGATCTCGCGCTCCGGATCATAACCAAAGCGCACATTCTGCAGGGTCACCTCGCCTCCATTGACCTTCAGGTCCGGAGCGTCCGGCTTGTCTTTCACCTCGGCGGGCTGTTCCAGCAGGTCGAACATCTGGCCCATATCGACAAGTGCTTGCCGAATCTCTCGATACACGGTGCCCAGAAAGTTCAAAGGCACGGTGATCTGGATCATGTAGGCATTCACCATGACGAAATCGCCAACCGTGAGCGTGCCGTTCTGAACCCCAATCGCGGCCAGGACCATCACTCCGATCAGGCCGCAGGTGATCAGGAAAGACTGCCCAAAATTCAGGAAGGCCAGAGAATAGGCGGTTTTCAAGGCCGCCCCCGCATAGGCTTTCATCGACACGTCATACCGGTTCGCTTCACGCTGTTCGGCATTGAAATACTTGACAGTTTCGAAATTCAACAGGCTGTCGATGGCGCGTTGGTTCGCCTCTGTATCCTGATCATTCATCTCGCGGCGCAGCTTCACGCGCCATTCGGTGACGGCAAAGGTGAACCAGATGTAAAGCGCGATTGTGACAGCCACGACGACCAGATACCAGACATCGAACAGCCACATCAGGATGATTGCGACAAGCAGCAGCTCCAGGATCAGCGGTCCGATGGAAAACAGCAGGAACCGAAGAAGGAACTCGACGCCCTTGACCCCGCGTTCAATGATCCGGCTGAGACCCCCGGTTCGGCGCCCCACGTGATAGCGCATGGACAGTTGATGGATATGCTGAAAGGTCTCCAACGCGAGCGCACGCAAGGCCCTTTGGCCCACGGGGGCAAAGGCTGCATCGCGCAATTGCTGAAAGCCCACAGTCATCATCCGGGCGACACCATAGGCCACGGTCAGCCCCACCGCGCCAAGGGCCAGAGGGGGCACGCCCTCGCCCGCCAGACCGTCCACCGCACCTTTGTAAAGGATCGGCGTATAAACAGCGATCAGCTTGGCCAACACCAGCATCGCCATGGCAATCACAACTCGGCGCTTCACCCATGGCTCATCCTCAGGCCACATATATGGCGCAACCTTGCGGATCGTCCGCCAGCCAGAGCGGCGCTCGTCAATTCCGGCCAATTCGTCCGATGTCATGGGGGGCATACGTCGCATTACCTGCCTAGTGTGAAGTGCAATATGGGCTCCGGCCCGAGAAAGGCCAGAGCCTGAGCTTATTCAGGAATGGTGAACACCTGCCCCGGGAAAATCAGGTCCGGGTCGCGGATCAGCTCGCGGTTGGCATCGAACAGGCGGACATATAGCACGCCGTCTCCGAATCGCTCACGCGAGATGGCCCACAGGGTGTCGCCCGCTTGAACCGTGACCGACCGGATCGGCGCAGGGGTTTCCTGCGGTTGCTCCGAGGTTTGCGCCTCGGCCGCCTGCAACACCTCGACGGGTTCACGTTTGAAAGGCGTTTCAACCCGGCTCAGGACTGTGCCGTCGGAATGCACCTCGTCCACTCGCAGGGTGTAGACGCCGGGGTCGATCCCTTCGAGGTCGCCCCGCCAATTGCCATCCTCTTGTGGAGTCACATCCGCCACCAGACGGTTGTTGAGGTATATACGTACAGCCGATCCTTCGTTGAGACGGCCTGTCAGTTGCACATCGCCGGTGTCTGAATAGCCGATTGTGTCCAGCTCAACCTGCTCGGGCGCGGAGTTCTCTTCGGACGGGGATTGCACCAGCTCTACCCCATCCTCGCCTGAACGCAGGATGGCGACCTGTTGATTTTCAGCAGGGGTTTCGGTTTCTTCTTCCGGGGCCAATTCAGCCTCAGCAACGGCCTCTTCTGTATCCGCACCAGTGTTCTGGGTTTCGGCACCGGCATCTGCAGTTTCTGTAACGGTGCCCTCGGCTTCTGTGCCCGCGTCTGCAGTTTCCGTACTGGCGTCCTCAGCTTCCGTACCAGCGTCTGCGGTTTCCCTCGACTGTTCGGGCTCAACATTTGCCACAGTCGTACCTTCCGCCTCAGGCTCGGGATCTTCAGCAACTTCCGGTTCCGAGGACGTTTCCTCAACCGTTGGCGCTGGCTCCTCGGGGGCGGGTTCTGGCAGGGCTGCGATCAGATAGTCGTCAGATCGAACGGTTTCATCCCCATCGGTCGACTGCAGAACAAGGCCGCGCGGACCATCGCTGAACGGGACCGCAACGAATTCGGCGAACTCACCCGTTTCATCGACAGAAAACTGATGCACAACCTCACCGTTCAGCACCACATCAACCTCGCTGCCCGGCTCTGCCTCACCCGACAGCAACGCGCTACCGTCCGGCGACACGAAAATCTGGTCCAACGCCGGAGGTGTCGAAAGGGTAGCCTCAACTGCAACTTCTTCGGGCTGGGCTTCGGGTTCTTCTGCGGCAGGTTTCTCAGCCTCGGCTTCGGCGATAGCCACCTCTGGCTCGGGTGCGGACTCCTGCGAGGCCTCCTCTTCCGGTGCAACCTCAGGGGCAGGAGCTTCCTCTGCCACCCCAACCTGTTCCTGCACGGGTTCGGAACTGCTTGAAAACACACCTGACAAATACAGACCACCGGCCGCAAGAATTGCTACAAGGCCGACAAGCAGCCCCCAGATGAAGCTGCCCGAGCTTCCGCTTCCCGATGTGCCGTTCATTCTTTCCCTTTCATTCCGCCGCGAAACTGATGTGAGTGACTCGTGTTCCGGCGGACAGTTGAGCCAACCTATCAATCTCGCTATCAGGGGTCAAAACGTCTGAAACAAGCCCGGAGCGCACCTGTCATGTCCCAGAAATCCGTCTGTGTGTATTGCGGGTCACGCAATGGCACCAATCCCGCCTATTCTGATGCGGCCAAGCAGTTGGGAACCGCGCTGGCGCAGGAGGGCTGGCGGTTGGTTTACGGGGCCGGAGATGTGGGTCTGATGGGGGAGGTTGCGCGGGCTACGCAATCTGCCGGGGGTGAGACCTTCGGCGTTATCCCGGTGCATCTGGTCCAGCGCGAAGTCGGCAAAAGCGACCTGACGCATTACGTGATCACCGAGACGATGCACGAGCGCAAGAAAGTCATGATCATGAATGCGGATGCCGTCGTGGTACTGCCCGGAGGGCCGGGATCACTGGATGAGTTATTCGAGGCCCTGACATGGCGGCAGTTGGGCCTGCATGACAAGCAGATTGTGGTGGTGAATGTGGGGGGCTACTGGGACAAGCTCCGCGACCTTCTGGAACAGGTGATCGAACAAGGCTTTGCCGATCAATCTCTATCAAGTTTCGTGACTTGGGTCGAGGATGCGGACGCGGCCATCGCCGCTTTGCGGTAGGCAGATGTATGGGCGGCTGAAGCCGCCCGTTTTCATTCACGCCAGACGTGGCGCAGGGCGAAGGCGCTGTTTCAGCACCTGTTCGACCTTGTGAAGCGGGTGGTTGGTCAGGGTTTTGTCCACCTCGGCCACGACTTTGGCCAGCACCTCACTATGCAGCCTGCGCCGCAGCAGGCCCAGAACGTGCGGGCTGGCCACCAGTACAAGCCTGCTGAATTTGCCTT
The DNA here is from genome assembly GCF_056161185.1 of Ruegeria sp. ABV3_008. Lineage (NCBI taxonomy): Bacteria > Pseudomonadati > Pseudomonadota > Alphaproteobacteria > Rhodobacterales > Roseobacteraceae > Ruegeria > Ruegeria sp. ABV3_008. The sequence continues at coordinate 224,198 of NZ_JBSWYP010000001.1, read as the reverse complement.
TCAAACCCTTGCGGTTCAGAAGATTGGCGAGGTCCTGCACGAACAGCGATTTCGCATGGGATTTCCAGTCTGGCTCCTCAACCGCCGATTTCTGGTTCGGCCCCGGATCAGACCGCCGACCGGCCCTGTCAGTGGGGCGGTCGTGAGATTCTTGCTCCTCAACCGAAACAACAACCAGATTGGGGTCTTCGGCATCGGTGATGTTCTCGACGAACAGTGCCTTTTCCCCATCCGCGATAACAACCCAGGTTCCCTGTTCAAGTGCAGCCATTATGCTCTCCCGTAGTGGTTTCCATGGCTATCCCTCATGTATTGGGCACAAGTTCTTTGCTTCGCGGTCAGAGCGTTCTGGCGCGGTGTTTGCTTGTGCTTCCAATGAGTGCGGCTCTCTCCCACCGCTGTATTTACTTAAGCACTGGCGGACCCGGTACAATCCCGTCTCATACCGAAACTTGACGTATCGGCAAGTTTTCACCTGCGCTTCATGTTCGAGCAGATCGCGGACCTAGTGGATGCCTGCGGTCAGACCCCGCATCAGCCATCGCTGCAGCCCGATCACGACAATAGCTGGTGGCAGCAGCGCCAAAAGCGCCAGAACCATGCCTGCCGTGCCGCCAAAACCCGAGTAAGCCATACCACGCACCAAAGTGTCATGGTCCTGACTGGTGGTGGTGATCATGATCGGCCAGACATACTGGTTCCACCCCAGCACAAACAGGATCGCGAATACAGCCGCGATCATCGGCAGAGACAGTGGGACAATGATATCAAACAGTACACGCAGCGGTCCGGCGCCGTCCATCTGGGCGGCCTCCATCACTTCATTTGGGATCTGCCGCATGTATTGACGGAAGACCAGCACGCCCAGACCGCTGGCCGTGATCGGCAGGATCATCCCGGCGTAGGAATTGAGCAGCCCAAGATCACTGGCAACGGCGAAGGTCGGCAGGATCCGGGTCTCGATCGGAAAGAACATCGCGATCAGGATCACGCCGTAGATCAATCCGCTACAGGGCAGTCGAAAGAACACCAACGCATAGGCAGCCATCATCGACATCACGCTTTTCAAGATGGCAACGCCAAGGGCCAGTACCAGCGAATTCCACATCATCGCCCCTGCCCCAATCCCAGCGCTGCTGAGGCCACCACGCCAGACCCGCTGAACCAAGGCCCAAAGCTCGAGCGGATCAAGGGCCGTGAGCAACTGCCAAAGCAGCAGGCAGACCGGCCCGCACATCAAGGCAACGCCCGCCAGAAGAATCGCGTGATCGAGGAGATGGTTTCCACGCAAGCTTGAGGTCCAATCGTCAAAATGGCGGTTTGCCAGTTGGTTACAGCAGGACTGTCACGGTTGAGACGGTCCCGCAAGGTTTGCTGCGCGGATTGACCAACCGCGCCACATAAAAACTATGCCAATGAAAAAGGCCTGCCAGCGTCTCCGCCAGCAGGCCCTTGTGCCCAAACGGGACTCTCAGATCACATGCGCGACGCGACGTTTTCCCAGTTCACCAGGTTGTCGAGGAAGTTCGACAGGTAAGCCGGACGCTTGTTGCGGAAGTCGATGTAGTAGGAATGCTCCCACACGTCGCAACCCAGCAGAGCGGTCTGACCAAAGCACAGCGGGTTCACGCCGTTTTCGGTTTTGGTCACGGCCAGCGAGCCGTCTGCGTTCTTGACCAGCCATGCCCAGCCCGAGCCGAACTGACCAGCGCCAGCCGCGCTGAACTGCGACTTGAATTCGTCAACCGAGCCGAAGCTTTCGGTCAGCGCTTTTTCAAGCTCGCCAGGCATCGCGCTTTCGCCGGGGCCCATCATCTCCCAGAACTGGTTGTGGTTCCACAACTGGCTGATATTGTTGAAGATACCGTTCTGCGCGACGGCATTTGCGTCGTAGGTCCCTACGATGATCTCTTCCATCGACTTGCCGTCCCACTCGGTGCCGGCGATCAGCTTGTTGCCGTTGTCGACATAGGCTTTGTGGTGCAGGTCGTGGTGATATTCCAGCGTTTCGGCGGACATGCCCTTGGCTGCCAGCGCGTCATGTGCATAAGGAAGATCAGGAAGTTCAAAAGCCATGTCGGCCCCCTGTAAAATAAAAGTTGCGGTTCCCAAGGGTTAAATGCTTTGGCAACTGCCGCAGGTCAAGGGGCGAGACAATAAAACCCGGAGGTCCGCGATGCTGACACAGGCGCGCAAGATGTTTTACCGCGCCCGCGGATACTATGCAGGGAACCTGAATGGTCAGGCGTTCCGGCTGGATCCCTACCATTCAAAATTCTGGCGCAAAGCCTCGGCCGGAGATTGGGAGCCTGAGACCTTCGCCGCTCTCGATCAGTTTCTGTCCCCGGAAAGCGACTATCTGGATATCGGCGCTTGGATCGGGCCGACGGTCCTCTACGGTGCGCGCAATGCCCGCCATGTGTATTGTTTTGAACCCGATCCGACCGCGTTTCGCCATCTGGCCTGGAACCTGGACCTGAACGATATCCGCAATGTCTCGGCCTTCGGAGTGGCGTTGTCAGATCAGTTCGGAGTGGCCCGCATGGCCTCAACCCGAGGAGAGCCAGGCGATTCCACCAGTTCCCTTTTACACGACGCGGCGCATGGAACGGATGCTTTGACAATCGCATGGGAGCAGTTCCAGGCTGTCCAGGATTTAAGCCGGGTCTCGCTGGTGAAAATGGATATCGAAGGGGCGGAGTTCTTTGTCCTGCCCACGCTTGTGGACTGGCTGAAACAGAAACGTCCCGCCCTTTTTCTCTCCTTGCATGCGCCGCTTTTGGAAGAGGCAGACAGGCGTTCCCGTATGGAAGTCCTGCTGGACAGCCTACGGTTCTATAGCAATCTGTGCGACGAAAACGGGCAGCCGGTGACGGTGCAGGCGCTGTTGGAACCCACGGCGCTCAATCGCTATCAAACGATCCTTTTGCATGATTGAAGCGGTCGCCGCTAGAGCCTCCGATCACTCTTAGCTGGTAATTGTAAAGTCAGAACGCAAAAGGCTCCGGCCAAAAAATCGGAGCCTTTTTTGACATCAGTCGTCGGGTCGTTAGTATACCCCGACCTCACTGCCCGGCTGCGCCGCAACCTTGAGCAGTTTGAACACATAGTCAGCCGCCGAACGGAAGCAGACAACGCGTAGGGTCTCGGCGTCGTCCATCCAGAAGGCACCAGCGACCTGAGCCAGACGCGAACGGCGAATTTGGCCGGGTTGGAAAGCCGCAGGTGACAGATCGACCGGAGCAACCTTGCCCAGAACTTCACGCGCGTTGCTGCCCGAGACTGTGAACACAGCACGGGCGTCCGAGACATTGACGGCAAGCGCATGCGTACCGCCAAGCGCGTTGGTCATCTCGGCCAGTTTGGCCTCGACCTCAGCATAGGGCACAAGTACCAGCAGCTCATCGGTTGACATCCAGCATACGCCGGTATCGCCATCGACCAGCGCCTCACGCTGACCGGGCATTTTCTGCCCGGTTGCATTCTTGACCGCCTTGGCCAGCACCTTGTCGGACAGATCGCCGCGCAGGGTGATCATGCCCTGCAGGCCGACCTCGGCCACTTTGGCGATACCGTCATAGCTGGCGTGGTTCAGTGCACTGATGGGTTCAGACATTCTGCTTCTCCCCGTCCTTGTCGTAGAAGATCGGATCGACGATCTTGGCTTTGTAGGTTTTGCCATCGGTTCCCGGGAACTCGACAATCTCGCCCAAGCGGTCAGGACCGTGCTTGATCAGACCCATGGCGATGCCTTTGCCCAGATTGGCCGAGTAATAGGTCGAGGTGACACGCCCGATCATGTTACGCTGGCCGTTGGCATTGACACCCTCGCCCACCGCATAGGCTCCGTCCGGCAGAACCGATCCATCCACAGTCTCTAGACCGACCAGTTTCCAACGCTCCGGATCGGCCATATGGGACCGCGAATGGGCACGTTTCCCGAGGTAGTCCTCTTTCTTCTTGGACAGCGCCCAGTGCAGCCCCAGATCCTGTGGGATCACGGTGCCGTCGGTCTCGTCGCCGATCATGATAAAGCCCTTCTCGGCCCGTAGGATGTGCAGACATTCGGTGCCGTAAGGCATCACGCCGAACTCTTTGCCCGCGTCGATCAGAGCGTCCCAGAACGCTTGACCCTGGCTTGCAGGGACCGCGATCTCATAGGACAGCTCACCCGAGAACGAGATGCGGTAGGCCCGCGCATCGAACGCGCCGATCTTGCCGTCACGCCATTCCATGAAGGGCAGCGCCTCCTTCGAGACATCCATGCCGCCACCGGCTTGGGCGTTCAGCTTCTCCAGTACCTTGCGGGCGTTGGGGCCAACCACCGCGACCTGAGCATATTGCTCGGTGACGTTCGCGACGTAGACTTTCCAGTCCCACCACTCGGTCTGCAGCCATTCTTCCATGTGACCATGGATGCGCTCGGCACCGCCGGTGGTGGTGTGGCACAGCCATGTGTCCTCGTCGATGCGGGCAACAACACCGTCATCGATCAGGAAGCCGTTCTCGGAACACATCAGGCCATAGCGGCATTTACCGACCTTCAGCGTGGACATCATGTTGGTGTACATCATGTCCAGGAACTTGCCAGCATCGGGGCCTTTGACGATCAGTTTACCAAGCGTCGAAGCGTCCAGCAGGCCAAGGTTTTCGCGGGTGTTCTTTACCTCGCGATTCACCGCGTCATGTACGGATTCACCGGGACGGACATAGGCATAGGTCCGGCGCCAATGGCCGACCGGCTCCCAGTCTGCACCGTTCTGGTCGTGCCAGTTGTGCATCGGCGTTTGACGGATCGGCTGGAACACCTCACCACGTGCTTCACCACCGATCGACGCCAGCGAGATAGGCGTATAGGGCGGACGGAACGTCGTGGTACCGACCTTCGGAATCTCGGAATCCAGCGCATCAGCAAGGATCGCCAAGCCGTTGATGTTGCTCAACTTACCCTGATCCGTCGCCATACCCAGCGTGGTGTAACGCTTGGTGTGTTCGACGCTTTCATAACCTTCGCGCGCAGCCAGCTGAACGTCCGAGACCTTCACGTCGTTCTGAAAGTCCAACCACGATTTCATGCGCAGCTGGATGTCGGCGTTGGCAGGCATCAGCCAAACAGCGGCCATAGGAGCCTCGGCCGTGGTTTCGCCCGTGGGAGCCTTGGTGCGTTTCGCCTTGTAACCGGCCGCCTTGGCCGCCGCTTTACCTGCGGCATCCGCGTCAGTCAGAACTTCACCGAGAGCCAGAGGACCGTTAGACGAACCCGCAGCGATCACGAAGCCTTCACCGTCTGCACCCAGCGGAGGACGTTCAGGGTTAGGACGGAAATGGGCGTTCGCCTCATCCCAGATCAGCTTGCCGCCGCAATGCGACCACATGTGAACAACCGGAGACCAGCCGCCCGACATGGCGACTGCATCGCATTCGACCTCCTCCCGTGCACCACCGATGCCTTCCTGGTTGCACAGCGCAACTTTTTTGACGCGCTTGCCGCCCTTGACCTTGGCGATGGCCTTGCCGGGATCGACACGGATGCCTAGCTGACGCGCCTCTTCCGCCAGAGGTCCGGCGCTTGCGCGCGCATCGACCACGCGTAGAACATCCACACCGGCTTTCTTGAGGGCAATTGCAGTGCGATAGGCGTCGTCATTGTTGGTCGCAACGATAACGCGGTCGCCCGGGGTCACGCCCCAGTTCACCACATAATCCCGCATGGCCGAGGCCAGCATCACGCCCGGAACATCGTTGCCCGCGAAAGACAGCGGACGCTCAATCGCGCCGGTTGCTGTGACAACCTGTTTGGCACGGATACGCCACAGGCGGTGACGAGGGCCTTGCACGCCCGGAGTGTGGTCCGTCAGGCGCTCGTAACCCAGTACGTAGCCGTGGTCATAGACCCCTGCCCCCATGCAGCGATTGCGCAGGATGACGTTGTCCATTGTTTCGAGTTCAGAAACTAATTGTTCCACGAACTTATCCACAGGCTCACCGTCGATCGTTCCACCATCAACCGGAGCACGACCACCCCAATGCGCAGTCTGCTCGATCAGCATGACCTTGGCACCGGATTGAGCTGCCGTTTTGGCCGCCTGAAGACCGGCAACACCGCCACCGATCACCAGTACATCGGTGAAGTGGTAGAAATGCTCATAGGTGTCTGCATCACGATTGTCCTTGTCGGGCGCTTTGCCCAGCCCGGCGGACTGACGGATGAACGGCTCGTAGACGTGTTTCCAGAACGGCTTCGGATGGATGAACATCTTGTAGTAGAAGCCAGCCGGCAGGAAGCGCGACAGATGGGTGTTGATCGACCCGATGTCGAACTCGAGGTTCGGCCAGTGGTTCTGTGACACAGACGTCAGACCGTTGAACAGCTCGGTCGTGGTGGCGCGCTGGTTCGGTTCAAACCGGTTGCCTTCGCCCAAACCGACCAGAGCGTTCGGCTCTTCCGCGCCACTGGCAACGACGCCACGCGGACGGTGATACTTGAACGACCGGCCCATCATCATCTGGTCATTGGCCAGCAGGGCAGAGGCAAGCGTGTCACCTTCATAGCCCTGCATCGAGGTGCCGTTGAAGGTAAAGGTAACCTGTTTCGACCGGTCAATCAGCCGGCCTTGATTTGCGAGACGGGTGCTCATGTTGCGGACCTTTCGCAGGCGAAATTACGGATGGATGGGCGGATCATTTAAACTCTCTCCACGTCCAGCCGGGACGCTTGGCTGTGATGGCGTCCTTGATCTCTTGCGGTGGCTCGGTGGTCTGGGCCGGATATGTGCCGAACACCTCAAGCGTGTTGGTGCAGCGCGCCGCGTGGAACCACTTGCCACAACCATTTGCGTGGCGCCAACGTTCGAAATGAACGCCTTTTGGGTTCTCACGCATGAACAGGTAGTCGTGGAATTCATCATCCGACGAGCCTGGACCAAAGCGCTTCAGATGCGCTTCGCCGCCAGCGGCCAGTTCAGTTTCTTCGGCATCGACGCCGCAATAGGGGCAATTCAGGATCAGCATCGTGCCACTCCTCGCTTGAAATTTTGCAACCACAGGCCCAAGTGCTCAGTATGGATATTGGACCAATTCTTACGCTCACCATTGCGATCTTTGTTTTCGTCGCAGGCTGCTGGCTTTTTTTGAGAAGACAAACTCACAAAAAGCCATTGGAACAAACTCATACGCCGCATTCGCCCGGCAGCGGGTACGACCGAGCGGAGGCAATCCGAAACGGTGTAATGGGTGACAACGGGCATGATCGTTAACCCCAACCGAAAGCATGTTTCCGGTTTAACCATCAGTGCGCCACCCCGGCGGCGACGCTTTCGTCGATGAAGCGACCCTCTTTGAAGCGGTCCATCGAGAAGGCCTCGGTCAGTGGTGAATGACCTGTCGCCATCAGCTGTGCCATACCCCAGCCCGAGCCCGGAATGGCCTTGAAGCCACCGGTTCCCCAACCTGCGTTGATGAAACAGCCCTGAAGCGGCGTTTTCGACAGGATCGGAGACCGGTCGCCGGTCATATCCACAATCCCGCCCCACTGACGCAGCATTTTCAGGCGCGAGATCATTGGGAAGGTCTCGACCAGTGCGCGGACGGTTTCCTCGATGTGATGGAAGCTGCCACGCTGGGTGAAGTTGTTGAACCCGTCGGTACCGCCGCCGATCACCATCTCGCCCTTGTCGGACTGCGACATGTAGCCGTGAACAGTGTTGGCCATCACGACCACGTCCATGCAGGGCTTGATCGGCTCGGACACCAGGGCCTGCAGCGCAACGGCTTCCAGCGGCAAGCGGAAGCCTGCCATCTCGGCCAGCTGTCCGGAATGGCCCGCAACCACGATCCCCAGTTTGTCGCAGTCGATCGCCCCCTTGGTGGTATCAACGCCAACAACGCGACCATTGTCCGAGCGCACGCCGGTGACTTCGCATTTCTGAATGATATCCATGCCCATGGCCGAACAGGCGCGTGCATAGCCCCAAGCCACTGCATCATGACGCGCAGTGCCGCCGCGTTCCTGCCAAAGGCCACCCAGAACCGGGTAGCGCGGACCGTCCAGATTGATGATCGGCACCAGCTCTTTCACGCGTTCGGGTCCGATCCACTCAGTCTGAACACCCTGCAGCGCATTGGCATGCGCCGTGCGCTGGTAGCCGCGAATTTCGTGCTGAGTCTGCGCCAGCATGATCACGCCGCGGGGGCTGAACATAATGTTATAGTTCAGGTCCTGACTCAGGTCCTCATAGAGGCCCCGCGCCTTTTCATAGAGCGCCGCCGAAGGATCCTGCAGGTAGTTCGACCGGATGATGGTCGTGTTCCGGCCCGTGTTCCCGCCGCCCAGCCATCCTTTTTCGATGATGGCGACGTTCTGGATGCCGTAGTTTTTACCAAGGTAGTAGGCGGTCGCCAGACCATGCCCCCCGGCACCGACGATGATGACGTCGTATTTTTTCTTTGGCTCGGGCGAGCGCCATGCGCGCTCCCATCCGGTGTGATAGCGCAACGCTTCGCGCGCGACAGCAAAGGCTGAATAGTGTTTCATAAGCGAATCCATCCGGTTCGGTGATTGGCGCAGGTATGCCGCGTCGACCGGGTATATCCACGCCGGTCAACGCCGCAATATAGCACTATTGCGACATGTGGCACATTCGCGGCCATTTGTCCCTTTTTTTAGGCGGCCCGCAGGTCTAAGTCAGGGCAGAATTTCAGGAGAGAGCATGACGTTCTGGGTCATTTCATGTCTGATCGCGCTGCTGGTCGCAGGGTTCCTCGGCTACACGCTTTTGCGCGGCCGCCGCGCGGACGAGCCAACCGCAGCCTACGATCTGCGCGTCTACCGCGAACAACTGGCCGGTGTGGACCGTGATCTGGCCCGTGGTGTCATTGGCGAAGCCGATGCCGAAAGGGTCCGCACCGAGATCTCACGCCGCATTCTGGCAGCAGACGCCCAGATGCAGGGCGACCGGGCAACCTCTGGCCCGTCGCGTGGGTTTTCCGTCGTCACCATCGCAATCGTAATGCTGGTCGTGATCGGTGGCGCGCTAGCGCTGTATTACCGAACCGGTGCCGTCGGCCTGCCCGACCAGCCCCTGACCGCAAGGCTGGCATTGGCCGAGGAGGTCCGGACGAACCGCCCGGCGCAAGAAGCGGCCGAAGCCCTTGCCACACCGCCGAAGCCGCGACAACTAGAAGAAAGCTACGCAACGCTGCTCCAGCAACTGCGCGACACCGTGGCGGCCCGGCCGAATGACCTGCAAGGGCATATCCTGCTGACACAGCACGAAGCCAATGCTGGGAACTTCAAGGCTGCTTATGCCGCGCAGCAACGCGTTATTGAGCTTTCGGGTCAGGCAGCAACAGCCGATGACTACTCGGATCTGGCCGAAAAGATGATCCTTGCAGCAGGCGGCTACATCTCGCCCGAGGCCGAGCAAGTTCTGGCCGCCGCGCTTGAACGTGATCCCCGACACGGCCCGGCACGCTACTACTGGGGGCAGATGCTGGCCCAGACCGGACGTCCCGACCTCGCCTATCGTGTCTGGGTCGACACCGCGCGGGATGCGCCAGCGGGCGCACCCTGGGGTGATGCCATTCGCGCCCAATTGGATGAGCTTGCCTTTCGCGCGGGGGTTTTCAACGGCCCAGACCCCAGCTCATTGGGGCAGCCCGGCCCAAGTCAGGACGATGTCGCCGCCGCAGCCGAGATGACCCCGGAAGAACGGCAAGAGATGATCCAAGGCATGGTTGACCGTCTGTCTGATCGCCTGGCGACTGAGGGCGGTCCTCCTCAGGACTGGGCGCGCCTGATCGCGGCGCTTGGCGTTTTGGGTCAGGCCCAGCGTGCAATAGATATTCGCGACGAAGCCGAGATCCTCTTTGCCGACAACCCCGAGGCGCTTGAGATGATCGACGCAGCCGCCCTGCAAGCCGGTATTGCCCAATGATCCACGACGATTTTGAGGGTTTCGCCGCTTCCCTGTCGCCGATGACGGCGCTTATGGGGCTGGATCTGGGTGAAAAGACCATCGGCGTGGCGGTCTCGGACCGGATGCGCGGGGTGGCCAGCCCTCTGGAGACCGTGCGCCGCAAGAAATTCACCGTCGATTCCGCGCGCTTGCTTGAGTTGATCAAGGATCGCGAGATAGGCGGCGTCATCCTCGGGCTACCAAAAAACATGGACGGTTCCGAAGGCCCCCGTTGCCAATCTACCCGTGCCTTTGCCCGCAACTTAACCCGTCTGACCGACTGCCCCATCGGCTTTTGGGACGAGCGTCTGAGCACAGTTGCGGCAGAAAAGGCACTTTTAGAGGCGGATACGACACGAAAACGTCGCGGACAGGTTATTGATCACGTTGCAGCAGGGTATATCTTGCAGGGAGCGCTGGACAGGCTGCGCTTTTTGTAACGGGTCGGAGACCACGAATGACGAACATGGTTTGGCAGCGCGATGAGGTCGAAAGCCCCTGTGTACGAATATGTGTTGTCCACCCGACAGAACAGATTTGCACCGGCTGTTACCGCACCCTTGATGAGATCGCGCGCTGGTCCCGCATGGACAGCAGCGAACGCGCCGAAATCATGGAGGCTCTGCCCGCCCGCAAACCACGCCTTGCCAAACGGCGCGGCGGACGGGCCGCTCGTCTGAAAAGCTAACCGCTCACTCCACCGGGCTGGTTTCGTTCTTTGCTTTGTCACGCCTGCCCGCCTGTCGGGTCGCGAGTTCATCCTTGAACAGGTCAGAATATTCAGACCGGCTGGTTCTTGGATGTTTGGCAGACCGTTCCATCGTGGTGGCGACAGTCACGGGTTGCGCGTGATCGTGCAGCTTGGAAAAGCGTCGTAGAAAGCTTTTGAAAGACATTAAGAACCAATCAATTAAGTGTGCCTGCTGCGGGTCGGACGCACGCCTCGAAAAATGCGAGGCGAAAGCCGGTTCCGTGAGTGAGTGGCGACCCGCAGCGGCACGGTCTGGCTAAAGAGTTTTCAGCCGGAACGACGAAGAAAACGCCGTCCGTTGTATATTCATTGACTCAGCAATCAATAAACTTATCGCAAAGTGACCCTACGTCATTTTTCGTGACAAGCCGGGTTTTGAAGCCCTCAAGTCCCGAACAGGGCAAATGTGGGCGCGGTCTGCTTGGGAAATACGGGGGAACCGTTTCCCCACCGAGACATCATCGTGTTTCAATCCACTCCGCGACGCCGTTTGTGCATTCGGGGCGGAAATAGGCAATCATACGTCCATCCGGACCCGCGGTCGCCTCATCTGGCCATGGCGCAACGCCATGCAGGCAATGGCGGTGCAGCAGATAGGCCTCGCCGGGTTTGGCAGGCAATTCGATCCTTGGGCAGGTCTCGAAGACCTCGCGGCGGGTCGCCTGATATATATCGGTGATGTCGACCTGACTCAGATCGGTCTGGGACTGATCCGCAAAAGCCGCTCTGAAGGCCTCTCCCATAAGGATATGGCTACCTTCCCACAACACCATCGGCGAGGCATCGGGGCTGGCATCCGACAGGGGAATGCCCAAAATCCACGCATGCGGTTCATCCACGCGACGACGACGCTCCGGCCCCATAGGTCGTAACCCGTCCACATGCGCCGCGTCGCGATTGCGCCTGTAGCGCCCGGCGGCCTCGCTTTCACCCTTCCGAGGGCGGGGATACCCCGGATAGATGATCGACACCTGCCCCGGATGCAGCGGCAATGCGCCCAGATGCGCCGCGATGAAATCCATAGCCATCCCGGACAGCGGATTTGACGCCCCTACTTTGCCCAGTTCATCATTGGGCAAGGCGTCGACACCAACAAACCATGTGCCCTCGCAATCCAGCCATTCGGCATGTTCAGGGGCCGTGACCGACTGCTGAGCGGCGGGCAAAACTTGCCCAATCCATTCCGCCAGAGCCAGGTCGAACGGGAATTTGACCCAACCCTTCGCCCAGAAATCCTCTACCATCCCAACGCCTTCCGCAGCATGTTCAAAGCGACCAGTGTCAGGAACAGTGCAAAGACCCTCTTGAGCGGCTTCGGGTCCATCGCATGAGCGAGTTTGACGCCCCAAGGGGCCGTAATCATCGTCATGGCGACCACAAGCCCGAAGGCCACAAGGTTCACGGCCCCAATCGTCAGCGGGGGCCTGTGTTCAGGGGCGATCTCCAGGAAAAGAAAGCCCAGCACCGACGGCACGGCAATGATCACTCCGAACCCTGCAGCCGTTGCCACAGCCCGGTGGATGGGCGTGTTGTAAAGGCTCATAAGGGGGACGCCGAAACTGCCGCCTCCGATCCCCATCAGCACCGACAGGAACCCAACGGACGGGGACAGAACCGCGCGCTTGATCCCCTTGGGCATCGCATCCCCCAAGCGCCATTCCGAGCGACCAAAGCCCAGATACGCACCAATCACCATGCCCAGAACGCCGAACAGCGCCTGCAGGGCCTCTGTCCGCAAGGCCGAGGCGACCAGCACGCCGACAATCGCCCCCACGACAATACCCGGCCCCCATCCACGCAGGATCTGCCAATCCACGGCGCCCTTCTTGTTATGGGCCAGCACCGACCGGACCGAGGTTACGATGATCGTCGCCAAGGACGTCGCCAGGCACAGCTGCATCAACTGCGGCCCGCCATATCCAAGCGTTTGGAACGCGTAAAAAAACGCAGGCACAAGCACGATGCCTCCGCCCACGCCAAGCAGCCCCGCCAGAACGCCCGCAAGTGCGCCAATTACAAGCAAAAGGCCCAGCATCTGGGCCAGCAACATCGTCTCGGGCATCTTCCCCCCAAACCGGTCAGAGACCGGGCTTCATTCGTTCAAACCTCGGCCAGAGGCGCCACGTGATCGAGCGCCTTCAGCATCACTTCGGGCCCTGCCCCATCCTGCACCGCCCCTTCCGACAGCGCGCGCCGCCAGGCCCGTGCACCGGGGCGTCCGGCAAAGAGGCCAAGCATATGCCGCGTGATCTGGTGCAAACGCCCTCCGTTGACAAGGTGCTGCTCGATATAGGGCACCATTTGCCGGGCCACCTTGATCGGGTCCCGAGCGTTGCCGCTCTGGTAAATCCGCACATCCGCCTCAGACAGAGTGTCCGAGGGCTGATGATAGGCCGCCCGTCCAATCATCACCCCGTCCAGCCCGGCCTCCAGATGCGTCTGCGCCTCGTCCAACGAGGTAATGCCGCCATTGATCGATATGTGAAGATCCGCGAAATCAGCCTTCATCTGATGAACGAGGTCATAGTCGAGCGGAGGGATATCGCGGTTCTCTTTCGGGCTGAGCCCCTGTAGCCACGCCTTGCGCGCGTGGATCGTCACCCGTCGGCACCCGGCCTGCTGTATCTTGTCCAGAAAGTCCGGCAGCACGTCGCGCGGTTCCTGATCGTCCACGCCAATCCGGCATTTGACGGTCACATCGACCGAGACAGCCTCACCCATAGCGGCCACGCAGTCGGCGACCCGCGCAGGGTCTTTCATCAATACAGCCCCAAACGTGCCCGATTGCACCCGGTCCGATGGGCAACCGCAATTCAGGTTGATCTCATCATACCCGGCCTCAGCTCCAAGCCGCGCGGCCTGCGCCAGCTCTTCTGGGTCCGAGCCACCTAACTGCAGAGCAACTGGATGTTCCTGCGGGCTATAATCCAACAGATGCAACGCTCCACCACGCACCAGCGCGGGCGCGGTTACCATCTCGGTGTAAAGCAGCGTCTGCTCACTCAGCAGCCGATGCAAAAACCGGCAATGGCGGTCGGTCCAGTCCATCATGGGTGCCACGCTTAGGCGTGCCGCTTTTTGTGCGTTATTTTTCAAAGCACTAACTCCATGCACCTTCGACCTTCGCGTAGCACGATTACCTTGGATTCCGGGGTGTTTCCGGGGGCGTTCGATTCGAACGTGCTACGGTGTAGCACATCCAAAGCATACAAACAGCGGCACGAATGCTGCTGGATACTGAGCCGGGCATGCTCATTGTGCATGCATCCGTTGCCCACCGGAAATCGACTATCAAACCCCGGTTTTTTTTGATGTTCGAACCGAATTCCCCAGAGACCAAGATGGGTGTAATCCATGACCAAGCTCAACGACCGTACACAGCGCCTTGTCGCGGCCACTACTGCTCAAAAATGCCCGCCCCCACCACGCACAGCAAAGAGGAAAAAGGCTTCTAAGAAACCGCCTTCCGCAAACCTCAAGGAGAAATTCGAGGAACCAAACACCAATAAGATTGCGGGCAGAGAACGCCATGTGCCCCATGGGGTCAAACTCGCAGGCGTGTCGTTAGAAAACAGCGCAGCGTCAAGTAAACCTTTCGAAGTCCGGCAAGCGTGAAGATGGTGGAACAAGAAACTTCTGGAAATCGAGTTGAATGGGTTTCCTATTCATATTTTTGGGAATGTTGTCGCGATGAAAGGCAGGATCTTTCCAAAATGCGGACTCTAAAAAGTGTCTAATTGACCTGACAGTTTTAACTGTCATATAATAATGACACTTCGGTTTCTTTGAATGCGCTCCATATCGGCTGTGCGCACCCGACCGGAGAACTTGCCGTGCAGGATCCGTTCCACGCGTTTTTGGCACGTTATTTTCAACAGCCGATCAACGGGAGGCAATCATGTCTGACGACCCAGAAAAAGTATGGCCAACCGGTCTCAACCTACGTGAGGCTGAAGAGGTCCACAGCTACCTGATCGACGGGACCCGTGTGTTTGGCGTTATCGCTCTGCTCGCGCATATCCTTGTCGCGGTCGCAACACCTTGGCTCGGATGAAAGGAGCGATCAGATGAACAACTCAAAAATCTGGCTCGTCGTTAAACCCACTGTTGGCATTCCGCTGTTCTTGTCAGCGGTCGCGGTTGGATCGTTTGCGGTTCATGTAGCGGTTCTCAGCAACACGACTTGGGTATCTGATTTCCTATCTGGTCAGCCTTTAGGCAGCGGTGAGGAAACCGCGATGCTACCGCAGGAAGATGGCGAAGCGACCGCGAAAGCATCGTTTGTTTCTGCAAGCACTGCGTCCAGCGGCGATCGGATCCTGGTAGAGATGCCGGATGGTACTCTGGCTGTAGCGACGGTCGAAGCACCAGCCGTTCTGGCATCGGCATCCGAGGCGGTTCCGCCTCCGGAGCACTGAGGCCAGCAAAAACAACGGAACGGGTCCGGTGCTAAGCGGCACCGGACAGACCAGTCGCTTGAAGATATCGGCTGGCATGAGACGATTTGGGACAAGTATTGAGCAATGCTCGACTATCGGTCATTTGCACTGAATAAGCTGTCGCGGCTTAGCACGCGGTATCTGCCTTTCGCAGACGTGGCGAGCGATGATGTTCCGATGACAAGGCTTCTTCGACTGTCTTTGTTTCAAGTCACTGTTGGCATGGCCTTGGTCCTGCTCGTCGGCACATTGAATCGGGTGATGATTGTCGAGTTGGGTGTTTCCGCCGCATTGGTTTCGGTGATGATTGCCCTGCCCATTTTATTCGCACCTTTGCGCGCGTTGATTGGGTTCAAATCAGATACGCACAGCTCGGCCCTTGGCTTAAGGCGCTTCCCATACATTTACCGCGGTACGCTGCTGCAATTCGGCGGCTTTGCCATCATGCCCTTCGCGCTGCTGGTGTTATCGGGTTATGGCGAGGCGATCGACGCCCCCCGCTGGATCGGCTTGTCTTCGGCGGCGTTGTCTTTCCTGCTGGTCGGCGCGGGAGTTCACATGGTTCAGACCGTTGGCCTTGCGCTTGCGACCGACCTTGTTCCGCAAGAGGACCAGCCCAAGGTCGTTGGGCTGATGTATGTCATGCTGCTTATAGGGATGATTGGATCTGCATTCATCTTTGGTGCGCTGCTTGAAAACTACAGCCCGGGACGCCTGATCCAGGTCATTCAAGGTGCCGCAGTCATTACAGTTCTTCTGAACGGTTTCTCAGTTTGGAAACAAGAGCCGAGAGGTCGGCATGTCAAAGCCGTCCCAGCACCGCCATTTTCAGTCGCCTGGGAAAGGTTTGCAAATCGGGCCGGAGCAAAACGTTTGCTAACGGTGATCGCTTTGGGAACCTTCGCCTTCGGAATTGCGGATGTGATCATCGAACCCTATGGCGGTCAGGTTCTGAGAATGTCGGTTGCCGCGACCACTAAGCTCACCGCGACGCTGGCACTTGGCACGTTGTTTGGTCTGGCTGTTGCCTCGCGCATCCTGGGCCGGGGCGGCTCACCCACCCGTATGTGCCTGATGGGGGCTCTTGTCGGCATTCCGGGTTACATCGCGATCATTCTGGCCTCGCCGCTGGATTGGTTGTCCCTGTTCGTGGCCGGAACCTTTGCAACCGGTGTCGGTGCTGGTCTGTTTGGTCATGGAACGCTAACCGCAACCATGCGATCAGCGCCTAAAACCCAAACCGGGCTCGCGCTTGGCGCATGGGGGGCTGTTCAGGCGACAGCCGCTGGTGCTGGTGTTGCACTGGGCGGCGTCATCCGAGATTTGATGCTGCAATTGCAGGGTGATCACCAGTTTGCGCCCGAAGTCGCCTATCTACCGGTCTTTTCGATGCAGATTCTCTTTCTTGCCTTCGCTCTCGTTGCGGTTTTGCCGCTCTTGCGCCTGCACCCTACCCGGCCTGACCATTCGGCCTACCTTAACTGAAAGCAAATGGAGTTGACGAAAGCCAGACCGACCTAACCCGCCGAACCGGTGCCCGACATTGAACTGAAGAACAGGAGCGATCATGACGACTGTAATTTCAAGAATATACGCAGACGAAACCACAGCCGAAGGCGTGAGGACAGCGCTGCGCGAAGCCGGGCATCCCGATGCAAATATCGACGTCTTCAAAGGAGCTGCAAGGGGTCTGGCGGGTAAAATTCACGCCGCGCGGGTCGCCAAAGATACTGCAGCCGTCTATGCCAAAATGCTGAAAGAAGACGGGGCAACACTGATTGTGATGCGCGCGCCTTTCACCCCGTTCGGGGCCGCACGGAACGCCATGAAGATCATGGACAGCGTCCAAAGCGTGCCGGCAAAGGTCGAAACCGAAACGCAGTATGTCCGTGACGAACCTGACATGGACCTGTTCATCGGTCAGAAAATTCTGCGCGATCATCCCAGATTCCTGACCCCGGACATGAACCCCTATGCAAACGCAAATCGCGGGCTGGTATCGCGGGCGATGCACTGGAAACTGCTGACGAAGCACCGCACCAAACGCTCGGCGATGTCTGGGACACGTTTCATGTCGCAGCGGATTCTGCCGTTCAAGCTGCTGTCGAACAAGCCCAGAAAAATCTCGGTGATTTCGGGCGGCAAACGGATGCTTTACAACCCGTCAGTAGACTAACCAGCAGATATGGCTAAGATAAAAGGTCGGCCGTGAGGGTCGGTCCAAGAATTTTCTGCGCATGGTTTCGCATGTAAATCTGCAGCCACGGTGTAAAAGCGTCTGGCGTGCGCTCGATCTCAGCATTTAGATCAGACACATGAACCCAGCGCGTATCCGAGACCTCGTGAGGGTTTGCATTCACCGCCAGGTCAATGGGCGCTTCGGCACAAAAGACGTCGACCAGTTCATGCTCGATCAACCCCTGCCCTACGTCGGCGCGATATTCCAGCACAGTGGTGAAGCGTGGCGACAAACCGGTGATCCCCAACTCTTCGCGCAAGCGTCGAGTTGCACAATCAAGCGAGACCTCATTCCACTGCGGATGGGTGCAACACGTATTCGCCCAGAGGCCCGGCGTGTGGTATTTACCCGCAGCCCGTTTCTGCAACAACAAGGTCGGCCCCCGCAGAACAAAGACTGATACCGCCTTGTGACGCAGACCCAACTGATGCGCTTTCAGCTTTTCTACAGGTTGCAGACTGCCGTCGAGCCAAGCGGGAATCATCGTGTTCATACGAATTCCGCCCGAACCAGCCCCGTCAGATGCGCAAGGTTCTTCAGACCGATGCGCACATGCGCCATCGGGCGCGCCTTGACCAGTTTCTTGTTCATATAGGCCTCGAACGTCAGGCGCTGCACATCGATGTCATGGCATAGCGACACGAACCGCTCGCGTCGGTCGTCTGAGCGGTAATAGGCGTTTTGCATCGAAGCCAGCACGCGGAAAACCGTCTTATGCTCTTTCAGGAACAGTCGCCGCGCCAGTTTGAGGTCGGAAACCTTGCATGAGGCAAGGCAGGCTTGCGCAGCGGTTGCCGCAACCGTGCCACCTACCATCGCGTAGTAGATCCCCTCGCCCGAGCTTGGAGCCACCACGCCTGCAGCATCCCCAGCCAGAACGACGTCGCGACCGTTGTCCCAGCGATCCAATGGTTTTAGCGGAATCGGTGCGCCTTCGTGACGGATTGTACGGCACCCCTCCAAACCGGATACGCTCCGCAGCTCCTTCGTCGCTTTCTTGAGGTCGAACCCGTTGATACCGGTCCCCATACCTACGCTGGCGGTCTGGCCGTGAGGGAACACCCAGCCATAGAAATCTGGAGAAATCGATCCATCATAGACCACGTCACATCGGGTCGGATCATAGGCCTGCACCGCGTCCGGTGCTTCGATAATCTCATGATAAGCAATGACATAGGGGATCTTGTCACCACCGGGAACCTCGGCCCGCGCAACGTTTGACCGCGCTCCATCCGCACCGATGATCAGCCGCGTGGGCAGTTTCACCTCTTCCTTGCTCTGTTTTTCCCGATAGACAACCGAAGGGCCGCGTTCGTCTCGTTCGATCCGCAGGAACGTCCCCGTATGGCGCCGCGCACCGGCGGATTGTGCCCGCTGGCGCAGGAATTCATCAAAATACTCTCTGTCGACCATCCCGACAAATCCGTTTTCGATGGCAATATCCACCTGCCGCCCGGTCGGAGAGATCATGCGCGCCGTGTTGATCTTGGCCACCAATTGTTCGTCAGGGATGTTGTAGTCCTCGATCAAACGCGGCGGGATCGCCCCGCCACAAGGCTTGATCCGCCCGTCCCGGTCAAGCATGCAAACCTTATGCCCGGCTTTTGCCAGATCTTCGGCGGCTGTGGCTCCGGCTGGGCCGCCACCGACGACTACGACATCATACATGGCTATTCTCCCGCAACGACGTGCGTATCACGCCGTGTTTCGTGAATGACTTGATCGGCAAGGATTGCAGCGGCGACAAACAGGGCAGCTTCGGCGAGGAAGACCGCTCCGAACGCGTTTGCATCCGACATCGCTGACCGGAATACATCCGCCGCCGCTGCGCCCAGCAAACCTCCGACACCAGCGGCAATTGCTTGTGCTGCACCCCAAAGCCCCATGCGCGTGCCTTCTTGTCCACTGGCATGCTCACCGGCCAGTTCCATCATGGCGCCGATCGCAGCCACAGCGAACATGCCATTGAAGAAGCCAAGCGCCACAACGGCCCATATCAGTGGGGCACCCGGCCCCATCTGGCCCATCGCGAAGATCACCCCCAGACTGACCGCAGAACCCAGGCAGCCTGCAACCACCCAACCGCGCAGCGATCCGATCCTCAGCCCGGTTACGGCGATCCCAACTGAGAGCATCCCAAGGAATACCCCGCCGTTTTGTGCCCCAGACAGGGATGTGGATTCGCCCGGCGTAAAGCCGAATACCAGTCCCGCATAGGGTTCTAAGATCAATTCCTGCATGAAGAAGGCTGTCATCGACAGGAAGACAAACACAGTGAACCTGCGTGCCGCATCATCCGCCCAGACGTCGCGCAGAGCGTCGCGGAATCGCAGCTTAGCTTTCGATGGCCGTATAACAGTCTCTACGCCCGCCTCGATGCGCCATGTGGCCACAGACGTCAGAACTACGGCGCCCAACCCGACACACGCGACGATGACAAGCAGTCTGAACGGGCTATACGGATCGAGCATCGCACCAACAGATGCGGCGGTAATCGCGATCCCGGCAATCATCATAAGCCATGTGATCGTTGCAGCAGCCGCGCGGCGGCGAGGCGCCGTGGCAGTAGCGAGTAAAGCCAGCAATGACGTGCCTGACGCGCCGACCCCCACGCCGATCGCTGTGTACGAGAGGACCGACAGGAACAGCGCTAACCAGAAGCTCTCGCCAAAGAGCGGAATGCAGAACGCCGCACCCAAAGCCCCAAACGCAAGGATCGCCATGCCCCCGATAACCCATGGGGTCCTCCGCCCCGTCGCGTCCGACAGAAAGCCCCAATGTGGGCGAGAAATCTGAATACCGTAATGCAGACCCACCAAAAGGCCCGGCAGGATCGCAGGCAGCGCCAGTTCGACCACCATAAGCCGGTTCAGGGTCGATGTTGTGAGAACTACGATGCTCCCCAAACACATCTGAACCAGACCCAGCCGGACAATTCCGATCCAAGAGAGATATCCGGAGTTGCTCATACCAAAGCCTCCAATCCACGCAGGCCAAAGGCCGCGATCATCATGCCACCGACGTAAAGGGATACGCCGGTGCCGTTGTACCAAGGTGCCTTTGCTTTGGGGTCTTTCAGCAAGACGCGCATTGCCATCAGCTGACCGATCACTGCAGCCAGGATAGCCACAGCAAAGATCGGTTGGCCCCAAAGCGTCAACAGAGCAATGACGGCCATTTGCGGCACAATCATCATCCAACATGCCAAACGAGCAGCGCGCTCAGGTCCGAGTGTCACCGGAAGGGAGTTGATCCCCAATTGCCGATCACCCTCTAACGCCTTGAAATCATTCAACGTCATGATCCCATGCGCGCCAAGCGCATAGAGCGCAGCGATGATCACGACTTGCGAGGAAGGTGCCCCAGCCGACAGAACCGCCGCGCCGGTGAACCAGGGCAGGCCTTCGTAACACAGGGCCACAAGGCCCGGACCCCACCAGCCTGAACGTTTCAGCCGTACGGGTTCAGCCGAATAGGCCCAGGCTGCAAGCACTCCAAACACGGTTGCGCCAAAGCCCCAGGGCCCCAACTGCCAACCGACCGCCAAGGCCAGAACGCTCATCGCGATGGCGATCCAAGCCCCCCACATACCGGGGATACGACCCGACGGAATAGGGCGGTGGGGCTCGTTGATCTTGTCGACATGACGGTCGCACCAGTCATTCGCGGCCTGACTCATTCCGCAGACAATCGGGCCGGCAAGGACGAGGCCCAACAGGATCAATCCGATCTGTCCAGACAATGCGCCGCCCGAGGACACCACCCCGCACAAAAACGCCCACATCGGTGGAAACCAGGTGATGGGCTTGATCAACTCCAACGCCGCCAGTGGCTGCGGCCAGGAGGATGAGTGTAAATCAGGATTTGCGCTCATGTGTCAATCTTGATTGACAACTTGAGTCGATGCAAGAAAAACGCGCGCTATTCGCCGTCTTGTTTTTCCTGAATTCCCAGCTTGTGCAACTTGACGTATAGACTTTGGCGCGACAGGCCCAACATTTCGGCAGCGGCAGCCCGGTTATTGCCCGTTAGCTCAATCGCCGTCTCAATGCACATGCGCTCGATCACATCCGTGGTCTGGGACACGATTTCCTTGAGATGCGCCGAACCCACCAGATCAACCACGTCCCCACCCGCCAGATTCTGACGATTGTTGACCGGCGCCCGCATCGCCTCGGACCGCGTTGCGTCCCGGATCACAAATGCGACGGATGGATTAGAGCGGCTGTTCAAATAGGAAACCGAGACCTCGGCAGCTGTCCAAACGCCCACGTCGTTGCAAAACTTGGTCGCATATACGGACATGCGACCTGATTTCATTGCATTATCAAGCAGTACATTCAGGTCAATCTGACCGCGCGACATGTATTCAGCCAGGCTGGTTCCCCGCACGTCTACGTGATGGGCAAAATCGACGAGCCTGAGAAATGCTTCATTTGCCGACTGAATGACACCCTTGCTATCCGTGAAAACAATCGCCTCAGTCCCCGTCCGGAACAGCCGAGCCAGATTGTCCGACAGCTGATCGCTGGCGTGTTCTTCCGTTGTGCCAGATTCCAGACGACAGATCAGCAAACGCTCCCCGCCGGCCCGGAAACTAATCGGCGTTATCGTTATGTCACTGCGCGTACGCTTGGCCTGAATGGTCACCTCAGCGTCGACCTCTGAAAGCGCCAGAGCCAAAATGTTCTGAACAAATTCGGAACGTCCGCGATCCTTGAATTCATTTGCAAAGGGCTGGCCCTGAAGCTGGTCTTTAGCAGCCCCTAACAGATGCGCGGCCGCATCGTTCAAATCGCGAATACGCCCATCTGTGACCGACACCAACGCAAAAGCGTCACGCGTGACCGACATCAGCATGCGGTAGCGCGCGTCAAACTCACGCCGCTCCTCATAGCCTTGCTCCAACGCCAGTTGGGCCTGAACCAATTGCTGTTGAGTTTCAGCGACTTGTCGCAAATCACGCCCAAGCATCAGGATGGCAGGCTCGCTGTGTCCGACCGGATGTATCGAATATCGAACCGGATATTGCCAAGCCATTTTGTCCCGATGGTTCAATTCGACCTGCTGAATACTGGCGCTTTCGGCAGTCTGCTTGAGTATGCGGTCCAGCTTGGGAAGGCACTCCTCGGTCAAATAGTCTGTCAGATTGTTGCCAACCCAATGATCCAGATCGCCGTAAGGGGCACCGTTTTCGCTGACCAACGCGGCCATGACCACGCCCTCTGCATCTATGATCAATGCTATATCTGACGCTTCAGAAAGAACGCCTGCTAAGAACTCTGGTTCGATCATTGGCAGTGCGGCGATCTGCCAAGGGTTCGGCTTGCCCGACGTCATGTCATTGAGCCGCGAGAGGACCCGCACGATCCTTGGCGTTCGCCAGTCCGGCAAGCGCAACTTCGAAGTTGGATGTGGTAATATCCGCGCCTGTTCCTGTTGAAGTCAACTTCACCTGCTTCTCTATTGCCCCGCCAATAACCAGCCTTGGCGGCCGGTTTATTTCTGACCGAATACGTGTGATCAAACGTACCGCATTGTCAAGAGCCTGGGTTCCAGCACAGGAGATCAGCGCAGCATCAAACCGCCCCCGCCGAATGCATGATACCACTTCCTTTTGTTTGGCTCCGGCGATCAACTGAACGGAACATCCCATGCGGCGCAACTGCGACGTCATCACGACTGATCCGATCATGTGCTGCTCACCAGGTGCTATAGCGACAAGGATCGTGGGCTGCCCAGTACGACGCGGGCGCATGTCCCAGTTATCTGACAAGGCCTTGCACAGTGCATAGAGACGCGAAGACGCAAATGTTACCGTCGCGAAACTCGCTTCATCATCCACCCACATCTGACCAGCGCGACGAGCGGCTTCAGGGATGCATATGTCAATAATCTCGGACGATGACACACCAGTTTCCCTCAAGAAATCAATTGCCGTTTCTTGAGAAAAGTCTCCGTCGTACATCACCTCGGCAAACAGCCAATCTGTCACCTCATTGAGATCCAGCAACGACGGGTTCTGTGACTGCGAGTCAAGGGAACTCAAGACCTGCTTCGCAAACGCTTCAAGTTGGTTTTGATCCAGTGGTCGATTGCCTTGAAATGGATCGACAGGTGGCATCGGAGTATCCAATCCTTGTTAAAGGGCTGCGACTGGAATCGTTATTGGGGTGGTTAACTGACCTCGGATCAGTCTGGTTCAAGTGGACGGATTTGTCAAACTTAGTAGACATATTGTGGATATCTCCATCCGGAATGAACGCGGAACTTTATATTATCATTTAATTTCAATAATATAATTCAGTATCCAAGTTGCAAATCCAGAAAGTCGTGGATTCTCTTCAACTTTTCCAGAGTGTAAGTTTTAATTGACACTTTCCAATCCAGCCCTCTACGCTGGTGTAGAAGTTCAGGAGGGAGGCCACCATGGCGCGACCAGCCATGAGTACGCCTGGAACGCACCAGCTTTACACACCGGACCAACTGGCGCGCCGGGACAGCACATATTGGACGACCGTTCAGGGCATCCTGGCACCGCTGCAATTTGCGGTGTTTCTTGTCTCGCTTGGGTTGGTGCTGCGCTACCTTGCAACCGGTGAGGGATACACGATCGCCACCGTTTCGATTGTCCTGAAAACGCTCGTTCTGTACCTAATTATGGTCACCGGTGCGATCTGGGAAAAGGTCGTGTTCGGGCAGTACCTGCTGGCCCCTGCCTTCTTCTGGGAAGACGTTTTCAGCTTTCTGGTCATCGCCCTGCACACGGCGTATTTGGTCGCCCTTTCAACAGGTTGGCTAACACCGACACAACTGATGCTGCTGACCTTGGCCGCGTATCTGGCGTATGTGATCAACGCTGGGCAGTTCCTTTGGAAGCTCCGCCGCGCGCGGTTGCAGATGCAGGCCCGCGCATGAATACCGCTGCTCCCATATCCACGGGCTGCACCCAGACGCCGCTGCTGCGTGAGCGTGGCCAGCACGAGGTTTTCTGCGGTCTGACATCAATTATCTGGCTGCACCGGATGATGCCGGATTCCTTCTTTCTGGTGGTCGGCTCGCGCACCTGCGCGCATCTGCTGCAAAGCGCCGCCGGCGTCATGATCTTCGCCGAGCCGCGCTTTGGCACAGCGATTCTTGAAGAGACTGATCTGGCCGGCATGGCCGACGCGCAGCAAGAGATCGACCGCGAAGTTGACCGTTTACTGTCAAGACGGGCTGACATTCGCCGATTGTTCCTTGTTGGCTCTTGCCCGTCCGAGGTGATTAAGCTGGATCTTGCCAAAGCGGCTGAACGGCTGAACGCGCGCTATGCGCCAAAGATCCGGGTGCTGAACTTCACCGGCTCGGGGATCGAGACCACTTTTACGCAGGGCGAAGACAGTTGCCTGGCCGCGATGGTTGCGGCGATGCCCAACAGCGACGCAGCGCAGCTGGTCGTCGCCGGGGGTCTGCCGGACGTTGTTCAGGATCAGATGCTGGACCTGCTGTCGAAGATCGGTGTGTCGAACGTCCGGCTGCTCCCCAATCGCTCCAGCGACCAAGAGTTCGGGATTGGACCGAATACTCAGGTGGCCTTTGTGCAGCCCTTCCTGGGTGAGACCCACGACATTCTGGTGCGCCGGGGCGCACAACCAATCCGCGCGCCGTTCCCTTTGGGTGAGCAGGGTACAACTGCATGGCTGCATGCCGTTGCTGCCCGCTTCGGTATTTCGGCAGATCATGTGGACGCGGTCACGCAGTCCGCGCGCCTGCGGGCACAAAAGGCGATTGCGCAAGCCTCGGAACCGCTCAGAGGGAAGCGCGTTTTCCTGATGCCTGACAGTCAGTTAGAGGTTCCGCTGGCGCGTTTCCTGTCTCGTGAATGCGGCATGGAACTGGTTGAGGTCGGAACACCCTATCTTCACCGCGATCTGGTCGGCCAAGACCTTGCTGAAATCCAAAACGGTCCAACCCTGTCCGAAGGCCAAGATGTCGAAAAACAACTCGACCGGGTGCGCGCTGCGCAGCCCGATCTGACGGTTTGCGGCTTAGGACTTGCCAACCCGCTCGAAGCCGAAGGGCTGGCGACCAAATGGGCCATCGAGTTGGTCTTCTCGCCCATCCATTTCTACGAACAAGCCGGTGATCTGGCTGGTCTGTTTGCCCGCCCACTGCGTCGGCGCAGCCTTTTGGGGGTGGCGGCAGAATGAAGCTTTCGGTGTGGACATATGAAGGCCCGCCCCATGTGGGGGCCATGCGCGTCGCAACGGCGATGACCGGGCTGCATTATGTTCTGCACGCTCCGCAAGGCGACACCTACGCCGATCTGTTGTTCACCATGATCGAACGTCGCAATCACCGCCCGCCGGTGACCTATACGACGTTCCAGGCGCGTGATTTGGGGTCTGACACTGCCAAGTTGTTCCGTGACGCCTGTCAGGCTGCGTATGACAGATTCCAGCCACAGGCTATGATCGTTGGCGCCTCCTGCACCGCCGAGTTGATCCAGGACGATCCCGGCGGGTTGGGCGAAGCCTTGGGACTGCCCGTTCCGGTGATCCCGCTGGAACTGCCCAGCTATCAGCGGAAAGAGAACTTCGGTGCGGATGAGACCTTTCTACAAATCGTGCGTTGCCTCGCCAAACCGACCGAACGCACGAAACGCGTGTCATGCAACCTGATCGGTGCCACCGCGCTGGGTTTCCGACATCGCGATGACATCACCGAAATCACAGCCCTACTGAATGATATGGGCGTCGAAGTTAATGTTACTGCCCCTTTTGGCGCGACACCGTCCGACATTACGCGCTTGGGGGCCGCACATTTCAACGTGCTGATGTATCCCGAAACCGGTGAAAGCGCCTGTCGCTGGATGGAACGGAACCTCGGCCAACCCTATACACGCATTATTCCCATCGGCGTCGGTGCGACGAGGGAGTTCGTCAATGAAGTAGCCGCGCTCGCCGGATGCGCACCGAGCCTGGATACCGACCGGCTGCGCCTTCCGTGGTACTCGGCCAGCGTCGACAGCACCTATCTGACTGGCAAGCGCGTCTTCCTGTTTGGCGATGGCACCCATGTCGCTGCCGCCACTCGTATCGCGCGCGAGGAAATGGGGTTCGAAGTCGTCGGCATCGGTTGTTTCAACCGCGAAATGGCCCGCCCGATCCGCGCACTGGCCAAGGAGATCTGTGTCGAGGCGCTGATCACTGATGATTACCTTAAGGTCGAGGCGCGGATTTCGGACCTCGCGCCTGAACTGATCCTCGGCACGCAGATGGAACGCCACATCGGCAAGCGTCTGGGCATTCCCTGTGCCGTCATCTCAGCTCCGGTTCATGTACAGGACTTCCCCGCCCGCTATTCGCCGCAAATGGGTATCGAAGGCGCTAACGTGATCTTTGACACTTGGGTACATCCGCTGGTCATGGGGCTGGAGGAACACCTGCTGCACATGTTCCGCGAAGACCCCGAATTCAACGACGCCGCCGGCCCCTCGCATCATGCCCATGGAGCCAAGCAGGTTGCAGAAATAGCGGATTCCACCGGCGCCCATATCATCTGGCTGGATGACGCCGAGCGTGAGCTGCGCAAAGTCCCCTTCTTCGTGCGCGGCAAGGCGCGGCGCAATACGGAAGCGTTTGCCGAGGCGCGGGGCGAATCCGAAATCTCCGTCGAAACACTTTACGAGGCCAAGGCCCACTATGCGCGATGACAGCCAGACATATCGGCCCTATCGCATCGCGATCGTGACGCTGGACAGCCACGCCGCCGGTCCGTGTGATCGGGTTCTGGCGCGACTACAATCCGATTTTCCCGGCTTGGAACTTGAAGTGTTTGCCGCTGCGGAATGGGGCGAAGACCCGACTGCGCTTGAAGCCGCGCGACAGGGTGTCGCCAAGGCCAATCTCGTCATCGCCAATCTTCTGTTCCTTGAAGAACATATCAACGCAATCCTGCCCGCGCTTCAGGCCCGGCGCGACAGTTGCGACGCGATGATCGGCATCATTGCCGATGCGCAGATCGTCAAGCTGACCCGCATGGGCGCGCTGGATATGGCCGCGCCAACCTCAGGCGCTCTGAAACTGCTGCGTAGGCTGCGGGGCTCGTCCAAGCCATCCTCCGATACCGGCCAGCGCAAGATGAAAATCCTGCGCCGCCTGCCGCAGATCCTGAAATTCATCCCCGGCAAGGCTCAGGACTTGCGCGCTTGGTTCATCACCATGCAGTACTGGCTTGGCAGTTCTGACGACAATATGGAGGCGATGGTTCGTTTCCTAATCAGCCGCTACGCTGACAGGCCGGAATGGCAGAACGCGGAGGCTCCGGACCCGCGCGAGTATCCCGATGCGGGTCTGTATCACCCGGACTTGCCCCAGCGTATCACCACTGATGTGGAGGACCTGCCTGCTCCTCGCAAACCGCGTGCGACCGTGGGTGTTCTGATGATGCGGTCCTATGTGCTCAGCTCTGACACCGCGCATTATGATGCGGTTATCCGTTCCCTTGAAGTCAAGGGCTTGCGGGTGATCCCGGCCTTCGCAGGTGGGTTGGATGCGCGGCCTGCCGTCGACCAGTTCTTTCAAAAGGATGGTGCTCGCAAGATTGACGCTCTGTTGTCGCTGACCGGTTTCTCGCTTGTGGGCGGTCCGGCTTACAATGATAATGAAAACGCGATCAAGGTTTTGGAAAACCTTGATATTCCTTACGTATCGGCACACCCGCTTGAGTTCCAAACTCTGGATCAATGGGCCGCGTCTCCGCAAGGGCTTGGGCCGATTGAAACCACTATGCTGATCGCCCTGCCCGAGTTGGATGGCGCAACCGTTCCCACCGTTTTCGCCGGGCGCCACGGGCCAAATGGCTGCACTGGCTGTTCTCTGAACTGCAAAACCATCACCAGCAAAGCCATGGCCCCCTGCCCCGAGCGGATTGAGGTTTTGGCCGCCCGTATGGCTCGGTTAGCTGCTCTGCGCAAATCCCGCGCGGCCGAGCGCAAGCTGGCAATTGTTCTCTTCGGCTTCCCACCCAATGCCGGGGCCGCTGGAACCGCCGCACATCTGGATGTCTTCGCGTCTCTGCTGAACACGATGCGGGCGTTGAAGGCCGATGGCTATGATCTCGAGCCGCCCGAAACGGTCGAAGACCTGCGCGAAGCTGTGTTGGGCGGCAGCGCCGAGATTTACGGGCAAGAGGCCAACGTCGCTGCCAAGATCAGCGCCGATGACATCGTGCGCGATACGCCATGGCTGGATGAGATTGAGGCAAGTTGGGGACCCGCCCCCGGTCGGGTTCAGACGGATGGGCGCGACGTTTTTGTTCTGGGGCGTCAGTTCGGCAATATCTTCGTCGGTCTGCAACCGGGCTTCGGATACGAGGGCGACCCAATGCGCCTGCTGTTCGAACACGGCTTTGCCCCGACCCACGCCTTTGCTCAGTTCTACCTATGGCTCCGCAACAGCTTCGGTGCGGATGCCGTACTGCACTTCGGTATGCACGGCGCGTTGGAATTCATGCCGGGTAAACAAACTGGTCTCAGCGGCGCGGACTGGCCAGATCGCCTCATCGGAGACCTGCCGAACATCTACCTCTACGCCGCAAACAACCCGTCCGAGGCCACTCTGGCCAAGCGCCGGTCTGGCGCGGTGACCGTCAGCCACCTGACTCCGCCGCTTTCCTGCGCGGGGCTGTACAAAGGATTGGCTGAACTGAAAGACAGCCTCAGCCGCTGGCGCGCCCTGCCCCCGAATGCACCCGACCGCGCGGATCTTGAAACGCTGATTGCGGATCAGGCCGAGGCCGTGGATCTGGACGGACAAGACCCAGCGGCCCTGTGGCATACCCTGCTGGATACCGAAGGCGCGTTGATCCCGGAAGGTCTGCATGTGGTCGGCCAACCGATGGCTGAGCACGAGCGCTCAGACTATCTGGACCTGCTCGATCTGGACACGACAGGTCGCGCCGAAATGGACGCGGCGCTGTCCCGAGAGACCGAACTCCCCGCCCTGCTGCGAGCGCTGCAAGGTCGATTTACACCACCTGTTCCCGGCGGCGATCTGCTGCGCAACCCCGATATTCTACCCACAGGTCGTAACATCCATGCCTTCGATCCGTTCCGGATGCCCACAGCCTATGCCTGCCAAGACGGTGCGAAACAGGCGGAACTGCTGCTGAAAACCCATGATACCCTGCCGCGCAGCGTGGCCCTGGTGCTGTGGGGCAGCGACAACATCAAATCCGATGGCGGCCCCATCGGGCAGGCACTGGCCCTGATGGGCGCAAAACCCCGGTTTGACAGCTTTGGCCGTCTGTCCGGGGCGGACCTGATCCCTCTATCGGAACTGGGCCGTCCCCGGATCGACGTGGTGATGACCCTTTCGGGTATTTTCCGCGACCTGCTGCCCCTGCAAACCCGCCTGCTGGCCGAGGCCGCGCTGAAGGCCGCACAAGCCGATGAGCCGCTGGACCAGAACTTCATCCGCGCGCATTCACTTGCCTATGCCGAGCGCATGAATGTGTCCTTGGAAGAGGCCGCCCTCCGCGTCTTCTCGAATGCCGAAGGGGCCTATGGCTCGAACGTCAATCAACTGGTCGACAGTCTGGCCTTCGTGGACGAGGACGAATTGGCCGACGCCTACGAGGCCCGCAAGGGTTTCGCCTATGACACCAAGGGCAAAGCGCAAAAGAACACCGATCTGCTGCAACAAACGATGAAAGACGTCGAGGTTGCGTATCAGAACCTCGAATCCGTCGAGTTAGGCGTCACCACCGTTGACCACTATTTCGATACTCTGGGCGGTATTTCCCGCGCCGTGCGCCGGGCACGGGGTTCGGATGTAGCGGTCTATATCAGCGATCAGACACGGGGCGATGGCAAAGTGCGCACCTTGGCCGATCAAGTGGCGCTGGAGACACGGTCCCGCTCGCTGAACCCGAAATTCTACGAAGGATTATTGAAGCACGGCGCCGAGGGCGTTCGCCAGATCGAGGCGCATGTGACCAACACACTGGGCTGGTCGGCCACCACCGGTCAGGTGGAACCTTGGGTGTATCAGCGCATCTCGGAAACTTTCGTGCTGGATGAAGACATGCGCAACCGGCTGGCCGATCTGAACCCGGTCGCCTCCAGCCGCATGGCCAACCGCCTGCTCGAGGCCAGCGATCGCGCCTATTGGCAACCCGATGCGGAAACCCTCGACGCGCTGCAACGCGCGGCAGACGCGCTGGAAGACCGGATGGAAGGGATTGCCGCGGAATGAGGAACACATCATGAGCCCATTGGACAAAAACCCTCCAAACCTGACTGGCCTTGATGGTGAAGGCTCGGTTCAAGTGCATCAGGACCCGACTGCGCGGATAGAAGGGGCCAAGGTTTTCTCGGTCTACGGCAAGGGCGGGATCGGGAAATCCACCACAAGTTCGAACCTGTCAGCCGCGTTCTCGACTTTGGGCAAAAGGGTGCTGCAGATCGGTTGCGACCCGAAACATGACAGCACCTTTACCCTGACCGGGTCCCTGGTGCCGACCGTGATCGACATTCTGAAAGAGGTCGATTTCCACCCCGAAGAGCTGCGCCCAGAGGATTTCGTATTCGAAGGCTGGGGCGGCGTGCAATGTGTCGAGGCCGGTGGTCCTCCGGCAGGCACAGGGTGCGGCGGGTACGTGGTTGGGCAGACCGTTAAGCTGCTGAAGCAGCATCACATGCTGGACGACACCGATGTGGTGATCTTTGACGTGTTGGGCGACGTGGTCTGCGGCGGGTTCGCTGCGCCGCTTCAACATGCCGACCGGGCGGTGATTGTCACTGCGAACGACTTTGACTCGATCTATGCGATGAACCGGATCATCGCTGCTGTTCAGGCGAAATCCGCCAATTACAAAGTCCGTCTGGCCGGGTGCGTCGCCAATCGCAGCCGCGACACGGATGAGGTGGACCGCTTCTGCGATCAGGTCGGCTTCAAGCGCATCGCGCATATGCCCGATGTCGACGCCATCCGCCGTTCGCGCCTGAAGAAAAAAACCCTGTTCGAGATGGATGATGACGAGGACATCGTCCGCTGCCGTGCTGAATATGTCCGGCTGGCTGAGACGCTTTGGAACGGGACTGAGGCATTGGCGCCTGAACCTCTGCCAGACCGGGAAATCTTTGAGCTGTTGGGGTTTGACTGATGACCTATGAAGCCACACGCGCTCGGGTCGAAACCTATTTCGACCGTACCGCCACCCGCACGTGGGAGCGGCTGACCAGCGATGCGCCTGTTTCAAAGATCCGCCAGACTGTGCGCGAAGGCCGCGATCAGATGCGCAACCGCCTGTTGGAGGGGTTGCCCGCAGATCTGACCGGACGTCGTGTTCTGGATGCGGGCTGTGGCACTGGCCAATTGACCGAAATCCTTGCTGCACGTGGGGCCGAGGTGGTGGCCATCGACATTTCCCCTGCCCTGATCGACATCGCCCGAGCGCGCTTGCCCGCGGCGCTGCAGGACCAAGTCGATTTCCACGCGGGCGACATGCTGCATGAGCCCAATGGCCCGTTTGATCAAGTCTTCGCCATGGACAGCCTGATCTACTATGACGCCGACCATATCCGTGACGCGGTGGATCGCTTCGCAGGTCACGGCGCAAACGTCCGGTTTACCGTGGCTCCGCGCACGCCTCTGCTGGCCGCCATGTGGTACGCAGGCAAGGTTTTTCCAAAAAATGACCGCTCGCCAACTATGGTGCCCCACAACACCAAGGTGCTGACCCGTAGGCTCGATGATGCCGGAACGGTCCGCGATCTGGGTCGCGTTAATTGCGGCTTTTACATCTCTCACGCGCTGGAGGTTGCTTTATGAGCCATCGCCCCTCGCCCTTCACCCGGATACCGGCCGAGTTCCTGCCCTTCGCAGATGCCGCCAGTGCGGACCTGCCGATGGGCCAGTTGCTGCGGCTGTCGCTATTCCAAGTGTCGGTCGGGATGGCCTCGGTCATGTTGCTGGGCACGCTGAACCGTGTGATGATTGTCGAGTTGGGCGTGGCCGCTACGGTCGTTGCGATCATGATCGCCCTGCCGGTCCTGATTGCACCCTTCCGCGCTCTTCTGGGCTTCCGCAGTGACACCCATCGCAGCGCGATAGGATGGAAACGCATCCCGTACCTGTGGTTCGGCTCGATCTGGCAGATGGGCGGGCTGGCTGTGATGCCGTTCGCACTGCTGGTGTTGGGCGGCCATTCCACGCTGCATGTCCCCTACGCCGGTGAGGCGCTGGCGGCGATTTCTTTCCTGATGGCGGGTTTGGGCATCCACATGACCCAAACCGCCGGGCTGGCATTGGCCTGTGACCGGGCCACACCCGAGACGCGGCCCAAGGTCGTCGCCCTGCTTTACGTGATGTTCCTGATTGGCATGGGGGCTTCGGCCCTGATCGTTGGCTGGCTGCTGCGCGATTTCTCAGACCTGCGCCTGATCCGCGTGGTTCAGGGCGCGGCAGTGGTTGGCATGGTACTGAACCTGATCGCCCTCTGGCGGCAGGAAAAAGTCCGCCCCATGAGCGCCGAAGAACGTGCAGCGCCTCGCCCCCGGTTCAGCGATGCCTGGTCCGATCTGCTAAGCGGAGGTCAAGCTGGGCGCCTGCTGGCGGTCGTCTTCCTGGGCACCATGGCTTTCAACATGCAGGACGTGCTGCTTGAGCCTTATGGCGGTGAAATTCTTGGCCTTTCGGTCTCGTCCACGACCGTTCTGA
Organism: Ruegeria sp. ABV3_008; assembly: GCF_056161185.1. NCBI lineage: Bacteria > Pseudomonadati > Pseudomonadota > Alphaproteobacteria > Rhodobacterales > Roseobacteraceae > Ruegeria > Ruegeria sp. ABV3_008. The sequence continues at coordinate 191,106 of NZ_JBSWYP010000001.1, read as the reverse complement.
CGGCCATGTGGGCCACCGGAGCACTCGCAGGGTATGGGCTGTCCGCGCGCCTCCTCGGGCTGGGTCGCGATCCGATCCGCCTCTCCTGCGGTGGCATCCTGGTCGGGATCGCCGCGTTCAGCGCCGTGATCTTCTCGGCCCCGATGCAGGCCCCGCTGTTGTTCTTCACCGGCGCCGGGCTGATCGGCTTTGGCGGGGGTATCTTCGCCGTTTGCACTCTGATCTCAACCATGTCCCTGCCAGAACAGGGCTTTGCCGGGCGTGGCTTGGCCTTGGGGGCATGGGGTGCTGCGCAAGCAACCGCCTCGGGGCTTGCTATCGCCCTTGGCGGCGCACTGCGTGACATCGTCAACATACAAGCGCTGCAGGGCAACCTCGGCACCGCACTGAATTCGAACGCGACGGGTTATTCCGTCGTCTACCACACTGAAATCGCTTTGCTTTTCATCACACTCATCGTGCTTGGGCCGCTGGCGACGCGCAAACGTCGGGCGACTGGCCCAACCGGTCTGCCGGAGTTCCCGGCATGATGCGCAAAACACTGAATGAAAGGATCACGGCATGACCCAGACCTTTTTCGGAGAATTCGACCTCGCCAGCCTGTCGATCTGGCTTTTCTGGGTCTTTTTCGCCCTTCTGATCTTCTACATCCAACGGGAAAACATGCGCGAGGGCTTTCCTCTGGTCGATGACGACGGTGAGGAAGCGCCCAATCAGGGTCTGTTCCCGGTCCCGGATGACAAGACCTTCAAACTGCCCCACGGACGCGGAGAGTTGACTGTTCCCAGCGGCCAACGCGGTGATCGCGATGATCTGGCACTGGAACGCACAAACGCCGCTGGAGGGTATCCGTTCGAGCCCACCGGCAACCCGATGGTCGACGGTGTGGGGCCCGCCGCCTGGGCTCCGCGACGCGATATTCCGGAACTGGACGGCCATGGACACCTCAAACTGCAGCCAATGCGCAAACTTGAGGCATTCTCGCACGCCGCAGGCCGAGACCCGCGCGGCAAACCCGTTGTGACCGGCGACAATCAGGCCGTCGGCACCGTCACCGATATGTGGGTCGACGTACCTGAGCAACTGGTCCGCTATCTCGAATACGAACTGGACGCGGAACATGGCGGCGGCACCCGGCTGGTGCCTTTGACCATGGCGCGCATCTGGTCAAACCGGGTCAAGGTCCGCTCGATCTTTGCCGAGCATGTCAAGGACGTGCCGCAGATCGCGAACCCCGATCAGGTCACCCTGCTCGAGGAAGAGAAAATCAGCGCCTACTACGCCGGCGGCACGCTTTACGCCAGCGAAGCCCGACAAGAGCCGCAGATCTAAGGACAGGAGCCACCCGCATGTCACATGACGATTTCGCAGTCGAACCGGTGCCGGGCCTGCCGGAACGCCCGCCCGAGGGTGAGGTGATCCTTTGGCAGGGTCGCCCGCACTGGTGGGCGCTTGCGAAATCCTCTGTCAGTGTCTTGTGGATTGCGGGCTATTTTGCGGTCCTGACGCTCTGGCGCTTTGTGTCGGTGGTGGACCTGATGCCATTGGATCTGGCCTTTGCCGCGTCGCTGCCCTTCGTGATCCTTGGGGCCGTAACCTGCGCGCTTCTCGTCCTGTTTTCGGTCATTCAGGCCCGGTGCACGATGTACACGCTGACCAACCGTCGCGTCGCCATGCGGATCGGGGCCGCGCTGACCATCACGCTGAACCTACCATACTCGAAAATCGCAAGCGCCGATCTGGATTTGCGCAAGGATGGCACCGGGACAATTGCCCTGACACTGCAAGGTCCGACGCGGTTCAGCTATCTGCTCTGCTGGCCCCATGTGCGGCCGTGGCGTTTCAACACCCAGCCTGCCCTGCGCTGCATCCCAGATGCGGAAAACGTCGCGCGCATCTTCGCAGATGCCGCCGAGGCGCAGGTCAGCATCCCGCGCGTCGAGCGCACCATGAACCCAATCGCGGCGGAATAGGAGAACGGCATGACCGATACCCAATCCCATAGCCAAGACCGCGAGTTGATCCCGCGCGCGCTGCTTCGGGCCATGGGGCTGTTGGTTTGTGCTGTTCTGGCCATCGTCACCTATGCCCGCATCGCCGATGTGCCACTTTCGGCGACGCCTCCGGCGGCCGAAATTACGCATGAGCGTGCGATGATCCTGATCAGCGATGGCGTCAGCGGTGCCGTCAGCGTGCTGTCGCCCGAAGGTGCAGTCATTGCCCGGCTGGACGCCACCCAGGGCGGCTTTGTCGCCGGTGTTGCCCGGGTCATCGACCGCAATCGCGCGCAGGCCGATCTGCCTGCACACACCCCCGTCATCGTAACGCGCCGCGCCAACGGCCGTCTCGATATCACCGATCCCGCAACGGGATGGAGCGCCGACCTCATGGGATTTGGCGCTGATAATGCCAGTCGTTTCGCCAGACTTCTGGACCAACCTTGAAAGGAAGCCAACATGGGACTTTTGACAAAAGACTTTGAACGCGCGCCCTGCACAGTCGAGGTGAGCCACAAATTCGAGAGCCTGCACGCCCATGTAAGGTTCGACAACGGTGCCGTGATCTATCCCGGCGACGAAGTGCAGGTGAAAGGCCCAGAAATCATGGCCCCGTTCGGTGAGATCGTCATCGAACAGCGCGAAGCGACGATCATACGCGCCAGCCTGCTCGAACGTCTCTGGACCCGCCTTACGGGCGATTTCGAAGTGATGGAGCTGTGCGAATTCTCCTTCTCTGAGGAGGTCACGCTATGAACATGCAATCCAAACACACCGCCGACGCCACCACGGTCGAAGAGGGCCTGGCCATCGCAGCCGAACAGGACGCGATCTATAACGACGAAATGGCGACCGAGACGGCGATGCAGAACACCCTGCTGACTCCACGCTTTTATACTACTGACTTTGATGAGCTGGATGCCATTGATGTCTCCTCGGTGCGCGAGGACTGGGACGGGCTGATCGCCCAGATGCTCTCGGACCCCAACAAGGGGCATTTCAAGAAGAACGAGGATTGGGACCAGATCGACTGGGGCGGAATGGAGCCGCAGTTGAAGAAAGAGTTCATCGACTTCCTGATCTCGTCCTGCACCGCCGAATTCTCGGGTTGTGTGCTGTACAAAGAGATGAAGCGGCGTGGGAACAACAAGGACATCACCCAGCTGTTCCAACTGATGGCTCGGGATGAGGCGCGCCATGCGGGTTTCATCAACGATGCGCTGCGCGAGGCCGGGCTACGGGTGAATCTGGGCTTCCTGACCCAGAAGAAGAAATACACCTACTTCCGGCCCAAATTCATCTACTACGCCACTTACCTGTCGGAAAAGATCGGCTACGCCCGCTACATAACTATCTTCCGGCATCTTCAGGCCAACCCCGAACATCGGTTCCACCCGATCTTCAAGTGGTTCGAAGAGTGGTGCAATGACGAGTTCAGCCATGGCGAGGCGTTTGCTTTGCTGATGAAGACCGACCCAAAGCTGACCTCGGGCGTCAATGTGCTGTGGATCAAGTTCTTCCTGACCGCCGTCTACGCGACCATGTTCGTGCGCGACCATCAGCGGCCCGCCTTCCATGAGGCATTGGGCGTCGATCCGGATTGGTATGCCCACGCGGTGTTCGAGAAGACCAGCGAGCTCAGCAAGCAGATCTTCCCGATCACGCTGGATATCGACGATCCACGCTGGCTCAAGAACTGCCGTGCGCTGTATCGGGCCAACGCAGACATTGCCAAGGCGAAGGAACGCGGTGGCATCGCGGGTAAGGTCGCTCAGCTTTGGGGTTCGCTCCGCGCTGGTCGCGCCTTTGCCGCGCTGTATTTCATCCCTGCGAAAAAGCATCAAGTTCCGGCTCAAACAAGATTGGAGCCCTGCTACTGATGACCCTCGCCCCCTGGATCGCCGCGCCTATTGCGCTTTTCCTCTGGTGGTTCTCCACCGGGGCGATCCTGTGGGTTGTCCGCCGTAGCGCGGGCGGACGCAACCGCACTGCGCTGTGCTCCTTGCCCGTACTCATCGCAGGGCTGGCCGGGTTCTGGCTGTCGCTGGGCGATGGCAGTACCGGCTCGATCTATCTGGGTTTCACAAGCGCTCTGGCGATTTGGGGCTGGATCGAGTTGGCCTTCCTATGCGGTATGATCACCGGCCCAAACGCCTATCCATGCCCCACCGACGCGCCATTATGGGAGCGTTTTATCCGCGCCTGGGGCACCATTGCTTATCACGAGATGCTATTGGTCCTGATAACTATCGTGCTGGCGCTGATCAGTTGGAACCAGCCCAACACTGTCGGCGCTTGGTGCTTCGGCATCCTTTTCTCCGCCCGCATCTCGGCCAAGCTGAACCTGTTTTTCGGCGTGCCGAAGTTCAATACCGAGTTTCTGCCCGACCACCTGGCGCACTTGCCCAGCCACTTCCGCATCGCCCGGATGAACTGGTTTTTTCCCATTTCCGTATCGCTGCTGTCCGTCGCCGTCGCCCTGTTCATGGCGCGCGCCGGACATGCCGCGACTGACCCGATCAAGACAACGCAAATCTTGTTGGCCAGCCTCACTGCGCTGGCCTTACTGGAACACTGGTTGCTGGTTCTGCCGCTGCCCGACGCGAAGCTGTGGCGCTGGATGCTGCCGGACCCGAAACCGCTCACCATGAATACCGAAAGGGAGGGACGTCATGGAATTTGACAAGATGTTCAACGCGCAGCTGGATCAGTTGAAAAAGGAAGGCAATTACCGGATCTTTGCCGAGCTTGAACGGCTCTGCGGCGCGTTCCCGACCGCGAAATCCCACGTAGAAGACAGCCCTGACAAGGTCACTGTCTGGTGTTCCAACGATTATCTTGGCATGGGTCAGAACCCGAAAGTACGCGAGGTGATGAAAGACGTCATCGACAGCTGCGGCGTCGGTGCTGGCGGTACGCGCAATATCTCGGGCACCAACCACCATCACGTTCGGCTTGAGGCGGAACTGGCCGACCTGCATGGCAAAGAGGCTGCTCTGGTTTTCACCTCGGGCTATGTGTCAAACTGGGCGTCGCTGTCGACCCTGGGCAGCCGCCTGCCGGATGCGGTGATCCTGAGTGATGAACTGAACCACGCCTCGATGATCGAAGGTATCCGCCATTCGCGGGCCAAGAAAGTCATCTGGAAGCACAACGATCCCGAAGACCTCGATCGCAAGCTGGCGGCCCTCCCTGTCAACAGCACCAAGATCGTGGCCTTTGAATCCGTTTATTCGATGGATGGCGATATCTGCCCGATGAAAGAAATCGTCGAGGTGTCCGAGAAGCACGGCGCACTGACCTATTTGGACGAGGTCCACGCCGTCGGCCTATACGGTCCGCGCGGCGGCGGCATCAGCGAACGCGAAGGGCTGGCAGATCGCATCACCCTGATCGAAGGCACGTTGGGCAAGGCCTACGGCTGTGTCGGCGGCTATGTCACCGGGTCCGAGGCGCTGTGTGATTTCCTGCGCAGCTTCTCAAGCGGGTTTATCTTCACGACCGCCCTGCCGCCGGCGGTTGCGGCGGCGGCGACAACCAGCATTCGGCATCTGAAAACCAGTAGTGCTGAACGTTTGGCCCAGCGGCGCCAAGTGAAGCGTCTGCGCGACAAGCTCAACGCCTATGGCATCCCGCATATGGACAACCCCAGCCACATTATCCCGGTGATGATCAAGGACCCGGTCAAATGCCGGATGCTGTCCGATATCCTGATGCGCGACTACGGCATCTACGTGCAACCGATCAACTATCCGACCGTCCCGAAAGGAACTGAGCGGTTGCGGTTTACACCGTCGCCCTTGCACAGCGATGACGATATCGACCGCCTGGTCGAGGCGTTGATGGTACTTTGGAAGCAGTGTGCTTTGGCGCACGCGGTTGCCTGATCTCATTGTGTGCAAAATTGACTTTGAGACTGATGCTCTAACTTAAAAGAACTTCGGAGGAGGAAATACAGATGAAAAGAATCCTGTCTGCCGGCGCAGCACTGGCTGTTTTCGCGGGCCCCGTTTTTGCCGAGGGGGACGCTGAGAAAGGCGCAAAGAATTTCAATAAATGCAAAGCCTGCCATGTCATTGTCGATGACGCTGGCGAAGAAATTGTAAAAGGCGGCAAGACCGGGCCCAACCTGTATGGTGTCGTGGGTCGGACTGCCGGAACGTATGAAGGCTTCAACTACTCGGACTCGATGGTCGCGGCAGGAGAAGCCGGTCTGGTCTGGGAAGAGGCAGACTTTACCGCTTATGTGGCTGATCCGTCCAAATTCCTGAAGGAATACCTCGACGACACCAGCGCGCGTGGAAAAATGACTTTTAAACTGCGCAAAGAAGATGAGGCCGCCAACATCTGGGCCTATCTGAACTCGGTCGGCCCTCAGACCTAACGGGCAGCAGGGAAAGAGATGACCTTTGTCTCGCGAGCGTAAAGCCCGCGGACAACATCTGCGATATCCCGCGCGGTCATTCCCGCATCTTCATACATCTCACTCGGCGCGGCCTGCTCGATAAACCTATCGGGCAGCGTGGCCGTACGCATCTTCAGGCCCCGATCCAAAGCGCCCGAATTCGCCAGATGTGACAGGACATGAGCGCTGAACCCGCCCTGCGCGCCCTGTTCCACCGTGACGATAGCACTGTGGCGGGCCGCCAGTTCAGCCAATAGCTCGGTGTCGATTGGCTTGGCGAATCTTGCATCTGCAATCGTTGGTTGGTGCCCTTCATCAGCCAGCATATCTGCCGCCGCCATACACTCGGCAAGATGTGCGCCCAGTGAGAGGATGGCCACGTCCTCGCCTTCGCGAACGATCCGCCCTTTGCCAATGGGAAGGATCTCTCCGCGTTCGGGAAGCTCTACGCCCACCCCTGCCCCACGCGGGAAGCGAACAGCCGACGGCCCATCATCATGGGACAGCGAAGTTGCAATCATGTGGCGCAGCTCAGCCTCATCCGACGGGGCCATGACCACGAATCCAGGTAGGCTACACAGATAGGTCAAATCGAAAGCCCCTGCATGGGTCGCACCGTCAGCCCCGACAAGGCCCGCGCGGTCAATCGCAAAGCGGACCGGCAACCCCTGTAAAGCAACGTCATGTACTACTTGGTCATACCCGCGCTGTAGGAAGGTCGAATAAATAGCGCAGACGGGCTTTAGACCACTGGCCGCCATCCCGGCCGCAAAAGTGACGGCGTGTTGTTCGGCGATGCCGACATCGAATACACGACCAGGGAACCGTTCAGCCATCGTTTTGACCCCGGTCCCGGCCGGCATTGCAGCGGTCACCGCAACGATAGACGGATCTCGGCTGGCCTCGTCTGTCAGGGTGTCGCCAAACACCGAGGTATAACTGGGCGCGTTGGCCTTAGCTTTGTTCATTGCCCCTGTTGAGACATCGAACTTGGACACGCCATGATACTTATCTGCGCTATTCTCGGCTGGGGCATAGCCTTTGCCTTTGACGGTCACACAGTGGATAAGGACCGGCCCGGTCGCGCGCGTCCTCGCGGCGCGCAACACGGGCAAGAGCTGGTCCATGTCATGCCCATCGATGGGACCGATATAGTCGAAACCCAATTCCTCGAACAGCGTACCTGCGCCCGGCAGCCCCGACACCAGCTGTCGCGCCCGGCGCATTCCGGCACGCACCGGTGGAGGCATGGCGGCCTCGAACCCTTCGGACAGGGATTGCATCCGAGCCAGCGGCTCCGAGGCATAGAGCCGCGACAGATAGGTCGACATTGCACCGACTGGCGGAGCGATGCTCATCTCGTTGTCATTCAGGATCACGAATAACCGCCGCCCTTCACAACCCGCGTTGTTCAGCGCTTCATAAGCCATACCGGCACTGATCGAGCCATCTCCAATCACCGCAATCGCATCCCCTGTTGGCATGCCCATATCGCGACCAATCGTGAACCCTAACGCTGCGCTGATCGAAGTAGAACTATGCGCTGCTCCGAATGGATCAAACACGGACTCTGAGCGTTTGGTAAAACCGCTTAGCCCATCCTTTTGGCGCAAGGTCCGCATCCTGTCGCGCCGCCCGGTCAAAACCTTATGCGGATAACACTGGTGGCCCACATCCCAGATCAGCTTGTCCATTGGCGTATTAAACACAGCATGCAATGCAACAGTCAGTTCAACCACGCCCAGCGAAGACCCCAGATGCCCGCCGGTTTCCGAAACAATGTCGATCACTTCATCCCGCAATTCATCGGCGATCAGTGCAAGCTCTTCATCGCTGAGCATCCGCAGATCAGCTGGCCCGGCAACGCGGTCCAACAGCGGTGTATCTGGGTGTGTCATAGCCTTACTCCGGTCAGTCGACCGGCGATCTGCACGGTACCGAACGCACGTCCGTGCAGATCACCAGCCAGATGTTCTGTCGCCACAGAACAGTTGCGAGGCATTTTGTGCCCCATGCGCGGACCGGGGAAGCCACCAGGTCCGTGCTGCGTAAGGGCGTCAGCCGGTCATGGGGAGACGGCTGGCCCTATTCGTACTCTGGCACTTCTGACGTCGTCAGTTCCGGCCAATCCGCGATCATGTTCATGCCTTGTAAGGGCTGCTGATAGCCCTTGTGGCAGGTCCGGCACGCCGCTTTGGGCGCGTCCTGATGGATCGGCCCCAGTCGCTCTTCCGGGTAAAGCTCGCCCAGCGGCACCAGGTAATCGTTGTTCAACTCCTGCACCATTGCGATGCCAAGGCTGGCGGTGGCCCATTGCGGGGTGACCTCGGCCGTGTCGTAGAAGGCGCGGCTGTTGTGGCAGAACACGCAATTCACTCCCAAGGAGTTGTCGATGTAGTTCATCAGTGAATAGGTGCGTTCGGTGTCCTGAATGGACCGGAAGCCTTCGTCTGCGGGCGAACCGGCAACGCGGGATTCCAAATCATGAACACCGATGATTCCGTAGTCCAGAAGGTAGGTTTCCAGTGCATCTGATGGCAGCGATGTTGACTGGCTTTGCACCGTCGCACGGTTCTGTACCGCACCCCATCCCGTCATCGCATCGACGACTGGAGTGATGCGGAACCAGATGTCGCTGGGTACGTTCTGACCTCGGTGACAGGTATAACAGTTCACGCCGACCTCTTTGTTGGCGTTCACATGCCCATCCCAGTTTTCATTGATGTTCTGGGTCATCTCGATCATGCGCCGGGAAACCAGTTTGGTGTAGAGATTATCCTCGCCATAGGTTTCCAGATCCCCATCGCCATGGCAGTAAGCGCAGCCTTGCTCGGGCGAGACCCAAAAGGTCATCGCCGTCATCAGGCGATTAAAGTTGTCCTCAGTCAGATCACCAAGCACCTGCACGTTTTCGTAGATATCCCGGGCCAGAACGTCGCCAGGCTGCGGGGGATAGGGTTCTTCGGTCAGGTATTCCTCGATTGTCGGATCAGGACGTTCGACATCGTTGATGAACTCGGTCACCGACATGCCTGTCCCACGCGGGCCGGTCTGGATGCTTTTGGTGGCAAAGGGCTGGCCGAAGGCCACCAACATCGCTGCAATGAAGATCGCGCCGCCCAGCGCCCCCACAAGGATCGCAGGGCCAAAGATATCCGTCGGGTTTTCCCTGTTCCACTCATCAAACCACTTGGGAAGCATCTCAGTTCTCCTGCCCTATGAAGCCTTCGTAAGTGCCAAAGGCTTCGTATCCGTATGACCCGTCATAAGCGGGGGCGAAGTTGTGTTCCTGTGCCCAGATGAACCAGTTGTCGACCACGGTACCGGTCAGCAGAATGCCAATCCCTCCGGTGATCGGGGTAAGTACCGCAAACCACCAGGCCCAGCGGTGAATCCCCTCCATTGTGGCGTTGAACCCCATGGTCCAGCGCCAGAACAGCGCCGCGCGTTCCGTTGCCGTACCGCGATCCACAATCTGCTCCAACTCGCGGTCGCCACCAAAACGCGTAACTGCCAAGATGGTCGCCCCGTGCATGGCAAACAGTAGAACCGAACCATAGAGGAATACGATCGAGAGACAGTGGAATGGGTTGTAGTAAAGGTTGCCATATCGGATCGAGAACGCCGTGGTCCAATCCAGATGCGGGAAGATGCCATAGGGTACCGCCTCGGACCACGATCCCATCAGGATCGGACGAAACAGCCCCAACACAAGAAAAAGCCAGATCGCCGAGGCAAAGGCCCAGGCGACATGCTTGCCCATCTTGTGCTCCATCGCCAACGCATAGGTGCGCAACCACCAGGACATGACCGAGACCAGAAGGAAGACACTGGCGATGATATACCAGCCCCCGTCACTCAGCGGTGGGATCGTCAGCCCGTATTCCGGGCTGGGTGGTTCCAGCGCCAGCCAGAAGCCTTGGCGCAGAAACTCGGAAATTGACCAATTGACCTGTGCCAGCATGTTCAAGCCAACGATGTTGAGCCACAGGATGCCGGTGGCGATGCTGATCACTCCAAAAGAGCCCAGATAGATTGGTCCGATCTGAGCGTTGCCGACCCAACCCGCCAGCTTCGAGAAGAACGGCTTGCCTATACGCTCGCGCCCCATCCGGCGGTTGTCGTCCATGCCCCATTCGGGCTCGCCCTGGACCTGCACTTGGGTAAAGATGTTCTGATACTCAATCATGGATCACATCCCCGCCTGTGAGGGCCAGATCGGCAACTCCAGCCACCAATTCCACCATTCGGGCCAGCCCTTCGTCCATACGGGCCCCGAGATGATGATGCACACGGCAGAGAAGAAGACTGCGTTGATGGCCAACAAAAATCCGAGACGGTGAATGCCCAGCGTCCCGATCGAGTACCCGATAAAATCGCGGAAGAATGTGTCTTCATGATCGGGCGTTTTCATCTCTTCCCCTTTTTCCGGGTTGGCCGCGGAAAGGATCAGCGCACCGTGTAGGGCAAGGGCAAAAGTGGTGGTGAAGAACAGAGTCACGGCCAGCATATGAGCCGGGTTGTAGTGGAAATGAAGATAGGCGTAGCCGGTATTTGACACCCAATCGAGGTGGCTGAAGATGCCATATGGAAACCCATGCCCCCACGCGCCCATCAGCAGCGGGCGGAACACAACCAGCGTGACATAAGCCAGAATGGCAAAACTGAAGGCGAAGGGCACATGATACCCCATCCCCAGCTTACGGCAGATTTCAACCTCGCGCAGCGCCCAACTGACAAAGGCGCCCACTGCACAGAAAGTTATGATCTGCCACAGCCCGCCTTCCATTAACGGGGCCATCCCCAGACCATAGCTGAGGTCTGGCGGGGCAATGTTGATAAGCCAGGGGTTGAACGTGCCTTGCATCGCCGCACCCCAAAAGATCAGGATCGTGCCAAGCGCGGCGAAGAACACCGTCGTGACGCCAAAGAAGCCAACATAGAAAGGACCGAACCAGAAATCGAACAGGTCGCCACCGATCAGCGTCCCTCCCCGGACTCGGTACTTCTTTTCAAAGCTCAGCATCGCCATAGTCTTGCTCCGACGTTTTCGGTCCGTGCCGGGTGCCAGTGTCCCGGTCTGCGCCGCGGGCGAGTCATGCCGCCCGCGGCAGTCTCTTAGTCCATCACGCGATGCCGCCGAACGGGTTTAGAACCCGGCGGTTGATGCCGCGTTCTCAAACCAGTTGAGACCGCTGCTAAGCACAACGAGGTGGATCATGACGGCGAGCAGGAAGAGGAATACGCCTTGCGCTACAAAGACGCGACGCGGATCGAAGATCAGCCAAATCTTGTAAAATTTTGCCATTGTCGATCCCTCCTCAGAACCACGGAGCCCAGATGTAGGTTGCGATATGTGCAACCAGCGCAACGATCGCGAACAGCCATAGGCCGCTCATGTAGACCGAATGCAGCTCCTGAGCTTGCTCGTCGGTAAGACCTGTGAAGGACAGGTCGTCATTATCAGCCATAAAGAACCTCCGGATCATTATGCTGACGCCGCTTACCCAGCGGCTGGGCCCCGTCCCGCGTGGTGCGGGCCGGATCTCGGGTCGCCGTCATCTGGAAAAGATGATTGGCGTGATCCTGTCGGCCTCGGACCAGGCCCGCGCCAAAGGTCCACGCAGGTTCAGCGTGCGGCGGCGCAGGGACAGCCTGATCCATTCGATCATCGCGAAGGGGATCGAAATCAGGAACAGGATCGCGAAGTAGAAAATGAACTCGGGCGGGCGCTGTGTCCGCTTTTTGTCCGTGTCACTGTGTGAATTCAGGGTTGCTGCTGGCACAGGTCTCCTCCTTCGGTTGGATCAGTTTTGGAACGCGCGGGGTCCAACGCCTGAACGGTGCTGGCAAAGACGCGCGCGTCCCCGTTGGATAGGGCCGCCTTCTCTGCGGCGTCGCGCAGGGATTTCGCGGCGGAAATGCGGGTGAGAACGGGGTGAGTTTCCAGAATGCGTTCCAGCGCTGCGCTGGCATCCTCGTCCCACGGCAATTCGGTGCGTTGCGTGGCAGGCGTGGCCGGGCCTGCGTCCATCTCGGTGCCAAGCGGCAGGATGTGGAACAGGGCGTCGAACAGCCCGTTGCAGACTTCTTGCAGCACATAGGTCGCGCCCGCGTAACCCATGAAGGGCGTGCCGGTTGCCCGACGGATCGCGGCACCCGGAAAACTGGCTGGAATAAAGGCCGGGGATGGCCCGAACCCGCCCTTTTGTTCCGCGAGGTAGATCTTTTCGTTGATGCTGCCGAACACGACCAGAGGCTTCTTCTGCGCCACCAGCGCCCGCACCTGATCATTGTCGGTCTTGGTCCCGGCGCAGCGCGCGACCGAGAAACCGCAAGGCAGGCCCAGATCCTCTTCCAAGAACAGCCTCAGGCCGCGCGCGTAAGTTTCATTGGCGACAACTCCGAACGAAGCCGTGGCAAAGAAATCCTGCGTGACCGAACGCCACAGATCCCAGACCGGTTTGATGGTGGAATGCTTTTCGCGCGTTATGAACGGTTCCGGATCCAATCCCGTAAGCTCACCCAATTTGCGCAGGAATTTGGTGGTCGAGTCGACGCCGATCGGGGCTTGCAGATAGGGTTTGCCCAACAGCTCGGCCAGGCCCCGACCGAATTCGCGGTACATGACGATATTTACGTCGGCATTCACCAGATTGCGCATCTCGGCCAGATGCGCGCCCAAAGGCATGACCATATTGACATCGGCCCCGATGCCTTCGACCAGACGCCGGATCTCGGCCAGATCGCTGGGCATATTAAACGTGCCGTACATGGGCCCAAGAATGTTGACGCGCGGCTTTGCGCCCTCGTCCCGTTTCTTCTCGGGCGGCATACGGCCCTTGGTCATTGCGAATTCTGTGAAAATCCACGTCATCGCACGGTCAGCGGCTTCCCACTGATCCTCATCAATGGTGCGCGGCAGGAAGCGTTGGATGTTAGTGCCCTGAGGCGTCACGCCTCCGCCGATCATCTCGGCAATCGACCCGGTTACAACCACCGCAGGCAGTGCCGGATCAAGCGTTCCCCAAGCGCGTTTCATCGCCTCTTCGGTCCCGTCGCGGCCCAGTTCCTCTTCGCCCAAACCAGTCACAACGATGGGCAATTCATGCGGCGGCAGAGCGTCGGTGTAGTGCAGGACAGACGTAACAGGCAGGTTTTCACAGCCAACCGGCCCATCGATTACCACTTGCAGGCCCTTCACGGCGCAGAAAGCGTAAACAGCCCCCCAATAGCCCCCGGCGCGGTCATGATCTTGGATGAGCATCAGATCATCTCCTGCGCTTTGGCGGCCTTGGCCTGCCGTTCCAGTTTTTTCTGATTGATGGCGCGGAAATCGGGGCGCAGATTCGGATCGCCTTCCCAGATCCCGGCGGTATCCTCAGTGCCGACCTCTTCGAAGAAGTCGCGCATGCGGTCCATCCTGTCCTTATTGGCGATCGCCGCGTTGATCACCTGCGCCAATGATCCAGCGCCCGCAGGTCCCATCAGTGGACGGGCAGATATCAGGTTGGTGAAATAAAGCGCCGGGATGCCCAATTGCTTGGCCTTTTGCACCACCGGAGTTGTGCCGATGGCCAGATCGGGTTTGACCCCTTCCATCGCCGCGCAATCCTGCTCCAACGAGGCGCGGAACTGCACCTTAGCACCATGCGCTTCCAGCCAGTCAGCGTCTTGCGCGGACCATTGGCTTTTGGCGCAGGCGGTACCGATATATGGCACGCTCGCGCCGCTTTCGATCAGCAAACGCGCCACCAGCAATTCGCTGCCCTCATAGCCAGAGACAGTCACTGTTCCAGAAATCGGGGCAGCGGCCAATGCGCCCTTGATTGCGGGAAGGAACGCATTCTGCGCCGTGCCTACCGTCTCCGCAGGAAGACCGAACGCGTCACCGATGGACGACAGCCAAGCAGCCGTGCCCTCAACCCCGACTGGTCCACTTCCCAATACAGGACGGCCTGCGGCCTCAAATTCCCGAATGGCCGAGGTGTAGAACGGATGGATCGCGGCCACAGCACCGCAATCCAGCGCAGCGTAGAGCTCGCGCCATTCGCGGCAGGGAACAACTGGCCCAGCTGCCAGACCCAGCGGCGCCAACATCTGTCCAACCATCACCGGATCGGCGGGGAACATCTCGCCCAACAAACTGACAGTAGGCCGGTCCTGCCGCGCACCGTCCGGGGCGGAGACCGGCCCTGCCTCGACCTCAGAGCGGGCATAGGCCAGCATGGCACCGGCCAAAACATCCTTGGCCTCGGCATGGGTTGGAATGCCGAACCCCGGCACATCAATCCCGACGATCCGCACCCCATTGATTTCATTTGGCAAAAGCCGCAGCGGCACGCCGCTGGCGGTTGGCACGCAGAGGTTGGTGACAACAACTGCATCGTACTTCTCAGGGTCCGCGAGATCGTAAACAGCCGCGCGGATGTCTTCGAACAGCTTGCCAGTGACCAGCGTTTCCGAGTTGAACGGCACATAGCCCACCGACCGCCGGGCGCCGTAGAAATGGCTGACAAAGGTCAGACCATAGACACAGCAGGCCGAGCCGCTCAGCACTGTAGCCACCCGTTTCATCCGCAACCCGACACGCAGCGAGCCAAAAGCGGGACACATGCTTTGCGGCTTGTCATGGGGGCCCTGCGGGTAATCGCGCGCATATTGGTCCAGCAACTCGGACTGGCCTGCGATGCGCGCGGCGTCTTCCATCTCGGACCCAGAATGACAGCCCAAGGCAGGCGGCTCACCGACGGTTTCCACGCGAGGTTCGCCCTTGATCACCTGCGCCTCGGCGGACGCGTCATATGTGACTTCTTTGTTCATGCGTCGTCGTAGATCACTTCCAGAGACTTCTTAGGCGCTGCGTTCTTTCCGCGCATGTCTTCGTCGGTGGCTGGAACCAACTCGATGCCCGCCCCGGTTTCCTTACCGTCGAACAGCGCCAGCAGACCGTCCTGATCCAAAGGCGCAGGCCGGACCGGCGGCGCGTCGGCCACGTTCACACCGAGGGCGGCGAAAAGAGGGCCCCACTGGCCGGATTCCGTGCCAACAATCTGATAGTTCGCTGATTTCTTACGCAGATCATCATCCTGTGGGATCGACGCGAGAACCGGGATATTTACCGCCTCGGCAAAAGCTTGCGCCTCGCCCGTTCCGTCATCCTTGTTCACGACCAGGCCGGCGACGCCAACGTTACCGCCGAGCTTGCGGAAGTACTCCACCGCCGAGCAGACATTGTTCGCCACATACAGCGATTGCAGGTCGTTCGAGCCAACCAGAATGACCTTCTGTGCCATGTCTCGCGCAATCGGCAAGCCAAAGCCGCCGCAAACCACGTCGCCCAGGAAATCCAGCAGAACGAAGTCAAAATCCCAATCGTGGAAGCCCAGCTTCTCGAGCAGTTCGAACCCATGGATAATACCGCGACCACCGCAGCCGCGCCCGACCTCGGGGCCGCCCAGCTCCATCGCGTAAACACCGCCACGCTTGAAGCAAACATCGCCGATCTTCACCTCTTCACCCGCCAGTTTCTTTTGGGTCGAGGTCTCGATGATCGTCGGGCATGCCTTGCCGCCAAATAGCAGCGAGGTGGTGTCGGATTTTGGGTCGCAGCCGATCAGCAGCACGCGTTTGCCTTGCTCGGCCATCATGTGGCTGAGATTGGCCAGCGTGAAGCTTTTGCCGATCCCGCCTTTGCCATAGATCGCGATGATCTGGGTTTTCTTGACCGCCTCGGTCGGCAACACGTCGGCCAAATCCTCATGGGCCTCGGCCTTGAGCCGGGCGTCGAACTCTTTCAGGTTGGGGGCGTCGTCTTTCATGTGATCTCCCAATCAAGAACAAGTTTCAGGCAGTCGGGATCTTCAAAGGCTGTGGCATAGGCCGTTGCGGCATCCGACGCGGGCGCGATATGGCTGATCAGATTGTCCAGCGACAAAGCCCCGCTTTCGACCAGCGAGCGGGTGGCGCGCATATCCTCGGGCGTCCATTCCGCCGCGATGCGCATCCGGGCTTCTTTCATGAAGGCGGGCGGGAAAGCAAAGCTGAGCGGTTGGGTGTAGAACCCGGCCAGCACGATCTCGCCCGTGCGTCTCAGGCGCGAGACCAGAGAGTTCAGGATCGCGCTGTCGCCCGAGGCATCGTAGATACAGCCATAGTCGCGGCGCGGGTCTTCCTCGGGGGCGATAACCTGATAGCCTTCGGCCCCATCGCGTCGGGCGCGGTTGGTCTCCCACACCAGCGGCGCTGGTGCTCCGGCAGCGATGGTGAGGCGCGCGAGCAGGCGGCCAACCACACCGTGGCCGACGATCAGTTCAGGGACCTGATGGCCCAAACCGGCCATCGAATGACGCGCTGTGGCGGCCAGCGCCAGCAGTGTCATCTCACGTTGACAGCCCGAGTCGAGTGGCGTGACACGATCCGCATCCGTCACGATCAGGCGCGAGGAACCTCCGAACAACCCATGCGCATCCTCGTAACAGGTGGCTCCGGGTACAAACACCGCATCGCCCACACCGTACCGCGTATCGGACCCGGCCTCGACCACTTCGCCCACGGCCTCATAGCCGGGAACCAGTGGGTAACCCATGCCGGGAAAGGGCGGCATCTCCCCGGACCAAAACAGTTTTTCTGTTCCAGTCGAGACCCCGGAATGACGGATTTCAACCACCAGATCCGATGCGGATGGCGGGGATAATGTCACAGACTCAACAGACAGATGCCCGGGTCCATGCAGTACTACGGCTGAAGATCTCACGGTCTTCCCTCCCCTCGCCGACTTGGGACACCCGATGGGTGAGTCCCTGGCGAGCTATTATGTCAGTTTAACTTTACGTATGTATCTGTCAATTAAAACTGACACTTTGAGAGATTTCCCGCTACTGCGGCTTCACAGCTGTGATAACCCCTGTGATGTAACTTCGAAGCGGCTTTGGATGACTGACATCCACAAACCCTGCCTCAGCCAGCAATTCAGTTATATGTGCTGCCGAACGGGTTTTCCCGGTGCCCATCGCAAGAGTGTATATTGCAAAATAGACATCTGTGATCCGGTCCGGCCTTTCTCCACCGGACATCGGTTCAGAAATGACCAGACGTCCACCGGGCGGCAGTGCCTCGAACACCTTATTCAAAAGATCACGAACCGTCGCATCGTCGTGGTCATAAAGCACTCGGATCAGGCTGATTGCATCCGCTCCGGTTGGTAATGGGTCCGATCTAAAGCTGCCTGCAATGCAGTTGATGCGATCCGTCAGCGCGACGGACGCAAGATAAGCATTTGCGGCTGTGCGTGTTTCTGGCAGATCAAACAGTGTAAACTGCATCTGCGAATAGCGCCGCGCGACTTCGGCGAGAAAGGCACCGCTGCCACCTCCGATGTCCATAAGATGGTCTACACCGTGAAGTCGAACTTTGCGCAGGGTATCCTCGGCCACCAACCGCTGGCTGCGCGCCATCAAATGGGAATAGCGGTCTGCCTCTTCCCGGCCAACTTTGGATGCGTCGTGAACATAGGGCCAAAACTCGGCAAGCTCGGTGCTCGTGCTGTCGCGCAGGAATGCGCTTGGATCTTCAAGGTCGCGATACAAAGCGCGGTGATGAAGGATCATATCGGCAAGGCCGGGAACACCACGCAATGCCGCGCCCTTGCGTGCAAGGCCAAACTGACCCTTTCGCTGGCGTAGAAAACCCAAAGCCGCGCCAGCCTGCAAAAAGACCTGCAGACGTTCCGCATTCACCCCGATTTCATGGGCCAATTGCCGTACCGATTTCGGGCCATCCGCCAAGCGGTCGAAAAGCTCAAACTCAACCAGTGCCATAAGCACCTGGCTTGAAACAAAGCCTTGAATAACCTCGAATATCTCGGCCCCGTCCCGCTTGGCATACCGGCGTGCAATCGGAAGGCGCATCGCAAAGGATTGCACATCACTCCGTCCCAAAAGACGTTCAAGCTTAGTGCTGATCGAAAAAGGGCGCGCAACAAGAGGCGACCGTTCCATTGTCAGGCCTTCGCAACTGCCGGCGTAACTGGTGTCAACGCTTCTGCCTGTTTGCGCACCAGTTGGGCCAAGATGGCTTCTCCCGGACAGGACGGAATCGAGGCGATTGCGCCGCTTAAGATATCATTCAACCGCTGTATTGCGCCCTTGATGCCAAACTGCTCGACCGCACTTGGACGACCGTGAAGATCATCCTGCCCGGCAGGCTTGCCAAGTGTCTTTTCATCGTAAAGCGCATCCCGAAGATCATCTGCGACCTGATAGGCTTCGCCAATCCGTGCACCCAATTCATACCAAGGTTCAGCATCGTGCCCGGCGGCAACGGCTCCCATTTGAGTCGCTGCAACAAACAACGCACCGGTCTTGGATCGGTGATAGGCGCTCAGATCAATGCTCTGTTCGCTCTCCCACCCTTGCCCAGCGCAGATGCCATTCGGCATACCCGTCTGCTGCGCTAACAAGGACAGCAGCCCCAGTGCGCGTTGCGGTTCATGCGTGGCGGCGCGTGTCAGAATGTCAAAGGCCAAGATGATCAAGCTGTCACCGGTCAAAACCGCCAAAGGTTCTGAAAACGCACGGTGAACAGATGGCTTGCCGCGCCGGATGTCCGCGTTGTCGAAACAGGGCAAATCATCGTGAACAAGACTTGCACAATGGATAATCTCGAGCGCAGCCGCGGCAGCATCTGCTACGGCGGGTCTATCGTCACCACAGGCCAGCGCGACGGACATCAAGATCGTCGGACGCACCCGCGCGCCGCCAGGAAAGCAAGCATAGTCCAAGGCCCTTGCAAGCTGATCCGGTGCTGGGGCAACCCTTGCGCGAGCAATGTTCTGCTGTATGGCACTATCGATCCTTGTCTTCAGTTCCATGCGCATCCCTTTGCTCTGACAACCCAGTGTGAAAGTTTAAATTGACACAATAGTGTAAATTACACTGGACAGTTATCTGTTCGGAGTCAACAATTCCTTATGAGCGCGAAACAAACGCATATGCGCCACGCGGTGGTCATCGGCGCGGGCATTGGCGGCCTGTGCAGCGCCGCGCGGATGTGCGCGTCCGGGTTCAGTGTGACTGTTCTCGAACGACAGGCCGATCCGGGCGGAAAGGTCAGGACTCTCCCCTCTGAAAGTGGTGCTGTTGATGCGGGCCCAACTGTTTTGACCCTCAGGCATATATTCGACGACGTCTTCGCCAATTTGGATGAGCGGCTGGACGATCACATTGAGCTCCACAAGCTGCCCATTATCGCTCGGCATTTCTGGCCCGATGGAACTAAGCTTGATCTGCACGACCGACTGGATGCAAACCGCAAAGCGATCAAAGAATTTGCCGGACCCGAGGCAGAGGCGGAATTCATGCGCTTTAACGCTGAAACCAAAGCCCTGTTTGTCGCTCTGAGCCCGACGATGATGGAGAAACCTCAGCCATCGCCAGTAGATCTTGCGACGACGTTTCTTCGGCACCCCGCATTGCTTGGGGCAATGGCGCCAATGCAAAGCCTTCGCGGGAAGCTGGCTCACAGGTTCAGTGACCCGCGTCTTGCTCAATTGTTCAACCGTTATGCAACCTACGTTGGTGGTCTGCCGCACCAGTCTCCTGCATTGCTCAGCCTCATTTGGCAAGCCGAAGCAGCAGGCGTTTGGTCGGTTAAGGGCGGTATGCAGTCCCTGCCAAAGGCGCTGGAGGCGTTGTGCAAGAGGCACGGTGCACGTTTTCAGTATGACACCGAGGTGACTTCGGTGTCTTGCGAAGACGGCCACGTTAAAGGTGTCGAATACAACGGCGGGACTACAATCGAGACAGATCTCGTGATCTTCAACGGGGATCCCCGAGCGCTGGCTAAAGGGGCGCTGGGGCCGAATGTGACTGGTGTCGCTCAGCAGACACTGAACACCCCACGCAGCCTGTCAGCGGTGGTGTGGAGTTTCGATGCAGTCCCGCGTGGTCTGGATCTGGAGCATCACAACGTTTTCTTCACCGATCCGAGCAGTCCGGAGTTTGAAGAATTGCAAGCCGGTCTCTTTCCCCGCCAGCAGTCGATTTATGTTTGCGCGCAAGACCGAGGACCGGTCATGCAAAAGTCCCCCGGGGTGCGCGAACGGTTCGAAATCATTCAGAACGCCCCGCCCCTTGGCACCGGCCCTGCACCCGATATGGAGTTCCAGATATGCCAAACGCGTACTTTCGACGTGCTTCGCCGCTTCGACCTGACCTTCGATCCGCTACCGGGGCAAGCCAACCTGACTCGCCCGGCGGATTTCGAGGCTCTGTTCCCCGAGAGCAGCGGATCACTCTACGGGCAGAGCCCGCATGGGCTGACGGCAGCGCTGAAGCGCCCGCGGGCGCGGACATCGATCAAGGGCTTATATCTGGTAGGCGGCGGCACACATCCGGGAGCGGGGCTGCCGATGGCTGCGCTCTCCGCCCGGCACGCGGTCGAGACGATCATGCAAGACCAAACTTCGCCCTCAACGTCCCGCCCAACGGCTATGCCTGGTGGTATGTCGACGGGATCAGCGACGATCAGAGCCGGGCAATCTCGATAATAGCCTTTATCGGTTCGGTTTTTTCGCCTTGGTATCGATGGTCGGGTCGCAAAGACCCGGAAAACCATGTCTGCATCAACGTGGCCACGTATGGACCCGGCGGACGGTTCACGATGACGGACAGGGGGCGTTCGGCCCTACGACTGACGCGCGATAGTATGACCGTTGGCCCCTCGTCGATGCGGTGGGACGGCGACAAGCTGATCATCGACATCAATGAGATGGGGGCTCCACCAATGATCTCGCCCGTTCGGGGACAGGTGGTTCTGGAACCGACAGCCCTGACCGATGTGGAACTGCCGCTGACTGCAGACAACACCCATGTCTGGCGACCGTTTGCCCCAACCGCGCGGATCGATGTCGATCTGACAGCCATGGGCTGGCAGTGGACTGGGCATGGGTATTTCGACGCGAATTTCGGAACCCGCGCACTGGAAGAGGACTTCTCGTATTGGTCATGGGGTCGCTTCCCGACCGCCGAGGGCGGCACCTGTTTTTATGACGCTCAACGACTGGACGGCTCAGCCTTGAGTCTGGCCGTGTCTTTCGATTCAAATGGCAGAGCCAAACCTGCCCCCCTGCCCCCCAAGGCACGGCTGAACCGTAGCCTTTGGGCCGTCCGGCGTGAGACGCGGGCAGACGAAGAGTATCGCCCCCGACAGGTGATGAACATGCTGGATGCACCATTCTACTCGCGTGCTATGGTCAGAACTCAACTGGGCGGAGTGGAAACAACCGGCGTGTATGAAGCGCTGGACTTACGCAGATTTCGGTCTCCGTTGTTGAAACCAATGTTGGCCTTGCGAGTCCCACGCCGCGCAAGCTGGACCTTTTAGGTTTCGATCGGAGGCGGGCTATTGGCAGTTTCGGGGTTTAGTTGGAGCACCGACCAATTCAACGCCGCCGCGACACTGACCCAAGCCAGATAGGGAACGAAGAGTACACCCGCCCAAGTATCGACGGACCAAAGCGCAAGCATGGTCGCCGCCACCGCAACCCAAAGCGCAGACAGCACCACCATTCCAGCCCGCAAACGCCGCAAGCCAAAGAAGACCGGCGTCCAAAGCGTGTTGATCGCGATCTGCAACCCCCAAAGTGCCAGCGCGAGGCTTGCATCACCAGCCACCGCAGCACGGGCCCCTGCCCAGCTCATACAAACGTAAAGTGTCGTCCAGGCCACCGGGAATAACCAGTTCGGCGGTGTCCACGATGGCTTTCGCAGGTCACGATACCACTGGCCCGGCGGAAACATACCGCCAGTCGCACCGGCTGCAGCACAAGCTGCAAAGAAGATCAGAAAATACAGAATAAACATTATCTTGCATGCGTCCGTACTGAGGCCATAGTGTGCCGTCGCCGGGCGTTTTCCGACGTCTGCAACTGCGCAAAGGCTGCGTACAACGTATCGCTCCAATCCGTTTGAGCGGGCCGGTTATGCGCCGCAGCGTCCACCAGAAATGCGGTTTCAGGCAAGGGCCGAGCGTATAGGCGAGGTGACCGAGGCGCAACCGCGCTCAACGCAGTACGGCACAGGGACCACATCAGCCAGCCGAGTTTTTGCCCCTGCCCCGTCCGCGCACGCTGCGACACGCTGTCAAAACCGGACTTGCGAATTTGCCCGCCGATACCGGCATAAACAAAACGCGCGGCATAAATTCCCGGGCGACATTGCAATGGCAGTTCAGCAATTCCCGTCTCTGACCGCACATACAGGTCTTGCGCGTGTTTCAATAACCGAGAGACACAGATGCGTATGCCCGGCTCGGCGCGTGGATCTGCCATGAAAGCATTCGCGTCGACGCCTTCCTGCTTAAGCCATTTCAACGGCAGGTAAAGACGGTTTTCACGCGCATCCTCGCCAACATCACGGGCGATGTTGGTTAATTGCATGGCGACACCGAGATCACAGGCCCGCGCCAGGGCGTCGGCGTTGCGCTCGCCCATAAGCACAGACATCATCACACCCACGGCACTCGCGACCCTTGCAGAATACGCGATCAGATCTGAGATATCATCGTAACGCCGCTCCATCGCGTCCCAAGCAAGACCTTCCAGCAAGGCTTCGGGCAAAGCGCGGGGCATCTCATACCCCTGCACCAGCGCTGCGAACGCCCGGTCTGGTGCCGCATTACGCGGACGTCCGGCATAGACCAGCTCCAATCGTTCTTTCAGCATCAGAACGGCGGCGGCCTTTTCGGTTTTCAGATCAACCTCGTCATCCGCCAGCCTACAGAACGCATAGAGCGCCAGCGCCGGATCGCGCACTGACTGTGGCAGCAGCTTGGAGGCCGCATGGAAAGACAAGGACCCGTGCCGGATCGCATCCCGGCAGAATTGCATATCCTGGGGGTCGATCATCGCACACCCACCGGATCAGGGACGAGTTTCGCCAACACTTCGGCACTGCTGACCACGCCCGGCAAGCCCGCGCCTGGATGTGTACCTGCACCAACCAGATACAGCCCTTTTGCTTCTTCGCTGATGTTGTGCGGCCGGAACCATGCGCTTTGAAGGATGCGGGGCTCAATTGAAAACCCGCAGCCCAAAGGTGACAAGTAGCGGTCGCGGAACGTGTCCGGCGTGAATACCTCGGACGCTGTCAGGTGCTGGCCCAATCCGGGCAAAAGCTGATCCTCCAGCACCGCTTGCACGCGCTGGCGGTAGATCTCGGCATGCGTGACCCAATCAACGGAACTGTCATGCCCCAGATGCGGCACGGGGCTGAGGGCATAAAAGGTGTCATCCCCCTCAGGCGCTGCGGTCGGATCGGTCAGCGACGGGCGATGGACATAGAGGCTCATGTCCTCGGCCAGACGCCCCTTTTTGAAGATATCGTTGATCAGCCCGCGATAGCGCGGCCCGTTCAGGATCGTGTGGTGCCCAACATCGGGCCACAGATTGCGGGTGCGTTTGGTTCCAAAATACCAAACGAACAGACCCATGGACCAACGGGTGCGCTTTAGCCGGGCATCGGTCCAGCGTTTGCGCCCGGTTTTACGCAGAAGCTTGGTGTAGGTATGGCCCGGGTCGGCGTTGGAGACGACGATGTCTGCGTTGATCACCTCTCCAGAGGTTAGCTTCACACCTTGCGCCGCGCCACCAGAGATCAGAATCTCATCCACCTCGGCATTCTGACGCACAAGCCCGCCCTGATCGCGAACGACATTGCGCATGGCTTCGGCAATAGCCGCGACACCGCCAATGGCGTAATGCACGCCAAACGCCTTTTCCAGATGGCTGACCAGAATATACATCGAGGTCACCTGCGTTGGGTCTCCGCCAATGAACAAAGGATGAAAGCTGAACGCCATCCTCAGGCGCGGGTCCTTGAACCGTCGCGCTGCGTGGGCATAGACCGAGCGATCCGCGCGCATCCGGGCGAAGGTCGGCAGGACCTTGATCAGGTCCCAAAGACGGTTCATCGGACGACGTCCGAGATCTTCGAAGCCAAATAGATAGCGCGCTTCGCTGTCCTTCAGGAACTTGCGCAAGCCCTTCACGTCGCCGGGCGACAGGCGTGCGACTTCGGTCTCCATTTCATCAGCGCCCTGCCGCGCTGCAAACTTCGAGCCATCCGGCCAGCGGATTTCGTAGAACGGGTCCAGCGAGACCAGCTTCACGTCCTCGTCAAAGTCGCGCTCGCAATCGGCCCAAAGGTCGCGAAACACCTCGGGCACAGTTACAATCGTAGGACCCAGATCAAACCGATGTCCCTCGCGCCAGATAACCGAACCGCGTCCACCGGGCATATCCAGCCGGTCCAGAACGCTGACACGGTAGCCTTTCGCCCCCAGCCGCATCGCAGCGGCCAAACCACCCAGTCCCGCACCGATCACCACGGCATGAGACCGGTCATCCCCAACAGGGATCGCGTCTTGGGTCAGTTGCGCGTCAAGGCGAGTCATACGTTAGCGGCCCAATCTGTTCACTTAAATTGACACACTCCATCAAAAGTCTTCCGGTTTTGACGTTAATATGTCAATCTAAATTGACACTATGGAGGTTCGATCATTCAAGTCGCAACCCTGAGCCTGTTTCGTTTCGACGGCGTTTTCAGCCGTCTCGGTGCCTTTGCTATGATGGGCTTGGCACGCTGGCCGTTGTCGCGACTCAACGGGCTGGAATTCTGGAAACTCTGCGGCTCTGGCACCGGCGAAGGGTTTACGCCGCGCCCCAATACCGCCGTTTGGGCTGTCTTATGTGTCTGGTCAGATGAAAAAACGGCGCAGAGCCTCCTGAAATCCGCCAGCCCGTTCAGATGGTATCGAAACCATGCTTGCGAACATTGGACTGTGTTCCTACGCCCGATCTCATCCCGCGGCGCTTGGTCGGGGCAGAACCCGTTCCATATCGACAGTCCGACGCCCACCGGGTCGCTTACGGCAGCACTCACCCGCGCGACGCTGAAGCCGAAGATCCTGATGCGGTTCTGGCGCAGGGTACCGGATATCAGTCAGATGATCGGCTCGAACTCGGATGTGCTGATGAAGGTCGGGTTGGGAGAGGTACCGTTCCTTAATCAAATTACGTTCTCGATCTGGCCAGATACCGGATCGATGGCCGCCTTCGCCCGTCACCCCGGCCCGCATTCCGAGGCCGTGAAAGCGGTGCGTGAAGGCAATTGGTTCCGCGAAGAGCTTTACGCAAGGTTCGACGTCATAAACGAAGCCGGCCACTGGGAAGGGAAGCACCCGGTGGTTTTGAAGGAGGGTCAGGACAACACATGACGCACGCGTTTCCATTCTCCGCAATTGTAGGTCAGGATCAGATGAAGCTCGCCATGATCCTGACAGCGATTGATCCGAAACTTGGTGGGGTCCTTGTCTTTGGCGACAGGGGCACCGGCAAATCCACCGCCGTCCGCGCGTTGGCCGCTTTGCTGCCACCGATCTCGGCGGTTGAGGGCTGCCCGGTGCAATCCGCAACACAGTCCGCTTGCCCGGATTGGGCCGAGGTGGCTGAAGATGCGCAGGTTCTCGACTACCCCACCCCTGTCGTCGATTTGCCTTTGGGCGCGACCGAAGATCGGGTGACCGGCGCTTTGGACATCGAGCGCGCCTTGGTGAATGGCGAGAAGGCCTTTCAACCTGGGCTGCTGGCACAAGCGAACCGGGGATACCTTTACATTGATGAGGTCAACCTGCTGGAAGATCACCTCGTCGATCTACTCTTGGATGTGGCCCAAACCGGAGAAAATGTGGTCGAGCGCGAGGGGCTTTCGATCCGTCATCCGGCTCGGTTCGTGTTGGTCGGGTCTGGCAACCCCGAAGAAGGCGAACTGCGTCCGCAATTGCTGGACCGGTTTGGCCTGTCGGTCGAAGTACGGTCACCTGATGATATCGATCAAAGGGTCGAAGTGGTACAACGCAGGGATGCGTTTGAGTTGCAACCCGACAAGTTCCTGAAGAAATGGCACCGCGAGGACACCCGTGTACGCAAAGCCATACTAACTGCGCGTGAAACCCTGCCAGACATCAAAATCCGCAAGCGCGAACTACGCGACTGCGCGGAACTGTGCATTGCGCTCGGCTCGGACGGGTTGCGTGGAGAACTGACCCTTGTTCGCGCCTGCCGTGCATTGGCGGCTTACGAAGGCGCGGCCTCGGTCACGCGTCGGCACATCCGTCGTATTGCGCCGATCGCGCTGGCCCACCGCCTGCGCCGCGACCCGATGGACGAGGCCGGATCTGTTGCCCGCGTCCGCCGAGCATTGGATGAGGTCTTGGGATGACACCCTCGCCCGATCCATGGGCGCATGTGTGGCGCAGCCTGCGCCTGTTCGCCGTCGACCCGGTTGGATTGGGCGGCATTGGGTTGCGTGCCCGCGCTGGACCCGCCCGCGATGTTTGTGTGGCGACACTGCCTGATCTGGGCTTACCACACCAGCGGCTGCATCCTTCTCTGACGGATGCCGAGCTATTTGCCTCGATGGATTTCGCGGCAACCCTTGCAAAAGGACAGCAAATCTATCGCCAAGGTCTTTTGCACCGACCAGCGGCTTATCACCTGTGCATGGCGGAACGCTGTCATTATCAACTGGCCGCCAAACTGGCGCGCAGGTTGGATGAAGGTCATTCCTGCCTGATTGCCTTCGATGAAGGCGCCGAGCCTGAGGAAACACTGGCCCCAGCCTTGGCCGACCGCCTTGCCTTGCGCATTGATCTGACTGATTTGCGCGCGTGCGATCCGCCTGCCATAGACACCGAAGATTTGAATTACGCGCGTGCTCTGCTACCAGCCGTTCAGACAAAGGCAACGGATATTTCCACCCTTGTGCATCTTTCTGCACGGCTGGGCATCCCCAGCCTGCGCGCGCCATCTTTTGCATTGAAAGCCGCTCGATGTAATGCAGCGCTGAGTGGGCGAATGCTTGTGGAAACCGAAGACCTCGAAATCGCAGCCACGTTGGTTCTGGCGCATCGTGCGACCTGCCTGCCTGCCCCAGAACCCGAGGCCGAAGCGCTCACCCCCGAACAGCCAGCGCCCTCCTCGCCATCAGATAGTAACCCCGATCAGGACGTGCTGGTTGAAGCCGTGCGGATAGCCTTACCCGAAGGGCTTCTGCCACACGCATGCTCCCGCCGCGCCGGAGCCACAGGAACTGGCGCCGGAGACGCGCGCATTGCTAAACAACGCGGACGGCCCATCGCGTCGCGTCGCCGCAGGCCGGACGGACGCAGCCGGGTTGATCTGATCGCCACGCTGCGCATGGCCGCGCCCTGGCAGAAACTGCGGCGCGCCGCCGAGGGCCATGTCAGCGTGCTACCCAGCGATATCTGCCTGAAACGGTTTGAGACCCAGACCGAACGGTTGCTGATCTTCCTTGTCGATGCCTCAGGATCAGCCGCACGTGCCCGCTTGAACGAAGCCAAGGGCGCGGTCGAACACCTGCTGGCCCGCGCCTATTCCCATCGAGATCAAGTGGCCCTGATCGGGTTCCGCAATGACTCGGCTGATGTCCTTTTGCCCCCGAATCGGTCTTTGGTCTTGGCAAAGAGACGACTGGCCGCCCTGCCAGGAGGTGGCGCGACGCCATTGGCCGACGGGCTGCAATGCGCAGGGATAATGGCGGGTAGCGCTCATAAGCGGGGCATGACCCCAACCGTGATCCTGCTAACAGATGGCCGTGCGAACGTGGCGCTGGATGGCCAGAGAAACCGACAAAAGGCCACCGAAGATGCAGAACACACCGCCGATTGGCTGCGCGCCTCTAAAATCCGCAGCGTTGTTCTGGATACCGCCATCCGCCCCCAGAAGGCGCTTCAAAGTCTGGCACATCGAATGGGCGCCGACCATGTCGCCCTGCCCCGCGCGACCACTGCGGGGCTGACGCAGGCGATTGAAACCGCAGTTCACACCTGAGCGATGGACTGGCAGCGCGACTTACCAACCTGGCCGCACAATGCATGGTCTCGACGCGTAGTCTGCGCACCACATCGCTGGCATGTACAAGAACATGGCAAAGGACCAACGTTGCTTTTCCTGCATGGTGCGGGCGCTTCAACTCATAGCTGGAACGCAATGATGACAGAGCTTTCGCGGGATCATCATGTCGTTGCAATCGATCTGCCCGGACATGGTTTCACGACTCTGGGTGCCTCGAACCGCAGCGGATTGACCCAGATGACCGAAGATGTCGCCGCTCTTTGCAAACAGGAAGGGTGGCAGCCGCAGAAGGTTATTGCCCATTCCGCCGGGGCCGCAATCGCTCTGCAACTCTGTGAACATCACCTGACGCTGGACACTCGGCCTCAATCCGTTTTGGCGATAAACCCGGCCTTCACTGACTTTGACGGTTTAGCGGGAGTGCTCTTCCCGCTCATAGCCAAGTCTTTGGCCGTGAACCCGCTGACACCGTGGCTCTTCACACTTGGTCCTGACGCCATGTCTCGTGCAAAACGGTTGATCGCTTCAACCGGGTCAACGATCCCTGCCGAGCAACTGTCGCTGTATGCAAGGCTGTTGAAGGACCGCAAACATGTTCAGGGGGCTTTGTTCATGATGGCGCAATGGTCGTTGAGGGGCTTCAAAACAACCCTTTCCCAATCGCAGACCCCGATGGAAATCGTCGTTGGCCTGAATGATCAGGCAGTGCCGCCGGACCGTACTGCTGAGGTGCAAAAATCGCTTCCAAACTCGACGCTGACCGAACTGCCCAATCTTGGGCATCTTGCGCATGAAGAAGCGCCAGAGCTGTTCGTTTCGCTTGTCCGCTCAGCGATTGAAGACTCCCGTCAATCGGACCCAAGACCGTAACGGTCCAACTTGCTGTAGAGACCTTGCCTGCTGAGGCCCAACACCTTGGCCGTCGCGGCTCGGTTATTGCCAGTCAGTTTCAGCGCAGCAAGTATCAGGTTTTTCTCCAGACCCGACGTTTCTTCCTGAACCAATTCGCGTAGCGGAGCCTTTCCGATCCGACTGAGCATCGCCTCAATCGACGCGTCAGCGACGAAATTTGCGCTATCGTTGGTCAACCGGGTTGAAAGGTTCCGAAAAACGAACCCGATCCTGCGAGGATCAGAGTCAGGGATTACAGTCCCGGAAAGCTCGACTTCAAGGGTTTGACCGTTGGGCCGTCTAACGCTGGCAGGTAGGGAGCGAATGCGGGGGTTATCCCTTAGAATTTTCAGGACGGAAGCGAAATCCAAGTCCGCAGGATCAAAGAACTCACCTAAACCCAGCTCGGAAGTCGACGGGGCGAGATGGACCAGTTCCTCAAACGCCGTGTTGTGCCAAATGACTTTACCCGCATCGTCAGTGACGACAATGGCTTCAACTGCCGCTCGAACCCATTCGACGAGAACGTCTTCGGTCACCATCTGCCCACCCTCAGACCCTGCCGGGCGCAACCGCACAACGGCCGTTTCGGTACCGCCGAAACTCGGCGAAACGTCCACAATAAGCGGCTGCCCGTTTGAAAAGCGCGCTTGCATCGATGCCGGAGCCTGCGTACGCGCGACGGCATCAAGGAGCGCTTTCAGCTCTTTGTGATCCGATTTTCGAAACAGGGAAACAACTGGCCGGTTCGATAGCGATTCCAGTTCTTCCCCCAGAGTTTTGGCAACCGCCGGATTGGCGTCAATAATCTGCCCGGAGGCCACGTTCACAATCAAAAACGGCTCTGACCCAATGCTGAACAGGGTTCTGTATTCAGCCTCGATCCGTTTCTGAGCATCGAGCTTTTCTCCCATCATCCGATGCAATTCGACGACACGGTTTTGCAATTCCGAAAACGCGCTGATGTCCCTACCCAATACGATACCCGGGTGCGCCTCTTCCATAGGCGCGATCGAGTAGGCGATCGTTTTCGTACGGTCGTCGCCCGTCTCGTGCTGAACCACACATTCCCGCCGGAGTTGGTCATTTGCAGCGTCTGACAGGAACTCCCGGAACTGGGCACAAGCGTCGCCGGGTAGAGCATCACTGATGTATTGTCCTCCCCAACTGGAGGCCCCAAGGCTGTCGAGCAACTTTGAATCTCCGATGATATCGTTGATCAGGCCATCCTCACTAACGAAAAGAAGGACATCCGCCGCGTGTGTCAGCAAAGACTTCAGTGTCCCAGCATCAAGTTCGGAAAATTGGGTCAACAAACCCGTGTCTTGACTACTCACAACGCCGTCTCACCTTTTCCAGTGTAAAAAAGCAATACCGCAGAACTACCAGATTTTCAAATCGCTCACCCAGTGTCTCATTGATTTTGCACCAGATTTTTTTCACGATAGACCTAAGTTATGAGCGCACGGTCGTTTCGAAATGATCCTGCCGAGCTTGTGGAGGTCTCGTTCATCGCCTTGGTCCGTAGACTTGCCAATTGCGCAGATCGGAGGAAAACATTTGAAAGCTCTGTCAAAAATGGACGGCCAGTCCTTGCGGGCGGTATTGCGGAACGAAACGGACGTCTTGCACAACAAACTGCACGCGCAATTCAGTTTCGCGGCGCTGCTCGACGGTACGCTACAACGGTCTGAATATCAGGCGTTAATTAAACGCTTGCATGGGTTTTATGCGCCATTGGATGATGCGGTTTTAGCGGCGCTGGCCGACGATGACGTTTCGACACCACCTTTCTGGTACGAGAAAAGATCGCGCCTGATTGCGCAGGATATCCGCGATCTGGAAGTTGACCACGACAACGTTTCGACCGGTCCAACCTGCAGAGAAATTGCCGAGGTTGTGACACCGAAAACGGTAGGTGGTGTGCTTTACGTCGTTGAGGGTGCAACAATGGGCGGGGCGCTCATCAACAAGGCCGCGGAAAGGCTTCTGAGCACAGACAATACACTTGGCAGAAAATATTGGGACTGGTGCCGAGTCGAAGGCCGAAACCGGTGGCGCATGACCCTGCAATATCTGGACCACCTGCAGTTTTCCGCCAGTTCGCTTGATGATCTTGTGTCTGGCGCAAAGGACACGTTTCGTTTGCTGGACGACTGGCTTGCGCCACTGGATCCGAGACCCAAACAGGGAGCGGTTTGATGTCCAATGGCGTCGATCTCAGCACGTGCGACCGCGAACCGATCCATCTGATCGGGGCTGTTCAGCCTCATGGCGCGCTGGTTGCCCTATCGGAAGAAACCCTGGAAATCGAATACGCCAGCCAGAACACGTACCTGTTCGTCGGTGCTGCGGCAGAAGCCATTCTGGGCAGGCATATCTCCGAGCTGATTGGCGACGAAAACACACGGCGATTGCTTGAATTGCCATTGGAGCCGTCCATCCCGGAACTCCTCAAGCCTTGGTTCTTCAGCATCGAAAGCCAAACGGGCGATGCGCTTCGCGTCGAGTGCTTTCCGCACAGATATCGCGGCCACATAATTCTGGAGTTCGTCGAACCCGAACCAAGCCCAACTGCCGTTTGGGAAGACGAAATTCTGCGGCAGGGCATCATTTCCGAACTCGTCAAACCCGGCGTTCTGGTCGAGATTGCCGAAGCCAGTGCCAAGATGATCCGAGATGTGACCGGTTTCGACCGCGTCATGATTTACAAATTCGCCGAAGACAAACACGGCGAAGTCATCGCCGAGAGCACAAACCGACCGGACAGCTTTCTGGGCCTGCACTACCCCGCGTCTGATATCCCTGATCCAGCGCGCCGACATTTTACTTTGAATGTCATTCGCACCATCCCCGACATAAACGGCACACGCATCCCGATCGTCTCCCGGTCAGGTGAGGTGGCCAGCGAAACGTCTTCTCGTCCACTTGATCTGACGTACTCGAAACTGCGCGCAGTGGCTCAGGTTCATGTCGAGTACCTGAACAATATGGGTGTTGGTGCCAGCCTTTCGATTTCGCTGGTGACAAACAATGAACTTTGGGGGCTGGTCGCCTGCCATCATTACGGCAAACGCCTCGTGTCCTCCAGCAGACTGCGATTTGCAGAGCTTCTGGCCAGCACGACCTCTGCCCTGCTTCAAAGCATCGAAAACACAAACCAACTGAAAAAATGCATTACCGCGGAAAAGACCGCATTCCAAATCGAACAGCGCGCGCGAAGCGGAGCTGCTTTGAGTGATCTGGTCAGAGATCAGGCCGAAGCCTTGATGGAGATGATAGACGTCCAAGGCTTGGTTCTGGTTCTGGGTCGCACAGTCACCACAGTCGGTTCGGTACCATCGCATCCAATCGAATTTCAACCTTTACGCGCACATTCCAATGACGGTGTTGCAACGTCCTCGCATCTGTCCTCAATGACGCAACTGAATGATGAGCAAATCGAACAGGCAGCCGGCGCAGCGTTTCTGGAACTTTCGGAAGATGGGAAAGACTATCTGGTTCTCCTGCGTTCGGAATACGTCCAGACGATCAGTTGGGCCGGGAAACCCGAGAAGATTGAAACACAAACAGATAAAGGTGCAACCCGCCTTTCACCACGCGGCTCATTCGCGCTTTGGAGCGAGGAGCGACGCGGACAAAGCAAACCTTTTGACGCCATGGACCGGGATGCCTTGCGCATCCTACGGCGTGCGCTTTTTGCATTGAACAGTCTGGAACATGAACAGGCCGCGTTAGAGGCGCAGAAGAAAGCAGAAGCTGAGAAAATCAAGTTGCGCCATGCTCTGCTTGACGCAGCTCGGGCAAGTTCGATGGGGGAATTGGCCTCGGCCATCGCACATGAACTCAATCAACCCCTTACGGCGGTATCGAACTATGTAAACGCGTGCCGTCAAGAGTTGGTTCGGTCCGGCGTCGAAATTCCAGAGCCCGCCCAAAACCATATTGATATGGCCGTCAACGAGACAGCGCGCGCAGGCGAATTGGTTCAACGCATCAGAAATTTCATTTCCAGCGGCGATCTTAACACTGACCTCATTGACATCAACAAAGTGATACAACAGGGGCTGGATCTGGCATTGGTCGCAAGCGAGCTTCCTGACCTGCAAGTGACCACCCATCTTGATCACGGTTTGCCTAAGGTCGTGGGAGACCCGGTTCAACTATCGCAGGTAGTCCTCAATCTGGTGCGCAACAGTCTTCAGGCCATGGAAAACCGTGAAGACCACCGGCTGACCATAGAAAGCAAGAGGCTGGGAAACCATGTTCAGGTCGTGGTTCGGGATTCCGGGCCCGGGATTCCTGATGAGATACAGGACTTTCTTTTCGAGCCACTACGCGCAACGACAACAATGGGCATGGGTATTGGCTTATCTTTGTGCCGTTCTATCCTTGAAGCACATGGCGGAAAAATCTGGGTTGAACCCGCGCCCACCGGTGCGACTGTGGTCTTCAACCTACCGCTGAATGAGGAAGCAAATGTCTACCAAGCTCAATGACATGCTGATCTACGTTGTAGAAGACGATACGGCAGTCTTGAACTCACTCTGCGCTGTCCTCGAAGCCTATGGATATCAAACAGAGCCTTTGACATCAGCTGAAGCTTTTCTTGATCAGTTCGACAGGCATGCAAATTCCTGTCTCATTATGGATCTTCGACTGCCGGGCATGAGCGGGATGGAACTACTTAAGCATCTGAGCGAAACGGATGCGCGCTGCCCAGTTATCGTAATCACAGCGCATGGCGACGTACCTGCCGCTGTTCAGGCCATGCGGCTGGGCGCCGTTGACTTTATCGAAAAGCCACCGCCCGTTGAACAAATTCTTGAGGCAATCAAATCGGCTGAAACCAGTATTGCCAACAAGCCGATTTCAACTGTGCCAAAGAAAATCGTAGAAGAGCGCCTGTCGAAACTGACGGATCGCGAACATCAGGTTTTGCAGTTGCTTCTTGAAGGCAAGCTCAACAAAGAGATTGCCGGTGAACTCGGGCTTAGCCGTCGCACGGTTGAAGTTCACCGATCCCGCATCCGCGAAAAAATGCAGGCACGCGGAATCGCAGACCTCATCAGGATGACGGAATAGAGCGACGGCTACACTTATACGTATTACTACGTAGTGGATCACCACAACTACCGGGCGACCCGAAACCTACCTACCCTAATGCTCACCGCAACTTAGGGGAAAGAACGTGCCAACTGACGCAAGTCAGCCTTTTGACGGCAGCACGCAGCATGGTCCTGCACCCAACGGAGCATCAGGTGCTACGACTTACCTGATTGAGTTGGATGCTGAGCTCGCCGCCGCGGCCGAAGGATGGCGAAAAGCAAACAGGATTAAATCAACGAATGAAGCTCTGTCCGAGCTCGTTCGCCTTGGGTTGCTCAGCGAAATTTCTCAGTTGCACGATCTGGTCGCCTCAATCAGAAACTCGATAAAGAAATGACCTTTCTTCCAATGCTTGGAAGCAGTTCCCAAGTTATTGTCAGTCGTTGATAGTACGACGCCTTTGCAGTGATTTTTGCCCACTCCCGGATTTCATTCTGAGTTGAACCTCATTTTGTAGATTTCGGATGGTTGCTGTGAAACAGACCAGCTTAGGTTTTCTCTTTCAAGGCCGTTGTCCGATCGACCCAGAGCAGCAACGCAAAAGCACCACCCAATGCCAACACAGCCGCGGCCA
Source organism: Ruegeria sp. ABV3_008 (assembly GCF_056161185.1). Lineage (NCBI taxonomy): Bacteria > Pseudomonadati > Pseudomonadota > Alphaproteobacteria > Rhodobacterales > Roseobacteraceae > Ruegeria > Ruegeria sp. ABV3_008. The sequence goes on along the minus strand of NZ_JBSWYP010000001.1, from coordinate 156,196 downwards.
AGCCAAAAATCAGAATGCCCGAAACCTGATCCATTTCCATGACGATCAGTTTTCTGACTACGGCCAAAATACCGATCATCAACACGATCCTGACCTGCTCATAGCCCTTGCTGCCCATTACCATAAGATGCACGGAATGCGCCAACTCCAGCGCAATAATAGCCCCGAGAAGTAGTGCAAAAAGCTGTTGTAGGTCCTCATATGACACCTCCGCACCTGATGAGGTCACAGCATTTGCGATCTCCCTCAGGAAACTGCCGGTCGCAAGCAGGATAACAACCATGGTGCCAAGTAGCAGGACAACGGCCACTGCTGACGAAAAAATTCCATACGCTTGGTTAACAATATTGCGCATACCGAAGAAGTAATTCGGAATGCTTAAAAGTCATCCAAGGGCCGGAATTCCCCTGACCTATTCCCGTGCCAAGAGAGACGGGAGTCCGATGAGGTCAAAAAGTCGACGGAAGACCCAGATTCTGCTCGCGAACTCCTATTGAAAATCATAAGAATTGAAATCGGGCGCGACTTGCGGTCTCAAGTATTTCTCCGGGAGTTTGTCATGATCCCCGAAGAAAAACCCGACCCCGCCGTGACGCGAAAGGCAACGGCCTTCGGCTGAACAGCCAGAGCGTTTCAGCAAGGTACTACATTCACAGAGTTCCCGACAAAGGTCAGGCTCGGCGTTCCTCTGCACGTTCGCTTGCTGCAAAGCCGAGAATGCTGCATCATCAAACAAGTGAAGCATGGCTTCACCATCAGGTAGAGACGATTGCTACATATGTGCTACGCGCCAATATCACCCTTAAAAAACAAATATAAAACAACACTCTACGATCAGTCGCACAAATCCATCATAGGTGCCACGCTTAAACGCGCTGCTCGGTCCAAGTTCTTCACGTTATTCTCTGTCACCTGACAAATCCCGGTCTGTGCCTGCGTGTGGCTATCACAGCGGAACGGCAAACTTGAGTCACATTTTGCGGCCCGAAGCCTCCTATTCGCTTGCGCGCTGAACGGGTTGTGCGTTTCATACGACCAAACGCGGCGACGCGACACAGGTGCTTGAGAGAAACACGAGCCAAAACAACAGGAAGGACCCGGCCATGAATAGCGTAGAGGTGATCGAAACCGTCTGGATTCCGATGTCCGATGGCACGCAATTGGCCGCGCGTCTGTGGTTGCCACCCAATGCGCGCGATAACCCGGTGCCCTGCCTGTTGGAATACATCCCCTATCGTCGCCGAGATCGCACGCGCCTTCGCGATGAAACCATGCATCCGCGCTTTGCCGAGGCGGGCTATGCCTCAATCCGGGTGGATATTCGCGGCAACGGCGATAGCGGTGGACTGGCCGAGGATGAATACTCGCATCAGGAAACGCAGGACGGTGTGGATGTCATCGCGTGGCTGGCCGAACAGCCGTGGTGCGACGGCAATGTCGGTATGTTCGGCAAAAGCTGGGGGGCCTACAACTCGTTTCAGGTTGCCGCCAAACGCCCCCCTGCGCTGAAAGCCATCGCGCCCGTCATGGGCTGTGACGACCGCTGGCGCGAAGACATCCATTTCTACGGAGGCGTGCTGGCTGGTGACAATTTCTGGTGGGGCTCGATCATGCAATTGCTGAACGCCTTCCCGCCCGACCCCGAAATCGTGGGCGAGGACAAGTGGCGCGACCTCTGGCTTGAACGGCTTGAGGCGATGGAGTTCTGGCCCGCCATGTGGCTGGAACATCAAACCCATGACGAGATGTGGCGACGTGGCTCGATCTGCGAGGACTATGACGCAATCAATGTGCCCGTCTACTATTTCGGCGGCTGGGCCGATCTTTATCGCGACACGCCGTTCCGGATCTCGGAACACCTTAATGTGCCGGTCAAGGTGATGATGGGCCCGTGGTCGCATCTCTACCCGCACGAGGGTAAGCCCACCCCACAGGTCGATTTCATCACCGAGGTCCTGCGGTTCTGGGACTATTGGTTGAAGGGGATCGAAACCGGGATCATGGATGAGCCTTCGCTGCACCTATACATGATGGACAGCACGCGCCCTGCTGGAACGCAAACGCACCGCCCCGGGCGCTGGGTCGAGGAGCCCAGCTGGCCCTCGCCCAACGTGTCGAACGAGACCTATTGGCTGAACGCGGGGTCGCTGGACGCTCAGGCGCAAACAGGCGCGCAGATGCAGATCACCTCGCCGCAGACATTCGGCTCGGCCGGTGGGGTCATGTGTTCTTTCGGTATTCCGGGCGATTTGCCACTGGATTGTCGGATCGACGCCGCCGGGGCGATGGTCTTCCGCAGTGACACGCTGGAGGCACCGCTGGACATTCTGGGCCAACCTGAAATCGCGTTGCGGGTCAGTGTCGACCAGCCTCAGGCCTTTGTCGCAGCCCTGCTGATTGATGAGGCCCCCGACGGCGCGCAGACCCTGATCTCGCGCGGGTTCTTCAACCTGATGCACCGCGAAAGTGACACAGAACCAACCCCGGTCGTGCCAGGAGAAGAGATGGAGATCTCGATCCAGTTGCACGCCATCGGCTACAACGTTCCTGTCGGTCACCGGATCATGGTGCAGCTTGCTACCGCCTATTGGCCTATCTTGTGGCCCGCCCCGAATCCGGTTTGCGCAACTGTCGTGCCCGGCTCCTCGGCCTTGTCGTTGCCCGTTCGCACCAATGCACCAGATGCGCCGGCCCCTCGGGACCTTCCGGTTCCGGTCCCGGGTTCGGTGCCCGAGACCTCGACCAGAGGTCAGGGCGGGTCCGAGACGACGCTGACACGGGACGCCCACACCGGCAGGCTGACGGAGCGCGTCTTCATCGGTGGCGGCGTCATGGGCCCATCAGCGAAGAAGGTGCTGGAAACAGGGACCGAGATTTCCGACACGTCCGAGCGGATCTACTCCATTCTGCCCGATGATCCCCTATCCGCGATCGCGACCATGCGGCAGGAAACCCGCTTTGAGCGTGGCGATTGGGATGCACGTATCAAGACCTGGTCTCAGCAGACGGCCACGGCAAGTGATTTCGTGCTGAACGCCACGGTCGAATGCTGGGACGGAGACACGCTGTTCTTCAAAACGGAATGGAATGACGTGATCCCGCGCAACGGCATGTAGGGACGGGTTTGTCCGCCCTATGGCGCTGAACGCTGCGCGGTATCCGGGCTGTATCTGCGCATCATCATCTCGACGCTGTTGTTGATCGTGTCCGCCATTTCCTCATGGCTGAGAACCGTTCCCGAAAACAACAGCGGCCAGAACGCCCGCGCCTTGATCAGGCCGATAAATTCGCGACCAGCCTGTTCTGCGTCGTCGATCTTCAATTGCCCGTCCGCAGCCGCCTCGCGCAGCATGTCGATGAATGAGGCCGTCTTGTCCAGCTTGCCCTGCGCTTGTTCAGCCAAGGTCGGGTTGCGCAGGATTTCGCTGATCACCATGCGGGACATGGCCATCACATCCGGCAGCATCAGAATGCGCCCCTCGGCCCAAGCCAGCTCGGTCAGTTGTTCGCGAACATCGCGCCCTTTTTCATACCTGATCTCAAGCACTTCGGCGAAGCGACTGGACAGTTCCGTCACGATTGAGCGGAACAGATTTTCCTTGCTTTCGAAATACTTATAAAGCGTCCTTTTAGAGACTTCAGCCTGACGCGAAATACGATCCATGCTGGCCGCCGCGAACCCCTTTTCCTGGAATTCGGCCACCGCAGCTTCGATGATCTGTGCATATTTGGACGCATTGGGCGCGCTGATCTCATTCATGTCATTGCTATAGACCCATTGACAGCGCCGGGTCAAACACTAGGTAAACGCGGGAGTTTACAGGCGCGGCTTTCTGTGCCACATGTAAACCCGCCAGTTTACCGACTCAGGTAGCAAGCCAACACGGAGTATCCCCTCATGGCCATCAATCTGAAACTGAACGGTGAGACGCATACCGTCGACGCCGAACCCGGCACGCCCCTGCTCTGGGTGATCCGGGATGAGTTGAAGCTCACCGGAACCAAATTTGGCTGCGGCGTCGCGTCTTGCGGCGCCTGCACCGTGCATCTGAATGGCGAGCCTGTCCGCTCGTGCCAGACCTATATCGAAGACGTCGAAGACGCCGAGATCACCACAATCGAAGCCGTCGGTGAGGACAAGATCGGCGCAGCTGTCCAACAGGCCTGGGTCGAGCTAGACGTGGTACAGTGCGGCTACTGCCAGTCGGGTCAAGTAATGTCGGCCGTTGGCCTGCTGGCTGAGAACCCCAAGCCCAGCGCTGAAGAGATCGACGCATACATGTACGGCAATGCCTGCCGCTGTGCCACCTATCAACGTATCCGCGCCGGTATCCAGCGCGCATCTGAAATTCTGGAGGCCTGATCCATGACCATCAACACCTCTCGCCGTGGATTTCTGAAAGGCGCAGCAGCTGCTGGTGCCGTCCTGCTGGTTGGCGCGCGTCCAGATGGCGCACTGGCGGCGGCTTCATCCGAGACCGCTCAGTTCAACCCCTTCGTTAAAATTGATGCCGACGGCACTGTGACCGCAATCGTCAAACACTTTGAGAAGGGTCAGGGTCCTGCGACCGGTCTGCCCACGCTGATTGCCGAAGAAATCGGCCTGACAATGGACCAGATCGAATACGAATTCGCGCCCTCTGATCCCAACGTCTACAACAACCTTCTGTTCGGCCCGTTCCAAGGCACGGGCGGGTCGACCGCGATGGCGAATTCGTGGCTGCAATACCGTCAGGCCGGTGCTGCCGCACGCGAGATGCTGATCAACGCGGCGGCCCAAAGCTGGGGCGTCGACGCATCGGGCATCACAATCGAAGAAGGCATTGTCAAATCCGGCGACAAGTCGGCTCCAATTGCCGAATTCGTGGCCGCAGCCGCTCAGCTGGACGCCCCGACCGAGCCGCGTCTGAAGGACCCGTCCGAGTTCCGCCTGATCGGAAATGAAGCCGTTCGGCGTAAAGATTCGGCGATCAAGGGCAATGGTCAGGCCATGTATGCCATGGACGTCCACCTGCCCAACCAGATGATCGCCATGATCAAACGCCCCGAATCCAAGGGCGGAATTGCGCTAGGGTTTGACGATAGCGCCTCGAAAGAGGTCAAAGGCTACATCAATGCAGCCGTTCTGCCCAACCAAGCGGGTGTCGCCGTCTACGCGGAAAACACCTGGGCCGCGATTCAGGCGCGTGATGCGCTTGAGGTCGAATGGGACATGTCAGGCGCTGAAACCCGCGACTCGGATCAGATCAAGGCCGAGATCATGGACGCGCTGGAGGCCGAGCCGACCTACAACGTCAACAAGGCCGATTTTGCCGCCGTCTCTGCCGCCATCGACGGCGCTGACACTGTGGTTGAGCGGACCTTCTACTTCCCGCTTCTGGCCCATGCTCCAATGGAGCCCCTGAACTGCACCATCGAACAGACTGCGGATGGAGACATTGTCCTGCATGATGGCGCGCAGATGCCGACCGGCCCGCATATGGCCTACCAGCAGATCTTCGAGCTTCCGGCCGAGAAGATACATATCAACACAATGCTGGCAGGCGGGTCCTTTGGCCGCCGCGCGACACCAGATGCGGATTATCAGGTCGAGGCTGCACTGGCCTTCGTGGTCACCGACCGCTCTCGCCCAGTCAAACTGGTGTGGACACGTGAAGATGACATTCGCAGCGGTTACTACCGCCCCGCCTTTGGTCACAAAGTGCGCGTCGGTCTGGACGGTGAAGGAAACATAGTCGGATGGCACCATCAAATCGCCGGTCAATCGGTCATCAAAGGTACGCCCTTCGAAGCCGTTCTGGTGCATGACGGCATCGACCACAGCTCGGTCGAAGGGGTTTCTGACAGCCCATACGCCATCCCCGGGATGGCCGTGGGTCTGACGGATACACCGAAAGCGACGACTGTATTGTGGTGGCGCTCGGTCGGGCATACCCACACGGGCTATGCGATGGAGACCATGATGGATCTGGCCGCCGAGGCCGCCGGTCGCGACCCGGTCGAGTTCCGCCTGGCGCATCTCAGCGATGACAGCAGCGCAGATCAGGCCCGCAAGGCTGGAGTTCTGAAGCTGGCGATTGAGAAGGCAGGATGGGGCGACGCTCCAGCCGGGCGCGCGCAAGGCATCGCGGTCCACAAGTCCTTTGGCTCTTTTGTGGCCGAAGTAGTCGAGGTGTCCGGCGATCTGGACAGCGGAGTTCGCATCGAAAAAGTCACCTGTGCCGTTGATTGCGGCATCGCGGTGAACCCCGATGTGGTCAAAGCACAGATCGAAGGTGGTGTCGGCTATGGCATTGGTCACGTCATGCGCGATCAGATCACGCTGACCAGCGGCGCGGTGGACCAGTTCAACTTCCCGGATTACGAGCCTCTGCGGATCGGCGACATCCAGGCGATTGACGTCCATATCGTTCCGTCAGCCGAAGCGCCCACGGGCGTTGGAGAGCCGGGCACGCCTCCGTCCGCCCCGGCGCTGGCGAATGCCATCCGCGCGCTTTCGGGTGTGAAGGTCACGACCCTGCCCATGGCGGAAAACGGCGTGACCTTCGTCTGATCCTAAAACACGGGGCGTCGGCGCAATTTGTGCCGACGCCTTTTTCCACCGCTGAAATTTGATCAAATTTCGTGACAAGGCCGTTTGGCTTCGCTACATCTCGGATAACCGAGAGGAGCTACAGCCCCAATGGACCTGAACGCCTTGCATAATTTCCGCGTTGCCGCCTGCGACCTGAATGGTCAGATGCGAGGCAAGCGCGTCCCGCCAACATATGCCGATAAGCTGAGCAAGGGTGCTGTGCGCATGCCGTTCTCGGCCTTGAACGTCGATCTATGGGGCGCGGATATCGACGGAAGCCCCCTCGTGTTCGAAACCGGTGACGCCGATGGCATCCTGCTCCCGACCGAGCGCGGGCCCGTTCCGGTCCCTTGGTTGGCGACTTTAACAGCCCTGGTTCCCATGAGCCTCTATGACGATGACGGCGTTCCCTTTGCGGGCGACCCGCGCCATGCGCTAGCCTCCGTGCTGTCGCGCTACGCGCAGCGCGGCTGGTCAGTCGTTGCGGCGACCGAGCTGGAATTTACCCTTGTCGACGCGTCCGGCCCCCAACCACTAGCGCCTCTCAACCCGATCACTGGTCGCCGCCTGACGGACGAGGCAGTTCTGTCTGTCGCTGAAATGGACGCGTTCGAGGCGTTCTTCACCGATCTCTATGACGGTTGCGCCGCGATGGGCATCCCCGCACAAACCGCAATTTCCGAAAGCGGTATCGGTCAATTCGAGATCAACCTCAATCATCAGGACGCCATGCGCTGCGCCGATGATACGTGGCTTTTCAAAGCCTTGACACGCGGGTTGGCCCGAAAACATGGGTTTGCGGCGACCTTCATGTCGAAACCCTATGCCGAGGACGCGGGAAACGGGATGCATGTGCATTTCTCTGTCCTCGACCAAGATGGGCGGAACATCTTCGACGATGGCGGGCCCGAGGGCACCGACCTGCTGCGCTCAGCCGTGGCCGGGTGCCTCGCGGCCATGCCCGCCAGCACTCTGATCTTTGCCCCTCATGGGAATTCATACGCGCGGCTTGTGCCCAGCGCTCATGCACCCACCGGTGCAAGCTGGGCCTATGAAAACCGAACCGCCGCCATCCGTATTCCGGGCGGAGCGCCCTCGGCCAGACGTATCGAACACCGCGTGGCTGGCGGCGACATCAACCCTTACCTGATGCTGAGTGCCGTTATGGGCGCAGCGCTGGTCGGTATCGAGGACGGCATGGTGCCCCCCGCCCCGATCTCGGGCAATGCTTATGAGATTGATGGCCTGCCTCAGCTGGCTGGTGACTGGTCCGCCGCCATCGACCTGTTCGAAAGTGACCCGATCATAGCCCGGCTTTTCCCGTCGGAATTGATCCGCAACATGTCGATGACCAAAAGCCAGGAAATTGCACGTTTTGCAGACCGCCCCGAGGACGAACACTGGCTAAGCTATCTCGAGGCCGTGTGACCCCCTTGCCCGAAGGCCCGCTCTCGGGTATTTCTGAATTTGATCAAATTCGGTGACTTATGAAAATCGGCATTCTACAAACTGGCCACACCCCCGATGCGCTCATGCAGGATTTCGGGGACTATGACTCTCTGTTCCCGGCATTGCTGGACGGGCATGGGTTTGAATTCAAAACCTTCGCAGTCGTTGACGGGATCTTCCCAGATAGCGCAGAAGATGCAGATGGCTGGCTGATCACAGGCTCTCGCTACGGGGCCTATGAGGATCTGCCATGGATTCCCCCGCTTGAGGATCTGATCCGTCAGATTCACCAAAGCGAAAAGCCGCTGGTGGGCGTGTGCTTTGGCCATCAGATCATCGCGCAGGCCCTGGGCGGCAAAGTTGAAAAGTACCAAGGTGGATGGTCGGTTGGACGGACCGAATATAACTTCGATGGCGACAACGTCTGGCTGAACGCCTGGCATCAGGATCAGGTCGTGGCCGTGCCCGACGGGGCCGAAGTGATCGGCAGCAACGATTTCTGCCAAAACGCCATGCTGCGCTATGGTGACCAAATCTGGACCGTGCAGGCGCACCCTGAATTTACCAACGATTTCGTCTCGGGCCTGATGCGCACGCGGGGCAAAGGGTTAGTGCCTGATGACCTCATGCAAGCCGCAGCGAACAGACAAACAGCACCGGATCACAATGCCCGGATCGCGCAGATCATGGCGGATTTTCTGAAGAAAGCGAGGGCCTGATGGCCGATTGGACAGACGCAGCACCGCAGGCCGCACAAGACTATATCGCCGGACATCGGCTGGATGAGGTCGAGTGCATCATCTCGGACCTGCCGGGCATTGCCCGCGGCAAGGCCGTTCCCGCATCGAAATTCGCGCGGCAATCCTATTTCCACCTGCCTGACAGTATCTTCTACCAGACGATCACGGGCGGCTGGGGTGAAGCCGCGGGTGAGGACGGATTCATTGAACGCGACATGATCCTGAAACCGGATTTCTCGACCACATCGGCGGCGCCTTGGACTGGCGACTGGACGCTGCAGGTGATCCACGACGCCTATGACCGCGACGACAACCCGATCCCCTACAGCCCGCGCAACGTGCTGAAGCGTGTTGTGCAGCTCTATCACGACAAGGGCTGGAAGCCGGTGGTCGCCCCGGAGATGGAGTTCTTTCTGGTCGCCCGCAACGTTGACCCGGCGCAGTCGATTGAGCCGATGATGGGCCGCTCGGGCCGTCCTGCCGCCGCGCGTCAGGCCTATTCCATGACGGCCGTGGACGAATTCGGCCCGGTGATCGACGACATCTATGACTTCGCCGAACATCAGGGGTTTGAGATTGACGGGATAACTCAGGAAGGCGGCGCAGGCCAGCTTGAGATCAACCTGCGCCACGGCAATCCAGTGAAGCTGGCGGACGAGGTTTTCTACTTCAAACGCCTGATCCGCGAGGCCGCGCTGCGTCACAATTGCTTTGCGACCTTCATGGCGAAACCGATCGAGGATGAGCCGGGATCGGCGATGCATATCCACCATTCGATCATCGACATAGAGACCGGCCAGAACATCTTTTCCGGACCACAAGGCGGTGAGACGGACGCGTTTTATCACTTCATCGCTGGCCTGCAGACACACCTGCCCGCCGGTCTTGCCGTGATGGCACCGTATGTGAACTCGTACCGCCGTTACGTGAAAGACCATGCTGCGCCGATCAATCTGGAATGGGCGCGGGACAATCGGACCACGGGTATCCGGGTGCCGCTGTCCGGGCCAGAGGCGCGACGCGTGGAGAACCGTATCGCTGGGATGGACTGCAACCCGTATCTCGGGGTCGCGCTGTCACTGGCCTGTGGCTATCTGGGTCTGGTCCAACAGGAACGCCCACGCCGTCAGTTCTACGGTGACGCCTACGAGGGTGACGGGGATATCCCGCAGGTGATGGGGAATGCTCTGGAACTGTTTGACGGAGCCACGGAACTGCATGAGATTCTGGGCCCCGAATTCGCCCGCGTCTATGGCATCGTGAAACGGGCCGAGTATGAAGAGTTTTTGCAGGTGATCTCTCCGTGGGAGCGGGAACATCTCTTGCTGAACGTCTGAGCCTTTTGGGGTCACCAGAGATGAACCTTCTCTATTCCAACGATAGCAAAGCCGAGTATCCGGCAAGCTGGTATGCCGCAACAGCCAATCCGCTCGCGCGGTTCCCTGAGTTCAAGGGCGAAACCCGCGCCGATGTGTGTATCGTCGGTGGTGGCTATACGGGTTTGTCGGCTGCGTTACATCTGGCCGAGGCCGGGATGGACGTTGTCCTGCTTGAGGCACACCGAGTGGGCTTTGGCGCATCAGGCCGCAATGGCGGCCAGTTGGGCAGCGCCCAGCGCATGGATCAAGAGGATCTGGAGCGGCTCGTCGGGCAGGACGACGCTACCAAGCTTTGGGATCTGGCCGAAGATGCGAAGGCCTTGGTCAAATCGCTGATTGAAAAGCACAAAATCGACTGCGATCTGAAGCCTGGGATCGCCAACCTGGGCCTGTCAGCGTCCGAGCGCAGCGATCTGCACGCCCATGCCGCGCATTTGTCGGACCGCTACGGCTACGATCAGATCGAGCTGGTGGATGAAGAGGCAGGCCAAGCCCTCTGCCCCTCACCCGCTTACAAGGGTGGGTATCTGGATATGGGGGCGGCGCATCTGCACCCGTTGAACTATGCGCTCGGTCTGGCCCGTGCTGCTGAGGCCGCGGGCGTGCGTGTCTTTGAGGGCACGGAGGTGACAGGGATCGAACAAGGCGACCCGGCCACGGTTCTAACTGAAGGCGGCAAGGTTCGCGCCCAACACGTCATTCTGGCCTGCAACGGATACCTTGGGACACTGAACCGGCAGGTCGCGGCGCGGGTGATGCCGATCAACAACTTCATCGCCGCGACAGAACCGCTTGGGGCTGAGGCCGCGCGCGTGCTGACGCAGGATGTCGCCGTTGCAGATACAAAATTCGTGGTGAATTACTTCCGCCTCAGCGCCGATGGGCGCCTTCTGTTTGGCGGAGGCGAAAGCTATGGCTACCGTTTCCCCTCGGATATCGCCGCCACCGTGCGCAAGCCAATGACCGAGATCTTTCCGCATCTGCGGGACGTCAGGCTCGACTACGCGTGGGGCGGCACTCTGGCGATTACAATGCGGCGGATGCCTTATCTTACGCGTGTTGCGCCGAATATCCTGTCCGCCTCTGGCTATTCCGGCCATGGCGTCGGCACCGCAACACATGCCGGTCAACTGATGGCATTGGCCATCCAAGGGCAGGCCGAAGGGTTCGATACAATGGCCCGTGTCCCGGCCCTGCCCTTTCCCGGTGGTCCGGCCCTGCGCAGCCCTCTGCTGGTGCTGGCGATGACATGGTACGCGATGCGGGATCGGCTGGGGATCTAGCCCCCGTTTTCCATACGACAATTTGGTGAAATTTTGCCGATCTTGCGTTTGGGGGCTTGGCACGGGCGGGATGCTTGATTTAATAAAGTGAAAGTTAGAATTCGGGAAAACCAAATATGACGCTGCCACCCAACGTTCATGACGCCGAACCCATCCCCGCCGCCGCACGAGACGCAATTGACGCCCTGATGCAGTCAGGCGACCTGTTTCGTTACACCGCGCCGCAGGACGCGCCGGTTGCTTTGCTGGAATCCGAGTTCGCCGCGCTGCTGGGAACAAAATACGCATTGGCTGTTTCCTCCTGCTCGGCTGCTCTGTTTCTGTCGCTGAAGGCATTTGGCCTGCCGCGGGATGCACGGGTTCTGATCCCAGGCTTCACATTTGCAGCCGTACCATCTTCGGTCGTGCATGCGGATTGCGTTCCGGTTCTGTGCGAAGTTGGTCCGAACTACCGCATCGACATGGCTGATTTCGAGGCCAAGCTAGACGATGTACAAGCGGTGATCGTCAGCCATATGCGCGGCCATACCTCGGATATGGATGCGATCATGGCGCTGTGCGACGCGCGCGATATCCCGGTGATCGAAGATGCCGCCCACTCGCTGGGCACCACCTGGCATGGGCGCAACATCGGCACCATCGGCAAAATTGGCTGCTTCTCGTTCCAGTCCTACAAGATGATCAACGCGGGCGAAGGTGGCATTCTGATCACCGACGACGCCGATCTGGTGGCGCGCACCGTGATCATGTCAGGCGCCTACGAGCATAACTGGAAGAAGCACAAAACCCCGCATGGCGACAACTCGCCCGAGTTGGAGCAGGCCTTTGCGCGCTGGCAGAACAAACTCCCGCTTTATAATTTGCGGATGAGCAATCTCAGCGCCGCAGTGATCCGCCCTCAGATCCCAGAACTGGCGCGCCGCGTGCGCGATGGGCTGGCAAACCACGATTATGTAGCGGAACGGCTGAACAGGTCGGACTATATCGACGTCCCCGCCCCGCTTGCGCCCGAACGTCGTGCACCGGATTCGATTCAATTCAATCTGGTCGGCATGGATGAGGGTGAAATCCGCGCCTTTGCCGCCGCATCCGAGGCGCGTGGCGTCAAAGTTCAGGTCTTTGGCATGAGCGAAGACAATGCCCGCGCCTTCTGGAACTGGCAGTTCCTGCCTGAGCAATTCGAACTGCCGCAAACCCGTGCCATGCTGATGACAGCCTGTGACGTGCGCCTGCCCGTACGCCTGACGCGCGAGGAACTGGACGTGATCGCCGACATCCTGCTGGCCTCGGTCGGTGAGGTGATTGGCCCGGTTCCTGCTTACGGCACCTGAACTCCAAGCACTGAGACGAACAACGCGTCGATCCCTTCGGGGGTCGGCGCAATGCGGGACAGGATAGCGGCCACCCGCAGCCCGTCCGAGGTCTTCACCAACAGCGGCGCGCCGGAATCCCCCATCATCACCGGGCAAATTCCACGTAGCGATTGGTCCGAGTATGGGCGCATGGCGCAGATCTCTGTCTGGCTCAGAACGTGGGGTCTCAGACCCGGATAGCCCGCGACGAAGCCTGCCTCGACCTCTTGATTTGCCGGTTTCACGAAACCGACCTCGGCCCCGATCGGAGCGTCCAGCACCAGAATGGCCCAGTCTAATTCGGGCTGATCGGAGAAGCTGACCGATACATCCTGACCCGCAGGTAAGATATAGTCGTCGGCCCGCGCAACCGAGACCGCCTCGCCCCGCTGGTACCCGGCAGCAAATCGAATACTCTCGGGAGGTATCCAGCGTTTGCGTGATCGATTGTAGAGACAATGCGCCGCCGTCAGCACATGGTTTTCCGAGATCAGAACACCCGTACAATGAGATCGTTGGTCCCGCCCTGCGTAGTTCACGCGACCAATCGCGCGCCAAGGGGCCTCGGACGCATCGAGTATCTCACGCGCCCGAATATCCTGACATCCCGCAGATGTATCGGTCCCCAACCGACACACCGCCGACCAGTTTTCAGAGAACTGCCCCTCGGCCCAAACGGCTTGCGACCACAAAATAGCGACACACAGGACCAGCCAGCGCATCGCTTATGCCTCTAGTTCAATTTCGAAAGCTTCTGCTGCAACTCGGCCAATTGCTTTTTGATGTCGTCCAGATCCTCTTTCGGTTCGGACTCGTCCTCTTTGTCGGGGCCTGACCAGTTGCCAGACAACCCGCCAGTCATCGCTTTGAGAAAAGCCTGTTGCTGCGCCTGCATCGCCTCAAACCCCGGCATCTGAGACATCGGGTTCATGGCGTTCATGTTCTCCATCATCTTGCTTTGGCTTTCGCGCAGCATGTCGAATGAGCTTTGCAGGAATTGCGGCATCATGCCCCCACCCGGCACCATGTAGCTACGCACCAGATCGTTCAGAACATTGACCGGCAGGACGTTCTCGCCCCGGCTTTCGTGTTCGGCAATGATTTGCAAAAGGTACTGGCGGGTCAGGTCATCGCCCGTTTTCAGATCAATGATCTGAACTTCGCGCCCATCGCGGATGAACCCCGCAATATCTTCGAGCGTCACGTAATCGCTGGTCTCGGTGTTATACAGCCGACGGCTGGCATAGCGCTTGATCAACAGCGGTTTTTCTTTGTCCGACACCTTGTACCCTCCCCAAGGATGATGCGTTGCAGCAGAGGTTATGCGACTGCAGCACAAAAAGAAAGGGCAGGTCAATCGACCTGCCCAACGCGATGGCACCTATAGGGAGGATAAGATGCCCGTCGCGGACGTTCTTACTTGGCAGCTGCAGCTTTCTTGGCAGCAGTCGTCACCTCAGAAGTCGCTTTCTTGACAGCTGCGGTTGCTTCTTCAGCAGCGTCTTTACCAGCGGCCATCAGCAGCTCAACGGTTTCCGACTGAACTTTTTTCGCGATTTCAGCGAAAGCAGCCAGGTTTTCAGCAGCAACTTCAGCCGACGCGCTTGCGAAGTCGGTTGCGGCTTTTGCGTAGTCAGCAGGCTCGGCCTTTGCTTTCGACATCTCGGTCAGCTTGGCCAGGGTGTCCTTGGTCCATTTGTTCGAGATTTCAGCCGATTTCTCAGCCGCGTCCAGAGCAACGCCCGACAGCTTTTCGTTCAGCGCTGCGGTCGATTTGAAGGCACCTTCCATTGCGGTGGTGTCTACCGGAAACGCGCCCATGACGTCTTTCATGATCGCGGTGAAGTCTTGGGTCTTTGCCATTGTCCTAATCCTTTTCACCGAACCGGGCCCACCCCGGTTTCCATCGGCTTGAGGACAATATGATTTCTGCATCGCAGCATTTCAAGTTTTTTCTTGCTGCGATGCAGAAAAAATAAAGTTTCATTTTGAAATCAGCGATTTGCCTTGAGCAAAACATAGCTGCCAGGCGCCGGACACAGGCTTGGATGCTCCGAATCACCCGTTTCGCGCGCCGGAACCTGCTTACCAGACCGTTTCTTCAGCCAAGCGCCCCACATCGGCCACCAGGATCCTTCGTGAAAGTCAGCGTCTTTCAACCAGGCCTCGGCATCCAACTTCAGATCTGGGTTGGTGTAGTGGCCGTATTTCTTCTTGCTGGGCGGGTTCACAATTCCGGCGATATGGCCGGACTCTGATACGACAAAAGTCTTGGACTTGGACCCCATCTGCTGAACACCGCGATAGCAGTCTTTCCAGCGGGCGATATGGTCCGTCTCGCAGGTGATAGCCATCAGGGGGACGTCCACATCCCTGACATGCAGCTTGTGGCCCAGCATCTCGAAGCCCTCGCCCACGAATTCGTTGTGCTGGCACAGGCCGCGCAGATACTGCACCGCCATCTTCCCCGGCAGGTTCGAGCCGTCGCCATTCCAATACAGCAGGTCAAAAGCCGGAGGGGTCTCTCCCATCATATAGCTGCGGATTGCAGGCGTGTAGATCAGGTCGCGCGAACGCAGGAAGGACATCGTACGCCCAAGAATCCACGCGCGTAGAAGGCCATCTTTGGCGACCTGATCCTCGATCCCATCCACAAAGTCGTTTTGCAAAAACGGCGTGAATTCTCCTTGATCGCCAAAATCGGTCAGAGCCGTAAAGAAGGTCGCCGACTTGACCGATTTGTCCCCGCGCTGTTTGAGCAGTGACAGGGTCAGGCTGAGCGTGGTGCCCGCAATGCAATACCCGACGGCGTTGACCTGTTTTACTTTGCAGATCTTCTTGACCGTCTCGATCGCAGTCAGGAACCCGTCCTGAATATAGTCCTCCATCCCCACATCAGCGTAGGTGGAGTCGGGATTAATCCAGCTAACGACAAACAGGGTGTATCCCTGCTCGGTCACCCATTTGATCAGGCTGTTCTGGGTTTTGAGGTCAAGAATGTAGAATTTGTTGATCCACGGCGGGAACAGAACGATGGGCGTTTCGTGCACCGTCTCGGTTGCTGGTTTGTATTGGATCAGCTCCATCATGCGGTTGCGATAAACAACATCGCCGGGGCTGGTCGCAATATTGACTCCAACCTCGAAGGCACTGTCATCGGCAAGCTTGACCACAAGTTCACCATCATTGGCCTCAAGGTCCGAGACGAGGTTTTCAAGCCCTTGGATCAGGGATTGCCCCTCGGTTTCGACAGCTTTCTCCAAGGCATCGGGGTTGGTTGCCAGAAAATTGGTGGGGGCCATCAGGTCAATGATCTGCTGTGAGAAATACTGAAGGCGCTGCTTGTCCTTGTCTTCAAGGTCCTCGACTGACGACACCGCCTGCGCGATGGCCTCGGCATTGGTCTGGTACTGCTGGCGGATCAAGCGAAAATAGGGGTTGGTGTCCCAAAGCGGATTGGAAAAGCGTTTGTCCTTGGGTTTGGGTTCGTCTTCATCCACTTCGCCTGTGGTCAGGGCTTGCTGCGCCTCGGCAAAGTTCAGAACGGACTTGCCCCAGTATTCGATCTGCTGTTCCAGCAGTTTGGCGGGATTCTGCAATGCGTCGGCCCAATAGGCCGTTGCCGCACGTGCATAAAGCTCTTGATTCGGGCCGTCCAATGCCGGGACATGAGACTTCTTCGAAGCCATGACTTCGATCAGTCGCTTGGAGAGAGCCTCAACCTTCTCCATATTTTCTTTAATGCGTTCAATATGTTCTTCGGTAACTTGGCCCGTATTGTCTTCACTTGTTGTCATTTTAACAATTCACCCCTACTCTCGCTGCTATGCAGAATAACGTCGCGGACGTTGGTCGACAAAGCGACGAATGGTCCGAACTCTTAGGTTGATACTCCGGAGGATCCTTCGATGCGCTACATGATGACCTACGATCTGATGGAAACCATGCGCAATACGAACCAATGGCTTGGTTCGACGGCAAACGCGATGGCCTCCTACCCGCTGTTTTCGATGGTTCCCAACCCGGCGTTCAGCTGGATGGCCGCCTGGGGTGAAGTGACCGAGCGCACCTTCCAACGCATGGTCGCGAAGCCCGATTGGGGCATCCGGACGTTCACGTGTGAAGATGGCAAAGATCATCTGGTCGAAGTCACCTCGGTTCTGGAGCGTCCCTTTGGGGACCTTCTCCATTTCAAGGTAAACGGGCGCGAAACGCAACCTCGCAAGGTGCTTTTGGTGGCTCCAATGTCCGGTCACTACGCCACATTGCTGCGCTCGACCGTCAAAAGTCTGCTGGTCAATTGCGAAGTTTACATCACCGATTGGCATAATGCGCGCGATATCCCCGTGTCCGCTGGCAAGTTCGATGTCGAGGATTACACCCTCTACCTTGTCGATTTTATGAAGGAGCTTGGCCCGGACACGCACGTGGTCGCCGTGTGCCAACCTGCGCCGCTGACACTGGCCGCAACCGCCTATCTGGCCGAGGTCGAACCGAAGGCCCAACCCAGCACCCTGACACTGATCGGTGGCCCGGTCGATCCCGACGCTACCCCGACCGACGTAACCGACTTTGGCCGTCGCGTGACGATGGGCCAGTTGGAAGAGACCATGATCCAGCGCGTTGGTTTCAAATACAAAGGCGTGGGTCGGATGGTTTATCCCGGCCTGTTGCAGCTGGCGTCGTTCATGTCGATGAATGCAGAACGCCACTCCACCGCTTTCACGGATCAGATCCAGCGCGTGATGCGGGGGGAAGCCTCGGACCATGATGCCCATAATCGCTTCTACGATGAATATCTCGCTGTCATGGATATGCCAGCCGAGTTTTACCTCTCCACGGTCGAACGCATTTTCAAAAACCGCGAGATCGGGCGGAACGAGTTTGTCGTCGCCGGGCACAAGGTGGATATGGGCAAGATCACCGATGTGGCCGTGAAAACCGTGGAAGGCGCGAATGACGATATCTCGGCCCCCGGACAGTGTATCGCAGCGCTTGATCTGTGCACCGGTCTGCCAGACAGCAAGAAAGCCAGCCATGTTGAACCCGGTGCGGGGCACTACGGCATCTTTGCAGGCCGCAGCTGGCGCGACAATATCCGCCCGCTGGTCATCGACTTCATGAACGAGAACAGCCGCAAACCGCGTCGTCGGGCGGCCAACAGCAATAAAGTCGCGTAAGGGCTTTGGCGTCAGAGTCTGACCTCACCTTTTCTTGCGCCTGTGGGACACTGACAGGGCGCATCACATCCGATGGTGCGCGTCTGGGTACCCATGCCGAATGCTTTTGCCACGACTGCCGTGCCGCCCAGCGTTACTTCGGCCAACCCGACCCGGCCCCCGGCCCGGTTGAGGTGTTTCAAATCGCCCCCGACGAGGTGACGATTGACAGCGGCGCCGACCATTTGGCGGCGATGTCACTGAGCCCGAAGGGTATGCTGCGATGGTATGCCAAATGCTGCAACGCGCCCTTGGCAACGACGCCACGCACCGCCAGATTTCCCTTTGCGGGGTTCATCGCTTTGCGTATCGCCGATCACGCGCGGCTTGGCCCGATTGCGACTCGCGGGTTCGTGCCTCGGCCCAACGGAAAGCAAAAGCACGAAAATCTGGCTCCGGCGGCAATTGGGTTGCTTAGGCGCGTGATCAAATCAAGACTATCCGGCGGGTGGAAGAACACGCCGTTCTTTGATCCTGAGAGTTTTGAGCCCGTCGTGACACCGACGGTGATCAGCAAAGAGGAACGCGCAGCGCTCTACCCCTAGGCCATGCGCAAGGGTTCATCCAGCCACGCCTGCATCAGGTCGATCACCTGCTCGGGCGCTTCCAGACTTGGCAGATATCCGGCCGCATCAATTGTGTGCATCACCGCATTTGGGATCATGTCCGCCATAAAGGCATGTTTGCGCTCGGGCGTCAGCCGGTCATGCTTTCCACACAGGATCAGGCTGGGCGCTTTGATCCGGCGCAACGTGCCCTGCTGATCCGCGCGCCTCTGCAGCGCACGCATCTGGGTGACAAAAACCTCGGCGCCAAAATCAATTGCCATTGACAGCAGGTCGTTCAAAACGGGGATCCGCTGCGGCCCCGGCGCCAGAGTGTCCGACCCGACAACCCGCCGCATAACCTCTTCAAGCCGACCAGCCTGCGCGCCGATGATCAGATCTTCCCGAGCGGCTGCGATCTGCGGTGTGTCGGCCTGAGCATCCGTTGAGATCAGGCACAACCGCGACACCCGATCCGGGGCGCGACGGACAAGCTCCAACGCCACCACGCCTCCCAGCCCGTGCCCGGCCAGCGCGAACCGATGAGGCAGCTGATCCAACAGATCCGAGGCGATCTCTTCAATCCGCTCCCCCCGACTGATCGCCGAGACGACCACGGCGCGGCGGCGTGAAAAGGCATCAATTTGGGGATGAAACAGCCGGGCATCACACATCAAACCCGGCAACAACACCAGCGGCTCAATCACGTGGGGCCTCCTTCTGCTCGGTTATCCGAGTCGTTCCTTCTCATCAGGATGGAAGGTTTGGATCAGCCCAGCAAGTGAATCTTTATGGATAGGCGATTCCACGGAACGACGGGAAATCAGCATAGCGTTTCTGACGGACGGAAAGTGTTTCGGCTGGCTCGGCCCCCGGTCGTAAAAGGCAACCTTTGGGCGCGATATAGCTGTCGATCCGGCGTTGAGGCGTGGGGCGCCACACCAGATTGAATGCGCAGAGTTTCGGGAAAAACCAGATCTCGGAGTAGTCAAGATGATCATGCATCCACCACGCCAGATCGCGCCAGTCCCGCCCCTGCGTGTAGCGATCCGCAAACCAGGGGATCACGATAGACGCACCAGCGACTCGCGCCTCACCTTGCCCCCAGTCCCAGATATGGCACTCCAACGGATTGTCATTGCGCGCGCAATTCAGCCGGTTTTCGTTGCCGAACGTATTCAAGGACGGCGACCGATAGCCCGAGCGCACTGCGACCCGGCCAAAGGTCTCCTCTAGTGGGTCCAGCAAAGCTTGGCAAAAGGCGCTGCCGGTTTCGATGGCCAGATCCGGGCTCTCCGGCAGGTTCTGCTTTTGGTGGAAATTCCCGATCTCGGAGTACAGGAAATCGCGCATGAAGAAATGCCGGGACAGACGCACACGACCCAGCGTCTCAAGGCTCCACATACTGCCCGGCTTGCGCATCGCTATGCCCTTGAACGAGGGGTCATTCGATCCCCTGCGTTTTCAACCACGCCAATACCCCTTTCACCGTCGGCTCTGTCTGGTCCGGAGACATCAGGCGACCGGCGATCACATGCGACATCGGATCATCCCCCGACCCCATTGTGACAAGCTCAACTGTTGCTGGCGCACCCCAGGCCTCGGCCACCTTGTGTGTCTTGTCCGGGCGCACAACCTGATCATCATCCGAGAACCAGAACAGCGCCGGCACCAAAGCTTGTGAGAAATCAAGACCGTAGACCGTTTCGACGAGAACAGTCATCGGCACCACGGCCTCCCACGGGTAAACCGAAGTCCAGTACTTGTTCTTTTCTGGATCTGGCCCGGATACATCTCGTTCCGGCCCCATCAGCAGTGGCAACCAATCCCGAGCCCAAGGCAGACCGGGTATGAACGCCCCTGTCGCATTCACTCCGAAATTCGGCGACACAAACACCATTGCCGCGACATCCTCGCTGAGGTCCGGGTTCAAAGCGGCCGCCGCTGCCAGCGTGCCCCCGGTCGATGTCGAAATGACTACGACCTTTTCCCCAACGGCCTTGGCCGCCGCCAGCCCTTCGGCCATGTCCTGCATCCAGCCCGAGGCGGTCGCATCGCCCATCGCGGCCCCACTGCGCCCATGTCCTTGCAAGCGCGCATAAACCAGATTGGCCCCAAGAGCATCAGCGACCATATCAGGCACGGGGCGGATCTCTTCTGAACTGGCCGAGAAGCCATGGACATATAGCACCGAAAAAGGCGTGCGCTGTTCTTTGAACCCGTCCTGCCAGATCACACGTTTTTCAACGCCGGGAACAATATCGTCAAAGGCGGATTCCGTGCTTTCAAAATAGACCTGAACACCTTCGCCAAACTTGCGGGGGTCGAAATCGGGATCCAGGTTCACCTCTTCCCGCGGCCCGAACCAATAGATCAGGCCTCCGACAACGATCAGAACCAGTAGAATTCGCCCCAGCACCCATCCGAACCAGCGCATCACTCATCCCCCAAAACGTCGAGAACGGCGTTCTCGATCAAGCCAAGGCACGGCCCGTCCGAGAACCGATGGTCCGCATCCTTGACCAGCAACAATCGCATATCCGTTCCTGTCGCATGCTCAATTAGACGTAAGGCTGTTTCAGTCGACACCGCCGTATCAGCCGTTCCCTGCAAAAAACGTACGGGAAACGGTAAATCCAACGCGTCCCGCAGAACCAGGCGCTGCCGACCATCCTCGATCATACGCTTTGTGATGATGTAAGGCTCCATATAATCCGAGGGCAATTCCACATGCCCAACCTCCTCCAGCGCTGCCTTCTGCGCATCTGAGAAGGACGCCCAATAGCCGTCCTCGGTAAAATCCGGGGCTGCGGCGATGGTCACCATGCCCACAAGTCGCTCCGGCAACGCCTTGGCCAGCAGCAACGCCTGCCAGCCGCCCATCGACGACCCAACGACCACCAAAGGCCCCTCAGTCAAGGCACCTACCGCTGCCAGCGTATCTTCATGCCAATCGCCAATGCAGCCGTCAGTGAACGCCTCAGAGCTTTCTCCATGCCCGGAATAGTCAAACCGCAAGAACGCCTGCCCCCGCGCCTGCGCCCAAGCCTCAAGATGAACGGCCTTGGTGCCCTCCATATCCGATTTCAAACCTCCCAGAAAAACAATTGTCGGCCCGGCCCCTTCACTCTTGTGATAAGCCAACCGCCGCCCCTGCGCCGTTTCCAAAAAATCTGTTGCTGCCATGAAGCCCTCTTTGCTTTCCTGACATCATGCACGCCCCCCGCCTAAGTGCAATTCCGTGATCCTCCTTCATCTGGCTAAAAATACCTCGGGGAGCGCGAGGGGCTGGCCCCTCGCTCCCGCTCTTGACACAATCCCCACCACCTGCCAAAGCAGCCAGACGCAAATAACCCGCAACCGGGCGTTCTCATACCCCGCGCCAGCGAACCCCCTGCAAATTCATGGAAAAACACAAAAAAAACAGGCGTTTGCTTGTATCACCAAACCGTTTCACTGCCCCTGTCAGACCCACTCAACCCGCGTGGATATCATGCCAAAACAGTGACGCATCAGTGACGAGGGGCTGGTAGCGGTGCGATGGCGTTGCTAAATCCAAGGTGTCGGGGGGTGCGTCAACACCCGCCCGACTGACACGACCGAACTGCATAAGGACGCGGCCATGACAAAGAACACATCTGACTTTCTGACCTCAGTTGCAAGTCTCGTGGATCAGGACGACCGCGACCCCCGCGAGGTTGTTGCTGACCTGATGCAGGCTGCACTCGACACGGGCATCCGCAAGGAACTGCGCGCCAGTGTTGCGTTTGCCCTCGAACAGGCGAACGGAACCGCTGCCAAGGAATTGACTGATCTGGCCTGCCGCCGCCTGAAACCCGGTCGGCGTCTCTCGGACCCGCAATACGCGGGCCTTACGCTTGTAGCCACCACACGGGGCAAGCGTTGGATTTACCGCACCCAGAAAGGCAAGCGGCAGCGACAAATCACCCTCGGGCACTACCCCGCCATGAGCCTTGCCGAGGCACGAGAGGCGTGGGCGCAGCCCGTCACCAAGGTCGCCGACAAGCGGTCTGAAACGACGCTGGACGAACTGACCGAGGCTTACATCACAGCCATGCAGACGCGCGGCACAAAGTCGTGGCGGCGGTCGGAGAACATCCTCACCAAGAACGTCCTGCCCAACCATGGCGGCATGCGCCTCGGCGCGCTGGACGTGGAGGCCCTGAACGCAACGTTTGCCCACCTGATAGATGACAAGCCCGGTGCGGCGCACAACATCCGCATGGCGATGGCAAGCATGTTCAAGTGGGCCAGCGAGAAGAAAATGATGCCCGCAGGCGTACCGGTCCCGCAGTTGGATAAGACCCCGAAATCACAGATCAAGGACTACCGCCCGTCCATGTCCGAACTGCGCACGATGGTCCGGGGCCTTGACGAACTGCAAGTCATCGACCGGGACATCATGCGCCTGCAACTGCTGACGGGCACCCGCATCAGCGAGGCGCTGGGCGCTGAGTGGTCGGAGATTGACCTTGAACATGGACGCTGGACCATTCCCGCCCAGCGCATGAAAGCCAAGAAAGAACATCTGGTCATGCTCTCGGCGCAGGCGGTCGAGTTGCTGCGCAACCAACCCACGCGAGAGGGTCGTGTGTTC
Organism: Ruegeria sp. ABV3_008; assembly: GCF_056161185.1. Classification (NCBI taxonomy): domain Bacteria; kingdom Pseudomonadati; phylum Pseudomonadota; class Alphaproteobacteria; order Rhodobacterales; family Roseobacteraceae; genus Ruegeria; species Ruegeria sp. ABV3_008. Next base: position 133,037 of record NZ_JBSWYP010000001.1, on the reverse strand, counting down.
GGTCGTCGTGGCCGCAAGACTGTCTCGTTGAATTGGGCGCGGCAGCGCGACGAGTTAAGCCTGCCCACCGACTACACCAGCCACGCCAACCGTAAGGCGCTGCTTAGTTGGGTTGCCGAAAACGGTGGCGGCAAGGACATCCGCGACCGCCTGTCCGCACATAGCCCTGACACCAGCGAGGCGGACGCGCATTATCAGCTATCCGAGTTGAACCAGCCCGCCGCCGAATGGTGGCAGAAATGGGCGGACTTCCTCGACGGGCTCACCGCTGAGAGCGTGGTGCAGTTGTCGGAGGGACGGGCATGACCAAGCCGAAACCCAACCCGTTCGCCGACGCCCAGCGCGTCGATACCACGGCCACGATCATGCGCCGCCTGAAAGTGAGCCGCGAAGAAGCCGAGCGGCTGGCGGCGCTGCCATCGGGTAAAGTGAGTGCGCTGGACTTCATCAAATTGCGCCTGCTGAACCTAGACGGGCATGACCCCCGAGAGGATCACATAGAGGCAGAATCGGCTTACACGGCAGTGCAAAGCGTCCTGAGCGAGCGCAACAGCGCGCGCGGTAAGAACGCCCGCCCCGGTCGTCGTCTTCACCATGACGAGGTGATTAGGCGAGCGATGGCGATAGTTGAACGCAGCCCAAACATGGCAGGTTCGGCGAAACACCTCGCGGAACGGGTTTATGATGAGATGTCGTTAGAACGGACTGCGGATGAGGTGGCGAAACTACCTTCCGAGGGCAGCATAGCCCGCTGGATACGGGCGGAATTCAAGAAAAATGGACCGCTAAAAAGATAGTTTGCGCGTAACTGAGTTACGAATTCGTCCATCTGGAACACCCCCTGTTAGCCAAGTGTCACGACCTAATTAATGGAGTGACACATGGCTAGAGAGCCTGACCTGACTATCGCCGAGGCATGCACTGAGATGAACGTCTCGAGTAATGCGGTCGGCAAGCTGATAGCGTCCGGGCAATTGTCTACTTACTTCGTAGGCAAGCAAGAGCGCATCACACGAACCTCACTAGATGAGTACAAGGCGAACAACGCCTACGTGCCCGACCCTGCCCTTTTGGCTAAGGTGGCAGGAGACGCAGCATAAGCGCCCCGGTCCCTACCCCAAATCAATCCTCGGACCTGTCCGTCAAGGAAACCTGTCGCGAGTTGCAGGTGTCGTCCTCGACCGTCTGGCGCTGGCTCAGTAGCGGCGAGTTGACCGGCTACTCGAACGGGCGCGTCACGCGCATCGACCGCGCCAGCATCGACGCCTTCAAGGAACGGAACCGCATCCAGCCAAAGGAGCGAGACGATGCCGCGTGATCTGGACCTGGCGCTCCTGAACCAGCGAGCGTGAGGGAAATAAGTGCTGTTTCGGAGGGGCATCAGTGACGCGAACAGTGACCGCCTCTGCCCGAGCCGCCGAAACACGCAGTAAAACGATGAATTGCCCGCAACACAAGCTTCTGTGGGCGCAAGATGAAGGAAAACGGTGAAATGGCGCGTAATCGGAACACCCCGCCGCTCAGCTACACGCGGATTGAACTGACTAAACCCGAGACGGGTGGCAAACACTACCGCTGGGGCGCTGACAACGAACTGGATAAGGAAACCGTTGGCTGGCTCAGCGCGGGGCGGGCGTTCGTGGACGAGGCCACCAACATGGCGGATTTCGCTACAGTGCTGAACACTGAACTGCGCGCTGGGCGGGACGTGCTGACCTACGGCGTCCCGACAATCGACATGCCCGACGATGGTGTGCTGCTGGTTACCAAGGAACGGGTCACACCCGGCACCATCGCCCGCAGCGAGGACCATTTCGCATGGCCCGAGGGTCCAGCCATCCTCGCTGCCGACTATGACCCACGACCCGACCACTCCGCGCTGAGCCGTGAGGATTTGTGGCGACAGGTCGTGACCGCCGTGCCGGGATATGCCGACCACGACGTGTTGTGGGGTTGCTCGTCGTCCTCCTATATTTTCGATACTGTTCTCGATTGCGAGGTGGTCGGGCTCAAAGGGCAGCGCCTATACATGGGCGTTGAGGACGGCACGGACATACCCCGCGCAGCCGAGGTCCTGCTCAAACGCCTCTGGCTGAACGGGTTCGGCTACATCCTCATCTCAGGCAGTGGCGCGCAATTGATACGTGCCACGCTTGACCCGTGTATGTACCAACCCTCACGGCAGGACTACGCCGCCGGGGCTGTATGTGGTGAGGGTTTGGAGCAACGCCGCCCTGACGCTTTCCTGATCAGCGAGGGGCTGGCCCTGGCCGATACGCGACGGGTCTTTCCAGACCTGACATCCGATGAGGAGCATGAGTATGCGGAGCGCGTCGCGCGCGAGTTAGCGCGGACCCGCGACAGGGCACACGCAAAGCGAGAAGTCTGGGCAGGCGAACGGCTTGAGGTAGAGGCGCGCACAGCGCTGGGCGTCGCGGCTACGCCAGGGGCCATCGCCGCGCATGTGACCGACGCCACGCAGCGCGGACGGCGCAAGGAACTGCTGGGCATGCATGAGACGGAACACACGGTCCTTGGGTCGGATTTTGTGTTGCACCTGTCCAACGGGCAACTCGTGACCGTGGGTGATGTCCTGATGCACCCCAGCGTCTACGACAAAGCCAAGACCCGCGACCCACTAGAACCCGATTACCGAGACGGTGCCATCACCGGCATGATCTTTGCTTATGGCCGACGCCTCACGTCTCACGCGCACGGGAAGGTGCGCAAGTACATCCTTGGCACTGACGCGGAATACCGGGACATGTTCGCCCGCCGGTTCGACGCGCTCAGAAAGCTCCCGAGACGCGAACAAGACACCCGCGAGGCGAGAATCTCCCGCATGATGGAGACTAGGTTGAAATGAACAAAAAAGACATCAAACGGCGTCTGGCGGAAATCGCTGAGATGGACTGGCTCGAACATGACGACGCGCTCGACGCGCTACGGGACGACTGCACCGACGCAGGTGTTCGAATGACCAAGAAGAACCTCGAAAAGTCGCTCAAGCGGATGATCAAGCACCGCGACGCAGACGAACGACAGGACGCCGCGCAACAGGCCACGGAACTTTTAAACGCAGAATTCTTCGCGTTAATCATCGGCAGCAAATTCCGCGTTGGTTATTGGGTTGAGCAGCCGATGCGGCTCAAGAAGAACACGACCGGCGACATGAAAATGCGCAAGGTTCTTTCGCTGCTCACCAAGGCAGATTTCTTGGCTCTGGTCGAAAACATCACCGTTGCGACCCCCGAAGGGTTGGTGCCTGCCGGTCCGCTTTGGATGGCATCACCCGACCGACGCCAGTACAAGGGCACAGTCATGATGCCCACAGGCGAGGTTCCTGACGGTTTCCTGAACCTGTGGATGGGTTGGGGTGTTGAGCCGAAAGAGGGGCCGTGCGACCTGATCCTCGACCACATCCGCGACGTGATCTGCAATGGCGACGAAGCGCTGAACGAATACACCCTGAATTTCATCGCTGCCAAAATCCAAGACCCGGCCCGTGTAATGGGCGTCATGCCCGCCTTTCTCGGCGGGCAGGGCACGCGTAAAGGCATCATCTTTGACGACCTGTTGGCGCAGCGTATTTTCAATCAACACGCCGTGGTGATCGAAGAAAGCGGCCACCTGCTGGGGAAATTCAATAAGCACCTCATGAGCGCCTGCTACGTGTTCGCAGACGAGTGCTTCTTTGTCGGTGACAAGAAGGCCAACCAGAAAATGAAACGGCGCATCACGGCCAAAACGATGCTGCTTGAGGCCAAGGGGCTCGACGGCGAAACCACCCCCTCATATCTGGGCATCGTCGCCGCCACTAACGAAAGTCACGCCGTCCACGTGGAGCATGATGACCGTCGCGTCGTAGTGGGTCGGACCAGTGATGACCGGAAGCGCGATTATGAATACTTCGAACGCCTGTCCAACCACATTGAAGGCGACGGCGCGGCGCACTTCCTACAAAAGATGCTGAACCGCGACGTGTCGGACTGGAACCCAGAGCGCGACCGCCCCCTCACAGCTGAAACCATCCACCAGAAAGAACAGTCTCTCAAAGGCGTCCACCGATGGTGGATGGAAGCCGTTCACAGCGGAGAATTCCCGGTAGAGGGGTACTTTTTTGAGCACGGAATCGTTGAAAAAACCCCCGATTGGAGGAAGGAACCAGTCCGAATTTCCCGAAAAAAGGTTCGAGAGGCGTACCAAAAGTGGACTTTGAGCAATGTCGGTGAGCGGTACTCAGACCACGGCTTCAAGGCGTTCTGGAACACCTTGGGAGAGATAGCGGACTTTGGAGAGCCGGAAGGTTCGAACAGCGACCAAAAGAGCATTTTTTCGTAATTACCAAAACAAATCAAAAAGTTAAATGATTTTTTGGGCCTTCCTGACGAGTTTTGAGAGGAAGGAACGGAAGGAATGAATATATATAATCACATAATACGCGAGAGCGCGCTCCCTCCCGAACTGTATGACAGGGAGGTGTATATACATACAGACACACCGCGCACGTCATAAATTTAAAAAATACACATTCCTTCCTCACTTTCCTTCCTCTCGGGTCTTTTAACATGAACCGGCACGAGCGCAGGAAGCGCACCGCACAGGCCCGCAAGTCCGGTGTCGTCACCATTGAGGCGACGCCCCTCATATTCGAATTTCTGGATGGTAATCCCGACGCCGTGGAGGTCGCCACACGGGTGTTCGGTAGCCTCGGCAGGGATATCCATGCCTGTGCGGCCTGTGACATCCGCTGGCACTACGACCTGCAACCTGTTCTCCTAATCCGCATTCGAGAAGGCAAGCGCCGTGACCGGACATATGTCGGGGCAGAATACCACGAGTGTATCCAGCGACATGGCGTAAAGTGCTACTGCGCCGCTGACGTAATGAGAATACGCGCGACGTGGCCTGCGTCATCCAACCCGCGAAACCCAAAACCAACGGCGATCGGGATACACAATGAGATCGACCTAGTACCAGCATGCAGTGAGGCTTCGTCGATCGAAAGGTAGGCGTCGGGGTGGGTTTTGTCAGGCGAGGCAAAACCCTGAAAATACCCCCCCCCACCAAAACCCTGAAAATACCCCCCCCCCACCCCGACAAAAACACCGGGGCCAGTGGAGCTGGGCCTCCCCACATCACGTTACCCCTTCCAGAATATTTTCGATTTTTACGTGTTGCGCTCTGCCCAAAAATTTTTCGATTTTTCCCGAATACAAAACTTCAAACAGCGGTGGGCTAATCGCTCAGGGCACAAATGTTGAAATTCCTACCGTGAATGGCAGCTCCTCGCAAAAGCGGACGCTGGCGGAAATTGGAGCAATGACCGCAACGCGGACAAAGCTGCCGATAAGTCAGCTTGTTGGGATGTGTAATGACGGCCCATAGCCGACCTTCGGCGCAGTCTTAGATTGCTGCAGTTGCAATCGGCATTGCCTCCATTCGCGGCGTGCACAAAATCTGCAGAAGCCCGAGCTTTCAATCCGTGCAACGAAGCAAACCGTCGCCGAGCTAAGCTACGTCATTGTTGGATAGGCTTCTTTTCTGGTTGGCACGCCACAGGTTCAAAAACGGCTCAAAATTTGGCTCCGTAATGAAGCTGACATATTCCACCTATAACCCCGGTCTCAAATTTCGACTGGACCGCCGATGACAAAGTACCGCGCGATTTTCATTTCCGATGTCCATTTGGGGACGCGGGGGTGTCGTGCGCCATTATTGGCGGATTTCCTCAGAAGGCATGACTGCGATGTGCTCTACCTTGTGGGCGACATCTTTGACGGCTGGCAGATCCAACGCGGCTGGCATTGGCCAGATGCCCACAATGAAGTTGTCCAACGCATTCTTGGAAAGGCACAAAAAGGAACTCGGGTGGTCTTCATCCCGGGTAATCACGACGAGGTCATGCGCCGTTTTCCGGGCATTCATTTTGGTGGCATTGAGGTCAAGGACGACGACACGTTCGTGACCGCAAATGGCAAACGATATCTCGTTACCCATGGGGATCAGTTCGACACGGTCATCGCCAATGCAAGGTGGTTGGCCTATCTCGGTGATCGCGTTTACGCGACATTGATCTGGCTCAACCCCAAAATCAACATGCTGCGTCGGCTTTGGTCGCGCAAGTATTGGTCGCTTTCGAAATGGTCCAAACATCAGGTCAAGCAGGCGGTAAACTTCATTGGAAAATATGAAGAAGTCTTATCAGCGGACGCACGCCAACGCGGCTTTGACGGTGTGATCTGCGGCCATATTCATCATGCTGCAGTCCGCCAAATAGGTGACATCCACTACGTGAATACCGGCGATTGGGTCGAAAGCTGTACCGCTATTGTCGAGGACATGAACGGTGAACTGCGACTTATCGACTGGGAGGCGCGCAGCAACCGATTGCGATTGCTGGAAAAACGCCAAACGCGCCGAAAGCGGGCGCCGCGTATGCAAAACCCATCCAACTCTACCTCTGAAAGGGAACAGGCATGAGCCTCGCGAGCACGGATTCAATAAGGGACGCGGTCTACGAGAATCGCACCATCTCTCTGGATACGCTCTCCGAGCGGGTATTTGCTTTTCTTTTTCGGGGCCTGGTCTACCCGCAGATTTGGGAAGATCCGGTCTGTGACATGGTCGCTTTGGACCTGAACGAAAAGGATGACATCATTTGCATCGCCTCAGGCGGATGCAATGTGATGTCCTATCTGACGGCGCAGCCCGCTTCGCTGACTGCGGTTGATCTGTCGCCGTGGCATGTCGAGCTGAACCGCCTCAAGCTCGCCGCGGCCCGGCACTTGCCCGATCACACGGCATTCTATTCAGTTTTTGGTTTCGCAGATCGGCCCGAGAATGTCGCGCTGCTGGACCAGTACGTACTGCCTTGTCTGGATGCCAAATCACAGTCGTTCTGGAATGGTCGCGCGAAATTGCAGACCCGCAAGTCGATGTTTGCACGCGACTTTTATCGCTTTGGAGTGCTCGGTAGATTTCTGGGTGCCGTTCATACGGTAGCTCGTATAGGCCGTGTAGATTTCACACAGCTCTTGCAGGCCAAAACCCTTGCCGAACAAGATACCTTCTTCAACACTCAGATAGCGCCGCTCTTTGACTCGCGTTTCGTCAAGTTCATGGCCCGTCGTCGCGCCTCTCTGTTCGGGCTGGGGATTCCACCCGCGCAATATGACAAGCTGGCCAGGGAGACCGATGGCGACATCCTCCCGGTCCTCAAGGCGCGTACACGCAAGCTGTTTTGCGACTTCCCTATCGCCGAAAATTACTTTGCGTGGCAGGCTGCGAACCGCGCCTATGCCCCGGATGGGAATGGGCCAGTGCCCCCCTATCTTGAGGCTCGGCATTTTGCTGTACTTCGCAGCGTAGCAGGCCGAGCCACAGTCAGAAATCGTTCCATCACTGATGTCTTGAGTCTTGCACCCAACGAGTCGAAGTCGGTTTACGTTCTTCTGGATGCGCAAGACTGGATGACGGATGCACAACTGAACGCGCTTTGGACGCAGATCACCCGCACCGCGCGACCGGGTGCACGGGTGCTGTTCCGCACCGGAGGGGCCGATGACATATTGCCCGGACGGATTGAGGCCATAACCTTGCGCCAGTGGACCTATGACAAAGACGCTTCCGAAACCGCATTTAAAACCGATCGTTCCGCGATCTATGGCGGTGTACATCTATACCGAAAGGCTGTGTAGATGACCGACGCACTCCAACATGCTCAGCTGATGGATCAAACCTATCGCTACCAGCGGCTGATCTATGATCTAACCCGGAAGTATTACCTTTTGGGACGCGACCATTTGATCGAGGAAATGGGCGTGCAGCCGGGCGCGCGCGTGCTGGAGATTGCTTGCGGCACCGGGCGCAATCTCGCGATGATCCACAAACGATATCCCGAGGCCCAGGTAGTTGGATTTGATATCTCGGATCAAATGTTAACAACGGCGCGGGCAAAGCTGGACAAGAGTGTATCGCTTGCCCATGGGGATGCTTGCCAGTTTGACCCTATGGCGATGTTCGGCATCGAAAGCTTCGACCATATTGTCCTATCCTACAGCCTCTCGATGATCCCCAACTGGACGGCAGCTTTGACCGAGGCGACACGGCATCTCGCGCCCGGCGGACGGTTGTATGTGGTCGATTTCGGCGACAGTGCAGGCCTGCCTCGCTGGTTCCAACGCGGTTTGCTGGGATGGCTCGCTCGGTTTCATGTGGCTCCTCGCACGACCCAGGAAACCGCGATGCGAGAGCTCGCCCAGACCGACGGCACGACGACATTCAAGCATTTGTACCGTCGTTACTCAGTTTATGGGTGCTACACGAAAAGCGGAAGTTAACGGACCTTACAAATCCTGTTACTCTTGATCCCACGTTGGGATGAACCGCGCATCCTCTGCCCGCAGCCGGCAGCCATTTTTGGCGTAGGGCAGAGATTATCTAACTTCTCGATCAGCCACGACGGCCAGCCCTTCGGCTACTGCGGTAAACACTGAGGCAAAAGAATGCACAGCCGTCGGGAATACGCTACGCATCGTCTCAGGCACAATGGCCATCAGGCTGGAGCCGCCGACGTAGACGACACGGTCGATTTGCTCAGGCGCCAGATCAGCCTTACGCAGCACCGCAAGCGCTCCTTCGTGAAGAAGCGCCGCATGGGCCGCAAGACTGTGCGCAACCAAGATACTGTTCAACGGTACAGACAACTTGCTTTCCAACATTTCCAGCTGGATTTCTGGCCTTTTCACGCCTGTGTTCACAGCGATCTTCCCACGCTCGACCGCAAAGGCCAGTTCGTGGCCCAATTCGTGTTCCAGAACCGAGGCGAGCCGGGATAGCCGCTGGGGAGAATCTGTCAGTTTTTGCATTTCAGCGACCATGCGCCGGTTCTGCGCGGTGTAGAGAAACGGGATCATTTCCCAGGTCGCAAGGTCATTGAAGATCGCATTGGGCGTTGGAGAAACACGGTTGCCAAAAACATCTTTAATCCTCGAACCCTTGCCCAGAACGGGCATCACCTGATCGATACTGATGGCCCGGTCGAAATCCGTGCCACCGATCCGCACACCATGATTGGCCAGAATTTCAACACCTGAAGTCCCAGATTTAAAAACGGAAAAGTCCGAGGTCCCGCCCCCGATATCCACGACCAGACCGGTTGTGCTACCATGGCTCACCCCACCCGTTGCGATAGCGGCGGCGGCTGGTTCAGGGCAAAACAGAACTTCGGTGAAACCGGCTGCCTCATAGCATGAGAGCAGGTCGGCTTCGGCTTGCGCTTCGCGCGGGTCGTCTAAGCCGTGAAAAACCACTGGGCGCCCTGATACGACATGTGTGCACGGCCCGCCGCGCTCAGCCTCGGCACGGTCCTTCAGGTTGCGCAAAAAGGACCCAATGATCTCGACGAATGTCAGCCTTTGGTTCAAAATCTGACGTTTTTCATGCATCAAAGTGGTGCCCAGAACCCGTTTGAGCCCACGCATAAAGCGCCCCTCCAACCCTTCCAGCAATGCGCGATTGGCCGGTTCCCCAATCAAGGTTTCGCGCGTATCAAAATCGAAGAAAAACGTGGTGGGTATTGTTGTCGCCAAATCATCGAATTGAACCAATCGGGGTGCATTCACATCAAGATAGGCAACAGCGGAGTTCGAGGTACCAAAATCGATACCAATCCAAGGGCTGACTGGGGCCATGGCTTAGGTCTCCGACATGTATTGCAAAGGAAACAGCCGCTAATGTGTCCGCAGATCAGCGTCAAGGGACAAACTGAGAGTGACAGCGCACTAACTGGCCGGGGTTTGCCCTGGCAAAAGCAGCTTGTTCAGCGCCGCGTCATTCCCTTTCTGATTGGTAGGCCACCAACCACGACGAGATTGCCGATTTCGTTGAACCGGAAAACTCAGCCGGGTCTGCCGGGTCAAACCGATGGCGGGCAGGGTTATACAAGGTTGGGTATCGATCTGCTGGACGTGACACCCAAACACACTCGATTGTTCCGCGGCCATCTGTCTCGGCAATGTAAAGCACTTTCTTCATGCCTACCCCCTTCAGAACGTAACAATTCGGGAACGTTACTTGGAATTGCCGTGTTCTGAAAGGGGTTAGGATGATGCACGTGATCGCAACGAAAAACTCAGTCTCGCTGGCCCGGTCACTCTTAGCTTGCTGCAACTTGGGCCTTGTATGAAAGTGACAGGGCCGGAGCTTTGAAGCTACCGGCCCCACCGTGATATTAGACAAACATCAGGCAGTTGTCTTCGCACTCGCCGTCGAAGACTGTAACGGTACCAAAGGTCTCATCACCGCTGACAGTCACGATGCGCGCACCGTCGACCTCTTCGATTGCGATGTCATCGCTGTTCACCTTGGCAAAGATAAACTGTTCCACCTCTACCGAGTCGCCGTAGACCTCGTCATTTCCGAAGTCGCCGTAGAAGTGGAAGACGTCGCCGGCATCGACATTGACAAAGACATCATCTCCTTCACCGCCCTCCAGCTTGTCCCTGCCGCGCCCGCCATCGATCAGGTCATCGCCTTCGCCGCCGAAGATCGTGTCACGGCCAAGACCACCAAAGAGCGAGTCATCATCTCCGCCCCCTTTGATCACATCTCTGCCGCGGCCGCCGAAGATGAAGTCATCCCCGTCATTGCCGATCAGAAGATCACGCCCCTTCAGGCCCAGGATGATGTCATCACCCGCATCGCCTTCCAGCGTGTCTTTCTTGCGTGTACCGATTAGGAACTGATCCTCGGCCGGGGCTTCCAGCGTGAAGCTGGCGACAATCGGCTCGTGATCTGAAGCTGCGTCCGCAAAGTCCACATTCACGTGCACAAAGTCGACATTCGCGCCTTCCAGCAGACTGTCGGTGACGAAGATATGGTCCAACGCCTGAGAGTTGCCTTGGAAGTTGAAGCTATAAGCCTCGTCCCCTTCAGACAGTTCAATTAGGTTGGTAAGAACCTGCTCATCCCCGACACCTGGTAGATCTTCGGTCAACTCGTCAGTGAAATCGAAGGTGTTCAGGTCGCCCAGAACCGCGATGTTCGCATCCGGGTCATTGGCCAGCAGACCATCCACCACTTCGTTGATCGTCAGGGCTTGCGCCTCACGCTCATCTTCACCGCCCTGATTGAAGGGCTGCGGTCCACCGAACACCGGCTCGGACCCGAAGCGCGACGAGAAGTGATTGTTGATCAGCGTGATTTCCTGACCGTTGAAGGTGAACACACCCAGCAGCGGATCGCGTGAACCTTCGAACGCATCGGGATTGGTGACCCCCATATCCGTTAGCACGTTGCTTTCCAGTGTCAGGAAGGAGTTCGCCTCAACCCGCTCTTCATTGTAGAGGAACGCGTTGCGGATATTGCCGCCCGGTACGCCGCCGTTTTCACCGTCTTCATCCACAACGGCGCTTTGGAAGCTATAGACCGGTCCACCCGCTGCCGCGATGGCATCAACGATGGCCTGCAGAGTTTCGTCTGCGTCCAAAGTACCGTCATTCGTCACACCCGAGTTGTCCTGAATTTCCTGCAGCGCAAGAATGTCGGGACTACCCAAATTGTTGACGATCTGCTGTGCCAATTGAGCAATCTGATCCGCGTCACCGTCAGCCTCATTCGAGGTGACATTGAGGACGTTATAGGTCGCAACGGTCAGCTCGGTCTTTGACCCGGCGATCTCGGTGACTTCTGCCACATTCGAAGTCGGTTGTTCGACAGTGAACGCTTCGGTCACGTTGATCTCGTAGTTGCCGAAGCCGTAGCCAACTACACCGGTCACGTTGCTGAGGTCGTCGCCGACATTCAACTCGGGACCGGTGAAGCCTTCAGGCAGCAATCCGCTGTCATATTGGATCTGGATCCGTTCCGGGTTGAGATCGCCCAGACCATCTGCGTCGGCATTGAGGTTCAGACCACCCCGGTCATTCAGACCTGGCGTTGTATTGGCGCCATCATCCGCGACAACCCAGCTCTCCCCAAAGCGGTTGGTGGCCGAGATGGCGACCGGGTTGTCCACGGTGACCAGCATCCCTTCGAGGCTTTCGTAGAAGTCGATGCCGTCGGTCTCAGGGTTGAACTCACCCGGTTCGTCTTGCAAATTGACCGGCGTTTCATCCGGCGAGATCACGACATCGGTTGGGATCGGACGGCCATTTGCACCCAAAACCAGAGCGTCCACCGTGTTGCCTGAGGACAGGACCTCTTCGGTGTTGGCGCTGATCTGAGTGATCGACAGGTTTCCGGTTCCCGCGCCGCCCGGAATGAACTCGGACACATCGCCCGATACGGTAACCTCATCGCCCACCAGAACGGTCGGGGCTGAGTTGGTGAAGATGAAGATACCATCTGATGTGGCGTCGTTGCCGTCACCCTCGGCGTCCTGCAGGTAATAGCCGTTGGTGTCCACCGCTGTGACGATACCCGTGGTAGTGACAGTACGGCCTTCGTATTCCGAGATGTGGCCTTCGCCCTGAATTTCAGGGATCGTGACGATCGGGTTGATCGAAGTCAGATCGTAGACCGCCGTGGTACCGGACACTTCGTAGGAAACCGCGATTTGCGCATTGCCTGTGCCGCTTTCCTCTTCCGAGATGAAGGCGATGACTTCGGGCGAATGCAGTGCGGGTTCCCCTTCGGCTGCGTTGTCGACATGAAGCGGCGGAATATAGTTCACGAAGAACGCGTTTTCCGGCTCCGAGATGTCATAGAGCATGATGCCGCTGTCCCGCTCCAACCCGATGAAGGCATAGAGGCGACCACCTACTTCACCCACCGCGATGGCTTCTGGTTCCGGGCCTTTGGCGTCCGAGCGATCCTCGCCATCGTCACCGTCATCGTCGTTAAACCTTTCTGGCGCCAAATCGGCGATGATCTGTTCGAATTGGGCCCCCGAGTCAAAGACCAGATTGCCATCCGCATCGAAGATCGAGAAGGACCGTGACGAGAAGGTGTGCAGCACGTCTATATCGCCGTCGCCATCCGTATCCCCGTCGGTGGTCGAAACCTCCAAACGCTCCAACCCGGTGATGTCGACATTTGGGTCGATCAAGCCGGCGTCGGCCAGATCACCGACGCGATCTTCATCAAAGTCCCGGCTGTCGCCCTCGTTTGCCGTAGCGATGAAGGTCTGGCCATTCACTTCGAACGAGGTGATCGCATCCGCCATGCGGAAGCCGACCAGATTGTCGAAATTGGTGATGTTGATCTCACCATTGTCATCCGCGTCCAGAGCGCTTTCACCACTGAAATCAACGGTTCCCAGCGAGAAGACATCGACAATCGCGTTAGTAGCCAGATCGATCTTGGCGATGGCATTGTTTTCCTGCAGCGAGACAAATGCCATGGTGCCATCGGGGCTGATCGCGATATATTCCGGCTCGACATCTTCGGCAAAGCTGACGCCATCTTGAATACGGATACCAGCGTTGCGGGCCAGGTCCTCGAGGCCGTTGAACTGTGCGAAGTCCAGAATTTCAGCGCTTGGCGCGGTCGGGTCTGTGGTGTCAATGACAGCGACTGTACCCGGTGGGTTGTCATCGTTATCGCTGTCGTCGTTCTTCTCACCTTCACCGGCAACCAGCAACTGTGTCCCGTCTTCGTTGAAGGTCAGTTGATCCGGCAGATTGCCCACATCAATTGTCGACAGCAGCTCCAGAGTTTCCGCATCAAACAGAGCGACAAAACCTGCCTGCGACAACACTGCTGTGCCACCAAAGACCGACGTTTCGACCGGAGCGCGCGAGATCGCGACAGCAACAACGCCATTCTTTACCGCGACCGACTGTACGCCGTCATAGCCATCCAAGCCGCTCAGATCGATTGCATCCGCAGGCTCTGGGTCTGCGCCAGCCGTGTCGGGTATGGTGAAGATGTCGATGCGATCCTGAGCGCCGTTCGTGACATAAAGCTTGCCTCCCTCGTGTGCCACAGATTCCGCGGCGCCATCGCCGTCACCGGGTTCTTCGCCTTCGCCCTGGAAGATTGCGACCTGCTCAAAGATCACATCGCCAGTCGCCTCTGGAGCGGGTTCTGGTTCGGGCGTGTCGCCGAAGACTGTATCTTCAGTGAAGCTCAGGTTCTGGATCCTCAGATCGCCTTCTGGGCCAACATCAGCCTGATCAAACGCGTTCTCTGCGTTTGGGAAGTTGTTATCCAGATACTCAGCCAATGCGTCCTGTTCGCTACCATCCGCCGCAAAGGTTGCATCGCCTGTGAAGAGGTCGTCGTCAACTCCGTCACCGTCCAGATCGATCAGGTCCACTCGGTTCGGGTTGGACAGGTTCGACAGGATTTCGTCGCCCGCGTTGGCAAGGAAGTTCAGCGTCACGACGCGGAACGTTTCGTTGCCGTCGCCGACAACCTCTCCGTCGCGCACGATCTCGGCGATCAGTTCACCATCCTCGTCAAAGATGCCTGCGTTGATCACCCGTTCACCAGCGACCAGAATGTTCCCATCAACATCATAGGTTTGGGCCGTCTGTGTCTCGTCAAACGAGAACCGCAAGCCGGAAAGCTGAGGGAAGCCGCCCGAGGCGCCAGTTGGCAGCGCCGAGACAGAGCCTTCCAGGAAGTCCTTCAATTCCTGCCGGGTCATATCCAATAAAGTAAGCCCGTTGTTGAACGCCAGCGTGGTCGCAATGTCGTTCTGGCTGATGCCGCCTTCGGGCTTCACCTCAACCCCGTTTTCGTCCAACACGGCCGAGTTCGGTTGGCGAACGGCTTCGGTGCCACCGGCCGGAACAACAATCTCACCAATGTTTGCTCGGATGCCGCCACCATTCTTGATCGATATGACCACGGTGTCATCGAAACCCTGAGCGTATTCCAGATTTGCGTCCGCCGTCAGGTTGCCGAGGTTGGTTTCCTGTGTGCGCACCCCATCCGGATCGTCCGCTGCAAAGGTGCCCGAGCGGTTGCCGTTCAGGAACACGTTCGACACACCGAATACGTTGCTCTCGGTTGCGACGATCTGCGACTGAATCGCGTCTGTGATGGCATCGATTTCCGGATCAACCAACCCTTCGGCACCAAGATCTGCGACGCCCTGATCGTCGGTTGCATATGCACCCGAGACCTCCTCGTCATAGCTGGTCGGGATCAGGTTGCCATCTTCGTCAAAGTCGATGACGAGACGCCCAACATATTTGTAGTTGCCGTCGGTATTGACGACCGCAGTCGTGGTGCCGCCGGCGTTTTCGATGAACAGCGGGTACTGGCCTTGATCGCTGTCCCCGTCGCGGATGCGGTCATTGTTGTCAAACAGGCGGGTGTTCGAACCGCCCGCAACGATGATGTCGACATTCTCAAGCCGCGACGCCAGCTCTTGCTCGATCGAGATCTGCTGCATGTGCGACAGAAGCACGACCTTGTTCATGTCCGGGTTGTCGGCCAGCAACTGGTCTACCTCGGCCTGCAGAATAGCGGCGAGCGCATCCAGTTCTTCGCTTGTCGGTGTGCCGCTCGCCCACTCTGGAGAGATACCCAGATCAGCACCGGGGCTGGAAATCGAGCGGATCGTTGGAACTGTTGCACCAACAATACCGATGAGTTCACCGTTTACATCCGACACCACTGACGACGTCACCACGTTGTTCAATGTCGCAGCGTCCTGTCCGCCGGCAGTCTCCAGCGGTGCCAGGTTGGCATCGGTTGAGAAGTCGAGGTTCGCCGAAAGGTACGGGAAGGCCGCGCCAGTGAAATCTTGCCCGTCCAACGCGGTACCGGTTGTCAACGCCGAAAAATCACCCGTTGCGGAACCATCGATAAGACCGGCCAACAGACCAGTGCCAAGATCGAACTCGTGATTGCCCAGAGCAATGGCTTGAACGCCCAACTCGTTCTGAATCTGAATATCTGCGATACCTTGCGAGCCAAAAACAGACTCGGAAGCGTCGAAAAACAGGCCGGGGATGATGGCATCTCCTGCTGACAGCGTGAGGGTGTTGTCAGGCAGACCGTCACTGCCCAGATCCTCGGCCCGCAGCGCGTTCAGAACAGCAGACAGGTTGTCTATATTGTCGATAGTGGCAGCGTTTGCTTCCTGATCTGTAAAGTGCAGCAGTTCCAGTGTGAACGCGGTGGCAGGTGCAACAAAAGACGCATTCACCTCGCCAAAGTTGGTGGCATCCGCCGGGTTTTCGGTAAATTCGCTTACGCTGATCGCATTGCCATTTGTATCAATTACTTCGGCATCGCCAATCACATTTACAGCGTAGAGGTCCCCTTCCGATCCGCTGCGGAAAACGCGCGCTGGCTCCGCACCGGTGAAGCTGAAATCGACGCCACCCAATTGCGCGCCGTAAACAAAATTTTCGTCCGCCTCTGAGTCAGGAATCCCGATCGCATCATAAACCTCGGTGATGCCCAACAATGCAGGATCGATATCCAGAACGCCGTCATTGTCCGTGTCAAAATCGTCGCCGACTGACCCTGTGAACTCATCCACCAGAACGTAGGTGAAGCTTGGGTTTTCCAGATCCGGAACCTCTACCGTCAGAATTCCAGATGCGTCGAATGTTCCACTGATCTGGAATGCGCGATCTACGGTACCCGCCGATCCGCCCTGATCGCTTTCGATGCTCAACAACCATGCCGAAAAACTCTGCCCCGCAGGACCAAAGAGTTCAATCGTCTGAGTTGCAGGGTCGGAACCAGTTGGGTTGGGTTGGAATTCACTGATCAAAGCATTCATTTTAGTGCCTTTCAAAGCCAGGAACGGAACTGTGTTCTGGGTGGAACAATCGAGTTGCCAGACGACAATGCGCCAGACCCTCTCATTGGTTTTTGAAAGGCGTGAGTCATATTTTTGACAAATTTATAACAAAATCTCGACGTGATCTGATTGGCGCGAACTCAACAAATGAGCAACCTTTCAGCTACCAAGACTGGTCGCGACGCGCCAAAATCAATAGCATTCACAGTCCTGCAAAATTGGTTCGGTCGCTATATCGTCCAAGGGGCCCTCGTGAGCGGCTGGGAGGGAAAATGGAAACCCAAGTAGGAACCAACTTGTTGAGAACTCAATGAGTGATTTCGGGCTCCTTAAATCAACTGCAAATACCCTTGGTCGAGAACGCGAAAAGTCGTTCACAGTTTTTGAAATAGTTATTCAAGAAGCGCGGAATTGCTGAACGTTTTTGCAAGTTTCTTTTGGGCGTTAATCCCGATCGTAACTTCGATAGTGAGTGGGCGACCTCGCAACATCGGCCACTATTTGATCGCGATCGAATCGAGGGCAGCGTCACGAGCAATGCCCGGTCAAAGCTGCCCCCCTCACTAAGCTCGCATCTGCAGCGAACTTCCGCTTCCCGCCCATTCCGGCTGATGTTGCAGTAGAAAACGACGTCGCCTTTGGGCTCGACTCGGTCATCTGAGCGTTTCTGTCAGGTGACTGAAAAGATACGCTTAGCCGACGTTGACGCCGAAATTTTCGAAACACGTACCTCGAAAGACTGCTTTGTGCAGGAGCGGACGGTGGCAAAAAATGAGGCTATGTCCGAGTCGCGGACAATCCCGACTTTTGCAATCGCGGCTTTCGCTGACGCAGCATTGCTTGGCGTGCGCGGCAGTTCTTTCGCCGCGACGCAGCCCAAGTCGTCGAACCGGTCATTCAAAGCGCCGAAATCTCGCGGATCGGAAACCTCCCCTTCGCTGCAACCGGCCTCGACAAACGGCGAGCGGACGGAGCCGACCTTCAACTGATGTCCGCATTCGAGTACTTACTTATCAACATCTATTCATTTGCAGCGAGGCGGGCGTGAAAACGATTGGTATACTTGGCGGCATGTCCGCCGCATCGACGCAACTCTACTATGCTGAACTTTGCAGGCTTACCCGTGAGCGTTTTGGCGGATTGCATTCACCTCAGTTGCTCATTCGCTCACTGGATTTCGCCGAGATAGAAGTGCTTCAAGCGCGCGGCGACTGGGCACGTGCCGGTGAAGTTCTGAATAAAGAGGCCAAAGGTCTTGAGCGCGGCGGTGCCGACATCCTGATCCTTGCGACGAACACGATGCATAAGCTCGTCGAGCAGATGATGTCCGGTGTCGGCATACCTCTGCTTCACATTGCTGACGCGACCGCAAAGGCAATTAGAAATGCTGGGCTAAGGCGCCCTGGCCTCATGGCAACTGCATTCACAATGGAGCAAGACTTTTACACGGGGCGTTTGCGCGATGCTGCTCTTGAGCCGGTCTTGCCAAACGAAGCTGACCGAGCAGAAACGCATCGCATAATTTATGAAGAGCTCTGCAAAGACATCACGACACCAAGCAGCGAAGCTCAATATGTACGTATTGCGAGCCGCCTCCGTGATGCCGGCGCGGATTGTCTCATCCTTGGGTGTACCGAAGTTGGCATGCTGCTCAATCAAAGTAACGTACCGGTTCCGGTATTCGACACGACACTCGTCCACTGCGCGGCAGCAATCGATGAGGCACTGAAGTAACGATCTGGCATTCTGCTGGCAGCTTCGCCAGACCATAAGAAGTCCTTCGCTGCAGCCCGATGAAGGAGCAAGTTGGGCTCAGAGCTGCCTTGCGGCGACGCAGCGGGGCGGGCTTGGCCAGAGCACCGGAAGCCGCCGTTGGTGCCGGTTAGGTACTTCATCCCTGTCAGTGCGATAGCCGGAAACGGGGACATTCGGTGTTGGGAAGCGGTCGCCTGTGGAGTCGGGACGCAAGGGCTGCACCGAGCCCAGTTCTACCGATGCTGCAATGCGCAGGAATGTCTGGTCACAGATTTTGCAAGGACGGTGTTGATTGAGCGTTTTGCATGGTTGGATCTTGGGCAGTCCTGGAGTTGTTTGTTTTCGGACATTGCAGAACTAAAAACCATCAATAGAAAGCACAGCGACTCCGACGAAATCGGGGGAAACACAGTCCCACGCGGTACAAGCGAAAGGCTTCAATCATTGATTTCTCTGACAAAAAAAAATGCCCCCAGACTTGGAGGCGAGAGTGAAAGGAGGAGCGACTATTAGGGATGCATTATTGTGGATTTACAACCAAAGTGCCTGACTTCATGGCGTCGATCAGCTTGTTGACTTCATCCACAACGTCTACCGGGATATCTGGGTGGAACGACCCGATCCGCATGGCCAGTTCATTGCCCATATCCGCCCGGTAGAGTGCACCTTCCAGTTTTCCAGCAGCTGCCAGTTCCAGGTAGAACCGCATGTTGCCTCGGACATCCAAAATAGCGGACTGCAGGATTTCCGGCCATTCGTTGATCGCATCACGATAAATGCCGATGCCATAGACACCTTTTTCCTGAACGGCCTGCATAGAGCCCAGCGTCGCGCTGTCCATTGTCGGCCAGACGACATCGGCGCCTTGGGAAATTTGGTTCAAGGCAGCTTCTTTGCCCTTGGCGATGTCATCCCAGTCGCCGGTCCAGGTTACCAGAACTCTGACGTCCGGATTGGCCGCTTTGGCCCCTGCTTCATAGCCAGCAACGGTGTCGGTCGTGAATTTGAAATGTTGCGCTGCGATTATGCCAATGGTGCCTGTGTCTGACATGGAGCCCGCGACGTAGCCCATCAGATAAGCGATTTGGCTGAAATAGAAATCCGCGTTGGCAATGTTGTCTTTGGTGCCCAGCCCGTTGTTCACCATGAACATGGTTTCCGGGAAGCGTGCTGCGACACGTTCCACTGCGTCCTGGAATTCTCCGCCGTGACCGATCACAAGGTCATACCCCCGGCGTGCGTAGTCACTCAGAACTTCGATTTGTTCCGGCTGATGCACACTTTCGGAAAATGCGGCTTCAAAGCCGAGCGCTTCACCTGCCTTAGTAAGACCTTCGAATCCGGCTTGGTTCCAGCCATTATCAGAAATCGATCCGGGCATAACGATCGCAGCGCGTTCGATCCCCTCAGCGGCCGCAGGCCCGACCAACATCAGTGCCGCAAGCCCCGCCAATAGTTTGGACTTCAATTGCATTGTTGTTCTCCCATATTGGATATGTGTTGTCAGGGTGACGGGAGGATCGCGACGTGAAAAACGATGGTTTCTCACGTCACGGCTGAGATTTATCGATGCTCCCGGTCGTAGGGCAGTCCGACGCTTGCAGGTGCGCTGGCCTTGGCGCTGAGGACCACGAGAGCGATGAGCGATGCGAGGTAAGGCAAGATCAGGAAGAGCTGATAGGGAATCTCTGGCGAGGTGAATTGAAGTTTGAACTGCACCGCATCACAGAAGCCGAAGAAAAGCGCCGCGCAGATCGCGCCAATGGGCGACCAACGTCCCAAGATGATTGCCGCAAGCGCGATGAAGCCCTTGCCCGCGCTCATGCCTTCCGCAAACACATAGACTTGCGATAAGACCAGGTGCACCCCGGCCAGCGCCGCGAGGGTTCCGCTGACTGCAATTGCGAGATATTGCATGCGAAAGACAGGAACCCCGGCCAAGTCCGCGGCCTTCGGGTTTTCGCCAACGGCGCGCAGGTCCAGACCCTTGTGGGATTTCATCAGCCAGAACCAGGCTGCTATTGCCAATCCGATCAATAGGTAGAACAGCGGATCCTGGGAAAACAGGGACGGGCCAACGACGGGAAGATCTGACAAGAAGGGAATATCGATCTGCGAGAACCCGTTTACCCGCGCCCCTCCGGCCTGAGCCCCGAATATCTGACGGGACAGAAAAGCTGTGAGTCCGGCCAGCAGCAGGTTGAGCGCGATACCGCCAACCAACTGGTTGATGCGCAGCCGGATCGACATATACCCAAGCAGCAGGCCAGAGATCAGGCCGAAAATGATCCCGCATCCGAGCCCGATCACGGCGGAGCCCGTTGCGAAAGAACCAGCAGCAGCGCCAAGCGCTCCGGCGAGGATCTGACCTTCGAGGCCGATGTTGTATAGCCCGCCACGTTCCGCGATCACCCCGCCAAGGGCAGCAAAAGCAATTGGCGTACCCAATCGGGCGGTTCCGGCAAGGACGTCGCCCAAAAAAACAAGATCAATCATAGCCTATGCCTCTTTCTTTTGGCGTTGTGTTTGGCGGCGCAGCCGCAGGTTTTTTGCCAGGAGTTTCAGAATGGATTTTGACCTAGTTCGCGGTGTCACGAGGGCGGCAGCGACAAAAACCACGACGAGCCCCTCGACCACTTCGATGACGGAACTGTCGACCCCGACGGCACGTTGCATCGTTCCCGCCCCGGCAGAGAGCCCGGCAAGGAACAGCGCGGTCAAAGGCGCGACAATTGGATTAAGAGCCGCAAGGAAGGCGACGACAATTCCGTCATAGCCGTAGCCATCGCTAAACAGGTGAAACAGGCGGTACTTCAACCCGATCACCTCGATTGCGCCGGCGATACCGGCAAGGCTGCCGCCGATCAACATGGCGCGAATGATGGTCTTTTTCTGGTTCACACCGGCATAGGCCGCAGCGCGCGCATTGCGCCCCACAAGGTCCAGTTGGAAACCCGATGGCGTGAAGCGTAGCCAGAAATACAAGATGATCGTCATGCCCAGCCCGAATACAAAGCCCGCATGGGTATCAGATTGCGGCATCAGAATAGGCAGGCGATAGTCTTCTGACACTTCTTCAGAATAAGGATATGGCGCGCCTTCAGCCAATAGCGGCCCCGCCACGGCGTAGCTGACGATGTGGATTGCAATGAAGTTCATCAGCAGCGTGACAATGACCTCATTCGTGCCCCGATAGGCTTTGAGATACGCGGGAATTGCCGCCCAGAACGCCCCGCCGGCGGCGGCGGCGATAAATATCAGCGGCACGCCTAATAGACTGGGCAGATCGGGGATCGCCAAAGCAAAGACGGCGCCGAACAACCCACCAATATAGATCTGCCCCTCGCCACCGATATTGAATACACCGGCGCGCATTGGAATGATCACGGCTAGTCCGGCCAGAAGCATCGGCGAGGCTTTGACCAAAGTATTGGAGAAACCCCAGTAATTCAGGAAGGATTCCAGAAACAGAACCTTATAGGCCTCAAACGGGTTGTGCCCGTCCAGCAGGATCAGCACCCCGCCAACGCTCAGCGCTAAAAGTAAAGCAATCGCAATCCGGCGTTGCATGGTAAATCTGTTCATTGGACCTCCTCCGGCGCTGCGGTCATCAAGAGCCCGATGTCTTGAAGACTTGTGTTTTCTGGATCGACAACACCCGTGATCCGGCCAAAGGCCATCACGGCGACGCGGTCAGAGATGTCGAGCACATGTTCAAGTTCAGTGGAGATATAGAGAACCCCCACGCCGCTTTGGGCTACGGCACGGATCTGGTTCTGAACAAAGTCCGTTGCGCCGACATCGAGCCCTTTCGTTGGTTGTACGACGACCAAGAGATTGCGCGCCCGGGCCACTTCACGGGCCAGAACAATTTTTTGTTGATTGCCACCGGATAAAGCCGAGGCGTTCAATTTTGGGTCAGGGGGCCTAATGTCAAAGGCCGCAACCACGTCGCTTGCGATCTCGTGCATCGCGCGCCGGGAAATCAGACCGCCAGACATGAAGCTGTCTTCGCCAATGGATCGAAAGGCCATATTTTCTTCGACACTGAGCGACAGGACCAAGCCTTCGGCATGGCGGTCCTCGGGCACGAAGCCTATGCCATCTGCAATGCGCGAAGCGATGGAGGCGCTTGATATCTCCGTGCCACTAAGATGGATGGCGCCGCTGGTTTGCCTTTTGAGGCCGGTGATCACCTCGCTCAACTCCGTCTGGCCATTGCCGTCGATCCCGGCGATTCCAAGGATTTCGCCAGCCTTTACGGAGAGCGTCACATTCTGCAGGATTTCCGCGCCGCCTGGATCGGTCAGGCAGACATCAGAGACAACCAGAGCGTCCGGTGCTGAGCTGGTGTCGTTGCGCGCCTTTTTGGCCTTGGGCATCCCGACCGTTTCGCTGGTCGACGTTTCTCCCATCATAAGCGCTGACATCTGGGCCATGGGCGTGGTCGCAACCGGAAGAACACCCTCGACACGCCCATGGCGCATTACCATGACGCGATCGGCAATTTCGCGGATTTCATCGAGCTTGTGGCTGATGAAAAAGACGAGGCAGCCGTTGGCGACCAGCTTGCGCACCCCTTTGAGAAACGGCGCGACTTCGGTCGGGGCAAGAACGCTGGTGGGTTCATCCAGGATCAGGATCGATACATCGCGAAACAGCGCCTTAAGGATTTCCACCCTTTGCTTCATGCCCACAGGCATTTCCGTGACGCGGATGTCGAAATCGACGTTAAAGTCAAAGTCGCTGCAAAGCTGCCGGATGCGCGCCCGCGCTTGGGCCCCCCTCTTTGTGCGGGGCAAGCCGATCAGAATGTTCTCTTCGGCAGTCATTGCGCCGACCAGGCTGAAATGCTGGTGGATCATGCCGATCCCATGCTCAATAGCTTTTGCTGGGCTGGTCACCGAAATAGGTGTTCCGCCCAATTTGATTTCACCGCTATCGGGCTGATACAGACCGATCAAAACGCTTGCGAACGTGGTTTTCCCCGCTCCGTTCTCGCCCAAAATCGCGATGCACTCGCCCTTCGAGGCCAGTAGATTGACGTTGTGCAATGCGCGAACGGCGCCAAACGACTTGTCGATGCCGGTGACTTTCAAAAATGGATCCAAGACAACCTCCCAACTTTCACGCAAATTCAAGAGAGAATGTCCTATCTTCTCAAATTAGATGTTTTCACCTCACGGCTGAGAATTTCGCCCACATGTGAACTGGCAATCGGGTTAGAGTAGAGCGACGAAATAGCATCGCATCAGGAGGGCAAAGCCGCGCGTCATGGCGAAGATACCGTCGTTGAAAAGCATTCAGGCCTTCGAAGCGGCCTGCCGGCATCTGAGTTTCAAGGATGCCGCAGATGAATTGTGCGTCACTCCGACTGCAATTTCCCATCAGATCAAATCGCTGGAGGATCAACTTGGGGTGCTCCTGTTTCACCGGCTGACCCGCGCCTTGAAACTGACGGAGGATGGGGCCAACTACGCGCCCCACATCATTGAGGCCTTCAAGAACATCGAAGCCGCCTCTCTCGCGCTGGAGGAAGACGACCTTGCGGGCACATTGACAATCTCAACCACCGGGTCTTTTGCCGCCAACTGGCTTAGCCCACGGCTGCGAGGCTTTTACGAGAAATACCCGGAGATTTCGGTAAGGGTTCTGTCAAGCGATCAGCTGGTGGATTTCAAGTCCAGCGATGTGGATGTGGCCATTCGGTATGGCTTTGGCGATTATCCTGACAGCAATGTGGCTTGGGTCTTGAATGACTGGGTAGCCCCTGTCTGCAGCGTTGAAAAGGCGAAGTCACTGAGCTCTCCCGAAGATGTTCTGAAGTCTCGTCTGATCGAATACCAATGGAGCGGGTTTTCCGATGCGGATCCGAGTTGGGAGCGCTGGATGGACGCGGCTGGCTTGCAGACTGGTGATGTCGAGCCCTATGTTACCTATTCCGAGGAACACATCTGCTTGCTAACGGCAAGCGATGGTCATGGTGTGGCCCTGGTCAGCCTTTTGGCCGCCGCGCGTTTTCTGGAACGCAATATGCTGGTCGCCCCCTTTGACACTGCATTGAAGAACAAGAGCTATTTTCTCGTCTGCCCGGAAACTTACGCCAATCGTGCACGCGTTCGTGTGTTCCGGGAATGGCTATTGGACCAAGCAGATGAGTTTCGCGACAGCGCTGTCGGTCAAAGATTTTTTGAAGATTAGCGCGTCCGCAACGATCTAATCCGTCGCTTGAATTTTTGTCATTTCTAAATTGCCGAGAAGCATGCGTTTCTAAACCCCTAATCAGGAGTTTTTGCGCATGCAAAGTTTTGACCCTTCCCAACCCGATGGTTTCAATCAAACTCTGGACAGCACGGTCTCTGCCGACGGCGTCCCGGTCATTGCAAAACGGTATACAGTGCCAGCACGTTGCGGTGTCGCGGTGCATTTGACAGCCGGGCAGACATTGACCATCACCAATCCGACCGGCTGGCAAGTCTGCGATTTCTGGGCGTTCAATGCGGCAGAGCTGCAAGAATATTTGTCTATGCCGCATGTGCATACGGATCTTCTGTCTGTTTTCCCAAAGGTCGGTGACACGTTGGTCAGCAATCTGCGCAATCCTCTTCTGACGCTGACCCAAGACACATCACCGGGTGTTCATGACACAACGGTCGCCGCTTGCGATCCCAACCGGTACAAGCAATTAGGCGTCACTGATTACCACGACAATTGCGCCGACAACTTGAGGCAGGCCTTGCTTGCTATCGGGAAAAAAGCACCGCATGTGCCAGCTCCCTTCAATCTGTGGATGAACGTCCCAGTTCATCCTGATGGCAGCCTTGCCTGGGCTGCGCCAGTGTCAAAGGCGGGGGATAACATGACATTCAAAGCTGAGATGCCAGTCTACGCCGTGATGTCGGCCTGCCCGCAAGATATCACTCCAGTCAACGGAGACGAAGGCAAACCCAGCGCGCTGGAATTTGTTGTTCATGACGGATGATGGCGGCGACATATTTTCTGCCCGTTGGATCATCGAAGATGCCTTCCACAGTCACAACGACTTCGCTCTTTATGTTCTAGACGGCAGAATAGGTGGCTTGGCGCCTCAGGCAGTATTAAAGTCACGTTATCCCAGTGCAAGGGTGCACTCAGACACAAACACGGCGATCCTGCCCGGGTTTGTGAATGCGCATCACCATTGCTATGGGGTGAACCTGATCAACCAAGGGATACGGGATGACCTCTTAGAGCCTTGGATTTTCGCCTCCGCTGGCGCAGCTGACGTTGCGCCGCGCCTCGCCACCGAATACGCGGCAATGCGCTTGCTGAAGAATGGGGTAACGGCTGTTGTGGATGCCTGCACCGCGGGTCAGACAGCGGCCATTGCCGAAGCGAAGATAAGGGGCAAAATCGCCGTATATAATGGGCTTGGCCTGTCCTGTGCCATCGCGCCGGGCGAGAGATGGCACAACCAGCTTGTGCATCCATATGGGCAAAGCCAGTCGTTTCTGACCACCTTGCCCGAAGTTCTGCGATGCAAACTGCAACGCCAGCACGTTGCGCGCGCACGTATTGAACCGCAAAACTTTGTACGACTTCTGTCCCGGATGCATGGCGAATACGCGGCTTCTGAATGCGCTGATGTATGGTTTGGCCCCACGGCACCGCATTGGACGGGCCAAGAGACCCTGCGCGACATCGCCAGGGAAGTTCGCGAAAGCGGCCAGCGCATACACACCCATGCCGAGGAGTCTCGGCTGCAACACCTGTCGGCTACAGCCTGGAGTTTTCAGGGTGCCATCGCAGAATTGGGCGAAGCTGGCCTGCTCACTGACGGCTTGTCCTTGGCGCATATGGTCTGGGCGGACGAAAAAGATCTGGCGCGAGTGGCCGAGGTACACGCGCATATTGTCTGCAATCCCAGCTCCAATTTGCGGCTGCGGTCCGGCATTGCACCCGCGGCATTGATGAACCGGATGGGCATTAACCTCGCACTGGGGATGGATGGGACCAGCCTGGCAGGCGATGACGATATGTTCGCCGAAATGCGTCTAGCGCAAAGCCTTTATTGGTCAAGTGATCGGGCGAACCCTAGCCTGACCGCGAAGGATGTTTTCGACATGGCCACTTTAGGTGGCGCGCGTTTGATGGGTATGGATCACAGCATCGGAAGCCTGTCCGTCGGCAAACGCGCCGACTTTGTGATCCTGCGCCTGGACCGTCTTGAAGGTCCCTGGTTAAACCCTGGCATTGATCCGGTTGAGCTGTTGGTCAGCTCGGCAAAATCCACGGATATCCATAGCGTCTTCACCGGCGGACAACTGGCCGTTTCGCACGGCGAAGCCAAAAAGTGCGACGAAAAGACAATTCTTCAAAACATCGCCGACTGCATGCAGCGCGCCGCTGATCAAAGGCTGAGCGACAGTGAATATGCCGCCGTCAAATCCGCATTGCAGCGCTGGTATGACGATTGGCTGACGAACAACGCCCCGCAATTGTGACAGAGGAGCAAAACCATGCAGAAGAAAATAATCTGGCCAAACGGCGCGCGATGCGCCTGTGCGATCACCTTTGATATCGATGCGGACAGCCTGATCCATATCGCAAAGCCGGTCGACGGGCATGATCGCCTCTATCCGATCTCCATGGGGCGCTACGGGCCGACGGTTGCCATCCCTCGGATTCTAGAAACTTACAAACGTCTCGGGCTGAAAC
Organism: Ruegeria sp. ABV3_008; assembly: GCF_056161185.1. NCBI lineage: Bacteria > Pseudomonadati > Pseudomonadota > Alphaproteobacteria > Rhodobacterales > Roseobacteraceae > Ruegeria > Ruegeria sp. ABV3_008. Next base: position 105,871 of record NZ_JBSWYP010000001.1, on the reverse strand, counting down.
AGTCCTTCTTCGCCCCAGGATGGGTCGTGGAGCAATATCCAGATGCTATGCAAGCCATCCTGAAAGATGGTCATGAAATCGGTCATCATGGCTATTTGCACGAAGACCCGACAAACCACAGCCCGTCCGAACAAGCCTATTGGTTTGAACGCGCGCTGGAGTCGCATAAGCGGGTTTTGGGCAATGTGCCAAAAGGTTATCGCGCACCGGTTTACAATGTGACGCAAGCCGTCATCGACCTGCTGAACAAGCATGAATTCGACTATGACAGTTCGCTGATGGCGGATGATGTGCCATATCTCATGCGATCCGGCGGGCGGACTTTGGTCGAACTTCCACCGCATTGGGGGACCGACGACTGGCCGCAATTCGCCCATTTTGAGGAGATTGGCTACATGATGCCCGTCGCCGGGCCACGCGCCGGGCTGACCCCATTTTGGGAGGAATTCGAAGCCCAGTACGAAGAAGGTGGCTTCTGGATCGGTATTTGGCATCCCTTCTTGACCGGGCGTTTGGCGCGGTGGCGGCAGGTGGAAGAATGGATGGAAACCATCTTGAACAGGGGTGACGTCTGGTTCGCCACTCTCGGAGAGATCGCGCAGCACGTGCGCGCGCAATATGAGGCAGACCGGCAAAGCGTACGGGTTGAAGAACTGCCTTATTATAAGGCTCCGGTCCTGACGACATGAATATCCTTCAACGGGCGCGCGACTTCCTGGCTTCGCTCGATACGCAGCGCGAGGTATTCCTTAGCGTTGCGCCAGATAGACTGTTGCAGGATGCCCGATCTGCCGCCGCGCGGCAGGCCGCAGGGAGTCTGCTTGGCCCGTTGGACGGCCAGTTTCTTGCGGTGAAGGCCAATATCGACGTGCAAGCGCTCCGAAGCCATGCGGGATCTTTGGCCATCGATCCTCAACCAGCAGACAACGACGCCCCAATCGTGGCCAGGCTCCGTTCTGCGGGCGCGATCATTATGGGCCATGTGAACATGTCGGAGTTCGCCTTCTCCGGGCTCGGAGTTAATCCGCATTTCGGTACCCCTCTGAATGCGTTGGATAGCACAATGGTACCCGGAGGATCCTCGAGCGGGTCGGCGTCAGCCGTTGCCTTAGGCTTGGCCGACATCGCCTTGGGCACAGACACCTCCGGCTCCGTGCGCATTCCGGCCGCCTGTCAGGGCCTTGTGGGGTTTCGCCCAACTATGGGCCGCTATGAAAGCGCCGGGATTTTACCACTGGCGCCTTCTCTGGATATGCCAGGCTCACTCGCTTTTAACGTCAGTCAGATTTGCGCTGTAGATCGCGTTTTGTCGGATTGCAAAGAAACCGGGCACGCCTGCCGTCATATTCTGTGCCTGAGGGAAGACGCCCTGGTGGGATTTACCCCGGAAATTAAGGCTATGTACGAACAGGCCCAGCAGCATTTGTCCGAGTATGGCGTCGAATTGGAAAGGGTTGATATCCGAAGTTTTACTCGTGTCACGGAGGTCTTCCAAACCTATGGAACGCTGGTGAGTGCCGAAGCCTTTCGTCTTCTGTCAAATCTGGTCGGAGATCAGCAGGCCAGACTGGACCCAAATGTGCAGGATCGCCTTACTCAGGCGGCTTCAATCCTTGACACAGATCTGCAGGCATTGCTGGAAATCCGGCGGGCACTCATCTCAGACTTTGGCAGGGAACTGGCAGGGAAGATGCTGCTTTACCCGACATTGCCGTCGTACCCGCCGTCTGTTCAAGCCGTGACCCGCGATAAAGGGGTCTTTGCACGGGAAAACGCCCGTATCCTGTCGGTATCGATGAAAGCCGCTTTCCTCAATGCGCCAACAATTTCCATTCCATTTGGAGAACGGAGACCGGGGGTTAGCCTATCCTTGAGCGGCGGCGCAAACAGGGACGCGGATGTACTAGCGACGGCGTCTTATCTGGAGAAGATTTTTTTAGCGATTAGAGATGGCTGAGGTCAGTTCACTCTATTCAGAATTCTCTTCATTTGTACCTACGCGTCTCTGGCTTCACCTTTGAATGGTTCATTGCAAACTGACTAGGTGACAAGATGACCACAATACTGAGAATTGACGCCAGCGTGCGCCGCACCGATAACCCTGTTGCGGCCTATAACTCCATTTCCCGCGCTTTGGCGGACAGTTTCGTGGAAGAATGGAAAACGGTTGATCCGGACGTCGAAATTATTGTGCGTGACGTCGGAATGACCCCGCCGGATTTCATTTCCAACGATTGGATCGCGTCCGTCTTTACAGCAGAAGAGGAACGCACTCCTGAACAGAGCGCTTTGATCAGCTTGTCTGATACGCTGATCGACGAGATCGACCGCTCCGACATCCTTTTGATTTCGACGCCCATGTACAACTACGGCATGCCCGCAGCCCTGAAGGCTTGGTTTGATCAGATCATCCGGATCAACAAGACATTTACGTTTGACTTGGCGCGCGGTGACTTCCCTCTGGAACCGATCATGTCCGGAAAAACACTGGTGCTGCTGACATCGGCTGGCGAATTCGGCTTTGAGAACGGTGGGATTCGCAATGACTCGGGCCACCTTTCTGCGCATATCAGCACATTGCGCAAGTACCTGGGCGCAGAACGCATGTTCGAAGCTGCGGCCGAGTATCAGGAATTTGCCGATGAGCGTCACAAAGCTTCGGTTGCCTCAGCTCAGGCCCAGGCACGTCATATCGCGCGTGAGCTTGCCTAACCGTTAGCAGACCGGCAACTGGAGATGTCTATGGCCACGAATACAATTCCCGGGGACGCGTCACCGGAGCGTTGCTTGCTCGACTGATCGAAAAACCTGACGCGCATTACTTTTTGTGCGTACCAGTCAGTTTCATGGGCGACGTGCAGGCTGACCTGGAAAGCCAAGGCGTTCCCGCCGAGCAGAGCCACACCGAAAGTTTCGGTTCCGCCACGTGATCTCCATAGACAAAGATCCGCAATCGGAAATTAGAACGAGAGGAGTAACAATATGCGCGAGTCATATGATGTGATCATTATTGGTGGGGGCAATGCCGGGTTCGGTGTTTCATCCGTGGCACATGAAGCCGGAAAATCCATTGCCTTTATCGAAGCGCGCGATTTTGGCGGGACCTGCCCCAATCGCGGCTGCACGCCAAAAAAAGTTCTTGTGGCAGCTGCCCATGCAATGCACGAGATCGAACAAGCGCCCATCCACGGGATCGAAGTCAGCAAGCCAAAGCTCAATTGGGCGAAACTGATCGAGCGAGAGAAGAATCTGATTGGTTTCATCCCTGAAGCCATGCAGGCGCTGGCCGAAAAACGCGGGGATGTCTTTCGAGGCACTGCGCGTTTTGTCGGGCCGAACGAGGTTGAGGTCGACGGTCAGATTATACATGGCAAGGACATCGTTATCGCAACAGGATCGAAGCCAAGGCCTCTGCCTATTCCCGGCAGCGAGCACATGATCACGTCCGACGAGGTTCTGTCCGATGCGACACTACCGAAAGAAGTTGTCTTCATTGGCGGCGGCGTCATTGCCATGGAGTTCGGTCACGTCTTCGCACGAGCCGGTGTGCGGGTGATAATCCTTGAAGCGTTGCCACAGTTGCTGCCACGTATGGACAGCGACGCCGTCTCGGCTCTGCAAGCGGAAACCGAACGGCTGGGCGTAGCGGTCAAAACCGGAGTATCGGTGACGGCAATCGAGAAGACTGCCGACGGGTTGCGCGTTGAATTCGAACATGACGGGAGAAATCAAAGTCTTTTGGCCGAGCGCGCCGTCAACGGCGCAGGCCGCGTCGCCAATATCGACGGGCTTAACCTCGATGCCGCCGGTGTCGAGCATGACGGACTGCGCATTCTGATCGACGATACGATGCGGTCCACCTCCAACTCTTCAGTCTGGGTTGCGGGCGATGCTGTCATCAGCTCCGCTCAACTTTCTCCCATCGCAACGTATGAGGGTCAGATTGTCGGCCACAACATCGTGCATGGACCAACAAAAAGGCCGGATTACAGCGTGATCCCCAGCGCCGTCTACACCGTTCCAGCGCTCAGCACCGTTGGCCTGAACGAAGCCGAAGCGCGGGAAAAGGGTCTCGATGTCTCAGTTACGGATTCTGATATGTCCGGTTGGTTTTCCACCAAGACCTATGCGGAAACGGCAGCCTGGTCCAAGGTTTTAGTCGACAAGAGTACCGATCAAGTTCTGGGTGCTCATATTCTGGGCCATCACGGTGACGAACTGATCCATCTCTTTGCCATGGCCATGCGTCACAGCATCTCTGCCAGCGATCTCAAGTCCTCGCTTTATGCGTTTCCGACATTCGCTGCGGATATGAAATCTTTGATTTAGAGCAGCTTGATACGAGCTGCGCTTTCCCAAAGGAGAGCTGCCGGGAACGATAAAGTCTGTCTGATTACAGCTGTCGGAGACGGAACCGGAGCATCGGTTGCCCGCAGGTTTGCACGGGACTGATACCGTATTGCCTTGCTGGCCCAGAACGCGGTTAAGTCGATGTCATCAGCCATGAACGCCCGCGCGTCGATTACCTGAGAGCCGAAGGTATTGGTAACTCTCAATTGTGCGCCTTGGACAAGACGAAACGCGCGGCCCGTTAAGGTCTTCAGCATAGTTGCCTCTGCCATCAGAACAGAAAAGCGCCAGTTGTTGGCAGGAGGACTGCATATACGCTTGTGGAGGCGGTAATGAACAGGCGATTGCGTTTCGGCCCGCCAAAGCAAACATTCGAGACCTCTTCTGGGACGAAAATCTTGCCCAGCAGTGTGCCATCCGGGTGGTAACAATGAACGCCGTCCTTTGCGCTCGTCCAGATACGGCCTTGGTTATCGAGCCGAAATCCGTCAAAGACGCCTTCTTCGCATTCAGCAAAGACATCCCCGCCTGAGAGCTTGCCGTCTGCACCCACGGAGAACGCGCGGATATGATGCTCTCCGCTTGCGTAACGCGTGCCACCACTGTCAGCAATATACAGCGTTTGCTCGTCTAGCGAAAATGCAAGTCCATTTGGACAGGCGAAGTCAGTAGTCACTTGTGTGACATCGCCGGTGGCCGGATCGAGACGATAGACATGTTCACCGTCAAGCTCTGGGTCTGCCTGAAACCCTTCGTAGTCAGACTCGATCCCGTAGGCCGGGTCACTGAACCAGATCGTGTCATCTGATCGCACCACAACATCGTTGGGGCTGTTGAACCGCTTTCCCTCGAAATGACTGGCCAGAGTCGTAACCGACCCATCATGCTCAATCCGGGTGACACTGCGCGTCCCATGCTCGCAAGCCACGATCCGCCCTTGCCGGTCGAGCGTTGAGCCATTCGTGTAGCATCGGAGGCCTGAGCGGATGTCTCCGACTGCTCCGGTTAGTTCGTCCCACCGGAGCCGTCGATCATTAGGAATGTCGCTCCAAATCAGGCATCTGAACGCCGGAGAATACACCGGTCCTTCTGTCCATTTGCCGCCTGTCCAGATTTGATCGATCGGCTCATCCAGTTTGATGCTGCGTTTGAACCGATCATCACGGATTTCGTAAGTGTGTGTCTTGATCATTGGCAATACCGGCTGGGGTTGCTACAAATTGCATAGCAATATAGGTTGCTACAGAAAGTATAGCAAGTGACTAAGATACCGATACCAGGTCAGCCTGTTCGTGGCTCAAAAAGCGGCGCGCCCATTATGGCTCTGTTCGACCTGCTTGGACGGCATTGGGCTATGGGAGTCCTTTGGACGTTGAGCGAGGCTGGCCCATGCACATTCCGAAAGCTGCAAGAAGAATGCGAAACAATCTCACCTGCGGCACTCAACACCCGACTGAAGGAGCTTCAAGCGGCGGGATTTGTTCATCGCGTTGCCGAAGGATATGCGTCGACTGATCTGGGACAACACCTCTATGATCATCTCTGCCCACTCGGCAACTTCAGTAAGGAATGGGCGAAACACTTACACGCTCAGGAATAGGAGAGCGGACGTTCAGAATCTTCGATTGAAGGTTCGTTTTGTCCGCAAGTGAGACATTGGCCGCCAAAAACCTGCTGCGGTTGGGACGAACGGCAGCTTTTCCTTCTGCGATGCGGCTATCGGCTTCAACCGTAGCGTTGCCGCAGCTGCGAGGGTCAGCGCCGTGTCACTTCCGCATTGGGCTCGAAGCAGTCATCTCACAAAAATCGTCGGATGTCTGAGGCGAGATTGTAAGCGGACATTCATTGACGGGAACTCTCTCAAACACCATCCAGTTCAAAGACTAGTGTCAGACTTTTCTCCTACGCCCGATCTGACGATATCCATCTCATCTGAGGCATAGGGCTTTAGCAGTTCAAAGGCCTGCGCCGCGCTGCCATCCAACCAGACCTCATAGTCACTAGAACGGAGAATGACTGGCATTCTCTGCGGATGTATCGGACGCACAATGTCATTCGCTGAGGTGGTTATCACTGTGTACGCTGGAACCTCTTCTCGCCCTTCTTTGCCTTCGTATCGCGATACTTGCCACATCCCGGCAAACGCAAATGGTGGGCGAGCCCCGGAGCCCTTGAGCGCGAACCAGTGGTATGTGGCTGGATCGCGCCCTTGCGCCTCGCAGAACGAACTTGCAGGTACGAGACAACGGCGCTCTTCGAAGCTGTTCTTCCACAGCCCGCTCTTCAGGACCTTGTCGTCCCGCGCATTGTTCCAGGCATGAGGTTGCAGGATGGCGCCAGTCTTTTTTGATTTCTTGGTCGTTCGAAACCCCCAGGACAGAGACACGAGTTCACGCGCCCCGTCTTCGTCTTTCCTGACGATAGGCGCCATGTGCTTTGGGTAGATTGCTGGAAGCGGTTCCGCGTTTCCGAGCCTGTCTTTTTCTAAAGCGACGTCGAATAGCTGCCGCATCGCATCTGCCGGGGTCGTATTCGAATAGAGGTTACACATTAATCTGCCTCACTTACCTCAACCTCTCGGATAGATAGGTGGCGAACAACAGTTCAGCCCACGATGACGAAAGCCACGGCTACGCTAATCCTGAATGCATTTGTACAGCATCCCTAGGAAATTTGAGAGAGAGACATAAATGCGGCCTTATCTGGTGCGCCTATAGAGTGCGCAAATGATCGCAATTTGGCATCCATTATGCTATACAAAAGATATACTTATCTCTTGGTGCCTTCACCTTCTGAGAACAGAGGAGTCCACTATGCCAACACCGCTCTTCAAGCCCGGTCAGTCCGGTAATCCGGGTGGGCGACCCAAGCTGGACCCCGAGACAAGAAAGTTGATCCAGTCGAACGGCGAGATCGCTGTGAAACGCATGAACGATCTGTTGTCGATGGACGAACTCTTCAATCGCCGAGATGAGAATGGTGAATTTGTATCAGGAAAACTTTCGGGCAAAGAACAAATTGCCTTGCTGGCCCTAGCTCAGGACCAAGCATTCGGACGCGCTGATGGCGTTAGCATCACGCACACCCACAGCGGAACTGTAGGTATGAGCGTCAATCCAACACAGCGGCTCAAAGACATCAGCGACCGCCTTCCAGAAAGATTGGCTCAACAGAAGGTGATTGAGGCAAAACTGGATGACGACGAATAGTCTCCAACCATCACCTAGCTCCTGCCAGGTGTAGAGGTTTGGGTTTGTGCCTACAGGCCATGCGCCCGCGCACGTAAGCCCCCTCGAGTTGACGACCCTAATTGTATTTGATAAAAAATGCGCCCTTTTCCAAAAAATTAGGAGGACCTGCATATGTGGGTAGCATTCTCGACGCCCGAGGGATCGGGCTTTTTCTCTGCCGTTGCAAAGGATGAGGACGGCAAAACTAGTGGGCTGAACATGGGGTCTCGCGTCTGTCTTCGGTTCCGCCGCGCTCAGGACGCCGAACTTCTGCGCCCATACGGCATGGATGGCCGCGTTATCGAAACACCGGACGGCGACTATCGCTACCGGGCATTCATACCGCGTAACCACCTTGTGACCGTGCTGATGAACTTGGGCGACCGCATGTCCTACCCCAATTTCAAGAACAGCATTCCCGAGGATGACAAACTACTAGCAAACGCCTGCCACGAGGCATGGGCAGTGTTCGGCGACTTACAGGAGGGCGGGCCATACGGTGCATGACAGTGATTGCACCGCCCTGACAATCGCTATATGAGACGCCTCGTGGCTTTATTGTCGCCAAAAGCCACAAAACAGTGACGAGTGACGCCGAAACGTCCAGAAAAATTACTGTTTTCAGAACCTTAATTGGCGATACCCGCAACCGGGCGTTCAGTGGGCGCCAAACCGACGAGGAGAGCCGATATGGCCCTGGATTCAAAATCCGTCTCTCTCACCTTTCCCGATGGCAATGCACGTTCCTATGACGCAGGTGTAACGCCTGCGCAGGTGGCTTCCGATATCTCAACTTCGCTGGCGAAAAAGGCCATCTCAGCCACAGTGAATGGTCAGCACTGGGACCTGCAATGGCCCATAGATGCAGATGCCCAAATCGCCATCCACACCATGAAGGATGAAGCGCAGGCCAATGAGTTGATCCGCCACGATCTGGCGCATGTCATGGCCCGCGCGGTGCAAGAAATCTGGCCCGCGACCAAAGTCACCATCGGACCCGTTATCGAAAACGGCTGGTACTATGACTTTGACCGCGAAGAGCCATTCACGCCCGAAGATCTCGGCCTCATCGAGAAAAAGATGAAAGAGATCATCAACAAGCGAGACCCCGTCACAACCGAGGTCTGGGAGCGTGACCGTGCGATCGAATTCTACAAGGCCAACAACGAGCCCTATAAGGTCGAGCTGATCGAAGCCATTCCGGGTGATGAGCCTCTGCGCATGTATTGGCACGGCCATTGGCAGGATCTATGCCGCGGCCCGCACCTGCAGCACACCGGTCAACTGCCGGGCGACGCCTTCAAGCTAATGAGCATTGCGGGCGCCTATTGGCGTGGCGACAGCGACCGCGCGATGTTGCAGCGCATCTATGGCGTAGCCTTCACCGGAAAGGAAAAGCTCAAAGCGCACCTGAACATGCTGGAGGAGGCCGCCAAGCGCGACCACCGCAAGCTGGGCCGAGAGATGAACCTGTATCACATGCAGGAAGAGGCTCCGGGTCAGGTGTTCTGGCATCCCAACGGCTGGAAAATCTACACCACCCTGCAGGACTACATGCGCCGGATGCAGGACCGTGACGGCTATGTCGAGGTCAACACCCCACAGGTCGTAGACCGCAAACTGTGGGAGGCTTCGGGCCACTGGGACAAGTACCAGGAAAACATGTTCATCGTTGAAGTCGACGAAGAGCATGCCCGCGAAAAGGCGATCAACGCTTTGAAGCCGATGAACTGCCCTTGCCACGTGCAGGTGTTCAATCAGGGCCTGAAATCCTATCGCGACCTGCCGCTGCGCATGGCCGAGTTCGGCTCCTGCGCGCGCTATGAGCCCTCGGGCGCGCTGCACGGAATCATGCGGGTGCGCGGCTTCACTCAGGACGATGGTCACATCTTCTGCGCAGAGGATCAGATCGAATCCGAGACCGCGAAGTTCATCGCCTTCCTGTCGAAGGTCTATGCCGACCTTGGCTTCCACGACTGGACTATCAAACTGTCCACCCGTCCGGAAAAGCGGATCGGCAGCGATGAAAGCTGGGATTTCGTCGAGAAAGCCTTGGGCGATGCCTGCAAGGCCGCTGGGTATGAGTATGAGGTCCTCGAAGGCGAAGGCGCGTTCTACGGTCCGAAGCTGGAGTTCACTCTGACAGATGCCATCGGCCGGAACTGGCAATGCGGCACGCTTCAGGTCGACCCCAACTTGCCCGAGCGACTGGATGCGAACTTTATAGGCGCGGACGGGTCCAAGCATCGCCCCTACATGCTGCACCGGGCCTGCCTTGGGTCGTTCGAACGGTTCATCGGCATTCTGATCGAAGAACACGCGGGTAAGTTGCCGTTCTGGCTGGCGCCACGACAGGTCGTTGTGGCCTCAATCACGTCGGATGCTGATGATTACGTCGCCGAAGTTGTTGAAACGCTCCGCGCCGCTGGTGTCCGGGCTGAGGCAGATATCCGCAACGAAAAGATCAACTACAAGGTCCGCGAGCACTCGGTCGGCAAGGTTCCGGTCATTCTGGCCGTGGGTCACCGCGAAGTGGATGAGCGCACCGTCAGTGTCCGCCGTCTGGGCCAAAAACAAACACAGGTTCAATCTCTTGAGACTGTAACAAATGAGCTGTCCAAGGCAGCCACCCCGCCAGACCTGCTGTAACATAAGTCAGTTTCTGACCCCTCATCCGGCCCTGAAAACGGGGCCGGATTGAAACATTTTCCATTTTTCAATTCAAAAACAATTTGTTAACCTGCAAGAGGGCATGACAATGCCTGACGCGCTTGTGAGACACGGCCTCGTGAATTTAACTGTGGCTCACTAGTCGTTACCTTTGTCATTGTCACAAGCAGACATACGCAGTCATCAAAAGGATTACCGAGATGTCGAACACAGCCAAATCCCTGGTTATCGCAACAGCAGTCGCAGCCGCCGTTTCGGGCGCAGCAACCACCGCCTCCGCACAAGCGAAAGAGAAATGCTATGGCGTTTCGCTGGCCGGTCAGAACGATTGCGCCGCAGGCCCCGGCACCACATGCGCGGGCACCTCGACCGTTGACTATCAGGGCAACGCCTGGACTCTGGTTGATGCAGGCACCTGCGCCGATATCGAACTGCCTGCACAGGCAGACGGCACCCCGCGCAAAGGTTCGCTGGAAGAACTGAACCGCGACCTGCCGGCATAATATCTGCCATACGAGATCCAAGGGGCGGGCCAATTCGCCCGCCCCTTTTCACGTGATCATAAGGAACTGCCTCATGCTGGACGACGCACTCAGGTCGAACCGACTGCCCGCAGCGCCGGGTGTTGGGTATAAACCGCAGCACTTTGCACAGATCCTTGAACACGCACAGCCTGTCGCATGGCTGGAAATCCATGCCGAGAATTACATGGGAGACGGCGGTCGTCCGCTGGCGCAACTGCGCCATCTGTCAGAACAATTCCCAATCTCGGTCCACGGTGTTGGCCTGTCCATCGGCGGCGAAGGCCCGCTGGATGCCGACCATCTGGCGCGATTGAAACATCTAGTCGGCTGGTTGAACCCGGCCAGCTTCTCTGAGCATTTGGCCTGGTCGACCCATGACAGCCACTTCCTGAACGATCTTCTGCCCCTGCCCTATACCGATGCCACATTGACCCGCATCTGCGATCATATCGACCATGTACAAGAGGTGGTTGGACGGCAAATGCTGCTCGAAAACCCCTCCAGCTATTTGGCGTTTGAGGAAAGCACCTGGTCCGAGCCCGATTTCCTGCGCGAAGTTTCGAACCGAACCGGATGCGGGCTGTTGCTGGACGTGAACAACGTCTTTGTCTCCGCCACCAATCTGGACTTCTCGCCCCAAGGCTATATCGATGCCTATCCGCTTGAAAAGGTTGGTGAGATTCACCTCGGCGGTCACGATGAAGGCGAAGACGACCACGGTAAACCTCTGCTGATCGACAGCCACGGACGTGAGGTCGTTGATCCGGTCTGGGCGCTTTTGGACTATGTTCTGGATCGGTCGGGGCCAAAGCCGCTTCTGGTCGAGTGGGACACGGATGTCCCCGACTGGCCGGTCCTGCGGGACGAGGCCGTGCGCGCCCAGGCGGCACTGGAGCGGATCCCGGCATGAGCGTGTCGCAAACCCAGTTCCGCGCCGCGCTTCTGGACGCCTCTACCCCAGTCCCGGAAGGGTTGCTGGATTCCGAAAACCAACCCGCTGGCTGTCGGTTCAGCGTCTATCGCAACAATGTTGCTGTCTCACTGACCGAGGCTATGCAGCAGGCCTTTCCCGTGATCACCAAGCTGCTGGGGCCGCAGAATATGGATGGCCTTTCGGGCATTTTCCTACGCCAGCACCCGCCTACATCCCCGTTGATGATGTTCTATGGTGAGGAGTTTCCCACCTTTGTCGCCGGAATGCCTCAGCTGTCCCATCTGGGCTACCTTGCCGATATGGCGCGGCTGGAACTTGCCTTGCGCCACTCTTACCACGCGGCAGACAGCACGCCTGCGCCCGCCGATGCGCTGGACGTTCCCCCCGAAGACGTGATGCGCGCGCGGCTGAGTTTTGCCCCGGCGATGCGGGTGATCCGGTCGGATTGGCCGATCAACGCGATCTGGCGCTACAATTCGGAAGCGGACGCCCCAAAACCGGTGGCTCAGGCTGAGGACGTTCTAGTCACCCGCCCCGAATATGATCCCGCCCCGCATCTATTGCCAAAAGGCGGCGCAGACTGGATCGCACATATGCAAGCGGGCGACACCATCGGCAGCGCGTTCGAAAAAACCGCTGCTGACACGCCCGACTTTGATCTTGGAACCACTCTGGCACTGCTTTTGCAAGGCGGTGCAATAACCTCTGTGACTATCGAAAGGCTGGAGTCATGACTGCGCTCATCTCAATCCACAACTCCGTTTTGGGAAAGGTGGACCATACGTCCGGTTGGCTGACGCCAACCCTCGCCCGGCTCGTGTTTATCGCTGTATTGCTCGTCTATTACTGGAACTCGGCGATGCTAAAGATTGATGGGTCGATCTTCTCGCCCTCCAGTGGTGCATTTGGGCAGATCTTTCCGAAAGCTGCCGAAGCCGTGCTGTGGGACGTCACGCAGATGACGTTCTTCCAGCGGATCGTAATCTTCCTTGGCACCGTAGCCGAGTTTGTCCTGCCCGCACTGCTGCTGGTTGGTCTTTTCACGCGTCTGGCCGCGGTCGCAATGATCGGGTTTGTCTGGGTGCAGACCATTGTCGACGTGACCGGCCATGGCGTGAAACTCGGAAGCCTGTTCAATGCGGCGCCTGATTTGGTGGATCAGCGCACTATGTGGACTTTCCTGTTCTTGGTGATGGTCATCAATGGCGCAGGCCCGCTGTCGCTGGATCGCATCCTGCGCCTGAAATAACTCAGAAATGAGCCTTGGGTTCGTCCGGTTTTCCCGCGACGAGCCCGAGCACCCCGGCCACTGCGGCAAAAGCGATTGGGAACATGGTGAAAACGCCGAAACCGAACGCGTAGTACATCCCAGCAGCCGAGGCCAATAGCAGGATCCCAGCAATCAACGCCCGCGCATGGGCCATGGCCCCGCCCGCGATCGCCAACAGAGGCGCAAGGATCGAGGCCGCCTGAATCAGGTCGGGGTTATCCACCTGCTCGGCAATCCCTTCGATATCGCCAAAATGCTTGATGGCTTCGACATAGCCATATCCGAAAAACCCGACAATCATACCGATCAAACCGGCGATGACGCCCAAAATCATGGCAGCGTTTCGCATGTAACTTCCCTTACAGTTCGTATCAGCAGATAGGTACGCGGCTACGCAACACCAAGAGAGGACCGCGTTTCAGCGGTCCAACCCAGAAACAACTCTCCGTCCTTTTCGATCAGAGGGCGCTTCATCAGCGTTGGGTGATCGGCCAGCAACTCCAACGGTGGCCGCGCGCGCTCGGTATCGTCCAATCCACGCCAGGTTGTTGACCGTGTATTGAGCAAAGCCTCGCCGAACGCGGCAAAAGCTTGCGAAAGGGTCTCAGCCGGAACTCCGTCTGCTCTTACATCCACGAGATTCGCTTCTGGCAGCGATTTCAGCGCCTTACGGCACGTATCGCAGTTTTTCAAACCATAAAGGCGCATTTTTGAGCTGCTCCTGCATTTGTAACTTTTTTATGCAAACTGGTTGGTTTCCAGCGGTAATTCTTGATTTTTTACTTTACCGTGCAATGTTGAAAAAGACGAAACGTGCGTTTCGGACTGTATCTGACCCAGAAATCAGCCCGGTACGCCATGACGTCGACACAGCCCCCACCAATTTGTGGGACAATGCGCAAGTAGAAGGAGACACGGGACATGCCAACCGGCACCGTGAAATGGTTTAACACTACAAAAGGCTATGGGTTTATTGCCCCTGATGAGGGGGGCAAAGATGTGTTTGTTCATATCTCGGCCGTAGAACGATCCGGCCTCACCGGACTCGCAGACAATCAGAAAGTCTCGTACGAGTTGCAGGACGGGCGTGACGGCCGCCAGATGGCAGCTGATTTGAAGCCGTTGTAACTTCCACCCCGCCAGATGTGGGGTGTTTCCAATCAAGGCTGACGGCCAATTTCAGGCCGTCAGCCAAATATTCCCTAGCAATCGGCGTTACCCACGTGTCGATTTTTCTTTGGTGCGGGCATGCCAGTCTTCGCCCATTGCCACGATGCAGGACGTTCCTGTCGCGTAAGTAACGACCATGGTCCAGTCGCCGCGGTCGCTGCTCCAGACCTCCATGATCTGCTCGGGCCCGCGCATTCCGGTCGCGACGCGTTCGGCGCCGAATTGGTGGGTCAGTTTCTCTTGCAGCCGAGGGGTCGCTTCACACAGGATTTCGGCTATGGGCGATTTGGCCTGCGTCGGTGACGCCAGCACAAGACACAATGGGATCAGGCGAAACAGATAAGTCATGAAGCCAATGTAACAGCTTCATGACAAAACGTATATACAAAAGATATGCTTCTGAGCCTCAATCCTTGCGGATTACGCCCTCGAACTCACGCCATTCCCGCGCCGTCATGCCCGAGTTCTCCTGGGTCACAGTCTCACCTGCCAACATCCGACGCAGACTGTCGACCATTTGGGCCGAGAGGTTAACGGCACCCAGCCGATAATCCTCGAACGCCCTATAGGCGAAAGGCACCCAATCGGCGACGATCTTGCACATCATATCGGCATAGACCCGGATCTCGTATTGGGCATGCGGGTCAGCGCGCAGACGCAGGAAGTGGAACAGATTGTGCAGGTCCACCTTCCAATACCACTGCGTATAGATGTTTGCGGGCAGGTTCATCCGCGCCAGTTCGCGCGCCAAACCTTGTTGCCCGTCCTGATTGATCATCGCCTCATAATTGTCATAGCAGCGGGCGCTGTCGGCCTTTAGGATTTCCAGCACGCGCGCGGCCTCTTCCCCTTCCAAGGCGGACCCTCGACCCTGGTTGTTGACCTCGGACTGCGCGGCCACGTGGTCAGGGGTGGGAATATAGAACTCACGGTCGAGAATCGAATAGCGCGCCGAGTATTCGTTCACATTGGCGGTCCGGTGGCGAATCCACTGGCGCGCGACGAAAACCGGCAGCTTTACATGCAGCTTGATCTCGCACATCTCAAACGGCGTCGAATGCCAGTGACGCATCAGATAGCGGATCAGGCCCTCATCATTTTGCACGGATTTGGTGCCCTTGCCGTAGGACACGCGCGCCGCCTGACAAATGGCTGCATCGTCGCCCATATAGTCGATGACCCGGACAAAACCGTGGTCCAACACCTGATGGGCCGTGTACAGATGGTCTTCCATGCCCGGTGCAACAACGCGGCGAGTTGGATGCGATTGCGCGCGCTGCGCTTCGATCTCGGCCAGTTGGTCGGCAGACAGAGGCATGAAATTATCCTTTCCAAGAATGAGTCGATGCCCACTATATATCGTCAACTCCACCACTGGAACCGCGATATCTGCCGTAAACCGCGCGAAGTTCGAAATCGTGTTCCCGGCCCCTCTCGACACCTCGCGCAACCGCGCTAAGCTGCGCATCAAGCGAAGAAAAGGAGGAAGGCCAAGATGGGGCTTAGATATTTGCACACCATGGTCCGCGTGAAGGATCTTGAGAAATCTATGGCGTTCTACGAGCTGCTGGGCCTGAAGGAAACGCGCCGCCACGAAAGTGAACAAGGCCGGTTCACGCTGATCTTCATGGCCCCTCCCGGGCAGGAGGATCGCCCGCTCGAGCTGACCTATAACTGGGACGGTGACGATGCGCTGCCGAGTGACAGTCGTCATTTCGGTCATCTCGCCTATGGCGTCGACAACATCTACGAGACCTGCCAGCACCTGCAGGACAATGGCGTCGTGATCAACCGTCCTCCTCGCGATGGTCGGATGGCGTTCATTCGCTCGCCCGACAATATCTCGGTCGAACTGCTGCAGAACGGTGACGCACTTGAGCCCGCCGAGCCATGGAGCAGCATGGAGAGTACCGGGCACTGGTGATCCGCACTCTGACAGCACTGGGGCTGGCCGCGTTGGCCAGCCCCGCGCAGGCCGAAGACTGCCGGTTGGCCCTTTTGCTGGCGTTGGATATCTCGGTCTCCGTAGATCAGGCCGAGGATGCGCTGCAACGTCAGGGCCTTGCCGCCGCGATGCTCGCGCCCGAGGTTCAGGCCGCTTTTTTCTCGTCTCCCGCCCCTGTTGCGCTGGCCGTTTATGAATGGAGCGGCCGATCCACCCAGCACGTTGTCTTACCCTGGAAGTTGATCGAAAACGAAGGCGACCTGCTGGCCGCGGCAACCCGGATCAGCCAGTCCGAGCGGTCAGATTCCGGGTCTGCCACCGCAATGGGGCATGCGCTGGCTTACGGGGCCACTATGCTAAAGGATGGTCCGGACTGTCTGTTTCAAACCATCGATCTGTCCGGCGACGGGGCGAACAATGATGGTTATGGCCCCAAAATCGCCTACAAGCATTTCCCTTTCGACGCTGTCACGGTGAACGGGTTGGTGATCAATGCCGCCGATTTCGAGGGCGAGTTATTTCTGGTTCCTTTCTTCGAAGAAAACGTCCTGCACGGACCGGGTGCTTTTCTTGAAATCGCGCAGGGGTTTGAAGACTTTGAGCGTGCCATGCGCCGCAAGCTGGAACGAGAATTGAGCGGCCTGCAATTGGGATCTCTGCAAGAAACAGGCCATAGATGACAAGGTTGCTCGCGCTTGTTGTTTGCCTTTTAGCAGGATCCGTTTCGGCGCAATGCCGTCAAGCTCTGGCGCTTGGGTTGGATGTGTCCGGCTCTGTGGACGTTCACGAGTACAGGTTGCAGATCGATGGTTTGGCCGCTGCGTTGCGACGCCCTGAAATCCGCAAAATCCTTTTGGCAAACCCGGCATATCCCGTTCGCCTGGCCGTGTTCGAGTGGAGCGAACCCGGCCATCAGCGCGTGCTTGTAAAATGGACCGAAATCCGCACCGAATCTGATCTAGGCAGGATCGCGGCAAGACTGGGCGACGTGACCCGCAGCGCCGCGCCGCAAGGCACAGCCGTGGGCGATGCGATGCTGTTTGGCGCGGACCTCCTGAACCAACAACCGGAGTGTTGGAAGCGCACTCTGGATTTGTCCGGAGATGGGAAACACAATCTCGGCCTCCACCCACGCGCAGCCAAGGCGCTGCTGCAGGACAACGGCATCACCATCAACGGTTTGGTGATCGGTGTCGACGACTCCAACTATGGCGACCAAAGGGATGTCCAGATTGGAGAGCTGTCCGCCTACTACAACGCTTGGGTCATCCTCGGCCCTGATGCGTTTGTCGAGGTTGCACTGGGTTTTGAGGCCTATGAGGACGCCATGACCCGCAAACTGATCCGAGAGCTGCAAGGGATCATCCTATCCCAAGCCTCTGATCAGTAAATATAGCGGATCTGGTCCGTCCAATAGCGTTCGACCCGACGCAGTGAAGTGGTGATATCTTCAATCCCTTCCGACCCCAGAACGCCGCGGTTCTGTAACCCTTCGGCATGGCGCAGGAACAGCTCGGACACGATATCGCGAATCTCGCGGCCTTTAGGTGTCAGACGGACCCGGACCGAGCGCCGGTCAATCTCGCAGCGCTGGTGGTGCATATACCCCATCTCGACCAGTTTCTTGAGGTTGTAGCTGACATTGCTACCCTGATAGTAGCCGCGGCTTTTCAATTCGCCGGCGGTCACCTCATGATCGCCGATGTTAAACAGCAAAAGCGCCTGAACCGCATTGATTTCAAGCACGCCCACCCGTTCGAACTCATCCTTGATGACATCCAGCAACAGACGATGCAGACGCTCGACCAGCGCGAGCGCCTCAAGATAACTGGTCATGAAGCCTTTGGCCCCAGACGCAGAGACCTGCATTTCCATACTCATCCGACCCTCCGATTCAGTCGTGTCGTTTCAGACACGATGACCTGAATTTCCGAAAAATCGGTTAAGT
Source organism: Ruegeria sp. ABV3_008 (assembly GCF_056161185.1). Lineage (NCBI taxonomy): Bacteria > Pseudomonadati > Pseudomonadota > Alphaproteobacteria > Rhodobacterales > Roseobacteraceae > Ruegeria > Ruegeria sp. ABV3_008. The sequence goes on along the minus strand of NZ_JBSWYP010000001.1, from coordinate 87,830 downwards.
CTGATTTTCTTTATTTTTGAAACGTTTGCGCGATATCCGAGATCAGTTCAGCAAAAGGATCAGGCGTATTCACCTGCCCTGTGACCCATTGATACAGGTCCTGATCGTTTTCCTTTAGAAGCGCGTCATACAAGTCCAGCCCGGCCGCATCCATCGCGTTCAGATTGCGCTCGGCATATGCCGACAGGATCAGATCCATCTCTTTGATCCCCCGCCGCATGGAGCGCATCTGCAGGCGTTTGATCCGAACCTCGCGTGTTTCAGTCATTCTTGTCCTGCTCCAGCATCAAACGCAGTTTCTTTTCCAACCGGGCGGCCCGCTCCGCGCTGGCCCGCATCTCGCCACGAATGGCACGCAATTCGGCAACCGCGCCCGCCAGTTCCAGACTGGCTTCGCCCTCTTCTACCGGGGCCTCCATGCCCTCGCCTTCCCCGGTCAGCAGCCACATGATCGAGACATTGATCATGCCCGCCATCATCGACAAGCGATTGGCGCGCGGTTCGGACAGGTCGTTTTCCCAGGCCGCGATCGTCGCCTTCTTGACCCCCAGACGGCGTGCTAATTGTGACTGCGTCATCCCCGCCGCTTCGCGCGCCCCGGCCAGTCTGTCTCCGAACGTTGCAGCATCCGGTCCGTACCAGTCGGTTTCGTCGTTCATCGGGGTCTCCAATTCTGGTGTGTCATACAGCTTGATCGTCAATCGGGCGCACCCTATGACAGACAAGTTGAACATACAAACCGAGGCCGCTCATGAGTTTCCTGTCTGCGACATTGTCACGCGTAAAACCCTCTCCGACCGTCGCGATGACCGCAAAAGCGGCCGAGTTGAAAGCCGCCGGGCGCGATATCATCGCCCTCAGCGCGGGTGAGCCGGATTTCGATACGCCGCAGAACATCAAGGATGCAGCTGTCGCAGCCATCGCTGCGGGCAAGACCAAATACACCGCGCCCGATGGCATTGCCGAGCTGAAACAGGCGGCCTGCGCCAAGATGAAACGCGATCACGGGCTGGACTATACGCCCGCGCAGATCTCGGTCGGAACGGGCGGTAAGCAGACGCTCTACAACGCGCTGATGGCAACGATGAACGAAGGCGATGAGGTTCTGATCCCGGCGCCCTATTGGGTCAGCTATCCCGATATGGTTCTGCTGGCAGGCGGAACGCCTGTTGTGGTCGAGACCACGTTGGAAAACAGCTTCAAACTGACGGCCGAACAACTTGAAGCCGCGATCACCCCCAAGACCAAGTGGTTCATTTTCAACTCGCCCTCGAATCCCACAGGCGCGGGCTACAGCCGGGACGAGTTGAAAGCGCTGACCGACGTTCTGATGCGCCACCCGCATGTCTGGATCATGTCGGACGATATGTACGAACACCTCGCCTATGACGGATTCGAATTCTGCACCCCAGCCGAGGTTGAACCCGGCCTCTATGATCGCACGCTGACCTGCAACGGCGTCTCCAAAGCCTATGCGATGACCGGCTGGCGGATCGGCTATGCCGCCGGTCCGGTCGAGATCATTGCCGCTATGCGCAAAATCCAGTCCCAGTCTACGTCTAACCCTTGCTCGGTCAGCCAATGGGCAGCGGTAGAGGCGTTGAACGGCACGCAGGACTTTCTGGCCCCCAACAATGAGACATTCAAACGCCGCCGCGATCTGGTCGTCGGCATGTTGAACGCCATCGACGGAATCACCTGCCCAACGCCCGAGGGCGCGTTTTACGTCTACCCCTCAATCGCGGGGCTGATTGGCAAAACCACGCCGCAAGGTAGGGTGATCGACTCGGATGAGGCATTTGCCACCGCCCTATTGGAAGAACATGACGTTGCCGTCGTCTTCGGTGCAGCCTTTGGCCTGTCGCCGAACTTCCGAGTCAGCTACGCAACCTCGGATGAGGCCTTGATCGAAGCCTGCACGCGTATCCAGCGTTTCTGTGCCTCTTTGACCTAAGCCGGAGCCACGCATGACCGCAGAGCTGCCAGAGTATTATTTCCGCGTCAGAGAAAACGGGGCCGTGGTGTTCAAGATTGACACCGAGAACCGGCAGCAGCGGATCGAGATGGATCAGATCGCGGTCATCAACATCCGCAACGGAGAGGTCAAGCCACATGGTCAACGCAGCCTGACCGAGGCTGACAAGGCCGAGATCGCCCGCTGGATGGACGCGCGCAAGTCCCTGCTGGCCCAGCGCGATATCGATGATATTTTTCGAGCCGTCGACTACCTAAACCTGACCACGCAATGGGCGCAGTCCAAAGCGTCGGAAGAACAGCTTGAAGAAGTGACCGACCGGCTGTTGATGGCGATGCACGATCTGCGCTCGGTTCTGGTGCGCAAGAAAGCGGACCGGCTGAAGGGCGGCTGAGGGCTACTCGGCCGGTACGCCAACCTCGCGGACAGATCGCATCCAGAACCGTGCCATCAGCAGGACGGCTGCAAAGGCCAGCCCAAGCACGAGACCCATCCAGACGCCGATTCCGTCCATGCCCTGCACGAAGCCGAAATAGTAAGAGGCCGGGATTCCGATCACCCAATAGCTGAGTGCCGCCATGATCATCGGCACTTGTGCATCCTGCAACCCGCGCAGCAGGCCCAGCGCTATAACCTGCGCACCATCGACCAGCTGAAACAGGGCTGCCATGGCCAAAAGGCCTGTGCCAATCGCCAAAATCTCGCCGCGCTGCGCGTTGTCGGCCTCCATAAACAATGAGATCAGAGGCTCGGCACAAGTCAGGAACAGTATGATCGTCAGCACGGACACGACCAGAGACATGCCGGTAACCGCAATCGCGCCACGCTCCAGATGCGCGCGGTCGCGGCGGCCCAGCGCATTGCCCGCGCGAATGGTCGCCGCATTTGACAGGCCCAGATGCACCATGAAAGTCGCCGAAGCGAGGTTGAGCGCAATCCCATGCGCCGCCAGCGGCACCTGCCCCAGCCACCCCATCATTATCGCTGAGGTCGCAAACAGCGTGACTTCGGCCAGTGTGGTCAAGCCAATCGGAACGCCCAGCCGCAGAACCCGGCCAAACATATCCCAGTCCGGGCGCCAGAAGCGTTGAAACAAACTATGCTCCGGCAGAACCCGAACCGCATAGATGATAACCGCAACCAGAGACACGATCTGTGTCACCACGGACGCAATCGCTGCCCCCATGACCCCAAGCTCGGGCGCACCCCAATTGCCGAAGATCAATGCATAATTCGTGACGCCATTCACGACCGCAGCGATCACGGTGATCCATAGCACGATCTGAGTACGCTCTAACGCGGCCAGATAAGACTTCAGCACCATCACCAGCAGCGCAGGAAACAACCCCCATCCTGCAACGCGAAGATATTCCGAGGCGGTCTGCGCCACCTGCGGCTCCTGTTTCAGGGCAATCAGGATTGGATAGGACCACCACAGCAGCGGCATCATCAGCGCGGCATAGAGCAGTGACAGCCACAAGCCCATGCGGGTCGAGCGGCGGATGTTGGTCTCGCCCTCTTCTGCGGCGGCCGTCGCCACCATGGGCATAACGGCCCAGCCAAATCCGGCCCCAAATAGGAACAACACAAAGTAGTAGCTGCTTGCCAGTGTCACTGCGGCCAGGGCCTCAACCCCGTACCAGCCGAGCATCACTGTATCGGTCAGGCCGATTGCGAACTGCGCCAAATGCCCGCCAACCAGCGGCAGTCCAAGCACAGCAATCGCCCGGAAATGGGCGGGATATGTCATCACTTTCGTCATCTCGCCAGCCATAGGCCCGCGCCCTGCCCAAAATCAAGGCAGAAGTTAAAAACTCAAGGTGATACTTCAGAGAGATGCCAACCAAATGAAGAAGCCGTTGAATGTTTTCACTCAACGGCTTCTTTCCACTTTGCGTTTTAGTTGGATTTGGCGTCCGGGTGCAGCGCCGTTCCCAGAATATGATCCGAGCGGTGAATCACATGATGCGCCTGACCGACGATCAGCGGATCAGGTTCGCCGACGACCGAGGCGTCCTTGTCCGGATAATCCAGCGTCGACAGGAAATGGCGCATGCAGTTCAGGCGCGCGCGTTTCTTGTCGTTAGATTTGACGACGGTCCATGGCGCGTCAGCGGTGTCGGTGTAGAAGAACATCGCCTCTTTCGCCTCGGTATAATCGTCCCACTTGTCCAGGCTCGCTTTGTCGATGGGCGACAGCTTCCACTGTTTCAACGGATCGGTTTCACGGCTCTTGAAGCGGCGCTGTTGCTCTTCCTGCGTGACCGAGAACCAGTATTTGTAGAGATTGATGCCCGAGCGCACCAGCATCCGTTCCAAATCCGGGGTTTGACGCATGAATTCCAGATACTCGTTGGGATCGCAAAAGCCCATCACCCGCTCAACGCCCGCACGGTTGTACCAGGAGCGGTCGTAGAACACCATTTCGCCAACGGTGGGCAACTCCTGAATGTAGCGCTGGTAGTACCACTGGCCTTTCTCCTCCCACGTCGGCTTGTTCAGCGCGACGACACGCGCCTGACGCGGGTTGAGGTGTTCCATGAAGCGCTTGATCGTACCGCCCTTACCCGCAGCGTCGCGACCCTCGAACAACAGCACGAAACGCTGACCCGTATCCTGAGCCCAATGCTGAACCTTCAGCAACTCGGCCTGCAACTTGGCCTTCTGCGCCTCGTAATCCTTGCGCGCCATCTTGCGACCATAAGGGTACTTCCCGCTTTCGAACGCGTGCCGAATTTTCTCGGCGCTGGGTACGGCCGGTTCGGGTGCAGGTGTGGGCACTACCTTGATGTTAACGGCTTCGGGTTTCTTCTGGGCGGTCGTTTCCATTCGGCTGTCCTCTTGTTGTTCTTGTCTTGAGAACGAGCTAGCAGAAAGCGCAAGATCCTGCGTTGATTGGGATCAAATTGGAGCGAATTTCGACGAAAAAACCGGGGTTTCCGAGATGACCAGACTAGCGGTGTCCCCAATCATCGGGATTGTCCGAGTTGCTAGGCGACAGCCCCAGAACGTCCCCCTTTGTCGAACAGCCAAGCCCCAAGACCGTCCGGTTGGCATAGTTGAAATAGGCGCAGACCTGATTGATCTCGAGGATTTCTCCGTCGTCCCACCCAGCGTCGCGCAGGGCTGTGACATCCGCCTCGACCATGTCGCCAGGTGCTTCGGTCAACTTGCGCGCATAGTGCATCGCTGCGATCTGCGCCTCGTTCAAAGGCGCGGCCTTTGGATCGCCCACCTCAATCGCCGCGCGGATCGCATCCCCCCTTGGCGGATCGGTCAGTAGCCGTTGCAGACCGTTGAAGTGATGCTCGACGCAATAGGAACAGGTGTTCAACGCGCTAACCCAAACGCCAAGCGTCTCCAGAAACCATTTGGGGATCGTGTTGGCCGAATGGTGCAGCACATTCTTGTACAGCGTCATGTGGCCTTCCATCGAATGCGGACGCAAGGAATGCGCCATCATGATGTTGTCCACGTTATTGTCGGGCCCAGTTACCCGATCATACAACTTTTTTAGCTTACCGGTCGCTTCCTGAAATGGCACGGTCTTGATCCAGCTCATTGAAACGAGGCCCCTTTTTCCTTGAACACTTTAGGTCACACACAGCTTGGCTACATTTGAGGCGAACAATCAATCGGAATTGAAAACAGATGCCAAAAGGATTGAACTCCGTCCAGATTTCTCACCTTAAACGCGATTCATTTTCAGAGGCCACTGTGCGTATTCTCATTTTTGCTTTTCTTCTATCCTCCGCCGCTACTGCCTTTGCCGTCCTTTCTCTGATTTCTACCGATTGGCTTTTGCTAGCTGCCCCTTGCGCCATAGCCAGTGCGCTTTTGATCCTGCCACGATGGCTCAAACGCAAGCCTCGCAGCTGGGCTGTTGTTGATGGATCGAATGTCATGCATTGGAAGGATGGCGAGCCTCGCATAGAAACGGTGCGAGAAGTAGTCGAGAAACTGACCGGCGCCGGTCTAACGCCCCGCGTAGTCTTCGACGCTAACGTGGGCTACAAGATCAAGGGCCGCTACTTGCACCACAACGCCCTTGCCGATCTTCTAAACCTGCCCGAGGATCGCGTCACGGTGGCCCAAAGCGGCACGCCCGCCGACCCCCTGGTGCTGCAAGTTGCTAAAGATTATGGGGCAATCGTCGTATCAAACGACCGCTTCCGCGACTGGGCCGAGGAGTTTGGCGCGGTTTTGCAACCGGAATACTCCGTGCGTGGCGGATACAGGGATGGGACGCTTTGGCTGTCTTTGTAGGATGTCAATCGCCGGCATTTAGGCAATCCATCCACAACACCTCGGGTCCCTCTTCCCCCGACCCACATCACCTGCCATAATGGGGGAAACTCAAAAACAAGAGCAGCACCGATGCCCGACGATCTGTTGACGCCCAGCGCGACCGCCACCTACGACGCCTCCTCGATCGAGGTGCTTGAAGGGTTGGAGCCGGTCCGAAAACGCCCCGGTATGTATATCGGCGGCACGGATGAGCGCGCTTTGCACCACATGGTCGCTGAGATCCTCGACAACTCCATGGACGAGGCGGTCGCTGGTCACGCCAACCGGATCGAGGTTGAGTTGCACGCGGACTACGCCCTGACGGTACGCGACAACGGGCGCGGTATTCCGATCGACCCGCACCCCAAATTCCCCGAAAAATCCGCGCTTGAGGTCATCCTGTGCACCCTGCACGCGGGTGGTAAATTCTCGGGCAAGGCCTATCAGACCTCGGGCGGTCTGCACGGCGTGGGTGCATCGGTTGTGAACGCCTTGTCGGATTCGATGGTCGTGCAGGTGGCGCGAGACAAAACGCTGTTCGAGCAGCGATTCTCGCGTGGGATCCCTCTGGGTCCAGTCGAAAAGGTCGGCGCGGCGCCGAACCGGCGCGGTACGACCGTAACCTTCCATGCGGATGCCGAGATCTTCGGTCACCACAAGTTCAAACCTGCGCGGCTGTTCAAATCCATCCGCTCCAAGGCTTACCTATTCTCGGGCGTGGAAATCCGCTGGAAATCCGCCATCGACGACGGCGAGACCCCGACCGAAGCCACCTTTCACTTCCCCGGCGGCCTGTCGGACTATCTGAAGGAGACGATGAACGGCTCCTCGACCTATGCTGAGCAGCCCTTTGCCGGCACCGTGGACTTTAACGAGAAATTCGGAACCCCCGGCAAGGTCGAATGGGCGATCAACTGGACGCCCTCGCGCGACGGGTTCATTCAATCCTACTGTAACACCGTCCCTACGCCCGAAGGCGGCACCCATGTGGCCGGATTCTGGGCGGCGGTTCTCAAGGGGATCAAGGCCTACGGTGAGCTGATCAACAACAAGAAAGCCGGTCAGATCACCCGCGACGACCTGATCACCGGCGGTTGCGCGCTGGTGTCGTGTTTCATCTCCGAGCCCGAATTCGTCGGCCAGACCAAGGATCGTCTTGCAACGGTCGAGGCACAGCGGCTGGTCGAAAACTCGGTCCGTGACCATTTCGACAACTGGTTGGCGGCTGACACGAAATCTGCCGGCGCGATTCTGGACTTCCTCATCCTGAGGGCTGAGGAACGTCTGCGCCGACGGGCCGAGAAGGAAACACAACGCAAATCCGCCACTAAGAAACTTCGTCTCCCCGGCAAGCTGGTGGATTGCTCTAGTTCAACACGCGACGGCACCGAGTTATTCATCGTCGAGGGCGACTCGGCGGGCGGTTCTGCCAAAATGGGTCGCGATCGCAAGACACAGGCCCTTTTGCCCCTGCGCGGCAAAATCCTGAATGTGCTGGGCGCGGCCAGTTCGAAACTGGGCACCAATGCCGAGATCAACGACCTGACCCAAGCTCTGGGTGTGGGCCTTGGCACCAAGTTCAACGTCGACGACCTGCGCTATGACAAGATCATCATCATGACCGACGCTGATGTGGACGGGGCGCATATCGCCTCACTGCTGATGACGTTTTTCTTCACCCAAATGCGGCCAATGATCGACGCGGGCCACCTCTACCTCGCCTGCCCGCCTCTCTATCGCCTGACCCAAGGCGCGAAACGCGTTTATTGCCTAGACGAAGCCGAGCGGGATGAGTGGCTTGAGAAAGGTCTGGGCGGCAAAGGCAAAATCGACGTCTCGCGCTTCAAGGGTCTGGGCGAGATGGACGCCAAGGACCTGAAAGAAACCACAATGGACCCGGCCTCCCGCAAACTGATCCGCGTTACCATCGACGAGGACGAACCCGGCGAGACCGGCGACCTGGTTGAGCGTCTGATGGGTAAGAAGCCCGAACTGCGGTTCCAATATATTCAAGAGAACGCGCGGTTTGTGGAAGAGTTGGATGTTTAGTGGCTAACAAGAAAATCGGCACCTGCCTCCTCACTGGGAAGACCGACAAGCTCGTCAAATGCCATATTTTACCGCAAGCCTTCACTCGTCCTGCAATAAACGGTGAGCCGCTTCTTCAGTCGACAAAAGGTGAAGGCCATAGAAGGCGTTGGACGAGTTGGTATGACGCTTCACTAGTGACACGTGCCGGCGAAGACATTCTAAGCGCGATCGATGACGTAGCTATAAAGGAACTGAGACGAGCGAAATTGGTGTGGTCAGGTTGGGGAATCGTGCCACCGGTTTTCGAGCCGATTGGCCCGTACCTGCCAGACCATGGCCTACGTACCGTCAAAAAAATCAATCAGGAAGCCATCTGGAGGTTTTTTTGGAGTATCGCATGGCGAGCTAGTGTTTCCCAAATAGCTGATATGAAGTACTTTCAGCTTCCCGAGGAAGTTGAGGTAATGGCGCGAGATGCCATCTTGAAGCAGAGAACCTCATGCTTGGAACTTCCAGTGTCACTTATCCAGTTGTCTACCAAGGGAGAAGCACACAATCATTCCCCCATCATTGATACGAAATTACAACCAAGTTCAGATGGCAAAAACGAGAAGCAGGTACCTTTCGCTAGAGTTTACGTAGATGGGTTAGTCGCGCACCTTGAGTTCTCGCCAATATCCAAAACACACGACGGGGATTTCTCAATCTGGCTTGGCGATCGACCTAACATTGCTGTCAGCACGATTTCATACGAAGCCTCATTTCACTATCAGAATATGCTGAACATAGCTTACGAAAGCTATTTTGGCCCTCTTAGTGAGTCTGCCTAACTATTCCCAAGCAATCCTTCTCGCCCATGTAAGTCGATAACGCGCGGCATCTTCGCCCCCCGAAGCAAGCGTAGGATGGGTTTCCAACCCATCAAATTTCCCGCCTCCAGATGGGTGTAAACACCCATCCTACACCACCACAATCCCGGCGTCCGATCTCAGCGATATCCCCGTAGGCCGGGCTTCAGCCCGGCACACCGCAACCCCCTTGCCTAACCCGTTGATCCCGTTCACACTTACCCTCAAACCGTCATCCAAGAACGACATTTGAGGTTCCGAGCGTCCAAGACCCAATCTAACCACGAACAGAGTTTCGAACGGGAGGACGACATGAAAACACTTACCCTAGGTCTGGCGCTGGCCGTACTGGCCTCGACCGCCGCCGCGCAGCAAACGCTTAGCCTTGCATCGCCCATACCGGATGGGGCCGAGAGCCGGTTCTGCTACTACGAAGGCTTGGCCTATTCCGAAGACGCCTTTGTCCTGCTGGTCGGCGACAACACCGTCACCGACACAATTTCCACCGTGCAGGAACGCCTGTTACGATGCCACCGCGACAGCGACGGTACCCTGAAATGGCGACCACAGAGTACATTCTCTACCAATAACTAACGAGCCTGCCGCCCTACCCCACCTTTTGATCCAGCCAGTCCGCGATCTGTGCGGCTGGCCCCTCCCATCCCGGTTCCATGAACAGGAAATGTGCGTGGTTTTCGGCAGGCAAAAAGGTCGCAAGGTCTCCGTAGAGGTCCGCTAAGGCGCGGCAGGTGTTGGGGTTCACGGCCCGGTCCTCGGTGCCGGACACGATCAGCACGGGGCATTCGACCTTGTCGATATCCACTTTCATCGCGTGGTGGTCGTCGAACATCCAGAAGAACATCTCGAACATCACCCGCCCGCTTTCCGGACCAAGCCGATCGAAGACCGCGTGTTGTTGCGCCTCGGGCAGCTTGTTCAGCGCGAACGGGGCCATGAGATCGAAATCGACCCGCATGGGCTGCTTCCAGAAGGCCCCACCCTCCATCAACGCACGCGGCACGGCGCGTTCATCGTCGGTCGCGGGCAGAGTGCCCCAGGCGGCGTTGGGGTTGATCAGAACGATTGCGCTGGCCAGGCCACGCGCGGCGACCTGTTGCGCCACGACACCGGCTATAGCGTGGCCCAGCAGCACGGGTTTGCTGTCGAGCCCTTCAACCAACGCAGCGATATCATCCGCATAGTCCATGACGCTTGTATCGGTCAGCCCCGGGTCTGGCTCAACCTTAGGGTCGGCATCGTGATACCGCAGCGCCGGGGTGTGAACCGTCCAACCGCGGTCACGGAAGAAACCGGCGTAGTCCTCCATGCACCAAGGGCCGGCAAACGCGCCGTGGATCAGGACAATATGCTTTGTCATCAAAACCTCCCACCTCTTTCCACCCAGTATGATCATCCTGAAAGACGAAACAACTGCGCGTGATCGCTGTTGCGTGAGGGGGCGGACCACTTAAACTTGTCTCATGACATTTGTGACCGAAAACCAATTGCCTCTGCTGATCCTGTTCTTCCTGATCGGATCGGTTGGAACGGGCTTTCTGTTTCGCAAACCGGCCGGGCACAGGGCGTGGAAGCTGGCCGATCTGGTTTGGGTCGTCCTCGGGGGGATCGGTGCCTTGGTGGCCGTCCTGGCAGGGCTTTATACATCCGACAGCTCGCGGCTGGATCGGCAGATAGATGTGGCATACGCGGCGTCCTCGGCCTTTGACCGCGATGCGGCGCGTTTCCGGTTGCGGTTTTGCGACCCGGCCTATGACCCCGACACCGGCGTCTTGTGCGAAAAGGTCGAGTTTCTGTCGGCCTCAACCGCCAGCAATACCGATCTGCCTCTTTTCATCGCCGTCACGAATGAGGTCGCCCCCCTGCAGGGTTTGCACTTCTTGTTCGGCCGGCAAGACAAGGACGAGATGGAGGAGATGGCCGCCAAAGCCAACGCCTTCGATATCGAACAATTTCTGGTCTTCACCTCGCTGGATGACGAAACCCAAACCGCCATCGACAATATGCGCCGCAAAGTCCCCGCGATTGCTGGGGACTATTTGATCCTCGCCCAAAGCTACGACGAATTGATCGAGCAGGTCAGCAAGCTGAAAGATGAATGGGAGTATCTGCAGGCCAACGCCCACATTCTTGTTCTGCAGATCGTGGCGCTGTGTCTTGTCAGCTTTGCCGCGCCCTTCCGATTGGGGAAATCCATTGTCGAGCTGCGCACAACGCTGCATCCCGACGCGGCGCAGGAGGTGGCCGAAACAGCGCCTGACAGCCCAAGAAAACCGCAGACAGACAGCTAGTTCGGGCGTTGCAAAGCGCCGAAACCCACTGGTCTTGACCGCAAAACTCCCTATATCTCGGGGCCGAGGCAGATGATAAGGACCACGCCATGCCAACCCGTCGCATACTGCGCCTGACCGGCTCGGATACCGAGAGCTTTTTGCAGGACCTGATCACCAATGACATCAGCGGGCTGGATGAAGGGCTGGTCTATGCCGCGCTATTGACGCCGCAGGGCAAATACCTGGCCGATTTCTTCCTGAAACGCGACGGCGACGCGGTGTTGCTGGACGTGGCCGAGTCGTTGGCGGATGGCCTGATCAAACGGCTGAGCATGTACAAGCTGCGGGCGGATGTGGCGATCGAGGTCTCGGATCTGAACCTGCAGCGCGGCACCGGGCCTGCGCCAGAGGGCGCCTTGCCTGACCCGCGCCATCCTGACTTGGGTTGGCGGGCTTACATCGCGTCGACGGAAAGCGATGATGGTACCGATTGGGAAGCAATCCGCGTGCGCCATTGCATCCCCGAAACCGGCATCGAATTGCACCCCGACAGCTATATCCTCGAATCCCGATTTGAGCCGCTGCGAGGCGTCGACTTCAAAAAGGGCTGCTATGTTGGTCAGGAAGTGACCGCGCGCATGAAACACAAGACTGAGCTGCGCAAAGGACTGTGTCGCGTCGCCATCGACGGGGCAGCCCCTGTGGGCAGCGCAATTGAAGCCAATGGCAAGCCGGTGGGCACGCTGTTCACGCAATCTGGCGGCCACGCCATAGCCTATCTGCGCTTTGATCGGGCAACCGGTGACTTGCAGGCCGACGCTGCCACGATCCGTCTGATCGACTGATACTTGTTGCCCAATCGGCACGTGACCAAAACGGTCTCAACGCTGACCCTTTGAACCCCGGTCCCTGCCCTGCCACAGTGCGGCTATTCGAATGAACCGGATACCCGCATGCTCAGACTTTATTCCGCAATCTGGCGCGCAAGCGCCGGGCGTCAGATCCTACTGATCCTACTCTCGGTGGCCGTGGCCGCTCTGGCCGCTGTTCCGCTGGAGTTTCAACGCGCAATCGTTAACCATCTGACCTCGCTCGATGTTGGGGCGGAACGCCTGGTCTATCTGGGGCTTGGCATGATGGGGGTGATCTTGCTGAGCCTCGCGTTGAAATGGGTTCTGGGCTACCGCGCCGGTACTTTGGGTGAGGACATGATCCGCCTGATCCGCCAACGTCTGCTTTGGCGGTCCTCAGACATCAACGAAACCGGCGAGAGCGTGCGCAAGGGCACCATGACCACCGCAATCTCGGCCGAAGCGGAGGAGTTGGGCAAATTCGCAGGCGGCGCATTCTCGGACCCGGTGGTTCAGATTGGCACGTTGATCAGTGTGATCGGTTACATCTCATCCACGCAACCCGGGCTGGGCCTGATCGCCTTTTCGATGATCGTGCCGCAGATCATCATCGTTCTGGTCTCGCAGCGCAAAGTGAATGTGTTCGTGGCCGAACGTGTCCGCATCCTGCGCAGTGCGACAGATCAGCTAACGACAGAGGACCTTGAAGCGGTTGAGCAGGATATCAACGCCCTCTTCGACGACATCTATGAAACCCGCAAACGAATGTTTCTGTGGAAGCTTTCGGCCAAGTTCTTGCTGAGCGTGATCAACGGCGCGGGCACCGTTGGAATATTAATGTTGGGCGGCTGGCTGGTGCTTGAAGGCAAAACCGATGTGGGGACCGTTGTTGCCGCCACCAGTGGCCTCGGCCGCATTCAGGGGCCGACGGCCTTCCTGATCGCCTTCTACCGGCAAGTCAGCGCCAACCGGATCAAATATGAGCTAATGTTAGAGCTGTTTGGCCCCGACCCGACACGCTATCGCCACCGCGCATGAAGAGACCGCGCAGCGGCAGGCTGGCGCGGTCTTTTGCGAATGCATATGGCGGCGATCAGGCGCGCTCGGAATATTCCATGGTTTCGGTGTTCACCACGATCATCTCATCCTGCCCCACGAAAGGAGGCACCATGACCTTGACGCCATTGTCCAGAACCGCCGGTTTGAACGAGTTCGCAGCAGTCTGACCTTTGACCACCGGTTCGGTCTCAACGATCTGGCAGGTGACCTTTTGGGGCAGCGTGGCGTTCAGCGCCTCGGATTCGTAGAACTCGACCACGATGGTCATGCCGTCCTGCAGAAACGGGCGACGCTCGCCCAGTAGGTCGGCAGGCAGTTCGATCTGCTCATAGGTCTCTGCATCCATGAACACCAGCATGCCGTCGGATTCGTACAGGAACTGCTGATCCTTCTGTTCCAGCCGCACACGCTCGACCTTGTCCGCCGACCGGAACCGCTCGTTCAATTTAGACCCGTTGCGCAGGTTGCGCAATTCGACCTGTGCAAAAGCACCGCCTTTACCGGGCTTTACGTGGTCTACTTTTACAGCCGCCCACAGCCCGTCATTATGCTCAAGCACGTTGCCGGGGCGAATTTCGTTCCCATTGATCTTGGGCATGACATAATTCCTTCACAAACGGTTGATGCGTCAGTTGTCGTCCCTATATCTGGCAGGACCATCCCTGACAAGACAACGACACCTAGTGCTGCACATGCAGCAAGCCATGCAAATGACGCAACGCAACTATGCATTTTAGCTGTATCCGAATCGGAGCTAATAGGTCATAAGGACCGTCACGCCGAAAATGCAAGAGCAAGAACAACAAGGAAGACGAGATGAGAGATTTCGTTGACGGCACTGCCTTTAACAATGAGCAAGGCAATCGTGCGCGTAAACTTTTCGCGGCTGTTGTGCTGGCCGCACTGGATGATGCCATCGCCGATGATAAGAAATACGGCAACGGCCCCGAACAAATCGCCCGCTGGGCCCGCTCGCGCGATGGTCGCGAGGTGCTGTCCTGCGCGGGTATTGACCCGAACGAGCGGGTTGTTAGCGGACTGATGGACTTCGTTGGCCGTGGTGTGCGGACTTCCGTCGCCCTGTCACGCGAAGAAAGCGAGCGTCGCAACGCCGCCCAACAAGCCGAAGCCGCCTGATCCAAGGCGATTTCACTACGAAAAAGCGCGCCTCCAGACTTTGGGGCGCGTTTTTCTTTGGCTCTGTCTATAGCGTTCCGGGTTACACCTGTGACACGAATACCCTGCCACGCTTTCAGCGTTCTCGGGATATTCATGTCACATGACGCTTCAGGAAAACCCGAAACGCTTTAGAAAAACAGAACCCATTGCCGTGCGACCCAGATCTCGGCCGCCAGCAGCAGCGCGAAGAAGAGCTTTGCGGACAACGAAAGCCCCCTGCTCCAAAGCACGACATAAGAGCCGACGCAAAGCGCAATTGACACCGGCATGACCCAAATCGAGTGATGCGACGTGTCCCAATAGCTGACCGGACTGTGAAAGACCCAATCGCTCAGCGGCCAGAAATGAGGGCGCCCGTCCCCCGCATGCAGACCGAAATCCATCAGCAGATGCAATAATCCGGCCGACGCCGCAACCGTCAGGACCCGCCATCCCCGCCAGAGCCCCAGCGCCAGTGCCAGCCCCCACAGGATGAACGAGTTGTCGATTGCGAAAACCGTCTGCCATTGCGGTGAAAAATAGAGTTCATCGAACACCACATGGGGTGGAATGTTCAGAATATGCAGCGATACTCCTGCCATCAGGTACAGCGACAGATCCGGCAACAGCGACCCCAGCACGGCCGCCCAAAGTATGCGCCCGCGTGCAGGCCGCGCAAAGGCGGCTGCGCCGATCAAAAGATGCGCAGGCGTGTTCATCTGGGGCTTTCCCTTTGGCGTCAAATCAGGTCATTTGCCCCCAACGTATAGGAGACGCCAATGGTTCGCGCCATCATGATTCAAGGCACCGGCAGCAATGTCGGCAAATCGGTTCTGGTTGCCGGGCTGGCGCGGGCATTCACGCGGCGCGGTCTGAAGGTCGCTCCGTTCAAGCCGCAGAACATGTCGAACAACGCAGCTGTGACAGAAAACGGAGGCGAGATCGGACGCGCGCAGGCCCTGCAAGCGCGCGCAGCCAAACGCCCGACGCATACGGATATGAACCCGATCCTGCTAAAACCCGAAACGGATACCGGCGCGCAGATCATCGTTCAGGGCCAGCGCGCAGGCACGATGAAGGCCGGCGATTACCGCAAGGACAAATCCAAACTGCTGGGGGTCGCGCTGGAAAGCTTTGACCGGCTTTGTGGCGACGCTGATCTGGTCCTGATTGAGGGCGCGGGCAGCCCGGCTGAGACCAACCTGCGCAAAGGAGACATCGCCAATATGGGCTTTGCCTGCGCCGCCGGGGTTCCTGTGGTGCTGGTGGGCGACATCCACCGGGGTGGCGTGATTGCGCAGATCGTGGGCACTCAGGCCGTGCTGGACGAGGGCGATCTGGCGATGATCCGTGGCTTTGCCGTCAACCGCTTCAAAGGCGATGTATCTCTGTTTGATGAAGGGCGCGATGATATCGCCGCGCGGACCGGCTGGCCTTGCCTGGGTGTTGTTCCCTGGTTCCACGACGCATGGAAACTACCCGCCGAAGATATGATGGACATCCGCTCTCATACCGGTGGGGCCTGCAAGGTTGTGGTGCCTCAGTTGGAGCGCATGGCCAATTTCGACGATCTGGACCCGCTTTCGGCTGAGCCCGGCGTCAGTGTCGAGATCATTCCCGCAGGCCGCCCCCTTCCCGGAGACGTCGATCTGGTGCTGTTGCCCGGCAGCAAATCGACCATCGGTGATCTGACCTATTTCCGGAAGCAGGGCTGGGATATCGACCTCTACGCACATGTGCGCCGTGGTGGTCACGTTTTAGGTCTGTGTGGCGGATATCAGATGCTAGGGAAAACGATCTCAGACCCCGAAGGCGTGGATGGCCGCCCCGGCACGGTTGAGGGCCTAGGGCTACTGGACGTTGACACGGTCATGGCGGGCAAGAAACACGTGACCCTGACCGAGGCTTGCGCCCTGCCAAATCGCGAACCCGTCAGCGGCTACGAGATTCACATGGGCCGCACCGAAGGGCCAGATTGCGCACGTGCCTGGCTTGAGGTGCAAGGACGCCCTGAAGGAGCAGCCAGTGCCAATGGGCGCATTCTGGGCAGCTATCTGCATGGGATTTTCTCATCCGATGCCTTCCGCGCGCAATACCTATCGCGTTTGGGTGTCACATCCGAGAACGCCTATGAAGACGGAGTCGAACAGGCGCTGGATGATCTGGCAGACCATCTTGAACTACATATGGATCTGGATCTGCTGCTGGAGCTTGCTCAGACGCCGCAACAGGCCTGAGCGATTATTCCAGCTCTTTGGCGGTCAGCGCGCGGTGAATCTCGCGCCGGACCATCTTGCGGACATTGCGGGTGATGCGTTCACCCAGCGCGCCCTGAAGCTCGGACCGAACAACTTCGGCGATCATCTCACGCAAGGCCTCCTCCTCGGACGCAGACAGCCCGATCTCGTCCTCGATCGTTTCCCCAGGAGCGTCGTCTTCGACTGGGTCTACTTTAGGAGTGTCCCCATGCCGAACAAATGTCGCCGGCTCTTCTTTTGGGGCACCCGCCTCGCCTGAAGTCGCATCCACACCCTCGGTATCCTCTTCTTCAAAGGTGGGCGCAGGTATCCAATGCAGCGCCTTCGAGGGCGTGCCGGAATACGCGTCGTCGCTGTCTCCGTCCGGCTCCCATTGGTCCTCGGTTCGCGCGATGGCGGCCTCAAGGGCTTCAATCTTGGCACTCAGGCTGCCAGATAGGTTTTCCGACGGGGTCTCGTCGCCGACCTCCTCAGCACCATCGTGATTGGCTGCTTCACCCGGCTGAACAATATCACAGGCCCGCAGGAGCATCGGCTTTGCCGAATCCTCGGGACTGTATTTGGGTTCCAGTTTCAGGGGTTCGGATTTTGGCGCGTCACCAACGCGCAGCGCGTCCGTCAAGACCAATCGGCCCGGCTTTCGTGGAGCGGTCGCAGTATCGGCATCCGACACTTTGCGACCGTCTTCGCTCACCAGTCGTTTTACCGACGACAGTACATCCTCGATACCTGAGGTCATGACGCTATCCGACATTGTTCTCTACCGCTCTATTCTTGAGACCAAGTGTAGCCAAACACGTCGGGCGTCACAACCAGTAGTATAGATCAGTCCCGCCGCAACGCTTTGAGAACGCGATCCAGATCCTTGCTTTGCTTGCTGACCTGCGCCGGAGCCTTTTTGACCAGATTGTAGTACAGCGTCGGGTCATAGATCTGCACCGCAAGCCCCAGACGTTCAGCCGTCAGAAGGCCTTGCGCCTGCAGCAGCTGGTATGCCGCCAAGGACCGTTCGGTGCGCGAGGCCACCTCGGCCAATTGCGCATCCAGAAGATCTTGCTGAGCGGTCAGCACGTCCAGCGTGGTCCGCGCGCCTAACGTTGCTTCTTCGCGAATCCCGTCGAACGCCACCTGCGAGGCGCGAACCCGCTCGGTTGAGGCCGTCAGGCTAGCCGTTGCCGTTTGGAACCGGACAAAGGCATCTGTCACACCCTGAGTGATGTTCTTCTGCACGTTCAGCAGATTGGCCCGCGACGAATCCCGGGTTGCCATCGCCCGGCGCACGTTGGCCGCAAGACGACCGCCTGCATAGATCGGCTGGTTGAAGTTCAGCGAAACCGTGGCGTCGTTGATGTAGTCATCATTGTCATATCGCTGCGTCACACCCGCATCCGCGTTCAGGCTGACATTGGGCCCAAGGTTGGCACGTTGCTGCTGCACGATCAAATCCAGCGCCCGCACCTGGTGCTGAGCCGATAGAATCGCCGGGTGATTGCGCTGCGCGAGGCTGATTGCCTCGGATTGCGAGCGTGGGAGATTCGGAAGCCCCGGCTGCCCAGCCGTACGCCCCGGCAACTTGCCGACCGCATTAACATACTCGGCCTGAGCGGTGCTGAGATCCCCTCTGGCATCCGCAAGATCCGCGCGCGAACTGGCCAGCTGCGCCTCGGAAAGAGCCACGTCAGTCCGCGTGACTTCACCCACTTCGAAGCGGTCGTTCGAGGCCCGAAGTTCCTCGCTCGACAGATCGACGTTGTTTTGCCGAATCTGGACCGTTTCTTCTTGCAACAGGACGCTCAGATACGCGGTTGCGGCCCGGAAAAGAACCTGCTGTTCGATATCAATCAGCGACTGGCGCGTCGACAGAACCGTTTCCTGTGCGGACTGCTTGCCCAGCACCGATGCCCCGCCATCATATAGAAGCTGGCTGAGGGTGAGACCCGAGAAGAATCGCGACGGGTCAGTGCTTGTTCTGACGGAGTCAGTTCTTGTTCTCGTGTAATCCTGACTGACCTGAACCGTCCAGTTGATGATCGGGCGCAGCGCGGAAAGCGCAATTGCCACGTCTTCGTCCGCTGCCCGCAACAGGGCTCGGTTCTGTTCCAGTAGACCGCTGGTGTTATACGCTCCGATGAACGCATCTGTCAGATTGTCAGCCCAGACGACCCGTCCGGGAACAGTACTCAGGGCAATGGCCGCAGTCACTGCAAGCGCTTTGACCAGCTTTCCCGCTGTCTTTCCACGCATACCAAATCCTCTCAAATCGAAATTACGCTGCCTCTCCGGCAGTTTGCGTCTTTATGTTCAACTAATCAAGGTTGTGGAAACAACAGTCAGCGGACTATAGCGAAAATGCACACTCTTGGGAAAAACCGTCCAAAACCAGCGCACTGGCGTTGAAAGCATCCCGCCAACTGACCACATCACCGGCCTTGCGACCTATGCGAACCGTACCCAGTTGCCCATCCATAAACAGACAGGCGATCCGGCCCTGATCCTTCAATTGGTCCAGTACCGTGTCGGGCACCTGTTCGACACCGCCTTGTATCATAATCACGTCATAAGGGCCATGCTCGGCCGCTCCCTCTTCCAGAGGTCCGACATGAATAACGGCATTGTCGACGTTTTCTTCGGTCAGCACGCTTTGCGCCTCAGAGGCAAGATGTTCGTCGGATTCGACGCCCACCACCAACTGCGCCATCCGCGCGGCGATTGCGGTCGAATAACCGTAGGCCGACGCGATATCGAGGACCATTTCGTCATTCGAGATATTCAGCGCATCCAACATCTTGGCTAGAGTGCGCGGCTCAAGAATGCAGCGGTTGTTGCCCAGATCGATCAACCCTTCGACATAGGCCGCTTCGCGCTGCGCCGTTGGCACAAAGCTTTCACGCGGAACGGACAGCATCGCGTCGATGATTGGAAACTTGGTCACATCCGAGGGTCTTACCTGCGTATCAACCATGGTGCGGCGCCGGGCTGCGAAATCTGACATCTGATCTCTCTTTTCAATCCCTTGGGTAATTGGCTTGTGCCATACTCGACCTGACTCGACAACGGCCCAGATGCCGCAAGCCTGGTTCACGATCCGTTTAGACCGGGTCTTACAAATATTGATTTGCGGCCCAAAATCGACGGCAATCCTCTGGACGCCCCCGATGAAAGCTGCTAAAACGCCCACCACACCACGGCAAGTATTTGATTTTACTTGAAAAGGCGAGTTGGCGGAGTGGTGACGCAGCGGATTGCAAATCCGTGTACACCGGTTCGATTCCGGTACTCGCCTCCACATCCCCCTCCTCTAAATACCGGCTCCGGAATTCAGTTTTCACGAGGAACGCCCCTGAGGCACAACCTCGTAACCTGGTTCTTCCGGCTCATCGTCCTGCATTTCCGTAGGAAAACCCGGTGCGCGGATGTCCAGGCCTGTGGCCTCTTCCAGACGTTTTATGATGTTTGGCGACAGCTCACGCTCGCCAAACCGGGCGATGCCATCCTCAAAGATCTTGATCATCACCGGATTGATTTCCAGCGGAACACCGGCGCGGTCGGCGACGTCCTGAAAGAGGCCGATATCCTTTTTCACCAAATCCATCGTAAACGAAATATCGCGCGAACCGTTCAGGATCACCTGGCTTTCGGTTTCGTGCACGAACGATGTCCCCGACGAGATTTTGATGGCCTCATAGGTGGTGTTCAAATCCATCCCGGCGGCCTTGGCGGTGACCAGCGCTTCGGCACAGGTGATCAGATTGGCCGTCGCCAGATAGTTGGTCAACACCTTCAGAACCGAGGCCGAGCCGAGCTCTCCGGTGTGCAGAACGCGCCGCCCCATGGTCGTAAGGAAGGGCAGAATGCGTTCGAAGGTGTCGCGATCGCAGCCAGCGAAGATCGAGATATTGCCCGTCGCTGCGCGGTGACAGCCACCCGAAACAGGGCAATCGACGGCGGCCCCTCCGCGCTCCAGAACCAATGCACCCAACCGCTTGACCTCGGCCTCGTCAGTGGTGGACATCTCCATCCAGATTTTACCGGGGCCGACCTCAGGCAGCATCTCTTGCATCACCGCGTCCGAGGCCGCAGGCGAAGGCAGGCAGGTGATCACGGCATCGCAATCGCGCATCATCTGTGCCGGGCTTTCAGCCGCTTTGGCCCCTTGCGCGACAAAGGCCTCAACCAAATCGGAACTTAGGTCATGAACCGTCAGGTCGATTCCATTGCGCAGCAATGACCCTGACAGCTTGCCGCCCACATTCCCAAGCCCGATAAAACCTACTTTCATGGATTTCGCCTCCGTTTGCGATTTGAGGCCATGCGACCATGCATCAGCGCCCTGTTCATGCCGCCTAGCGACGCTGGCAGGTCGCTTTTCAACGTGCCGCAGCGGTCTGAGCTGCATCGCGCTTGACAAGCTGCGGGTGCGTGCCGCATGAGCCTCATGTTGGTGTCTGTGAGAACAGATGAAAAGGGAATGCGTCAACGGGTTTTCCGCCAAACGCAGCCGCCCCCGCGACCGTGACCGGAGAGGGTGCCCAAGCCACTGGCGCAAAGCCGGGAAGGCGGGACATCCGACAGAGGACAACTCTGACATCCGCAAGCCGGGAGACCTGCCAGCGCCCGAAGATGAAACCGGACGGGGTGTTCCGGTGTCGGGTCAAGGGACCCGCATGAAACCCCGTCCCCCACGATGAGGATTTGGGGGGATGAGAGACATGACCGAGACCGCTCCGGTCGAATTGCTGGTTTGCACAACCTGTCGTCGCGGGCTGCCCGTTGAAGACGATGAGAAACGCCCCGGCACCCTGTTGCACAAGGCGCTTGAACAGGCGGAGCTGCCGGAAGGGATTACCCTTAAAGCCGTGGAATGCTTGTCGAACTGCAACGAGGGCTGTTCCATCGTGCTGCGCGGCGGCCCGGATCGCTGGACCTTCGTCTATGAGCACCTGAACGAAACAGACCATGTCGACGTGATCGTTGACGGTGCCACCAAGTACCTCGCGACCGAAGACGGCTTGGTCAAATGGCGCGAACGCCCCGAACATTTCCGCAAAAACTGCGCAGCCCGCATTCCCCCGATTGGAGCCCTGAAATGAGCAATCTTGAGAAACTCCCCGTCACTGTGATCACTGGCTTTTTGGGCTCGGGCAAAACAACTCTCGTCAAGCACCTTATGCAGAACCCGCAGGGCAAGCGTCTGGCCGTTGTGGTCAATGAGTTCGGCGATGTTGGCGTCGACGGCGATATCCTGAAATCCTGCGCGATCCCGGATTGTCCGGCGGAAAACATCATGGAACTGGCGAACGGTTGCATCTGCTGCACCGTGGCCGATGATTTCATCCCGACTATCGAAGCCCTGATGGCGCTGGAGCCGCGCCCCGATCACATCCTGATCGAAACTTCTGGCCTCGCCCTGCCCAAGCCGTTGCTGAAGGCGTTCGACTGGCCCGATATCCGTTCCAAAATCACCGTTGATGGCGTGATCGCGCTGGCCGATGCCGAGGCCGTCGCCGCCGGTCGCTTTGCGCCGAATGTCGAAGCCGTGGACGCTCAGCGCCTGGCCGACGATTCGATCGACCATGAAACGCCCCTTTCCGAGGTGTTTGAGGATCAGATTTCCTGCGCCGACATCATCCTGCTGACCAAGCCCGATCTGGCCGGTCCCGAAGGCGTTGCAAAAGCCAAAGAGATCATCGCCGCCGAGGCCCCTCGCCCGCTGCCCGTTGTCGAAGTGGCCGAAGGCGCCGTGGATGTACGTGTCGTTCTGGGGCTGGAAGCGGCTGCAGAAGACGACATGGACGCGCGGCCCAGCCATCACGATGGTCACCACGATCACGAACATGACGATTTCGAAAGCATCATCGTTGATCTGCCGGAACAATCCGATCCTGCCGATCTGGTCGCCAAGATCGAGCGTCTGGCCAATGAGCTGAACATCCTGCGCGTCAAAGGCTATGCCGCCGTTCAAGGCAAACCGATGCGCCTGCTGGTGCAGGCCGTGGGTGCTCGTGTGCGTCACCAGTATGACCGTCCGTGGGAGCCCGGTGAAGACCGCCGCTCGCGCATGGTGGTGATCGCCGAGCATGACGACATCAAAGAAGGAGAAATCCGCGATATCCTCGCGGGTGTAACCGAGGCCGCCGAGTAAGACCTATGCACGTCGTCTTCCGCGAAAGCCACGGGTTAGAAGAAACGGAAACCCCAACCGATCTGGGCCAGAGCCCGGCGGATTTGGTGGTGCTGTCCTTCTCGGACAGCGACCTTGGCGCTTTCGCGGCGGGCTGGCATCGCGGTGGCGGGCCGGATGGGCGTATGCCCACGATGCGGTTGGCGAACCTGACGGCGTTGAAACATCCTCTGTCCGTCGACACCTACGTGGAGCAGACGCTGGAGGGCGCCAAGGGCATTCTGATCCGCCTGATTGGCGGCGTGCCTTACTGGGCTTACGGGCTGCAGCAAGTGCTGTCGCTGGCGAAGGCCAAGGGCATCGCGTTGGCCGTCCTACCCGCCGACGGGCGTGAGGACCCGCGGCTGGATGACTATTCCACCCTGCCCGTCTCGACCCTGCGCCGTCTGGCACATCTCTGCGACACAGGCGGCGAAGTCGCGGCACAGGCCGCCTTGGCGCAGATGGCATTGGCGGCGGGGCTTTATGCCGGCCCGGTTATGGGGGCCAAAACTCTGCCCGAATCCGGCGCGTGGTGTCCTGATCGCGGCGTGATCCCGGTTGAGACTGCCTTTGCGGGCGACGCAAAACGTATCGTCGTCACCTTCTATCGCGCCTATTTGACCTCGGTGGACACGGCCCCTGTCGCCACCGTGATCCGCAGCTTGCGGGGTCGCGGGTTCGAGGCGGTGGGCCTCTTCGCCCCCTCCCTCAAAGCTCCTGCTGCCGCTGAATGGCTGCGTGACAACATCGTCACGCTGAAACCTTCGGCGATCATCAATGCCACCTCCTTCTCGGGCAAAGGCGCGTCGGGTACATCCCCTTTGGACGCGGCGGGCGTGCCCGTGTTTCAGATGGCCCTCGCCACGTCCCGCCGCAAGGCTTGGGCCGAGGCCGAACGGGGCCTTTCCCCCGCTGATCTCGCCATGCATGTGGTGCTGCCCGAAGTGGACGGGCGCATTTCGGCGGGCATTGCCTCGTTCAAAGAACCGGGCAAACGTGACCCGCATCTGGAATATTCCCGCTTTGCCCACCGGGCTGAGCAAGAGCGGATCGAAGCGATTATCGACCGTGTCACCGGCTGGCTGACCCTGCATGACAAACCCAAGGCGGATCAGGTGCCCGCGCTGGTGCTGTCGACCTATCCTGGCAAAGACTGGCAAATGGCGCACGCGGTGGGTCTGGACGCTCTGGCCTCGGCCGAGGCGATGCTGACCGATCTTCAGGCCGAGGGCTACAGCACCGCACCGGCCGAGCCGATTGCTGAAACCCTGCTAGACGCGCGCATCTCATGGCCTCTGGAAGACTACCAGGTAGCCTTGGCAGACCTGCCCGAGCCACTGCGCGCCGATCTCCAAACCGTTTGGGGTAAGCCCGAGGACGACCCGATCTTTACCGAGGGCGCGTTCCACTTCACCGCCTTGCGTCGCGGCAACGCGCTGGTTGCACTACAACCCGAACGCGGCACGCCCGAGCTGCGCGATGACGACT
Organism: Ruegeria sp. ABV3_008; assembly: GCF_056161185.1. Lineage (NCBI taxonomy): Bacteria > Pseudomonadati > Pseudomonadota > Alphaproteobacteria > Rhodobacterales > Roseobacteraceae > Ruegeria > Ruegeria sp. ABV3_008. The sequence continues at coordinate 63,421 of NZ_JBSWYP010000001.1, read as the reverse complement.
ACCACGACCTGTCTCGCACCCCGCGCCATAGCTACGTCGCGTTTTATTTGTGGCTCCGCAAAGGGCTGGGCGCAGACGCGCTGATCCATATCGGCGCACATGGCACTCTGGAATGGCTTCCGGGCAAGTCCGTTGCTCTGTCGGCGAATTGCTGGCCCGAGGCGCTGATCCGCGACTTGCCAGTGATCTACCCCTTCATCGTCAACGACCCAGGCGAGGCCGCGCAAGCCAAGCGCCGGATCGGAGCCGTAACGCTGGGCCATATCCCGCCCCCGATGAAGGAAAGCGGCACTCCGGATCGCATGGTGCGGCTGGAATCTCTGCTCGATGAGTTCTCGAATGCCGACGGACTTGATCCCAAACGCCGCGACCGCCTTCAGGAAGATATCCGCGACGAGGCACAGGCCATCGGGTTGGAGAGCGATCTGGGCCTCGATCAGGCCACCTGCACTGCCGAGGCGGTAACCCGAATCGACCGCTTTGTTTGCGACATCAAAGAAAGCCAGTTTGGCGACGGACTGCATATCTATGGCCGCGCGCCTGAGGTTTCCAGCACTTTCGACCCTTCGCCTTCGGCCCATGCGGAACGGACCGCTCTTATCGACGCGCTGGCCGGGAAACGGATCGAGGCCGGGCCGTCCGGTTCCCCTTATCGCGGTCGCTCGGATGTTCTGCCAACAGGGCGGAACCTTTATACCACCGACCCCCGCTCGGTGCCGACGCGGGCGGCCTACACCCAAGGCGTCAAGCTGGCCGAGGAACTGGTCCGCCGTCACCTTCAGGAAGAAGGCGACTATCCCAAGGGGCTGATCGTTGACCTATGGGGCTCGGCCACCATGCGCACGGCGGGCGAGGAATTCGCCATGGCTTTGCACTTGCTGGGCGTGAAACCGGTCTGGGATAAGGGCTCGGAACGGGTCTCGGGGATCGAAGTGCTGCCGATAACCGACCTCAGCCGCCCGCGCCTGGATGTGACGCTGCGCGTCTCGGGCCTGTTCCGGGACGTCTTCCCAACCCTCTCGGCGCTTTACTGTCAGGCCATCCGCGCGTTGGCGGCGCGGGATGAGGCGACCGACTGGAACCCCTATGCCGGTCAGGCCCCGTCGGCCCGCGTATTCGGCCCCGCCCCCGGCAGCTATGGCGTCAACATGACCCAACTATCCGAGGTCTATACCGACGAGGCCCGCGCACAGGCAGGTGAGGCATGGCTTGAGGCCAGCTCTTTTGCGCTGGAGGGCGAGAATATCGTTCAGGACAAGGCGGGCATCACCCAACGCGTGGCGCATGCTGACAGTTTTGTTCACCTGCAGGACCTGACCGAAACAGACCTGCTGCTGGCCAATGACTACGCCACGCATGAGGCCGGTTTTGCCGCCGCCAAGAAGGCCACGGGTGGCACCGCGCAGCTGTATCACCTGGACAACACCAATCCCGAAAATCCACGCGCCCGTACCCTGCCGGAAGAGATCAGCCGCGTTGTCCATGCCCGCGCTGCCAATCCTGACTGGATCGCCGGGATGCAACGCCACGGCTTCCGCGGCGCGGCCGAGATCGCCGCGACATTGGATCACATGGCCTCGTTTGCGCATCTGTCGGGTACCGTTGCGCCGCATCTATTCGACATCTACCACGATGCCACGCTGGGCGATGAAGATGTGGATGCTTTCCTGCAACAGGCCAATCCGCAGGCCCATCAGGCCATGCAGGACCGGTTCCGCGCGCTGCTGGATGCCGGCTTGTGGAACACCCGGCGCAACTCGATCCGGGCGGACCTGGGGGGGCTGGGATGAGCGCGCCCACCCCAAAACCAGTCGTCCAAGGTTGGTGCCCCGGCGCCCACCGACCGATGATGTCTGGAGATGGGCTGGTGGTGCGCGTGCGCCCTCGGCTGGCGCGGCTGACCGCGCCACAAGCGCTTGGTCTGTGTGAACTGGCCCAGCAATTCGGCAACGGCACAATCGACCTGACCAACCGTGCGAACCTGCAGTTGCGTGGCGTGCAGGAAAGTGAACACCAGGCATTTCTGTCCGAGCTATCCGCGCTTGGGCTGTTGGACGCGGAGCCGGGTATTGAGGTCCGGCGCAACATTCTGGTCTCACCGCTCTACCAGCCGGGCGATCTGACCGCGCGGCTGACGCAGGAATTGATCGACCGCCTGAACGAGTTGCCCGCGCTACCGGCCAAGTTCGGCTTTGCCATCGACACGGGACCGGAGCGCTTGCTGGCGGCGGACTCGGCCGATATCCGGGTGGAGCGTTCCGCCGATGGGCTGATCCTGCGCGCAGATGGGGCACAGACGGGACGCGTCGTCTCCGAGGCCGAGGCCATTGATCACTTGATTGCTCTGGCCACGTGGTTTGCGAAGGTCTTCACGTCCGACACACGCCGCATGGCGCGGGTCGTGGCGGCTTTTGGTCTGCCTGCGGAATGGCAGGGCCGCGACCCCGGACCAATTGGCGCGTCGTTACAACCAGGCGCTTGCGATCTAGGTAGCCTCTACGGTGCGGCCTTTGGGCAATTGCCCGCAAATAAGCTGCACGCGCTGATCCGCGACAGCGGCGCCTCTGCCCTGCGTGTCACTCCTTGGCGGCTGATCCTGCTGGAAGGCGGGGCGGCGATACCCGCCCCGGGATTTGTCACGGATGGCACCAACCCGCTTATGACCGCCGATGCTTGCCCCGGGGCACCGCTCTGCCCGCAGGCGCAAGTGGAAACCCGCATTATCGCGCGCGAACTGGCCCCGCTTGTACCCGGCACCCTTCATGTCTCGGGTTGTTCCAAAGGGTGCGCTCGGATGGGCCCTGCGGATGTGACTTTAGTCGGCCAGAACGGACGATTTGATCTTGTCAAACAGGGCCGTGCGGAGGATGAGCCAATCCTGCGCGGGCTGGACCCCGAAACACTGATGACGATGGACTTCACCTGATGCCCTACACTTACGAAACCGACGGCGCGGCGATCTACAAGGAAAGCTTTGCAACCATCCGGTCCGAGGCCGATCTGGCCCGGTTCGAGGCCGATGAAGAGCAGGTCGCCGTTCGGATGATTCACGCCGCTGGCATGGTCGGGCTGGAAGAGTTCGTCCATTTCTCACCCGGTTTTGTATCCTCCGCGCGTACCGCGCTGGAAAACGGCGCACCGATCCTGTGTGACGCACGTATGGTCAGCGAAGGCGTGACCCGGTTCCGCCTGCCCGCCGAGAATGAGGTGATCTGCACCCTGCATGACGAGCGCGTGCGCCCTCTGGCTGCAGAGATGAGCAACACCCGCTCTGCGGCGGCGCTTGAGCTGTGGCGCCCGCATCTTGAGGGCGCTGTGGTCGCTATCGGCAATGCGCCGACGGCTCTGTTTCACCTGCTGAACATGCTGGAAGACCCTGACTGCCCGCGCCCCGCCGCCGTCATAGGTTGCCCCGTGGGCTTTGTCGGCGCGGTCGAATCCAAGGACGCCCTATGGGAGGCGCAGCCGGTGCCGTCCTGCATCGTCAAAGGCCGTCTGGGCGGCAGCGCCATCACCGTCGCCGCCATCAACGCCATCGCGAGCCGCGCCGAATGAGCGCCGGCAAGATATATGGCGTTGGCCTCGGCCCCGGTGACCCCGACCTGATGAGCGTGCGGGCCGACCGCCTGCTGCGCAATGCCCGCCACGTGGCGTTTTTCCGAAAGCCGGGCCGCAGTGGTCAGGCCCGACAGATCGTCAACGGTATGATCCCGGAAGGCGCGGTGGAGTTCCCGATGGAATACCCCGTCACAACCGAGATCCCTCTGAACGATCCGCGCTACAATGAGTTGTTGGCGGCGTTCTACGAGGACTGCGCGCAGCATCTGAAAACCCTTGCTGAGAAGGGCGAAGACGTCGTTGTTCTCTGCGAGGGCGACCCGTTTTTCTACGGCTCGTTCATGCATCTCTATACCCGCTTGCGCGACATCGCCCCCGTCGAGGTCGTACCGGCCATTACCGGCATGTCCGGCGCTTGGACAGCAACCGGCGATCCGATCACATGGGGCGACGACATCCTGACCGTTCTTGCCGCCACCCTACCCGAAGAGGTTCTGGCCGAACGCATGGCGAAGACTGACGCGCTGGTCGTGATGAAGATTGGACGCAATATCGACAAGGTGAAGCGCGCGCTCAAGACCGCCGGAATGTATGACCGCGCGTGGATCGTAGAATACGCGCAAATGCCGAACCAACGCGTCTGCAAATTGTCCGAAAATTGCGAGGGGATTACCCCCTATTTCTCGATCATCCTGGTGCACGGTCAAGGGCGACGGCCATGAGCGGCTGGGTCAAGATCGCAGGCCTCGGGCCGGGCAATGAAGACCTGGTCACGCCTGAAGTCTCCGCTGCGCTGGCCGAGGCGACCGATGTGGTGGGCTACATCCCCTATGTCGCGCGCGTGGCCGAACGCCCCGGCCTGACTCTGCATGCCAGTGACAACCGGGTTGAGATCGATCGTTCGCAACACGCGCTGCAGATGGCTACCGAGGGGAAGCGCGTGGTCGTTGTGTCCTCGGGTGACCCGGGTGTCTTTGCGATGGCCGCTGCAGTGTTCGAGGCGCTGGAGAACGGCCCTGAAGAATGGCGCAACCTTCAGATTGATGTGCTGCCGGGTATCACTGCGATGCTGGCCGCGTCTGCCCGTGCTGGCGCGCCCATGGGGCATGATTTCTGCGCCATCAACCTTAGCGATAATCTAAAGCCCTGGTCCCTGATCGAAAAGCGGCTGCGTCTGGCGGCGCAGGCGGACTTCTCCATGGCCTTTTACAATCCGCGCTCGAAGTCGCGGCCAGAAGGGTTTGTAAAAACGCTGGAAATCCTGCGCGATGAATGTGAACCTGAGCGCCTGATCCTGTTCGCGCGCGCCGTGTCGCGCGAGGACGAAGCGATCCGGATCTCCACGCTGGCCGAGGCCACGCCCGAGATGGCGGATATGCAGACGGTGGTCATTGTCGGATCATCGCGCACCCGCGTGATCGAACGCGACGGCGCGCCGATCGTCTACACCCCGAGGTTCACCCCAGAATGAGCCAGCCAGTCCAGAACCTGTGCAATCGTCGACAGCTCGGTCCGCTCCGGCAGGACCGGACGGTCGATCATCAGTACTGGCAGGCCCAGCGCCCGCGCCGCGTCCAGCTTGGCCCGCGCGCCCGTGCCGCCTGCGTTCTTGGACACAACCAACTGCGTCCCGTGCCTTTGCATCAGCGCGCGGTCGTCAGCCTCGGCAAACGGGCCGCGGGCGACAACCACGTCGGCATTCAGCAAGGGCAGCTCTTCGGGCGCATCGACCAGACGCAGCAGATAGTGATGCTGGGGCTGGGCAGAGAACTCCTCAAGATGCACCCGACCAACTGCAAGGAACACGCGCTGCGCCTCGACGTTCAACGCATCAACTGCGGCGGGGATATCGGGAACGTGTCGCCAGTCATCACCGGGCTGCACGCGCCAAGCGGGTCGCGTCAGCGCGGCCATTGGCGTTTGCGCTGCACGGCAGGCCTCAATCGCGTTTCGGCTCATTTGCGAGGCGAATGGATGAGTCGCGTCAATCACATGGCTGATCCCGTTGTCGCGGATATAAGCAACCAGACCCTGCACGCCGCCAAACCCGCCGACCCGAACCGGCAAGGGTTGCGGGCGCGGATTCTCGACTCGTCCCGCGTAGGAGTATATCGCCGCAAGCCCCTGTTCGGAAACGGCTTTGGCCAAAGCGTTCGCCTCGGTCGTGCCGCCCAGAATAAGCACATTGGGGATCAGGGGGTTGGTCATGTCTGATACTCCGTGGCTAACCGTTCTGGGCCTGGGTGAAGATGGGCTTGATGGCCTGTCGCCCGCAAACCGTCAAGTGCTGGATCGGGCCAAGGTCATCATGGGCCCGCCTCGGCACCTGTCACTGGTGCCCGAAACAGGGGCTGAGCGGATCGAATGGCCTGTGCCTTTCTCAGACGGTCTGCCGATCCTGACCGGGCTTCGGGGTCGTGCGACGGTGGTTCTGGCCTCGGGCGATCCGTTCTGGTTCGGCGCGGGTTCGATGATTGCACGCAATTTCGAAGCCGCCGAGTGGACCGCCCGACCTGGCCAATCCACCTTTTCGCTGGCCGCCGCGCGTTTGGGGTGGCCGTTGGAGGGTACCCAGACCTTTGGCCTTCACGCCGCTCCTCTGACGCGTTTGCGACCGCACCTGTCTCCGAGGCTAAGGGCGATCATCCTGTTGCGCAATGGTGCCGCCGTTGCAGAGCTTGCGACCTATCTGACTGAGACCGGGTTCGCCGATACCCAGTTGCACGTGATGGAGGCATTGGGCGGCCCGCGTGAACGCGCGCGCTCGGTCTCGTTGACCGAAGCGCTTCTGGGCACGTTCGATCACCCGGTCTGCGTCGGGCTGGAGGTTGCGGGCGAAGGGCGCGTTTTCCCCAAGGCCTCGGGTAAACCCGACGAGATTTTCGAGACCGACGGCCAGATTACCAAACGCCCGATCCGTGCGCTGACCCTGTCGGCGTTGGCCCCGCAACGCGGTGAGCATCTGTGGGATATCGGTGGCGGCACGGGGTCGATCAGCATTGAATGGCTGATGTGTGATCCGACCTTGACGGCCACAACCATCGAACCCCGCGTAGATCGCGCCGAACGCATCCGGCGCAATGCCGATGCGTTGGGGCAAGATCGGTTGAATGTCGTTCACGGTACGGCACCGGATGCGCTGTCAGGTCTGCCTCTGCCCGATGTTGTGTTCATTGGAGGCGGTCTCAGCGCCGATCTCTTGGCGTGGCTCCGCGATGCCCTTCCCTCAGGCACCCGGTTGGTCGCCAATGCCGTCACTTTGGAAAGCGAAGCGCTGCTGGCCCGCTGGCACGAAGAATTGGGCGGAGATCTTTTGCGGATTGAACTCGCGCAGTCCGCTCCACTCGGCCCTCGGCGTGGGTGGAAATCAGCCTATCCGGTCGTGCAATGGAGTGTGACGCTATGATCGTCGCAGGCCTTGGCTTTTCATCAAGCGCAACAGTGGACAGCCTGCGCGCGGCCTATAAAGCCGCCGCCGCTGCGCATGACGTTGAAGCCTTGGCAACCGTTGCCGGCAAAGAGGGCCACCTGGCTCTGGCCAGTTTCGCAGAAGGCCTTGCCCTGCCCTTGCATTTCGTTGCCGCAGCCGATCTGGCCGGGCAGCGCACCCTGACATGTTCGAACCGCAGCCGTGCCACCTATGGCACCGGCAGCGTGGCCGAAGCATCCGCATTGGTCGCCGCCGGGAATGGCGCGCGGCTTCTTTCACCCAGACATATCTCGGACGACGGGCTGGCGACATGCGCCATTGCCATCGGAGGACACTCATGACCGTTCATTTCATTGGCGCCGGACCGGGCGCCGCCGATCTGCTGACCCTGCGTGGGCGCGATATCATCGTGTCCTGCCCCGTTTGCCTCTATGCGGGATCTCTGGTGCCCGAAGAAATTCTGAGCCACTGCCCCGAAGGCGCGAAGATCATCAACACCGCGCCCATGGATCTGGATCAGATCATGGCCGAGATCGATGCGGCGCATAAGGCCGGCCAGGATGTAGCACGCCTGCATTCGGGCGATCTGTCGGTCTGGTCGGCAATGGGTGAACAAATCCGCCGACTTAAAGATATGGGCATCCCCGTCAGCGTCACCCCCGGCGTGCCCTCCTTCGCGGCGGCTGCGGCGTCTTTGGGCACGGAATTGACCTTGCCGGGCCTCGCGCAATCGGTAGTTCTGACGCGGACCCCGGGCCGTGCGTCCTCGATGCCCGAAGGTGAAACACTAGAGAACTTCGCCCGCACCGGCGCGACACTGGCCATTCATTTGTCGATCGGCAATCTGGACAAGGTGATTGCCGATCTGAGCCCTACCTATGGCGCGGACTGCCCCGTAGCGGTCGTCTACCGGGCCAGCTGGCCGGATGAGCGGATCATCCGCGCGACGCTGGCCACGCTCAAAGACGCGCTGGATGAAAGCATTTCGCGCACCGCGTTGATCATGGTCGGGCCTGCACTGGCGGGTGAAGGATTCGACGAGAGCTGCCTGTATTCGAAAGGCTACGACCGCCGCTACCGCCCACAGAGCGCGGACAGCCCGTGGTCAAGCTGGAGCCCCGAGGATGAATGACGCGATGACGACCCCTCCGGGCATTTTGATCTCCGCGCCCTCTTCAGGGACCGGCAAAACCACCGTGATGCTGGGCCTGTTGCGGGCGCTGGCCGAGGATGGCCTGATCGTGCAGCCGTTCAAGAGTGGCCCCGACTATATCGACCCGGCCTTTCACCGCGCGGCGGCGGGGCGAGCTTCGTTCAACCTTGATAGTTGGGCGATGGGCGACGGGCTGCTTGGCGCGATCTCGGATCAGGCCGAAGGGGCGGACATCGTGGTGGCCGAAGGCTCGATGGGTCTTTTCGATGGCGTCGCCAAACCCGGCGAGCTGGGCCACGGGTCCAGTGCCGAAACCGCGCAACGCATGGGCTGGCCCGTTGTATTGGTTTTGGACGTGGGCGGTCAGGCCCAATCGGCAGCGGCGACCGCGCTGGGGTTCAAGATGTACAACCCCGATCTGCCCTTTGCCGGAGTGATCCTGAACCGCTGCGCCAGCCCTCGGCATGAGCGGTTGACACGGTTGGGTATGGAACGGGCAGGCCTGCCGGTTCTGGGCGTATTGCCCCGTCGCGGAGACCTGACTCTGCCGGAACGTCATCTGGGGTTGATCCAAGCGGTTGAGCATCCCGATCTGGAAAGTGCCATTGTGGGTTATGCGGCATTCCTGCGGGAGCATGTGGACCTTGAGGCAATCAAACTAGCGGTTTCCTCAGCCCCCAAGGGGCCATCGTCAGCCGCGCTGCCGCGGCCTCCGGCGCAACGAATCGCGCTGGCCCGGGATGCAGCGTTTTCGTTCACCTATCCGCATCTGTTGGAGGGATGGCGCGCGGCGGGGGCCGAGATCCTGCCGTTTTCGCCATTGGCCAATGAAGCCCCCGCAGATGATGCCGATCTGGTTTGGTTGCCGGGTGGGTATCCGGAGCTGCACGCAGGCACTCTGGCCGCCGCGGACACGTTCCTGACCGGTTTGCGGAATCACGCGGAGAGCAAGCCGGTGCATGGGGAATGCGGTGGCTACATGGCCCTTGGTGAGGTTCTGATCGACAAAGAGGGCGTGCCGCACCAGATGGCCGGATTGCTGGGGCTGCAGACCTCGTACCAGAAGCGCAAATTCAATCTGGGGTACCGACGGGCCGAACTGCTGGCTCCGATGCCCGGATTTGCTCAAGGCGCATCGCTGCGGGGGCATGAGTTCCACTATTCCTCGATCATTGAACAGCCAGATGCACCGCTGGCGCGTGTGTTCGATGCTGAAGGGGATGAAGGCCCGCAGACCGGATCGCGCCGTGGCAATGTCACCGGTACGTTCTTTCACCTCATCGCCGAGGCCTCGGCATGAGCGGGTTTGTGTCATTCATCGGGTCCGGTCCGGGAGACCCGAAATTGCTGACCCTGAAGGCCGTGGACCGGATGCAGAAGGCCGACGCCGTTCTGTTCGACGATCTGAGCAGCGGGCCCATTCTGAGCCACGCGCAACCGGATGCCGATCTTGTGGGCGTCGGCAAACGAGCCGGGCGGCCCTCGCCGAAACAGGATCATGTCAGCCGCCTGCTCGTGGAATACGCGCAGACCGGTCAACGGGTCGTGCGGTTGAAATCCGGCGATGGCGGCATGTTCGGACGGCTTGAGGAAGAGATCGTTGCCCTGCGTGCTGCCGGGATCGACTATGAGATCATCCCCGGCATCCCCTCGGCCATCGCTGCCGCTGCCGCTGCCGGTATTCCGCTGACCCGCAGATTGACGGCCCGGCGGGTGCAGTTTGTCACCGGCCACGATGTCAGCGGACAACTGCCGCCCGATCTGAACCTGACCGCTTTGGCGGATGCGGCGGCGACCACCGTTGTGTTCATGGGCAAACGAACCTTTCCGCTGCTGGTCGAGGCCCTGCACGCCAACGGCCTGCCACTGGGTACGCCTGCACTGATGGCGGAATCCGTTTCCACACCGGATCAGAAGCTGCACCGCTCGACCATTGGCGCGCTGGCCGACACGCTGAAATCCGAGATCGGAACGGCCCCTGCCCTTATCCTCTATGGGCCCTTGGCGGAGTTCGAGGATGTATGAGCTGTCCCTGGTCGGAATTGGCACCGGGAATCCCGATCACTTAACCCTGCAAGGCGCGCAGGCAATCCGCGAGGCGGATCTGATCCTGATCCCGCGCAAGGGTGAGAACAAAGCCGATCTGGCCGGACTGCGGGAGGAGATCATCGCCAAGGTCACTGAGATGCCTCCGCAGATCGCGTATTTCGATATCCCCAAGCGCCGCTCGGACGACGGATATCTGCAAGGCGTCGACGAGTGGCACGATGCTATTGCACTGCGCTGGCAAGAAGCGATGGCGGAACATCCTGAGGCCTCAAAGATCGCCCTATTGATCTGGGGGGATCCCTCGCTTTATGACAGCTCGCTTCGGATTGCCTCTCGGCTGGACCCGCAACCGCGCAAACGCGTGATTCCGGGGATTACCGCGCTACAAGCGCTAACAGCAGCCCATACCATTCCCATCAACGATATCGGCGCGCCTTATGTTGTTACCACTGGCCGCCGCATCCGCGATGAAGGCTGGCCCTCGGACGCCACCAAGGTGGCCGTGATGCTAGACGGCGAGTGTTCATTCCAAGCGCTGGATATGAAGGCGTTCGATATCTGGTGGGGCGCCTATGTCGGCATGAAGGAAGAGATCCTGATCCACGGCCCACTAGATGAGGTAGCCGAAACCATCTTGACCACCCGCGCGCAGGCCCGAGCCGATCATGGTTGGATCATGGATATCTACCTGCTGCAAAAACGGTCACCCTGAAGACTTATACGAAAATGTGAATGCAGCGATGGGTGAAACCTGCTCTAGTTGGGCACCAACAAGACGGAGACCCTGTGATGAGAGCAATCTGCGCTGCGTTCTACTTGCTAGCCTCGCCTGCCCTTGCGGATCAGGCCCTGCCGGGATGGGCCGTTCATGACACAGGGAAATCCTATGACGCGCTGGTGGCCGACACCAAGGCCGCCGTCAAGGAACACGGGCTGATCGTTGTCACTCAGGCCGGGCCGACCAAAGCGGCGGCGGCCCGTGGGATCACCATTCCGGGCAATCGCGTGATCGGCGTGTTCAACAACGACTATGCGGTGCGGGTGCTGGAAACCTCGACCGCGGCGATGATCGAGGCGCCGATCCGCTTCTATGTCACCGAAAATGACGACGGCACCGCGCGCTTGTCCTACAAAACCCCCAGCTTTGTGTTTGCGCCTTACGCGGATCAGGGCGGGCAGGCCCTGTCCGATATTGCCGCAGAACTGGACCAAAAGTTTCAATCCATCGCGAAAACAGCCGTCAAATAGTCACACTGATGTGAACCCGCTTGCCTCTTGCCGGTGTGTCAGACATTTGCTGTCACATATCTTTTTCTCGGAGCATGACTGATGCAGGACCTCTCTCCCCGCGCGGCGGATCTACTGGCTCAACGATTGTATGAGGCAGGGTGCCGCCATGCGTTCGGCATGCCGGGCGGCGAGGTTCTGACGCTGGTGGACGCGCTGGAACAGGCAGGCATCACCTTTCATCTGACCAAACACGAGAACGCAGCCGGGTTCATGGCCGAAGCCGTCCATCACCGCGATGGCGCGCCCGCGATTCTTGTCGCAACCCTCGGCCCCGGCGCGATGAACGGGATCAACGTGGTTGCCAACGCGCTGCAAGACCGGGTCCCGATGATCGTGCTGACCGGCTGCGTCGACGCGGATGAGGCGCTGACCTACACGCATCAGGTCATGGACCACAGCCAAGTCTATCGCTCAATCACCAAAGGGACCTTTACCCTCACCGCCGAGGGCGCGGATATCGTCGCCGACAAGGCGGTGTCGCTCGCCAACCAGCCCCGCCCCGGTCCGGTGCATATCGACGTCCCGATCTCGGTCGCGGATACCCGTGTCTCATCGACGAAACGCCGCCGTCTGGCCAAGGTTGCCCCTGTAGCGCCCGAAGGCGACTGCCTGTCCAAAGCCCGTCGCTGGGTGGCCGAGGCCGAGCGTCCGATTGCGATCATCGGGCTGGATGTCCTCTATGACGACTCGCGCAGCGTGGTTCAGGCCTTTCTGGAACATTTCAGCATCCCCTTCGTCACCACCTACAAAGCAAAGGGCGTGGTGCCCGAAGATCATCCGCTCTGTTTGGGCGGTGCCGGGCTGTCCCCTCTGGCCGACAAACACCTTGTCCCGCTGGTGGAACAGGCCGATCTGGTTCTGTGCCTGGGCTATGACCCTATCGAAATGCGCCCCGGCTGGCGTGAGATCTGGGATCCAGAAGAAACGCGCGTGATCGATATCTCGGCCGTGGTCAATGATCACTACATGCATCAGGCTGGGCTAAACCTTGTCGCCGATACTGGCCAGACCCTCGAAGCCATCGCCAAAGGCAACCCCGCCCGCGCCACATGGCCTGCCGGAGAACCCGTGAAGGTCAAAGCCGCTTTGGCGGAAGCCTTCCCGCAAGATGACGATTGGGGTCCCGCTGGTGTGATTGCCGAGACGCGCGCTGCACTGCCCGCAAATACTCTGGCAACGGCGGATAGCGGCGCGCATCGCATCCTCCTCAGCCAGATGTGGGAGTGTTCAGAACCGCGCGGGCTGATCCAGTCCTCGGCCCTTTGTACCATGGGCTGCGCTGTTCCAATGGCGATCGGGCTGAAACTGGCGGAACCGAACCGACCGGTGATCAGCTTTTCGGGCGATGCCGGGTTCCTTATGGTCGCCGGAGAGCTTTCGACCGCCGCCGAAATGGGCGGCAACCCGATCTTTTTGGTCTTTGTCGACGCCTCCCTCGCCCTGATCGAGTTGAAACAACGCCAACGGCAGATGGGCAACAAGGGGGTCGATTTCGACCGCCATGACTTTGCCGCCCTGGGCCGCGCGTTCGGAGGCTATGGACACACGGTCCGCAACCGCGCAGAACTGCGTGCAGCACTGGATCAGGCGGTCAAAGCCGACCGCTTTACCGTCATCGCTGCCGAGATCGAGCGTGGAGGATATGATGGCCGAATCTAATGGGCCGCTCAAAGGCGTAAAGGTTCTGGACCTGTCGCGGATTCTGGCCGGACCGACCTGCACCCAGCTGCTGGGCGATCTTGGCGCAAGCGTCATCAAGATCGAAAACCCCTCGACTGGTGGGGATGATACGCGGCAATGGGGCCCTCCGTATGTTGAGGATGAAGCGGGCAACCGTTCCGATCTGAGCGCCTATTTCATGTCGGCCAACCGGAACAAGAAATCCGTTGCCATCGACATTGCGACGCCAGAAGGACAAGCCGAGATCAAGCGGCTGGCCTCGCATGCTGATATCCTGATCGAGAATTTCAAACCCGGCGGGCTGGCGAAATACGGGCTGGATTACAACAGCTTGTCGCAGGATCTTCCCGGCCTCGTCTATTGCTCGATTTCCGGCTACGGGCAGACAGGCCCCAACTCCAGCAAACCTGGTTATGACCTGATGGCGCAAGGGTATGGTGGGATCATGTCCCTGACAGGCGACCCCGAGGGCGCGCCAATGAAGGTGGGCGTGGGCATCGCCGATGTGATGTGCGGCATGTACGCAACCGTCGGCATTCTGGCCGCGCTGCGCCACCGCGACCTAACTGGTGAAGGGCAACAGATCGACCTTGCGTTGGTGGATGCCCAGATCTCATGGTTGATCAATGAGGGCACAAACTACCTGACCTCGGGCCAGGTACCTCAGCGACGCGGCAATGGACATCCAAATATTGTCCCGTATGAGGTGTATGAGACGGCAGATGGTCACGTGATTTTGGCTGTTGGAAATAACAGCCAGTTCCGCAGGTTCTGCGCGTTCATCGGTCACGCCGATCTTGCCGACGACGACCGCTTTGCCACCAATCCGGCGCGACTAGAGCACCGTGACGCACTGAACACTATCCTGCGCCCGGCGATGAAACAGCGCCCGACGACGACTGTGATTTCCGAGCTTGAGGCCCTCAAGGTGCCCGTCGGCCCGGTGCAAACGGTGGATCAGGTGTTTGACACCGATCAGGTCGCCGCGCGGCAGATGAAGATCGCCATGCAGGCCCAACCGGGAGAGGTGAATCTGATCGGCAATCCGCTCAACCTGTCGCTCACGCCTGTAACATATCGGCATGCGCCGCCGGTCTTCGGGGCCGATACTGATGATATTTTAAGCGCTGAAAACCCGTTCGAAGATTGAAACACTTGCATGTTTCGGCAGCAACTTGCTGAAACATGCCCTTGAATCGGCGGTTTTTTTCACTTTTTTCACACACGCGATTTCACCAATTCGAGAGCAGGGTCGATACTGTTACGAGGCCGTCGCAGACTCTGGTAAATCGAACAGTGTCAAATACCGCAACCAGATTGGACCCAAGTATGAAACAAGACGTTTTTGGACAGATGAACACTCTGACCCACCCGGCGGCCGTCGAGGCATGGGACGGTGTTCTGCTTGGGTTCATGGCGCATGCGGCGATTACCCCTCAGCATCTGGGAAAAGTGTTGGAGCTTGAGCCCGACTTCGCTTTGGGCCACGCGGTCAAGGGCCTGTTCATGGTTCTTCTGGGCCGACGCGAGATGCTACCCGTAGCCGTCGACGCGCTGAGCGCCGCCAATGAAGCGATGAAACGCCAGCCCATCTCGAAGCGAGAGCAGCTATTTGTTGAGGCCCTGTCCCTCTATCTGGCGGACCTGCCCTCGCAAGCCGTGCAGAAATTCGAAGAGGTGCTGCGCGCCCATCCGACAGACTCGCTGGCGATGAAGCTCAGCCATGCGACCCGGTTTGTGCTGGGCGACGCGGAAGGCATGCGGCGCTCGATCGAACGCGTCATGCCCGCCTACGAGCCGGATCATGCGGGCCGTGGCTATCTACTGGGCTGTCATTCCTTCGCGTTGGAAGAGACCGGATCCTACGAAAAGGCCGAGATTGCCGGTCGTCAGGCACTGTGGATGGTGTCCGACGATGCCTGGGGTCTGCACGCGGTCGCACATGTTCACGAGATGACGGGCAATGCTCAGCTCGGCCTGGATTGGCTGGCGGGGCGTGAGGACGCCTGGGCCCATTGCAACAACTTCCGCTATCACGTCTGGTGGCACAAGGCGCTGATGCATCTGGATCTGGGTCAGGTTGATCAGGTCATCGACCTCTATGACCAGCATATCCGCAAGGACAAGACTGACGATTATCGCGATATCTCGAACGCAACCTCGCTACTGTCCAGGATGGAGCTTGAAGGCATTGATGTCGGCGACCGCTGGGAGGAGTTGGCCGATCTCAGCGCTGCCCGGACCGAAGATGGCTGCCTGATTTTCGCCGACCTGCATTATCTGCTGGCGCTGACCGGCGACAACCGCTCGGACGCGACGGGCAAGATGCTGCAGCGCATCCAGAAAGACGCGCAGCGCAATCAAGGCGACACACCGATCCGCATGTCTGACCCCGGCATAGCCGCCGCCAAGGGGCTTGAGGCCTTTGGGGACGGTCTCTACGGCGCGGCGTTTGATTTCCTGTCGACCGCCCGCTCGGGCATGCAGTTGGCCGGTGGCAGTCACGCCCAACGTGATGTATTCGAGCGCATCACAATTGATTCCGGCCTGCGCGCCGGGCGCCTGGATGCGGTCGAGCGTATTCTGGATGACCGCCGTGCCAAACGCGCCGGTGGTGAGGACAATTATGCACTCGCGCGCCGCGCCCTGATTAACGCGGCCCGCGACAACGGCGACGCCCAAAGCGTTCCGGCCGAATAACAAAAAGACCAAGAAGGACAGAAAACGTATGGCGACTGTTTCGCCCGCTTCTGATTTTGCGACTGTTGCGGCCTCGGCCGCAGCGCCTACTGCCCGTGTGCGCGACCCGCGGCTGGATTTCTATCGCGGCATCGCGATGTTCATCATCCTGATCGCCCATATCCCGAACGACCCATGGGCCAAATGGATCCCGGCCCGTTTCGGGTTTTCGGATGCGACCGAGATCTTTGTGTTCTGTTCGGGCATGGCCTCGGCCATTGCATTCGGCGGTGCCTTCCTACGCAAAGGCTGGTGGATGGGGACCGCTCGCGTGGCGTTCCGCATCTGGCAGGTCTACTGGGCGCATATCTGTCTGTTCTTCTTCGTGGCCATGAGCATGGCCGCGCTGGACAATTCCGGCCTGTTTGAAAAAAGCTATGTCTCGTCGCTGAACCTGCAGCATTTCTTCAATGACCCGCTGCCGCAAATGGTCGGGATTTTCACCCTGACCTATGTGCCCAACTACTTCGACATCCTGCCGATGTACCTGGTCGTTCTGGCGATGATGCCGCTCTACATGGCCCTCTACCGCGTCAGCTTTTGGCTGATGGCAGCTGCGTCGGTCGCGATCTGGCTTGTTGCCCAGACCGGAGTGCTGGCCCTTCCGGCCGAGCCGTGGTCGGACCGCCAATGGTTCTTCAACCCGTTCGGTTGGCAGCTGCTGTTCTTTACCGGGTTCGCCTTTATGCGCGGCTGGATTCCGGCGCCTCCGGTATCAAAAACGCTGATCTGGGCGGCCATTGCATTTCTGGTTCTGTCCGCACCCTTCGGGTCGTGGAAGGTTTTCCTGTGGGTTCAATCCGCGGCTCCCGGCCTGGCCGAACAAATCCGCGAACTGTGGCCTTTGACGAAAGAACTGCGTGGAAAAACCGAGTTCGGCCTGTTCCGCTACATCCACTTCCTGTCGCTGGCCTATCTGGGCTGGGTCGTTGCCGGTGAGCATGGTCACCGTCTGATCGCCACCGGGCACTCATTGGGCGCGCGCATCTGGCAGGTGGTTCTGAAACTGATCACCAAAGTGGGGCAGCAATCCCTTGCGGTCTTTGTTTTCTCAATGGCCGCAGCCCGCCTGATCGGGGTCGCGCTGGATCAGACCGAGCGGGATGTTGCCAGTGTCTTTGTCGCTAACATGATTGGCTTTGCCATGATCATCGGGGTGGCCTATCTGGCCGCCTGGTTCAAATCCCAACCATGGAAATCAAAGAAATGAATCTGACTCGCCGCGCATTTCTGGCCTCAACCTCTGCGCTGTTTCTGGCGCCGGCCACCTTTGCCTCGGGGTCAGAGGTTCCGTTCGACCGCAACGACGTGGTCGAACTGGCCCGAGAACTGGCCAGCCGCCCCTTTGCCGAGCGCGAGATGGTGCCGCAGGAATGGCAAGACCTGACTTATACGCAATACCGTTCGATCCGGTTCCGGCTGGACCGCGCCCTGTGGTACGAGACAGAGACGCCCTTCAACGTCGATTTCTTCACCCCCGGCCTGTATTTCCCGCGCACGGTTAAGGTCACGACTGTCGAGAACGGGATGGCCAAGCCGGTCGCTTTCGACCTTGAGATGTTCGACAAGGCCGAAGAGGTTCCGACCCTTCCAATCGACGAAACGCTTGGGTTCTCAGGACTGCGCCTGCGCACGGAAATGCACCGCCCCGGCAAAACCGATGAGTTCTGCGTCTGGCAGGGTGCCAGCTATTTCCGCGCCATTGGTCTGCACGAGGTCTACGGCCTGTCCGCGCGCGGTCTGGCCTTGAAAACCGGCGACCCGGATGGCGAGGAGTTCCCCGAGTTCATCCGCTTCTGGCTGGAACGTCCCGAACCCGGTCAGCGCAACATGGTCGTCCACGCCCTGATGGACAGCCCCAGCGTGACCGGTGCCTATCGCTTTAACGTCACCGCCGGTGCCGATTGCATCATGGATATTGAGGCCACCCTCTTCCCCCGCGAAGAGCTGCCGCATGTGGGTATCGCGCCCGGCACCTCGATGTTCCTGTTCGATCAGACCAATCACAGCCGGTTCGACGATTTCCGACCCGCTGTCCATGACAGCGACGGGCTGCTAATCCGCAACGGCGCGGGTGAGGTGATCTGGCGTCCCTTGGCGAATCCGACCCGTCTGCAAATCTCGTCTTTCGTGGACATGAACCCTCAGGGCTTTGGCCTGATGCAGCGCAAGCGCGAATTCTCGGACTACGCGGATCTTGAGGCGAACTATCATAAGCGTCCCAGCCTGTGGGTCGAGCCCGGCTCCGATTGGGGCAAGGGCTCGGTGACACTGGTCGAGATCCCAGCCGATCAGGAGATCTATGACAATATCGTCGCCTACTGGCGGCCCGCCGAGCCCTATGCCGCAGGCAGCCAGGTAGACCTGAGCTACCGCCTGATCTGGGGTGAGGAACCTCAGCGCACGCCGATGCCGCGGGTCATCAACACGGCGATGGGTGAGAACACCTTTGGCGAAGGCCGTCTGGCCGTGATCGACTTTGAGCCCAGCCCTCTGTTCGACGATCTGGAGGCAGTCAGCATTTTCGCGGATTCGCCTCATGCGGAAACCTCGGACGGCGTGTTGCAGCGCAACCCCGATACCGGCGGTGTGCGTTTGGCGTTCTCGTTCCAGCCGGGCGAACGAGACCATGTGGAGCTTCGCGCGCAATTGCTTGTCGGCAAGCAACCCGCCTCCGAAGTCTGGCTGTACCGTTGGACCGCATGAGCCGCGACCTGCATATCATGCCACCCGAGGCACCGCTGACAATGCCCGCTCAGGATTTCAGCGCAGGATTCCGGGATGCGCAGGTCCCCGCGGGTGCCCGCCCCTCTGCAGGGTTCTGGCGCGCACTGGCTTTATCGCCCGCAATGGCAGCCACATTGGGTTTGCTATGGGTCATGAGCGACTGGTTCGGCTCCGAAGGCATCAACCTTGTCGAAGCCATCCTTCTAACGTTGATCTCGTTCAACTTCTTCTGGATCTCATTCACCGTCTGCACCGTGCTACTAGGCATGATCTCTTTGTCCAGGCAAGAGCGCCCGGTCAGACAAGACCGCGCGCAACCGCTGCGGGTTGCCCTGCTGATGCCGACCTACAATGAGGTGCCGTGGTTCGTGCTGGGCAATGCCCGCACCATGCTGGAAGAACTGCGCGCCCGGGGCGGGCAGCATGAATACGCGATGTTCATCCTCTCGGACACCCGCGACCCGGACATTGCCGCGCAAGAACAAGCCAGTATTGAGGCTTTGCGCACCACGCTGGCCCCCGACCTGAAGCTCTACTACCGCCGTCGCGAACAGAATACTGACCGGAAAGTTGGCAATATCGCCGATTGGGTCAGCCGCTGGGGTGCGGATTGGGACGCTATGCTGGTGCTGGATGCCGACAGCCTGATGACGGGCCGCGCGATTGCTCGGCTGACTGATTCTTTGGCGCGTGATCCCAGCGCAGGCTTGATTCAAAGCTACCCGCAACTCATTGGCGCACAGTCCGTCTTTGCCCGGATGCAGCAATTCGCCAATGGCGTCTACGGTATCGCCTTTGCCGAAGGTCTGGCCCGCTGGTGTGGGCAAGAGGGCAACTATTGGGGCCACAACGCCATAATCCGCACCAAGGCTTTTGCTACCTGTGCCGGACTGCCCAAGCTTCGCGCCTTCAACGGGCAGGAAAAGCTGATCATGAGCCACGACTTTGTCGAGGCCGGTCTGCTGCGCCGTGCCGGGTGGGCCGTGCGGTTTCTGCCGCGCATTCGGGGTTCATACGAGGAAACGCCCCCCACCCTTATCGACCACGCCATGCGGGACCGCCGCTGGTGTCAGGGGAACCTGCAACATCTGAAACTGCTGGGCTCGCGCGGGTTTCGGTCCGTCTCGCGGTTTCACATGTTCCACGGGGCGGTCGGCTATTTGATGTCGCCTCTGTGGTTTGCGCTGTTGCTGATGTGGGCGTTGATTGGTCAGGGTGAGGACGCCTCGGTCCTGCATTATTTCAGCCCCGACAACCCCCTGTTCCCACAATGGCCGGAGATGTCTGAGACGCGCCATGTGCTGATCATTCTCGTCATGTATGCGATGCTGCTGGCCCCCAAGGTTCTGGGCGTTGCCGCCCTACCCCTCAGCGGTGTGCGCTATTCCGATTTCGGCGGCTGGCGGCGGTTCTTCACCTCGTTCCTTTTCGAGGTCATCCTGTCGATCCTCTACGCACCAATCCTGATGGTGCAGCAGATGATCGCCGTGTTCCGCACCGCATTGGGCATCCAGAAAGGCTGGTCTCCGCAGGCGCGTGACGGAGGTAGCTATTCCTTGCGTACGCTGGTCCTGTGCCACGCGCTGGAAACCGTCAGTGGCGTCGCGCTGAGCGTTGGTATTCTGGCCGGGCTGGTCTCGGTCTGGCTGGCCCCGATTGCTATCAGCCTTGCGCTGGCGATCCCGCTGTCGGCGCTCAGCGGTGTGTCGGCTGGTACCGCCCGCCGTATGGTCGGCATGCGTGAGGATTTTGCTGAGCCCGCCATCACCCGTTCGGCCCGTCGTCATCGGAATGAGTTGAAGCGCCTGATCGAGGGCAAGGGCAGCATGACCCCGGCGGAATAATCAACCGCCGGGCAATCCTTCGTACCAATCCAGGATCATATCCGCCCACCCGGTGGGCACCGTATGACCGCCGGGGAACAGCGCGAATTCCAGCGCGCTGCCCTCGGCACATCCCATCCAGTTGCGCCGCATGAACTGGCCCGTGGTCGAGAACCCGCTGGGCTTGGTATCAACACAGCCATTTGCCTCGCGCCAGATCTCAAGCCCGGCAAAGATATCGCCTTGATGGAAACGGCCACCGCCCAGCAAACGCCCCTCGAGCGGAACGACATTGTCGATCCAGCCATGGGTGTGAAACATGCGGATCGGTCCGGCGCAGGATTCGGGATGCGGACGCCAGAAGCCACCTGAGACGGGGACATAGGCCGAGAAGGTCTCAGGCGCATCGCAGGCGAGGTAATTCACCATGAAGCCGCCGGCGGAAAACCCTCCTAGAACAACGCGTTCACCGTCAATGCCAAACCGCTCAGCGGCGTCATCCACCGCTTCGCTGAGAAAGGCCGTTTCGTCACGCTCGCCAAAGCCGGGATAGAAGTTCCAGCTTTGAATGCCGCCCCGGTCCGGCCGCTCCAACCCCTCCGGCGCCATCACCGCATAGCCGCGCGCCAGCAGAGGCTCGACCATGCTGCGATTGTTCATCGTTCCTGAGCCGCTGCCTCCGTAGCCATGCAGAAACACGACCAGTGGCGGGTTTTCGGCTTCGGGCAGCTCGATGTGATACGCGCCCGAGGCGATCTCGCAGGTACCTTCATCCGGGCCACAATCGGCCAAGGTTGGTTGCGCCGCTGCGGCCAGACAGAAAGATAGCCAGTATTTGTATTTCATCACGCTCCCTCGACAAAGGTCTCAACCGGCAGACCGGCCCGCACCCAGCCTGGTCCGGCGGCCGAGCCCAACATACCCTCAGGCACGTCAATGATATTGGTAAACCCGGCTGCAGTCAGTTGATTGCTCAACCGTGCCGAACGGACCCCACGCGCGCAGATCAGAGCCACAGGGGCGGACTTGTCACCGCCAGCCATTTGCACAAGGGTCGGAATAAAATCCTCGCGCCGCATGTCCAGAGGCTGCGCCCCCTGTCCGACGCCTGTGGCCCTCCATTCCCGAGGTGTGCGGATATCCACCAGCAACACGTCCCCAGCGACGGCCTTCTTATGCGCCTGCGTTACCTCCAGCTGGCCGCCCGAGTAATCCTGCGGGATCAGGCTGTACTCACGAATGGCAAATCCTGCGGCAATTGCGCCTGCCCCGCCCATCAAAACCCACCGTCGCGTTCGGCTTTTCCCGTCTGCCATATGGCGTTCTCCTGCACTCATGGCTTGGTTCTATCACAAGGGTTGCAATCGCGCCCCGGGGAATTCCGGCAGCAGGATCAAGTTCGCGTCATTATCACGCAGAAAGATAGGTTCGATATACACCTTTTAACATCTGTCAAAACCTTGCAATTTTTGGACAATCATTAAATTATCCTACAAAATCTGTCATATTGACCGCCCAGACCGGAGTATCGCACTTGTCCCTATTCCTCATCGCGGCCCTTCCCTTCCTCGGAGCTGTTTTCCCAGCCCTCCTGATACGGGCGGGACGAAATGCAGCCGCCTCGGCCGCAGGGTTGACCACTTTCCTCGCCTTGATGGGGTTGCTGATCCATATCCCCAGCGTGATGCGCGGCGATGTCGTGACAGCGCGGTTTGACTGGATACCGGGGCTGGGGCTGAACGCGAATTTCATGCTGGACGGGCTTGGTTTTCTGTTTGCCCTGCTGATCCTCGGCATCGGCCTGCTGATCATCCTGTATGCGCGGTTCTACCTGTCGCGCGAAGACCCGATGGGGCAGTTCTACACTTATCTGCTGCTGTTCCAGGGCGCTATGGTTGGGATTGTTCTGTCCGATAACATCCTGCTTTTGCTCATTTTCTGGGAGCTGACCTCACTCAGTTCATTCCTGCTGATCGGCTATTGGAAACACCTACCCGAAGGCCGACAAGGCGCCCGCATGGCACTGGCCGTTACCGGAGGCGGTGGCTTGGCGATGATTGCCGGGATGCTGATTTTGGGGAATATCGTCGGGTCCTATGACCTCAGCGTGATTTTGCAGAACAAAGAGCTGATCCAGGCCTCGCCCTACTATCTACCCGCGCTGATCCTGATCCTGTTGGGCTGTTTTACCAAATCAGCACAGTTCCCATTCCATTTCTGGCTGCCTCACGCGATGGCTGCCCCGACGCCGGTTTCCGCCTATCTGCACTCGGCCACCATGGTGAAGGCCGGGTTGTTCTTGATGGCGCGGATGTGGCCGGTTCTGGCGGGGACGGAGGCGTGGTTCTATATCGTCGCAACAACCGGTTTGGTGACCATGCTGCTGGGCGCGGTGATCGCGCTGTTCAAGGACGATCTGAAGGCGCTGCTGGCGTTCTCAACCGTGTCACATCTGGGCCTGATCACCATGCTGCTGGGCTTTGGCACCAAGTTTGCAGCCGTGGCCGCGGTGTTCCACATCATCAACCACGCGACGTTCAAAGCCGCGCTGTTCATGACCGCCGGGATCGTGGATCACGAAACCGGAACGCGCGATGTCAAACGGCTGGGCGGCTTGCGTCATCTGATGCCGATCACCTTCACCATCGGCACCATCGCAGCTTTGTCCATGGCCGGCCTGCCTCCGCTGAACGGTTTTTTGTCAAAAGAGATGATGCTGGAGGAAACCGTCCACACCACTTGGCTGAACTCTCACTATCTGGTGCCGGGTTTGGCCCTGCTGGCAGCGCTGTTCTCGGCGGCCTACTCCTTCCGCTTTGTCAGCCATGTCTTCCTTGGACCAAAGCGCGAGGATTACCCGGCCCATCCGCATGACCCTCCGGTCGGGCTTTGGCTGGCACCCGCCTTCATGGTCGTTCTGGTCGTGCTGATCGGCCTTTATTCAGCGGCCATCGTCGGCCCGCTGGTGGCCGTCGTATCCAGCGCCGTGATCGGTGGCGAAAAGCTGCCCTATTATTCGCTGAAACTGTGGCACGGCTTTACCCCTGCGCTGTATATGTCCGTTGTCGCGACGTTGGGCGGTCTGTTCCTGATGTCGCAACACAAACGCGCGCAGCAGCTTTGGAACACCCTGCCCCGGCCTGAGGCCAAAGTGATTTTCGAGGCCATTATCAATGCGTTTACGCGGCTTAGCCAATGGATCACAGATGAGCTGCACAATGGTGTCCTCAGCCGGTATGCGATCATCTTTGTCGCCTTTACCGTCGGCCTTGGCTACTACGCCTATTCCACCGGGACGATCGGAGTTGAAACCCGCGTGCCGCTGCCTGCGCAGATCATTCCGATCGTTGGCTGGATCTGTCTGGTGGGCGCAACGCTAGGCATCATGTGGTTCCACCGTAACCGCCTGTTGTCGCTGGTTCTGATTGGTGTTGTCGGGCTGATCGTTTCGGTTGCGTTCAACTACCTCTCGGCTCCGGATCTGGCACTGACGCAGATCTCAGTCGAGGTGGTGACGATGATCCTGTTGCTGCTGTCGCTGAACTTCCTGCCGACCGAGACCCCATGGGACAGTACCGCCGCTCGGCGTTGGCGGGATGCCGCGATCTCGGTCGTGGCCGGGATTGGGACAGGTGCTCTGGTCTATGCGATCATGCTGCGTGATTTCGCCTTCCCGACGATTTCCGAATTCCACCTTGCCAACTCGTACAAAGGTGGTGGCGGCACCAACGTGGTGAACGTCATCCTCGTGGATTTCAGGGGCTTTGATACCTTTGGCGAGATCATCGTTCTGGGCATCGCAGCGCTGATCATCTTTGCCCTGACCGAAGCGGTCCTGAGCAGCAATGTTCGGGGCTACCTGCTGAACCGCAAGCCGCACTGGCCGCAATCGGGCGACTCCCATCCGCTGATGATGGTCGTCGTGACCCGCGTGATGATGCCGATTGCCCTGATGGTGGGCGCCTACATCTTCTTCCGTGGGCACAACCAGCCCGGAGGCGGCTTTATCGCCGGCCTGATCGTCGCCATCGCCTATCTGATGCAATACATGGCCAGTGGCTACACTTGGGCGATCGAACGGCAGAGGTTCTACTATCACGGCACTATCGGCTGGGGCGTGCTGATCGCCGCCGCTACCGGTTTGGGCGCTTGGTTCAATGAACGCCCCTTCCTGACCAGCGATTTCGGCTACATCAACTGGCCCCCCCTGGAAGAGTTCGAATGGGCCACCGCCATGTTGTTCGACACCGGAGTTTTCCTCGCTGTTCTGGGCGCGGTGATGCTGGCGCTGGATAGCCTGTCCCGCTTTGCATGGCAGCCGGGCATGGCGCAGGAGTTCCCGATGGATATCAACCCGCTGCGGGATGCTCCGCCGGAAGAAGAACAAGAGAAGGAGCAGGCCTGATGGAAGCGCTCGTTGCCTCTGCCGTAGGTATTCTGACCGCCGCCGGGATTTTCCTGATCCTGCGCCGCCGAACATTCCCGGTCATTCTTGGCCTGTCGCTGATCACCTATGCGGTGAACGTGTTCCTGTTCGCAACCGGACGTCTGGCGCTGAATTCGCCTGCCGTTCTGAACAAATACGAAGACGTCCCTTATACCGATCCGCTGCCGCAGGCGCTGGTGCTGACGGCCATCGTGATCTCATTCGGGATGACGGCGGTGATTGTGATGATCTCGCTCTCGGCCTATCTATCCTCGAAGGATGACCATATCGACATGAGCCCGCATGACAGCGTGGACGCGCCGGGAGAAGACGCATGAACCATTGGATCGTTGCGCCGATCGTCCTTCCTGCGATCCTGGCCCCATTCATTATCATGGTCCTGCGCTATCACCTCGACCTGCAGCGCATTTTCTCGGTCGCGGGTGTTGTTGCCCTTCTGGGCATTGCCCTGACCATCACCGCTCAGGCCGCGGGAGGCGACATTCAGGTCTATGAGCTGGGCAACTGGCCCGCCCCCTTCGGGATTGTCATGGTGCTGGACCGGCTTTCAGCCATGATGGTTCTGCTGACCGCCCTTCTGGCCCTCCCCATTGTGCTCTACGCCATCGGTTCGGGTTGGGACGAGCGTGGCAAGCATTTTCACGCCCTGTTTCATTTCCAGCTTATGGGCGTGTGCGGGGCCTTCCTGACCGGCGACGCCTTCAACCTGTTTGTGTTCTTCGAAGTCCTACTGATCGCCTCCTACGGTCTGATGACCCATGGTGGCGGAGCGGTCAGGCTGAAGGCTGGCGTGCAATACGTGGCCTATAACCTGCTGGGATCGACCCTGTTCCTGTTTGCCCTGGGCACGCTCTATGGTGTGACTGGCACGCTCAACATGGCCGATATCGCTCTGCGTGTGGCCGAGATACCGCCTGAGGATACCGCGCTGCTGCGGGTTGGTGCCGTGTTGCTGTTGTTGGTGTTCTGTATCAAGGCCGCGGTTCTGCCGTTGCATTTCTGGCTACCTGCCAGCTACGCCAACGCTCCGCTCCCTGTGGCGGCCTTATTTGCGATCATGACCAAGGTTGGGGCGTATTCGATCATCCGGATGTACACTCTGGCCTTCGGACCCGAGGTTGAAGCGACGCAAGGTCTGGTCGGCAATTGGCTGCAACCTGCTGCGCTGGTTACCCTTGCCGTCGGGGCCATCGGCATCCTCGGCTCGCAACATATCGCGCGGATGGTGGCCTTCTGTGCTATCGCCTCGATGGGGACGCTGTTGATTGCGATTTCGCTGTTCACGCCGGATGCCAGTGCAGCCGCGCTTTATTATGTGTTCCATTCGACGCTTGCGACGGCCCTGTTGTTCCTTGTCGCCGATCTGGTGATGGAACGCCGTGGTGGCGCCATCGCGCCCACGAAGCCAATGGCGCAGACCGGATTGATCTCAGCGCTGTTTTTCGTCGGTGCGATTGCCATGGCGGGGATGCCTCCGCTGTCCGGCTTTATCGGCAAGCTGCTGGTTCTGGATGCGGCCAGGGATGCACCTGACGCAACCTCTGTCTGGGCGGTCATCCTGATCGGATCCTTTGTCACCATCGTTGGTCTCGCACGGGCCGGCACGTTGATCTTCTGGAAAAGCCACGACGCGGACCATAACCCTCAGCCCGAGGGGGAAGACGCCGAGCCGCGACCCACCCCGGAACCACACCCGGGTCTGGCATTTACATCGGTCTTCGGTCTGGTCGGCGGTCTGATCCTGCTGACCTTGTTTGCAGGGCCCGCGCTCGAATACACCAGCAAAACCGCCGAGCAATTGTTCACACCCGAAGACTACATCTCGGCCGTATTGGGAGAGGCAGAATGATCAAGCTGCTACATCGCATATTCCCGCACCCGCACCTGAGCTTTCTGCTGACACTGGTCTGGGTTCTGCTTGCCAATAACGGGTCGTTGAACTCGCTCGTTTTTGGTTTGATTCTGGGGATCATCATTCCCTTCATCACCCAACCCTACTGGCCAGATCGCCCCAAACTGCGCAACTGGCCCATGGTAGCGGAGTACATTCTGGTGGTGCTGTGGGATATCGTTATCGCCAATATCACCGTCGCCCGGATCATCCTGTTCAAACGCGACGACGCTCGCCAACCAAACTGGATTTGCGTCCCGCTTGAACTGCGTACGCCCGAGGCAATCACCGTACTAGCCGGGACAATCACAATGACGCCCGGTACGGTCAGCTGTGATCTTTCGGCGCAGGGGCATAACCTTCTGGTCCATTGCCTCGATGCACCTGACCCTGAGGCCGTGCGCGATCAGATCAAACAGCGCTACGAACGCCGCCTGAAGGAGATTTTCGAATGATTGATTATGCGATCTACTTCGCCTTCGCCTGCTTCGGAGCCGCCATCATGATGTGCCTGTGGCGGATTATCACCGCCGATGGCGTCGGCACCCGCGTTCTGGCGCTGGACACGATGGTGATCAACACCATCGCGCTGATGATCCTGTACGGGCTGGATCAAGGCACCGAGATCTTCTTCGAGGCCGCCATGATCATCGCCATGCTGGGTTTTGTTTCAACAGTGGCCTATGCGCGGTTCATGCTGCGCGGCAACATTATCGAGTGAGGGCGACATGACATTTCTCGTCGAATTGCTGATCGCCGCCTTCCTGATCATGTCGGGTATCTTCGGCTTCGTTGGGTCGTTTGGAATGATCAAGCTGAAGGACCCCATGTCGCGCCTGCACGCGCCGACCAAAGCGACAACGCTGGGTGTGGGCGGCGTTCTGTTGGCCTCGATCGCACATTCCGTGCTGCTTGAGGGCAAACTGTCGATGCATGAGCTGCTGATCACGCTGTTTTTGTTCCTGACGGCCCCGATCACGGCCCTGTTCATTGCCAAATGGCACATTCATCGTCATGAAAAGCCACAGGATCTGCCGGATGCGGGCGAGGATGAGCTTTGGGCCACCCACGCGGTCGAGCAGGTTGAAGACGTCCCTGACCACAGCACGAACTGACCCTGATGCATAACCCTCCGCTGCCCCTGACCCGTGATCTGGTTTTGATTGGCGGAGGTCACACCCACGCTCTGTTGCTGCGCAAATGGGGCATGGACCCACTACCCGGCGCGCGCGTGACGGTGATCAACCCCGGCCCGACTGCGCCCTATTCAGGGATGCTGCCCGGTTTTGTCGCCGGTCACTACTTCCGCTCTGATCTGGACATTGATCTGGTCCGGCTGGCCCGTTTCGCGGGCGCACGGGTCATTCTGGGCGCGGTTGAGTGGATCGACACTGACCAGCGCCATGTGCATGTACCGGGACGGCCTCCGGTGGCATTCGATGTCGCCTCGGTCAACGTCGGGATCACCTCGGACATGCCCGCCCTGTCAGGTTTTTCAGACCATGCCGTTCCGGCCAAACCCTTGGGCGCCTTTGCCGCGCGTTGGTCTGCATATCTGGACAGCACCGGCTCTGCCTCGGTGGCCGTGATAGGCGGAGGCGTCGCTGGGGTCGAGCTGGCGATGGCCATGGCCCACGCGCTGAAAACCAAGGGCAGACCCGCGCGGATCACGCTGATCGACAATGCCTCGGCCCTGACAGCGACCGGCCCCAAGGCCGCAGCGACGATCCGCAAGGCTATGGCCGGTCTTGGCATCGACGTGCTCGAGGGAGTTTCAATAAAAGAGATCACCGCAGATCATGTCGCACTGGACGATGGCCACCAGATCCCTGCCGAGTTTGTGACCGGCGCTGCGGGGGCGAGACCCTATAGCTGGATCCAGCAGACCGGGCTGGACCTGTACGAAGGTTTCATCCGCGTGAACGGCCACCTGCAATCCAGCGATCCCGCCGTCTTCGCCGCCGGAGACTGCGCCCACCTGACCGAGAACCCGCGCCCCAAGGCGGGCGTCTACGCGGTGCGCGAGGCCCCCGTGTTGTTCAACAATCTGCGCGCGGCGCTGGGGGCTGGGACTATGCAGCGCTATGTGCCGCAGAAGGACTATCTCAAGCTGATTTCATTGGGCGGAAAATCTGCATTGGCCGAGCGTCTGGGCACGTCGTTCAGCGGCGCTCTGATGTGGCATTGGAAGGACCATATCGACCAAAGCTTCATGAACAAGTTCCGCGATCTCCCTGCCATGGCGACCCCCACCCTCCCGCGTGCCCACGCCGCCGGTATGGCCGAGGCGCTTGGTGACAAACCCATGTGCGGCGGCTGTGGGGCGAAACTCGGTCGTGGCGCGCTGCGCGGCGCGCTGTCCGCGCTGCCTGAGCCATTGCGTCAAGACGTGACGGCGCTGCCCGGAGACGACGCCGCGCTGCTGACAACCGGGAATGCGCGGCAGGTCTTGACCACGGACCACCTGCGCAGTGTCACCGACGACCCCGTCCTGATGACCCGCATCGCTGCGGTCCATGCGTTGGGGGACATTTGGGCGATGGGGGCCGCGCCTCAGGCTGCAACGGCCACTCTCATCCTGCCGCGCATGTCCTCTGATCTGCAAGAACGGACGCTTTCCGAGATCATGCAAACCGTAAGCGACGTCATGCAAGACGCCGGAGCCGAGATCGTCGGCGGACACAGCTCAATGGGCGATGAGATGACGATTGGCTTTACGGTGACGGGGCTTTGCGCCAAAGACCCGATCACCCTGGCGGGCGGCAGGCCCGGCGATGTGTTGGTCCTAACCAAACCCATCGGCAGCGGCGTTGTGATGGCTGCAGAAATGGCCGGAAAGGCCGAGGGCGCAACGGTCGCGCAAGCCTATGAGATGATGACCCTACCGCAAGGCGCAGCGTCCCGTATTCTGGCAGAGGCCCACGCGATGACTGACGTCACGGGGTTTGGCTTGGCCGGGCACTTGAACGGGCTGTGCGAGGCTTCAGATTGCGGTGCGGTGCTTGATCTTGAGGCCGTCCCAGTGATGCCTGGAGCCGTCGAGCTGAGTGACGCAGGCATCCAATCGACCCTTTTCGCAGACAACCGCTCCATAGCGCCTGAGCTGACAATGGAAGGCAAGGCAGCGCTGTTGTTCGACCCGCAAACAGCGGGCGGGCTGCTGGCTGCGGTAGCACACGAGATCGCCGACAAACTGCTACAGGATCTGCGAGCGGCGGGTTACCCGGCTGCGCGGATCGGGCATTTGACCGACACTCCGGGGTTGAAGCTTCAAAGCTGATCCAGCGTGTTTTTGATGCGATCCGCCGCGCCCCTCAGGTCATTGTCATCCAACTGCGCGATCTCGATCCGCGCCAAAGTCTTTGCCGGGTGTTGACTCTGGGATTTGGCGTAGGCCGGATCATAGTGCTGTTCCATCAGCGCTCGCGTCAAAGCCTGTTTGTCGCCCGACGACATGAGGTTCAACCACCCGTCCACGACCTCATGCCCGCGATGAGATCGCAGTGGAGACAAGCGATCCCGAAGGCGCTCAGTATCCGACAGGATGTCGTCATAGGCCCGCGCTAGGTAAGCCGACCGGGCGGACAAAGGCGCGTCGATATGAATGCGCGGCGCGGCGCACATCGCTGTCCAGACGCTGGGCGGCAGGATGCGATCGCCTATTTTCGACGACTCCGCCTCGACCACCACAGGGCGAGATGGGTCCAGGGCGCAAATGGCGGCTGACAAGGCGGATTCAAAAGCCTTCTGACTGGGCTGCCCACCTGGCCTTTCGCCCAGCAACGAGCCGCGATGATTGGCAAGCCCCTCCAGATCAACCACTTGTACGCCGCGTTGATCCAGATGGTGCAACAACTCGGTCTTGGCCGTTCCGGTGTAGCCATCCAACGCGATCAGTTGGAAGGCTAGCGGCTGGTCATACAGGTAAGCCTTCACCAGCCGACGATAGGTCCGGTAGCCTCCATCGACGACATCCGCCTGCCAGCCAATCTGCTGCAACGTCCATGTAAACGAGCCCGAGCGTTGCCCGCCGCGCCAGCAATAGACCAAGGGCCGCCAGTTCCCCTCATGATGGCTGAGGCGGTGTTCGATATGATTGGCCGCATTGCGAAACACCAGCGCCGCCCCGAGTTTTCGCGCCAGAAAAGGGCTTTGCTGCTTGTAGATCGTACCGACCCGCGCGCGTTCTTCATTGTCCAGAACCGGCAGATTAATCGCCCCCGGCAGGTGGTCTTCAGCAAATTCTGCCGGGCTGCGGACGTCAATAACTGTATCGAAGCCGTGCGCGTAGAGTTGCGGTAGATCTGTGAATTTCAATGCCATACCAAAAGCCTGTCTTTTGGGCGCATGCAAGGGGAACGCATTCGCAGCTAGTCCTCGATGACTTCGATCAGGTCCGGGCCAGACGCCCGATTCGAGTTGACGGCGGGGTCGACACGATGAAACTCCAGCACGTCTTCGGCGCCCGGTTGCATCAACCGCGCGGCACCTTTGCCCGCCTCTCCCAACCAAAGCGGCCAATCGTCGGGTTCCAAGATCAAGGGCATCCGGTGGTGAATGGCCGATAGGTTCTGGTTCGCCTGAGTCGTCACGATGGCACAGGTGGATTGCCGCGCCTCTTCCGGCCCCCAATCCTGCCAGACACCTGCAAAGGCGATGGGCGCACCGTCCTTGCGGTGGATGTACCATGGCAGGCGCGTCCCTTGTTGGGTCTTGGTCCATTCAAAAAACCCTGTCGCCACGATCAGGCAGCGCCGCGATCGGCAGGCGTCGCGGAAAGCGGGTTTTTCGGCCAACGTCTCTGCCCGTGCGTTGATCAACAAGGGGCCTGCATTTTCGGCCTTGTACCAATGGGGCAGAAAACCCCAACGCAACGCATCCAAACGACGACCAGAATCTCCTGCGCGAACGACGTGCACCTGATTAGTCGGACAGACGTTATAGTTGGGCACCTTGGGCAAGGCATTGGCGGGGCGCGCGGCAAATAGCTGCGCCATCGCGTCATTGGGCAAAGTAATTGCAAACCGTCCGCACATCAGTCCGTCGTCCAATCCCGGATCGTTGCGGGATGCGATTTCAGCCAAAAGAAAAAGCCGCACCCAAACGGGCACGGCTTTTCAGGTCTTATTTCTGCTTGATGCGACCATCCAGATAAGGCTGGTAGGGCGCGTTTTCGGCCAAATATTCCGCCGTTACATCCGCGAGATCCGGGCCGAAGTCATAGGCATTCTTGTCGTCACCTTCAAAGACGCTATAACCGTCACCGCCGTTGCGCACGTAGTTATTTGTCACAACCAGATATGTGGCCGAGGGATCAATCGGAACGAAACCGTCACCGTCGGCAACCATCACCTCGGTGATGCGCCCTTCGTTCGGGGCGGCTGAGGGGTCCCATGTAAAGGTCAGACCTGCGACTTGCGGGAACCGGCCTTTGACCTCTTCAACCTGGCTGACGCCATTTTCCAGCGCGTCGATCACGCCCTGCCCGTTGATCTCAAAGGTCGACAAGGTGTTCTGAAACGGCAGGACCGTCAGGACTTCGCCCATGGTGACCTCGCCTTCGTCGATCGAGGCACGCAGACCACCCGCATTCGCAATCGCGATCTGAGCGCCCTGATCCGCAACGCGGGCCAGCATGGCATCTGCAACCAGATTGCCCATCTCACATTCCTGCACACGGCAGACATCGCGTGAGCCCTCGATGGTTGCAGCTGAGCTGGCGACAACGCGGCCCTTCATCTCTTCAATCGGGGCGCCCATTTCCGCAACTCGGGCCGCGATGCCCTCGTCCTGTGTGACCGAGGCATCCAACAGAATCGGCTCGCCTTCTGCCGAAATCAGATTGCCGTCGTCATCAAATGTCAGTGTGATTTCGCCCAGGTATTTCGAGTAGGCATAGGCCTGAACAACTGGAACTTCGCCCACCATCACCGGGTACGCGCCTGCCGCGTCCTCATCCGTGTTGGACAGCAAGGTGTGCGAGTGTCCACCGACAACCAGATCAAGGCCGGGCACCTGTTCGGCGATCTTGATATCCTGAGCCAGACCCACGTGGTTCAGCGCGATGATGATGTCTACACCTTCGGCTTCCAATGCGGCCACATCGGCCTTCAGGCTTTCGACCTCATCCTGAAAAACGACGTCTTTACCCGGGCTGGACGTGTCCACCGTATCCGTGGCCAGGGCCGAGATGATGCCGATCTTCTGGCCACCCACCTCAAGCACCACGTGGTTTTGCACCTTGTCCTTCAGCTCGGCCGAAGACGACAGGTCCAGATTGCCCGAGATGACGGGAAAGCTAACCGAGTCGATGAAGGCTGCCAGACCTTCGGGGCCGTCATCGAATTCGTGGTTGCCGACGGCCATCACGTCATAACCGATCGCTTCCATGAACTCAGCCTCGGCAGCACCTTTGTAGGTCGTGTAGAACAGCGAGCCCTGAAACGGATCGCCTGCGTCCAGCAACAGTACATTCTCATCCGCCAGTTCAGCGCGCTTGGCGTCAACGGCTGTTTTCAGGCGCGCCACGCCGCCAAAGCACTTCCCTTCGGCTTCATCTTCGGCATCGCAAGTGGAGTCGTATTTGTTGATCGACTCGATCCGGCTGTGAATGTCGTTGGTGTGCAGAATGGTCAGCTTGTAGTCGGCAGCAGCGATGCCTGCGCTCAGGCCCAGGATCGCGACCGACGTCAAAAGACGGCTTACCATGTTGAAACTCCCTGTCATTGTTTTTCGGGATCGTGCGCTGATGCGGCGGAAGAGTCAAAGGGGGAAATCCGGCTTGATTCCACGGGCTATGCGGGGCATCAGACCCTCATGCTGATCTACAAGATATTCCGGGCCGAGGAATGGGCCGCGTTGCAGGCAAATGGCGCAACTGATGGCGCGCCAATTGATATCGCTGACGGGTTCGTCCACTTTTCGACAGCCGAACAGGCGGCGGAAACCGCTGCCAAACACTTTGCTGGGGTTGAAGGTCTGACACTGCTTGGCTGCAACGCTGACGCCATGGGCGACGACTTGAAATGGGAAGTGTCGCGTGGTGGGGCGTTGTTTCCGCATCTCTACCGCCAAATCCGGCTCAGCGACGTGGTCTGGTCCCGCCCCCTGCCCTTCGATGGCCAAACCCACCAATTCCCGAGCGAGATGGTATGACCGCCTATATTGATCCCGACCGCGAACAGTTCGAAGCCTTCAAGGCATTGGATCGGGATCAACCCATCGAGATGCTGAACCTTGTCAGGTTTCGCACCAAGGCCGACTACCCGGTGGGCCACGCGTTGGCGGATCAGGGTCTGACAGGCGCCGCAGCCTATCGCCACTACGGGACTGAGACCGCTCCGATTATCGCCAGGATCGGGACGTCGATCCTGTGGCGCGGGGCGTTTCAGACCACATTGATCGGACCGCAAGACGAGGTTTGGGATGAAGTGTTCATCGCCCGATATCCTACAGCTCATGCGTTTCTTGAAATGGTAACAGACCCGGTTTACCGGTCTGCGGTGGTTCACCGTCAGGCCGCCGTCGCAACGTCTCGCTTGATCCGCTGCGGCACCGCGCAAGGAGGCGCGTCTTTCGGATGAAACTGACCGAGAAACTGGGCCTCGCCGCCCTGCATCGTATGGACCCCGAAACAGCCCATGGTCTGTCGATCAAGGCCCTGCAGGCCGGTCTGGCCCCGACGCCCGGACCGGTGACGTCATCGCGTCTACAGACCGAACTCGCAGGGCTGCGCCTGCCCAACCCCATAGGCCTCGCCGCCGGGTTCGACAAGAACGGAGAGGTTCTGGCCCCTCTCTCCCGTGCAGGATTTGGGTTCATCGAGGTCGGAGCGGTGACCCCGCGCCCGCAACCCGGCAACCCGAAACCCCGCCTGTTCCGCCTGACCGAGGACAAAGCCGCCATCAACCGTTTCGGCTTCAACAATGAAGGTATGGAAGTGATGGCCGAACGGTTGGCCAACCGTCCTAAGGATGCGGTGATCGGCCTGAACCTCGGTGCCAACAAGGATAGCGATGACAGGCCCGGCGACTTTGCCAAAGTGCTGGCCCATTGCGCCGCGCATCTAGATTTCGCGACGGTCAATGTCTCCTCCCCAAACACCGAAAAACTGCGCGATCTTCAGGGCAAGGCGGCCCTTGGCGCTTTGTTGAGTGGTGTGATCGAGACGCGCGATGCACTGCCGCGCCCTCTGCCCATTTTCCTGAAAATCGCGCCTGACCTGACCGAGGATGAATTGCAGGACATCGCCGAAGTGGCCTCGGAAACGGGCGTGGATGCGGTCATCGCCACCAACACGACCCTGTCGCGCGACGGGCTGCGCAGCCCGCACAAGGACGAAAAAGGCGGCCTGTCCGGTGCCCCTCTGTTTGAGAAGTCTACCCGCGTTCTGGCCCGATTGAGTAAGCTGACCAACGGCAGAATCCCTCTGATCGGTGTGGGCGGTGTCAGCTCAGCGGAACAAGCCTACGCCAAAATCTGCGCAGGCGCGTCGGCGGTGCAATTTTACACCGCGATGGTCTATGGCGGCCTGTCCTTGGCTGCCGATATCGCAAAGGGTCTTGATGACTTATTGACCCGCGATGGGTTTGACACCGTTGCACAGGCTGTGGGCAGCAAACGAGAGGATTGGCTGTGATCGAATATTGGCACAACCCGCGTTGTTCAAAGTCCCGCATGGGGTTGGCTTTGCTGGAGGAGCGAGGTGCAGAGATCGAGGTTCGCAAATACCTAGAAAACGCCCCCTCGGTCGACGAATTGCGGACTGTGCAATCTCTGCTGGACCTGCCCGCCATCAAGATGATGCGCACGGGCGAGAAGCGGTTCAAAGAGCTGGGCCTTTCAAAGGACGCGCCGGATGCGGAGCTGATCCAAGCCATGGCGGACAACCCGATCCTGATCGAACGTCCTCTGGCCATCTCGGGCGATAAAGCCGCAATTGGCCGCCCACCCGAAAATCTGCTCGCCCTGCTCTAGGCCACCTGAGCTTCAAGCTTCAGATAACGCCAGCCCATCGTCACGCCGCGCGCAAGGTTCAGAACCATCAGCGCGGCCCACAGGCCATGGTTGCCGAACGCGGGCACCAGAATGAACAAAGCGACCACATAGATTGCCACTGATTGCAGCATCGCATTGCGCATGTCGCGGGTCCATGTGGCTCCGATGTAGATACCGTCGAACATCCAGCTTGCGACACCGATGATCGGAGCCAAAGCCGCCCAGAACAGGAATGTGCGGCCCGCCTCGCGTACTTCGGGAGAGGTGGACATCAGATCAATCAGCGCCGGACCCGCAAAGAAGAAAACAGCGCTGAGAAGCACCGCGCCACCGACACCCCACTGAGACGCCATGACCGAGGCGCGCCGTACTTGGTATCGGTCCCGTGCGCCAACCGCGCCTCCGACCAGTGCCTCGGCGGAGAAGGCGAATCCGTCCAGAGCGAAGGCGGTGATTTCAAGGAACTGAAGCAGCACTTGATTGGCCGCCAGATTGACGTCTCCCAAATCGGACCCGACGAAAAGGAAGGTGGTGAACGAGCCCGTCAGCAGAACCGACCGGATCATGATATCTCCGTTCACCTGCACCATCCGGCGCAGCCGCGTGGCATCGAAAATGCGCGGCCAGTCGCGCCAGATTTGCCCGGCAAACCCGTCCCGGCACAGCCACAGACCCAGTGCCAAACCGGTCCACTCCGCGATCAGGGTTGCAATCGCCACGCCTTCGACGCCCCAGCCCAACCCCAGAACGAACCACAGGTCCAGCACGATGTTGAGACCGTTCATCCATATCTGCAGCAGGAACACGCCCCGTGTCCGCTCGACGGCGATCAGCCAGCCTGTGATCGCATATAGGGCAATGGTCGCGGGTGCCCCCCAGATCCGAATCTCTAGGTACGAGCGCGCGAGTGTTTCGACCTCGGGGCTGGCCGGGGATAGCCAAAACGCGCCACTGAAGATCGCGGCCTGGGCAAGGATAAACACAAGGCCCGCCGCCCCGCCGAGCATCAACCCACGAATGAGCAAGGCGCGCATCTCGGCGGTCTCTCCGGCCCCGCGCGCCTGCGCGGCGAGGCCCGTGGTACCCATGCGAAGAAAGCCGAATATCCAGTAGATCGCGGACAGGATCACCGCGCCCATGCCCACCGCGCCAATCGGAGCAGCCGCCCCCATCTGCCCGACAACGCCGGTATCCACCGCGCCGAGGATCGGCACAGTCGCGTTCGATAGCACAATGGGAACCGCGATCTTCAGCACCCTTTTATGAGTTATGGGTGCCGAGGCATCCTGCATTCTCAGCCCTTTTCGCGGGGCTGTTGCGGCATCAGGAAATGCCCCGTCGCCTGTGCAAACAGCTTGGCATGATTATCTTGCCATGCCTCGACCCGAACGGAGGCATATCGCCGTCCGGCCCGGTTCACAAAGGCGCGCGCATAGGCGTCGCGCGGCAGGCCCGAGCGCAGGTAGTCGACCGTAAAGTCGATGGTTTTGGGAAAGCGGATCGATTCATCCGTAACAATGGCCTCGGCATCAATTTCACCACTTTCGATGTCAGAGAACATATGCTCCCAGCTCAGCGTGATCACGGCCGTTACCTCAAGGAACGCCGCGGTCACGCCGCCATGAAGGGCTGGAAGAAACGGGTTGCCGATCAGTTTCTCGTCAAAGTTCAGCACGCCGGTCAGCTCATCCCCGCGCCGGTCGAAGCTGATATTGAGAAACCGGATATAGGGCACGCCATCGACCAAAGCGCGCAAGGCGGCGTCGCGCCGTTGTTTGACCACTTGCATGGGTTCGGGACGGGAACGAGCCATGTTACTTCCCCTCAACAGTGAAAGACCCCGAGGCGGTCGCCACTGGCAGGTCAAGATCATCATCCATCGCCGTTGCACGCACGAAGGCCACATTTCGGGTGATGTGATAGCAATTGGCCCGCGCGGTGATGCTCTGCCCTGGCGTGGCGGCGCGCATATAGTCGATGCGCAAATCAATCGTCGCTGTTCCGCCCGGTGAAGACGGGTGGCTCATGACTGCGGCCCCGCAGCAGGTATCCAGGATGGTCGAAATCGCGCCACCGTGGATCACGCCCGTGCGCGGATCTCCGATCAGATCCTCATTGTAAGGCATTGTTATCTCGGCTTCACCTTCCCCAATCTGGCTAAGATGAAGGCCCATCGCGCGCGCATGCGGAATGGCTTCGATAAACTGGCGGGCTAGCTTTGCTTTGTCGACCATGATCATATCCTGTTGTCTTGCCCCTTTATGAGCCGCCATCCGATCAAAGGGCAAGCCCACCTGTTGCGCTTGTTCGCATGACGTCCTAGGTTGCTGCCGAGGAGACCCCGAATGTCCGACAACCGTTTGTCATTCAAAGAGATGTGTGCCGAGTTCGACGTGACTCCGCGCACTCTGCGCTACTACGAATATATCGAGCTTTTGCAGCCCGATCGTGAAGGGCGATCCCGGTACTATGGCCCCAGAGAATGCGCCCGCATGACCCTGATCATGCGCGGCCGGAAATTCGGGTTTCCTTTGGAAGAGATTCGCCAATGGCTGTTGATCTACGAAGATCAAGGCAACGAAGCGCAGATGGCAACTTTTGTGGAAATGGCCGATCGTCAGATGGAAGAGCTGCGCCAGCAGCGCGCGCAGCTTGACGAGGCGATGGATGCCCTCAAACAGCTTCGGGACCAAACGGCTAAGTCCATCAAGTAGAACACCCCGGCCCTTTAGGGTTCTGGTGAGAACAAGCAATACACCTTGGAATCGCGTCCTAGGACCAGTCTGAGGGCGAATTTCCCTTGCCCCTAGGGAAAGAAAATTTCGCAAAACCCGTCATTACGCGACTGGAAGTTACGTCAACTTAGAAATGACGCAGCGTCTGGATTACGTAAACGTCACCTACATGTTGTAAAGCGTCCAGCAACTGCGCAACTCTATTCGGACGACGCCAGTGACGAGAGTATGACGAATGACCGAAGATCTGATGACCATCCGTGAAATGTGCGAGACCTATGATGTCACGCCCCGCACCTTGCGGTTCTACGAGGCGAAGGAACTTCTATTTCCGATCCGCGAGGGTCAGAAGCGTCTGTTCACCAAACGCGACCGCGCGCGGCTAAAGCTGATTCTGCGCGGCAAGCGGTTTGGTTTCAGCCTCGAGGAGATTCGCCAGCTTCTGGACCTGTATCACGTGGGCGACCAGCAGGTGACCCAGATGTCGCGCACCTATGAAATCGCGTGCGAACGTCTGGCCGATATGGAATTGCGCCGAGAAGAGCTGACGCAGGCCATCGACGATCTGAAAGAGCAGTTGCGCTGGGGCGAGAAAGTCATCGCCTCGATGAAACAGGAAAAGAAGGCGGCCGAATAACTTCGCCCTGCCCTCCGGACATATGAATTAAGGGAGCTTCACATGCCCGTCTACAACGCGCCAACCAAAGATATGCAGTTCATCCTGCATGATGTCCTGAAAATCTCGGACTCTGACATTCCGGGTTACAACGAACTTGAGACCGAATTCACCGGTGCCGTTCTGGAAGAAGCTGGCAAGGTCGCCAGCAATGTTCTTCACCCGCTGAATGTTGTCGGCGACACTGAAGGGTGCCGTTTGGAAAACGGTATCGTTTACACACCCACAGGCTTCAAAGATGCCTTCGAGCAGATGAAAGAAGGCGGCTGGACTGGCCTCGACATGCCGGAAGAGTATGGCGGCCAGAACATGCCCTATGTGATTGGGACGGCCGTAGGCGAGATGTTCTCGGGCGCAAACCAGGCGTTTACGATGTATCAGGGGCTGACCCACGGTGCAGCTTCGGCCATTCTGGCGCACGGCTCGGACGAGCAGAAGAACAAATACCTGCCGAACATGATCAGCTGCGAATGGACCGGCACCATGAACCTGACCGAGCCGCATTGCGGTACCGATCTGGGTCTGATGCGCACCAAGGCGGAACCTCAGGGCGACGGCAGCTATAAAATCTCGGGCCAGAAGATCTTTATCTCGGCCGGTGATCACGACATGGCCGACAACATCATCCACCTGGTTCTGGCCAAGATCCCTGGTGGCCCCGAGGGCATCAAGGGCGTATCGCTTTTCATCGTACCCAAGTTCATCGTCAACGAAGACGGATCTGTAGGTGAGCGCAACGGCGTTTCGGTCGGCAAGATCGAAGAGAAGATGGGAATCCACGGCAACTCGACCTGCGTCATGAACTATGACGAGGCCACCGGTTGGCTGCTGGGTGACGAACACAAAGGCATGCGCGCCATGTTCACCATGATGAACGAAGCGCGTCTGGGTGTGGGCATGCAAGGCCTGTCGCAGGCAGAAGCTGCGTATCAAAACGCTGTTGAATACGCCAAAGACCGCCTGCAGGGCCGCGACGTAACAGGTGTGAAGAACCCGGATGGCCCTGCCGATCCGCTGATCGTTCACCCCGACATCCGCCGCAACCTGATGGATCAGAAAAGCTTCACCGAGGGCGCACGCGCGTTTATCCTGTGGGGCGCGACCATGATCGACAAAGCGCACCGCTCGAGTGACAAGGACGCCGATGGGCTGATCTCACTGCTGACACCGGTCATCAAAGGCTTCCTGACAGATGAAGGTTACGACATGACCGTTCAGGCCCAGCAGGTCTATGGCGGCCATGGTTACATTGAAGAATGGGGTATGTCGCAATACACCCGCGATGCCCGTATCGCCATGATCTACGAAGGCGCGAACGGTGTTCAGGCGCTGGACCTTGTCGGCCGTAAGCTGGCGCAGGATGGCGGCAAGCACGTCATGGCCTTCTTCGAAATGGTCAAAACCTTCTGCAAGGAAAACGCAGGCCAGAACGAAGCCTATGACAAAGCCTTCATCGAACCGCTGAAAGCAGCGTCCAAGGATCTGCAGGCCGCTGGCATGTACTTCATGCAGGAAGGCATGAAGAACCCGAACAACGCTCTGTCCGGGTCTTATGACTTCATGCACATGTTCGGTCATGTCTGCCTGGGCCTGATGTGGGCGCAGATGGCCAAGGCCGCTCAAGACGCGCTGGACGGTGGGGCCTCGGACAAAGAGTTCTACGAGACCAAGATCAACACCGGCCGGTTCTATATGGCCCGCCGCCTGCCCGCGACTGCGATGCATCTTTCCCGCATTCAGACCGGCGCAGACACTGTGATGGTTCTGGACGCGGCGAACTTCTGATCAAAGTCTGGGCTCGGGCATCACAGCTCGGGCCCTACTATTCGGAGGAGACAGAATGCCCAAACGCTTTCGCCTGACCCGCCGTTTCCCGGTCGCCATGACCGAGGACGGCTATCGCAAACTCCGCGGCTTCGCCCGTGAGGCAGGGTTGGATGAAGGCGAAGCGCTGTCTTTTCTGTTCGAGAACTTCAACAGCGTCATTGACGAAGACAACCTGACCCATCGGTTGCGCCTCTTCAATTCCGAATTGGAGGCACGCAAGCGCTAGGCACCAAGGCCGAAAAACTTGGGCGGACGATGCAAAAAACGCCACGGGAGGGGCGACCGCATGACCATAAAACTGCACTGCTTCGGTGAAAGCGGCAATTCATACAAAGCCGCTCTGGCGCTGGAAATGTCCGGCCTCGAGTGGGAGCCGGTCTTTGTCGATTTCTTCAAAGGCGTCACCCGCAGCCCCGAGTTCCGCTCGGACGTCAACGTAATGGGCGAAGCGCCTTTCCTGATCGACGGTGATTTCAAAACCTCCCAATCTGGTGCGATTCAGGCTTATGTAACCGAAAAATCCGGCAAGTTCGGCGGCAAGACGCGGGAAGAGAATTACGAGATCCTTCGCTGGGTGCTGTGGGATAACCACAAACTCAGCTCGATGGCTGGCATGACGCGGTTTCTGATGAACTTCCTGCCCGAAGAACACCGCAATGCCGATGTGATTGCCTTCAACCAAGGCCGTCTGAAAGCGGCCTATGATGTTCTGAACAATCATCTTGAGGGCCGCGACTGGATAGTCGGTGACGGCGTGACCAACGCCGATCTCAGCTGCTGCGGCTACCTCTACTATCCCGAACCATTCGGCTTTGACCGTGCCGACTGGCCCAACATCGACGCCTGGCTGA
This sequence comes from Ruegeria sp. ABV3_008, assembly GCF_056161185.1. NCBI lineage: Bacteria > Pseudomonadati > Pseudomonadota > Alphaproteobacteria > Rhodobacterales > Roseobacteraceae > Ruegeria > Ruegeria sp. ABV3_008. The sequence goes on along the minus strand of NZ_JBSWYP010000001.1, from coordinate 21,548 downwards.
CTCGTTTGTCTGAGCAGCCTGGCTGGAAACACCCCTATGACCTGATGCCCGGCAACCCGTCGGATCGAGCTTAAGGAGAAGACCCATGACCGAAGCTTACATTTATGACGCCCTGCGCACCCCGCGCGGCAAGGGCCGCAAGGATGGCAGCCTGCACGAGGTAACCTCGGTGCGCCTGTCCGCCTTGACCCTGAACGCGATCAAGGAACGCAACAACCTTGAAGGTCACGCCGTTGAGGATGTGATCTGGGGCAACGTTACGCAGGTGATGGAGCAAGGCGGCTGTCTTGCGCGCTCGGCGGTTCTGGCCTCGGACCTCGACCAGTCGATCCCCGGACTGGCGATCAACCGCTTCTGCGCCTCGGGCATGGAAGCCGTGAACCTGGCCGCGAACCAGGTTAAAGGCGGCGCGGGCGACGCCTATATCGCTGGTGGTGTTGAGATGATGGGCCGCGTGGCCATGGGCAGCGACGGTGCTGCGATTGCCGTAGACCCGACGCTGGCAATGGACACCTATTTTGTACCGCAGGGTATCTCGGCCGACATCATCGCGACCGAGTATGGGTTCACCCGCGACGATGCCGATGCGCTGGCCGTAGAGTCTCAGAAACGCGCGGCAGAGGCTTGGGAAGACAACCGGTTCGAGAAGTCGGTCATCACCATCAAAGACCAAAACGGCCTGACCATCCTGGATCGCGACGAATATATGCGCCCCGGCACTGACATGCAGAGCCTCGGCGCGTTGAACCCGTCCTTCCAGATGATGGGTGAGCAAATGCCTGGCTTCGACAAAGTCGCGATGTTGAAATACCCGCATCTGGAGCGGATCAACCACATCCACCACGCGGGCAACAGCTCGGGCATCGTGGACGGCTCGGCCGCTGTTCTGATCGGCAACAAGGAATTCGGTGAGAAATACGGCCTCAAGCCGCGCGCCCGTATCAAGGCAACCGCGAAGATCGGCACCGACCCGACCATCATGCTGACTGGCCCGGTTCCGGTGACCGAGAAGATCCTTGCCGATAACGGCATGCAGATCAGCGATCTGGACCTGTTCGAAGTGAACGAAGCTTTCGCCTCGGTCGTGCTGCGTTTCCAGCAGGCATTCGACGTCGATCCTGCGCTGGTGAACGTCAACGGCGGCTCGATCGCGATGGGTCACCCCCTGGGTGCAACCGGTGCGATGATCATCGGCACGCTGCTGGATGAGCTTGAGCGTCAGGACAAGGAAACCGGTCTGGCTACGCTCTGCATTGCGTCCGGTATGGGTGCAGCAACCATTATCGAGCGGGTCTGATGCCCAAGCTGGATCTCTCTCAGATCCCGTTCAAGGGTGGCTCGTCTTATCCCGGCAAACTGGTCGAGGCGGTCGGAGGCCGCTTCAACCAGGGCGTCGGAGATGCAGGCGGGTTGACCCAGTTCGGGGTCAACATCGTACGGCTTGAACCGCAGGCTCTGTCTTCGCTGCGCCATTACCACATGGAGCAGGACGAGTTTGCCATCATGCTCAGCGGCAAATGCGTGCTGATCGATGACGATGGTGAGCATGAGATGCTGCCCGGTGACTGCGCCGCTTGGCCTGCAGGTGAGGCCAACGGCCATCACCTTGTGAACAAGACCGATGCGCCCGCGACCTTTCTGGTGGTGGGCACTCGGACCCCGACCGAGACCGGCTATTACAGCGACATAGACATGATGGTGAAGGATGATGAGAACGGATTCTCTTTCACCCGGAAAGACGGCAGCCCGCTGACGGCTGACCAGATTGGAGATGACAATGACTGATTTCACTCTGACCAAAGACGCAGACGGCGTCGCATTTGTGACCTGGGATGCCCAGGGCAAATCCATGAACGTTCTGACCCGCGAGGCCTTTCAGGAGGTCAGCCAGCTGATCGATCAAGCCCTGAGCGATGATGAGATCAAAGGGATCGTTATCACCTCGGGCAAAGAAGGCTCCTTCGCGGGTGGCATGGATTTGAATACCCTCGCCACCATCCGTCAGGAGGCCGGTGATGAACCGGCGCAGGCGCTGTTCGACTTCGTCATGGGCGGCCACCACATCCTGCGCAAGATGGAACTGGCGGGCATGGACCCCAAGAGCAAGAAGGGCGGCAAACCGATTGCCTGTGCCATCAACGGCACCTGCGCCGGGATCGGGACCGAGATCGCTCTGGCCTGCCATCACCGCGTCATGACCTCGAACGCCAAGGCCAAGATCGGCCTGCCTGAGATCCTTCTGGGCATCTTTCCAGGCGGCGGCGGTACCATGCGCTATAGCCGTATGGTAGGTGCGATGGCAGCGGCCCCTGTCCTGCTGGAAGGCAAGATGATGGACCCGAAGAAAGCCAAAGGCGCTCAGCTGATCGACGATGTTTCGGACGATCCGGTCGCGGCAGCCAAGGAATGGGTTCTGAACGCCAAGGACGCCGATCTGGTCAAGCCTTGGGACGCGAAGGGCTACAAAATGCCCGGAGGCGCGCCCTACCACCCTGCCGGCTTCATGACTTTCGTTGGTGCCAACGCGATGGTGAACGGAAAGACACAAGGTGCTTTCCCAGCGGCTAAGGCTCTGCTGAGCTCGATCTACGAAGGGGCGCTGGTCGACTTCGACACCGCCCTGAAGATCGAAGCGCGTTGGTTCACCAACGTCCTGATGAACCCCTCGTCGTCGGCCATGATCCGGTCGCTGTTCCTTAACAAGGAAGCCTTGGAGAAAGGCGCGGTCCGCCCCAAAGATGTGGCCGATCAACGCGTGAAAAAGGTCGGCGTTCTGGGCGCTGGCATGATGGGGGCCGGTATCGCTCTGGTCTCGGCGCAGGCCGGGATGGAGGTTGTTCTGGTCGACCGTGATCAGGCTGCCGCCGACAAGGGCAAGGCTTACTCCGAAAGCTATATGGACAAGGGCATCAAGCGCGGCAAAGCCACGGCTGAGAAGAAAGAGGCCCTGCTGGCCCGCATCACCCCGACTCCTGATCTGGAGCATCTGAAAGGCTGCGATCTGATCATCGAGGCGGTGTTCGAAGACCCAAGCGTCAAGGCCGATATGACCAAAAAGGTCGAGGCGATCATCCCCGAGGATTGCATCTTTGCATCAAACACCTCGACCCTGCCGATCACCGATCTGGCCAAAGCTTCCGTCCGGCCCGAGCAGTTCATTGGCATCCACTTCTTCTCACCCGTTGAGAAGATGTTCCTGGTCGAGATCATCAAAGGCAAGGAAACCGGTGATCGCGCGGTCGCCAAGGCTCTGGACTACGTACGCCAGATCCGGAAGACGCCAATCGTGGTCAACGATGCGCGCTTCTTCTACGCCAACCGCTGCATCATCCCTTACATCAACGAAGGCGCGCGCATGATCACCGAGGGCGTCAGCCCGATCCTGATCGACAACGCAGCGCGTCAGTTGGGCTTCCCGGTAGGACCGATCCAACTGACCGATGAAACCTCAATTGATCTGGGTGCCAAGATTGCACGCGCAACCAAGGCGGCGATGGGCAACGCTTACCCCGAAAGCCCCTCGGACGATCTGATCTTCTGGATGGAGGAACAGGGCCGTCTGGGTCGCAAGGCCAATGCAGGCTTCTTCGACTATGACGAGAAGGGCAAGCGCGTCGAATATTGGAAGGGTCTGCAGGATAAGTACCCTCTGGCCGCCGAGCAGCCTGACCTGATCGAGGTACAGGAGCGTCTGATGTTCGCACAGGTTCTGGAAGCCGTCCGTGCGCTGGAAGAAGGCGTTCTGGAAGACATCCGTGAAGGTGATGTAGGCGCAATTCTGGGTTGGGGCTTTGCGCCTTGGTCCGGTGGTCCGCTCAGCTGGCTGGACATCATCGGTACGCCCTACGCGGCCGAGCGTTGCGATCAGCTGGCCGAGGCCTATGGCGAACGTTTCGCCTGCCCGCTGCTGCTGCGTGAAATGGCTGAAAAAGGTCAGCGCTTTTACGGCCGGTTCAACCCGGACGCCAAAGCCGCTTAAAACAACGACGCAGGCGCAACTCCCCTTGCGCCTGCGTCTTCCTTACTGAACAGCCGGAGCGGTTTGCCATTCAGGCCGGAGAAACAGAACCGGCGCACTTGGTCGACCCGGGCGTCCGGGCCTACGAATACCCGCCGCGGGGCGGATCGGGAAAATCGGATCCGTCGGGATCGGAGCAGGCAAAGCGCCCAAAGGGTTTGCAAGTGCGGAAATCTCACCACTTGCAGCAAGCGAACCGACCAACGCAGTCGCAGCGTCTTCGTCAGCCACCGCATACTCTTTTGCCTGACCAGACGTGCGGCTGAAGCGCCCAGAAGGGCAATAGGCTTGCAAGCCACCCTCGATATAGATCACCTCGTCCTGATCGAAGAACAGGGTTGTGACCTCGAACGACGATCCCGGCGACTGCGAGGACAACCGACAGGCTCCGTCCAGAATCCGCGCAGGCACCACCGTTACACCTTGATCCGTCAGGTCCAGTTTGCCGCGATCCAGCGCGACACCCTGTTCCGGCATCAACCAAACCGCCCGCCCATTGTAAGCCGCCCGCGCAGGCACAAAGATGGGCAGATATGCAGATCGCCTTTCACCTGCCGGGATATTGACCCAACTGGTCGAGACCCTGCGGACCTCCTTGAAACCGTGATCCAGCGTTCGAACCAGATCTCCGGCGGCGATACGTTCGATCAGCTTCCATCCACTGGTGGTCGCGATTTTGGTTCCGTGCAGGAACCCTCCTCTGCGCGATGACACTGCGTCCAGCGCTACTGGCAGATCCGCATCGTCATGATACTCGGAAACACCCGAAAAACTCACTACTTCCAACACGTGCCGAACCCCCTTTTGGCACAAATACTCATATCTCAAGAAATAGCAGACGCAGCGGTTTTCCGTCTTAGTTTGGCCGTATTTACGCCCGATTTGGGTTAAAACGAGGGGTTTCCTGCAACAGACGGCCTCTCAAGAATGGGTTTATCAACCAATCGGAAACTATGAGCCGGACGTTACGTCAAAAGCGTAGCCGAATCTCTCGATGTCTTCTGCGCAGGCTTCTGCCACGGATTGTGCGGACCTGTCGGAATAGTATGCCCGATAGTCTGCTTGCCGGTCCGAGGGGTTGATATGGGGTAATTCCACCTCAAACCCCAGATGGCGAAACAGAGCTTGAGCGTCCTGTTCGAACTGTTCCAACCGTATGAACAGCTGGCACTGTTCAACACCATCTGCACGCGTCATGTAGCGCCGTGCCGGATGGTCCTGAAACGAGCGGCGGATGGTCGGGTGCACGACAAAAGGCTCGAACGCCAATTGCTGCGACAGGGTGACTGCCTCATGCGCAAAGCTCTGAGATCGCAGCCAGTGGTAATAGCTGACCATGCGATCCCACGGGTTGCGGACCAGCGTGAAAGCAAACATCTCCTCAAGCACACCATCCGGCAACACCCCGTCTAAATCCGCAAGCGTCGCGTGCTTGTGCAGCCTCCCCCGCGCGGTCAGTTCCTTGGCGCGGCGCCGCCGTTTCAGGGCCTTGGGCGTGTCTCCTAACAGGATGTCATCCTTCATGGCCCGCTGCTCCAGCGCCAAGGCCAGTGAAGTTCCCCCCGTCTTAGGCATGTGCACAAACACATAGCGGCGGCCGCGAGAGATGATCATGCGACCTCCTGCTCGGGGGCCGCGCGCCTGGCTCTCCAGCCCAGAACTGCCCCGGCTGTTGCGATCAGGCCGATGCCAAAGATCTGCATCACTCCGATCGTCTGTCCAAGAGCGACCCAGGCGAACAGAGGACCGAAGATCATGATCGAATATTCGAACACGGCAACGAATGAGGGCTCTCCGACCTGATAAGCCTTGATCATCATGAAGACGGCCACGGTCGATCCGACGGCCTGTATTGCGACCCATGGCAAGGCCGCTCGCATATCGAGGACCAGACCACGGGTCACAAAGCCTTCGGGACCGTCGGGTCCGGATGCGGGAAAGGCCGTGAAAACGATCAAGCCGATGGCTCCGGCAACGCCCAGAACAAGCATGTTGTTGGCCAGAAGGGCGACTGTGCTTTCATCCGAGCAATAGGTCCGCGTGACAATTACGCTGAGCGCGTAGAAGAACCCGCCGACAACCGGCAAAAAGGTCCTGACGTCGAACTCAGTCGGGTTGGGTTGCAACACGCACAGGATGCCCACAAACCCCAGCAGGACCGCGCCGATGCGCCATGGTCCGATGACCTGTCTTAGACCCAATGCAGAAATCAACAGCACGAACATCGGCGAAGTGAACAAGCCCGCCAGGGCCTGCGCAATCGGCATCAACGCCAGCGAGGCGAAATAGAACAGCATGCCCGTCGCGATCAAAACGCTGCGCAGCAGGACAAACCGCAGCCGTATTGGCCGCAGACTTCCCAAACCCAAAAGGGACAGTCCGATGATCAGAGGCAACATCAAAACAGCACGGCTAAGATGGAACTGCCACAGCCCGATGGTTTCGGCCAGCAGGATCACCACGTTGTCGATCACGCCAAGAATGGCCATCGCCGAGACCATCAGCACCGAGGCCAAAAAGGGGAGCGTTTCTTTGCCTGGCTGCATGTCCTGCCTCGGGTTAGATGCGCGCAACAGCGCTTGTGCCATCCAGCATATTTCTGAAAGCCTGCGCAACAGGTTTGCGCCCCGTGATTTCGACATGCTATGCTTTGGCAAAAGAAAAACACGAGCAGCCCAATCCAGATGACGGCCCTGAAACAGTACCAGCGGATCGAAGCCACCGGTCTGTGGCGCTCCTCGCCCGATGAACAGCGGCGCGAGGTTGTGGTCTCGATTGGTGAGGCGACCCTGACGATCTCGGATTTCAATGACCAGGCGCTGACGCACTGGTCTCTGGCCGCGTTGGAGCGGCAGAATCCGGGCAGTTTCCCTGCGATTTTCAACCCTGACGGCGACCCGGACGAAACGCTGGAACTGGCCGAAAGCGAAAAGACGATGCTCGAGGCTATCGACCGGTTGCAACGCGCCATCGACCGGTCGCGCCCGCATCCCGGTCGGTTGCGCTGGTTCAGCGTTGCAGGCGTCGTCGCCGCTGTTTTGGCGGTGTTACTGCTTTGGTTGCCCGGGGCACTGCAAAACCACGTGGTCTCGGTCGTGCCCGAGGTCAAACGGCAGGACATCGGCGACGAGATTCTGAAACGAATCGAGCGGGTTTCGGGGCGGGCCTGTGCCTCACGCGATGCGCAGGCCTCTTTGGACCGGCTGGCCAAGCGTACGGGCGTGCGGCAGATCATCATCCTGCCCGCCGGGGTGCAGGACAGCCTCAGCCTGCCGGGCGGGACGGTCTTGTTGAACCGGGCGTTGGTCGAGGATCATGAAGATCCCGCCGTGGCCGCCGGCTATGTCATCGCCGAGCGCGCCCGTATCGAGGCTCAAGACCCGTTGGATGATGTTCTGGACCGAACCGGCGCCTCCTCGGCCTTTCGCCTGCTGACGACCGGAGGCCTGACGCCCGAGATCGTCGACAGCTATACCGAGCAAGTCCTGTCGGAACCCCGTCCATCTCTGACAGATGAGGCGCTACTGGCAGGTTTTGCACAGGCCGCCCTGCCCTCGACCCCATATGCCTATGCGCGGGATGTGACAGGGGAAACGGTTCTTGGCCTGATCGAGGCCGACCCAATGGCCGGACGCACGCTGGAACAGGTGTTGCCTGACCGCGATTGGGTCCAGCTTCAAAACATCTGCAGCGAGTGATCGTGATCGTGCTTACTTGGTGCCGAACATACGGTCTCCGGCATCGCCGAGACCGGGCATGATATAGCCTTTCGAGTTCAGTTCACGATCCAGCGCGGCGGTAACGATATGCACGTCTGGATGGGCCTCTTTCATGCGGGCAACCCCTTCTGGTGCCGCCAGCAGGCAGAGGAACAGGATCTCGGTCGCGCCCGCCTCTTTCAGCAGATCAATCGCTGCGGCCGAGCTGTTGCCGGTGGCCAGCATCGGGTCTACGGCGATGACCAACCGGTCTTTCAGGCCCTCTGGCGCTTTGAAGTAATACTGAACGGGTTTCAGCGTTTCTTCGTCGCGGTAAAGCCCCACAAACCCCACGCGGGCCGAAGGGATCAGTTCCAGCACCCCGTCCAACATCCCGTTCCCGGCGCGCAGGATCGAGACCAAGGCCAGTTTTTTGCCAGCCAGAATGGGCGCGTCCATCTCCTCCATCGGGGTTTCGATATGGCGGGTGGTCAGCTTAAGCTCGCGGGTCACCTCATAAGCCAGCAACAGCGTGATTTCCCGCAGCAGCTGACGGAATTCGGCGGTCGAGGTCCCTTTGTCCCGCATGAGCGTCAGTTTGTGCTGCACCAGCGGGTGGTCAACGACGGTCAGGTGTTCGCTCATGTGTTCTCCAGTCTTTTCTTGACCCGCGCACGGGTGTCTTCATCGCAAAAGGCGGCGTTCAGGGCCGTTTCATTCAGGGCTTCGAAGTCTTCGGCATCCCAATCAAAGGCTGCCTGCAACATCTCATATTCACGCCGCATAGTGGTATGGAAAAATGGCGGGTCATCCGTGGAAACGGTGACTTTCGCCCCGGCGTCGCGCAACCGCGCAATCGGATGCGCAGCGAAATCCGGGTAGAGACCCAGAACCACGTTTGATCCTGGGCAGACCTCAAGCGTGACATCCCGGTCGATCAGTTCATGCACCATATCGGGGTCTTCAATGGCGCGCACGCCGTGGCCGAGACGTTCAACAGACAACTCGCGCACCGCGTCGCGCACGCTCTCAGGGCCGCCGAACTCACCTGCGTGAGAGGTAAGGCGCAAACCGGCCTCGCGGGCGCAATCGAAAGCCCATTTGAAATCGCCCTGAGTGCCGATGGATTCATTGCCCCCCATACCGAAACCGGTGATCCAATCGCCTGCGGTTTCAGCGGCGCACCGGGCGCTGATCTTGGCCTGGTCCGGGCCGAAATGGCGGACACAGGTGACCACGCCGCGCAGAGTGATGTCGAACTTGCGCTCGGCTTCATCGGCGGCATCCTGAATGGCGTTCAGATAGTCGCGCCACGCGTGAAGATCACCACCTCCGCAGAAATCGGGGCTGAGGAAGGTCTCGGAATACACCACCCCATTGGCAGCACTTTCCTCAAGGATCGCCAAGGTCAGACGGCGGAAATCCTCGGGCGATTTCAGAACTTCACACGCGGCCTCATAGACGCTGAGGAAATGGGCGAAGTCGCGGAAGTCATAGCTGCCATCGGGCTTGAAGATGCCGCTCAGATCGATGCGTTTTTCATGCGCCAATTGCCGGATGAATGCGGGCGGCGCAGCGCCCTCATGGTGCAGGTGCAATTCGATTTTCGGAAGGTCTGCGACACTCATAGAAAGCTCTTTCCCGGCCCTTGCGCCGGTACACTCAGGTGATGGGCAACGCTGGCGGCGACATCGGCGAAATGGATTTGACCGAGCTGGCCTGACCCTTTCCCGGCCACCAAGACCGGCACCTGTTCACGGGTGTGGTCGGTGCCGATCCAACTGGGGTCATTGCCGTGATCCGCGGTCAATACCAACATGTCATCCGGACGCAACTTGGGTAGGATGGCTCCGATTTCCCGGTCAAACCACTCCAGTGCACAAGCATAGCCGCTTATATCGCGACGATGACCGTAGAGGCTGTCGAACTCGACGAAATTGGCAAAGGTCAGGCTGCCATCCTCGGCCTCATCCACCAGGTCGGACAGATGCCCCATCAATTCGGCATCGGAGCCTTTGCGCAGCGTGTCGATGCCCTGCATCGAAAAGATGTCTCCGATCTTGCCAACGGCGTGCACCCGGCGGCCTGCGTCCTGAACCCAGTTCGTCAGCACGGGCGCGGGCGGCAAGATGGCAAAGTCCTTGCGGTTCGTTGTGCGCGTGAACCCCGCATCAGACGAGCCGACGAAGGGCCGCGCGATGACACGGCCCACCTTCATCTCATGCAGACGCGGCGCGAGCGTTCGGCACATCGCAAGCAGGTGATCGAGGCCAAAGCTTCCCTCATGCGCGGCGATCTGAAACACGCTGTCAGCGGACGTGTAGCAGATCGGCCAGCCGGTGCGCATATGCTCGGCCCCAAGTTCGGCAATGATGGCTGTTCCAGATGCGTGGCAATTGCCCAGAATACCCTCGGTCCCCGCAGCTTGCGCTGCTGCTTGACTCAGATCGGGAGGAAATGCGGGCTGTGTGTCGGGAAAATAGTGCCAGTCCCACGGCACCGGCAGCCCCGCCAGTTCCCAGTGGCCCGAAGGCGTATCCTTGCCCGGCGACAGTTCGCGCGCGCATCCCCACAGGCCAGTCGGTTGAGCCGCCAACCCCGGCGTTGTGTCGCCCGAAGCCAAACGCGTCGCAGCACCCAATCCCAGCGCATCGAGATGAGGCAGCGCAAGCGGGCCGCTGCGCCCGTCCTCAGCCCGCCCCTCGGCACAGGCTTGCGCGATGTGGGCCAGGGTGTTGGCCCCGGTGTCAGGCACCTCCCCGTTGAAGAACGCGCCTGCATCAGGTGCTCCGCCGATACCGACCGAATCCATCACGACGAGAAAGGCGCGGCTCATGCAGTGATCCTCTCATGCACCAGATCGGGCACGGCAACCGGAGTATCTCCGATCGTTAACGCCGCCAATACGCTCTGGGTCGCCTGAGCCGCCGCGTCCTCACGCGCCGCGTGAACAGCGGCCAATGGCGCGCCTTTGGTGATCCGCTCGCCTAGCCGTACCATGTTTGACAAACCCACCGCCGGGTCGATCACATCGCTTTCCACTTGACGCCCTCCGCCAAGCGCCACCACGGCCAGCCCCAAAGCTTCGCCGTCAATGGCCGTGACGTATCCGTCACGCGAGGCTGCCACCTCGGTGATCACGCTGGCTTCGGGCAGGAATCTTGACCACGTATCAACAAATTGCACTGGGCCTCCAACGGCGGCCATCATCCGACCAAACCGTTCTGCGGCGCGGCCATCCCGGATAATCTCCGCAATTTTGGCGCGGCCCTGATCCATCGTTTCAGATATACCCGCATCCGCCAGCAACACCCCACCCAACTCGGCAGAGATTTCGGCCAGAGGAGACGCCCCCCCTTCGGTCAGAACCTTCATGACCTCGGCCACCTCCAACGCGTTGCCCAGCGCCGAGGCGAGTGGTTGGTTCATATCGGTAATAACGGCCGAGGTTCGGCAGCCGGCAGCGTTAGCAGTTGCGGTCAGCGCCTGAGCTAGCTCGTGCGCGTCTTGAATGGTCTTCATGAACGCGCCACTGCCGGTTTTGACATCCAGCACAAGTGCATCAGGACTCGCCGCCAGTTTCTTGGACAGGATCGAGGCCGTGATCAGATCGAGGCTTTCCACCGTCGCCGTCACATCCCGCACCGCATAAAGACGCTTGTCCGCAGGCGCGATCTGCCCCGTCGCGCCGACAATCGCAGCCCCGGTGTCGCGCAATACCTGCGCCAGACGCTCTTGCCCGATCTGAGTGGTGACGCCCGGAATCGCCTCAAGCTTGTCCAGCGTACCGCCCGTATGGCCCAAGCCACGGCCCGAGATCATGGGCACATAGGCCCCACATTCGGCCAGAGCCGGAGCCAAAATCAGGCTGACGCAATCGCCAACACCGCCTGTGGAGTGTTTGTCGATCACCGGGCCATCCAGGTCCCAGCGCAACACGTCACCACTGTCTCGCATTGCAACGGTCAGGTCAGCACGACCCTGCGCGCCCAGCCCGCCCATGCAGACGGCCATAGCAAAGGCGCCAGCCTGCGCGTCACTGACGCTGCCATCGGCCAGACCTTGGGCAAACCACGCAAGCTCCGGCCCGGTGGGCACTTCGCTTCGGCGCAGTTTAACGATGATCGAACGGGCATCCATGCGATCAGCTATCCTGCATATGCGAGGCGTCAAATGCGCCGGGCAAAAGCTGTCCGATCGTGGTTTCCAACTCGGCGCCGTCGGTTGTCGCCAAGGTGACCTTTACATCCCGCGCGCCAAACTCGGCCAGTTTCTGACGGCAGCCACCACAAGGCGGCACTGGTTGCGGGCTTTGAGCAACGACATAGACCTCAGCCAGCTCGGTCTCGCCCGAAGCGACCATGGCGGCAATTGCGCCCGCCTCGGCACAGGTGCCTTCGGGATAGGCCACGTTCTCCACGTTGCATCCAACATAGAGCGTACCCGATCCCGAGAGGATCGCCGCGCCTACCTTGAATTTCGAATAAGGTGCGTGGGCGTTTTCGCGGACCTTCAAGGCGGCATCTTTAAGCGACATGGCGATTCCCCATTTTTGATCAGTTGGTCAGAAATTCAGACCCTACCGGAAAACGAGGGGCGAATAGAAGCCCCACCGCGCATTTATTCCAGAACCGTCTTGAACACCCCCGGCAACGTCACCTCGAGCAGTTCAACATCGTCAGAGGGCTGCGACAAGCGTGTGCGCATCCCCGGTGGTATCACAAAGGCATCCCCCTGCTCCAGTTGATAGGGGTCACGGCCTTCGCCCTCCAGAGTGACTTCTCCGTTCATGACGAAGGTGAAATGGATGTCAGTGTCGTGGCTGGCCCAGACCGGCTCGCCCTGCCCGCGCCGGACGACCTGAACACCGGCAACGCCCTTAGTGTTCTCAGCAATTGTGGTGTCGCGGCAGATATAACCCGGCAGTCGGAACGGCACCCAATCCGCATCTTTCGCCTGGTTGTAAACAAAGCGTTGCCCCTGCCATTCCCGGTCGGGGCGCAGATGCGGCGTCGGCAGTTCCATCTCGTGATCTATTTCGGTGACATGTTCGGCTGGCACGCCGATCTCGATCACCTGCACATTGTCCGAGGCCTCAAGCACGCGGTGGCGGATTTCCGGCGGTTGGATAAAGCAATCCCCGGCGGTCAGACGCAATTTGTCGCCCTGATCTTCGTAAACGACATCGACCCAGCCATGGATACAGAAGATCAGCTGGAACCCGACCTTATGGAAATGCACCATATCCGGCACGGGGCCACCATCGGGAATGCGGATATGGCTGGCAATGATCGACCCGCCCAAACGATCCGGCACCAGATCGCGATAATGCATCCCGGCCCGCCCGATGATCCACGGCGCCTGATCCTTGAGCCTGCGCACGACAAAGGAATGCACCGTTTCGGGCATCACTAGCGGGGGGTCGAGGTCCTCGATTTCGATACGTGTGCCGTTCGGAGCGACCAGAACCCGGTCGCCGTTGGCAAACGCCTCAGGGTTTTCGGTCAGAATGCGCAAGGTGCCGGGGGTTTCGGGCGCGTCCTTCTCGATCCGCACCCTTAGGCCATGGCCGGAAAACACGGCAGTTCGAGGATCGTCAGCAGGATAGATCATATCCATCTGCATCCCCAACACCTTGGTGTAGAATGGAATATCGTCGCGCAGCTCCTGCGTCGGCAAACGGATTTCAGCGCGGGTGTTCGCCGCGTGCGCTGTCTGGGTCATGCAAGCTCTCGTCAGTCGGTTCTTTCGGCCATCCGATCAGAACCGACGCCAGAATGCCAATCGAAAAATACATCTCGAGCGTTTCTTCCAGAACAAATAGCCGCGTCTTCATAACCGAGGACATCGTGGCCTCATACAGGCCCGAGATTTCTTCGAGTCCCTGCGCCACAACTGCAGCCAGCCCGGCCAACACGAAGATCGCCAGGAAGGGCGCCTGAACCCTGATCGCCCGCCACGCATTGGGAATGCCATGCCACAGCACGCCCCCCAGCACGACGATCGCTAAGGCGGCACGCACCATTGTCATGTCCAGCAGCCCGTCCAAGCCGCTCAGCACCGCGAATGGCACAGAGCCTTCCGCATAAATATCCGCCTCAAGCTCACGCTCCGCCAGAAGCAGGCACCCCACGCCGATATAAAGCCGTGATAGCCCTCGATATTTGACCAAGGCCACTACCCCAGCTGTAAACAAGCCAGCCGCCGAGATCGTCTCGATCAATCCGCCTTCCTGGTTGAACACCTCAGCCTGCAACGGGAACAAGGCAATACACCCGAGGATCAAAGCCGCAACGCCGAGCGCAACCCAGAACCAGAACCGGTCCACCCCAAAGCGGAAACGGGATGGCGTGAACACCTCGGAAGATGTCATTTTGAGGTCGTTGGGCATTTTGGGAATCTCAGAGCAATTCGCAGGAGTTTGCGGTTTGTAAAAATTTTGCGACAATTAATCAAGGAAACGGTCGGGTTTTGCCAAGCTTCAGACGCGGCATAGCCAAGTCGAAAAAAATAGTTTAAGGCTAAATCAAATTTTGCAGGGAGCTTTACCGCCGATGTCTGACACACCCAGCTTGCGGCAGGCCGCGCTTGACTATCACGCCCATCCCAAGCCCGGAAAGCTTGAAATCAAGGCTACAAAGCCGATGGCAAACGGCCGGGATCTGGCCCGCGCCTATTCGCCTGGCGTGGCCGAGGCCAGTCTTGAGATCAAGGCCGACCCCTCGAACGCGGAACACTATACGGCGCGCGGCAATCTTGTGGCCGTGGTATCGAACGGGACCGCTGTTCTGGGTCTGGGCAATATCGGTGCCCTCGCCTCGAAACCGGTGATGGAGGGTAAGGCCGTCCTGTTCAAGAAATTCGCCGGGATCGACTGCTTCGACATCGAGGTCGACCAGCCCGACCCCGAAAAACTGGCCGATGTCGTCTGCGCGCTGGAGCCGACCTTCGGTGCAATCAACCTTGAGGACATTAAAGCCCCCGATTGCTTCATTGTCGAAAAGCTTTGTCGCGAGCGCATGAACATCCCCGTTTTTCACGACGACCAGCACGGAACCGCCATTGTTGTCGGAGCCGCCGCCCGCAATGCTCTGCACGTCGCCGGCAAGAAGTTCGAGGACATAAAAATCGTTTCGACCGGTGGTGGAGCGGCCGGGATCGCCTGCCTCAACATGCTTGTCAAACTTGGCGTCAAGCGAGAGAATATCTGGCTGTGCGACGTTCACGGGTTGGTCTATGAGGGTCGTGCCGAGGATATGAATCCGCACAAGGATCAGTTCGCCCAGAAATCCGACCTTCGAACACTCGACGACGTGATTGGCGGCGCAGATCTGTTCCTTGGCCTAAGCGGCCCGAATGTTCTGACGCCCGAGATGGTCGAGAAAATGGCCAACCGCCCGATCATCTTCGCTCTGGCCAACCCGACGCCCGAAATCCTGCCCGAAGCCGCGCGTGAAGTCGCGCCTGATGCGATCATCGCGACTGGACGCAGCGATTTTCCCAATCAAGTCAACAACGTGCTATGTTTTCCATTCATCTTCCGCGGCGCATTGGATGTCGGCGCAACCGAGATCAATGACGAGATGCAGATTGCCTGCGTCGAAGGCATTGCCGAATTGGCCCGCGCCACCACAAGCGCCGAGGCCGCCGCTGCCTACAAGGGTGAGCAACTGACGTTTGGCCCGGACTACCTGATCCCTAAACCCTTCGATCCACGCCTTGTGGGGATCGTATCTTCGGCGGTCGCCAAGGCCGCAATGGAGAGCGGCGTTGCCAAACGTCCAATCGACGACCTTGAGGCCTACAAGGAAAAGCTGAACCAGACCGTCTTCAAATCTGCCCTTCTTATGCGCCCCGTGTTCGAGGCCGCCGCAGCCTCAAGCCGCCGGATCGTCTTCGCCGAGGGCGAGGATGAGCGCGTATTGCGCGCCGCGCAGGCCATCCTTGAGGAAACAACCGAAACTCCGATCCTGATTGGCCGCCCCGACGTGATCGAGGCCCGTTGTGAGCGTCTGGGTCTGGTCGTCCGTCCTGGCAAGGATCTGCAGATCGTGAACCCGGAAAACGATCCGCGCTACTACGACTACTGGAACTCATACCACCAGATCATGCAGCGCCGCGGCGTCACACCCGATCTGGCCAAGGCGATCATGCGCACAAATTCCACCGCGATTGGCGCAATCATGGTTCACCGCGGCGAAGCCGACAGCATGATCTGTGGCACGTTCGGTGAGTACCGCTGGCATTTGAATTACGTCGAACAGGTTCTGGGCACGCCTGACCTGCGCCCACATGGGGCTTTGTCGCTGATGATTCTCGAGGACGGCCCTCTATTCATCGCCGACACTCATGTACGGCAGTTGCCTAATCCGGCGGAACTGGCCGAGATTACCCTGGGCGCAGCCCGCCACGTGCGGCGTTTCGGGCTTGAGCCCAAGATTGCATTCTGCTCTCAGTCGCAATTTGGCAACCAGGCCGAAGGCTCAGGCAAGCGACTGCGTGAGGCAATTGCCATTCTGGACAGCGAACCGCGCGACTTCACCTATGAAGGCGAGATGAACCTGGACACGGCCCTCAACCCCGAACTTCGCGAGCGTATTTTCCCCGCCTCACGCCTTGAGGGTGCCGCGAATGTCCTGATCTTCGCGCATGCGGATGCCGCAAGTGGCGTGCGCAACGTTCTGAAGATGAAAGCCGACGGAATCGAAGTTGGTCCGATCCTGATGGGCATGGGCAACAAGGCACATATCGTGACCCCTTCGATCACCTCCAGAGGCTTGCTGAACATGGCAGCAATCGCCGGCACGCCCGTAACCCACTACGGCTAGAGCGGCTAGATCAACGCCAGATATCCTGTGGGTGTCCGGCTGTCCGACTCAACCAATACCCTTTGCACCAATAAATTTGCAGGTTTGCAAAATCCTATTTTGAACCTGCTAAATTCCATAAAATCTTGAGGTTTGCAAAAATTTGCAGGCTGTTTTCGGCCATCCTGCAAATATTTTGCGATAAACTGACGCGCCGTCACTCGCGCCGCTTGCCCACTGCCCTATCGCTGCCTAACAACAATTTCAGTGATTTTGGGAGGAGGGCCTGATGGCATATCAAAACGTTTACGATAGCTGGAAAAACGACCCCGAGGCGTTCTGGATGGATGCCGCCAAAGGCATTGATTGGGTCTCGGCCCCCAGCAAAGCCCTTTTTGCCGACAACGCCCCTCTGTATGAATGGTTCAGCGATGCGCAGGTCAATACCTGTTGGAACGCCGTCGACCGCCACGTGGAAAATGGGCGCGGCGAACAGACCGCCATCATATATGACAGCCCAATCACCCATACCAAGCGCGAAATCTCGTATGTCGAGTTGCGGAACCGAGTGGCAACACTGGCCGGTGCGCTGCGCGCCAAGGGCGTTGAAAAAGGCGACCGCGTCATCATCTACATGCCGATGATCCCCGAAGCGCTCGAAGCGATGCTGGCCTGCGCCCGTCTAGGCGCGGTGCATTCGGTGGTGTTCGGCGGCTTTGCCAGCAACGAACTGGCTGTGCGGATTGACGATGCCAAGCCCAAAGCCATCATAGCCGCCTCCTGCGGGTTGGAGCCGGGCCGCGTGGTTCACTACAAACCTCTGCTGGACGGTGCCATCGACCTGGCCAGCCACAAGCCCGAGTTCTGCGTCATCTTCCAGCGCGAACAGGAAGTGGCACAGCTGATCGAAGGCCGCGACTTCAACTGGCATGGCTTCCAATACGGCGTCGAACCTGCCGAATGCGTGCCGGTCGCGGGCAATGATCCGGCCTATATCCTTTACACCTCGGGCACCACGGGAGCGCCCAAAGGCGTTGTGCGTCCGACCGCCGGGCATCTGGTGGCGCTGAACTGGTCGATGAAGAATATCTACAATGTCGATCCGGGCGATGTGTTCTGGGCCGCCTCGGATGTGGGTTGGGTCGTTGGGCACTCCTACATCTGCTACGCCCCGCTGATCCACGGCAACACTACCATCGTGTTCGAGGGCAAACCCGTCGGCACCCCCGACGCAAGCACCTTTTGGCGGGTGATCTCCGAACATAACGTGCGCAGTTTCTTCACCGCCCCCACCGCGATCCGCGCCGTCAAGCGTGAAGACCCCAAGGGTGAGCTGATTGGGAAATACGACCTGTCCGGTCTGCGCGCCATGTATCTCGCAGGTGAACGCGCCGACCCCGATACGATCACCTGGGCGCAGGATGCGCTGAACGTTCCGATCATCGACCACTGGTGGCAGACCGAGACCGGTTGGGCCATTGCAGGCAACCCTCTGGGGATCGAGGAACTGCCCATCAAGCTGGGGTCACCGGCCAAGCCGATGCCGGGCTACGACGTGCAGATCCTCGACGAAGGTGGCCATCCGATGAAACCGGGCGAGCTGGGTGCAATTGCGGTTAGGCTGCCGCTGCCTCCGGGCACTTTGCCGACGCTGTGGAACGCCGAAGAGCGGTTCAAAAGCTCGTACCTGAACCACTTCCCCGGCTACTATGAGACCGGCGATGCGGGCATGATCGACGAGGACGGTTACCTTTATATCATGGCGCGCACCGATGACGTGATCAACGTCGCGGGCCACCGCCTGTCAACCGGTGGGATGGAAGAGGTCCTGGCCGCCCACCCCGACGTAGCCGAGTGCGCGGTGATCGGTGTGTCGGACCAGTTGAAAGGCCAGATGCCGGTGGGTTTCCTGTGCCTGAATACCGGTGCCGACCGCGACCATGCCGAGGTTTCGAACGAAGTCGTCAAGATGGTACGCGACAAAATCGGCCCGGTGGCTGCCTTTAAGCTGGCCGTGGTGGTGGACCGCCTGCCCAAGACCCGCTCGGGCAAGATCCTGCGGGGCACCATGGTGTCGATTGCCGATGGCAAAGAGTACAAGATGCCCGCGACCATCGACGATCCCGCCATCCTGGACGAGATCAAGGACGCGTTACAGACGATTGGTTACGCTCAGTAGCGCGCGCCCTCTTGCAACCTGAAACAGGCCCCTTACTGTCTTGCTAAGACAGTGAGGGCCCATGACTCAAAGCAAAATCTGGAAACTCAGCGCCACTGAGCTGACCACCCTGACCCGCAACGGCGATGTAAGCGCTGAAGACGCCGTTGCCTCCTCCATCTGTCGCATGAATGCCGTCAATCCCGATCTGAATGCTGTGGTCGAGGATCTGAGCCAGCAGGCCTTGAAACGCGCGCGCGCCTTGGATCAAGAGCGGGCGGCCGGGGCACCGACCGGGCCGCTGCATGGGGTGCCGGTGACCATCAAGATAAATGTCGACCAAAAGGGCCACGCGACGACAAACGGGGTCGTGGCGCTGAAGGATGTCATCGCCCCTAATGACGCGCCGGTTGTGTCAAACCTTCAGAATGCCGGGGCTATCGTGATCGGTCGCACCAACACGCCCGAGTTTTCCTTCCGCGCCGACACCGACAATCCGCTTTATGGGCGCACGCACAATCCCTGGGGTCGACATATCTCGGCCGGAGGGTCATCGGGCGGTGCCGGGGCGGCCGTCATGGCCGGGATCGGCGCGTTGGCGCATGGCAATGACATTGGCGGAAGCCTCAGGTTTCCGGCTGCCGCCAACGGGGCGGTGACAGTCAAACCCGGCCTTGGTCGCGTCCCCGCCTGGAACCCCAGCCAAACGACCGAGCGCGGAATACTCGCCCAATCCATGTCCGTTCAGGGCCTGATCACCCGGTCCGTAGCCGACCTGTCCCTGTCGATGCCCAGCCTGATCGCCCCAGACCCTCGAGACCCGTTTCATGTACCCCTGCCGTGGCGGTGTGAGGCTTTGGACACCCCGATCAAAGTGGCCTTTACCAAGAACACATTCGGATACGCTCTGCACCCAGAGGTCGAAAAGGCGTTGGACACTGCGCGCGACGCGCTGGTCGATGCGGGCTATCAGGTCGACGAGGTCGATCCCCCTGATGTCTTCGAATGTGGTCGCATCGGGTACCGCACCTTGATGGGCGAGGTTCTGACCCTCCTGAAATCCGATATCCAAGCGGCCGGTTCCCAAACCATCCAGGATATCTTCGAGGTCTATTTTCAGGAATTCCCGCCCATCGTCGAGACTGAGCTGCTGCGCATGCTCGCCAAACGCAGCCACTATGCCCGTGAATGGTCCCTCTTCCTTGAAGATTACCCTCTGGTCCTATCACCGTTCCTGCCTCAACCCTTTTTCAAGCCGGACCGAGACACCGAAGGGGCCGAAGGCGTGCATGAGGTTCTGGGCTGCGCGGTCTATTCCTATGCGATGAACTTCCTTGGCCTGCCCGCGGCCTGCGTTCCGGCAAGACTGGCAGAATTGCCCAAAGGCCTGCAGCCCATAAATGTACAGATCGCAGCGCGTCGTTGGCGTGAAGATCTGGCGGTTGATGCGGCGGCGGCGATCGAGGCGCGAGTCGGGCAGATGTGCAAGCCTCTTTGGGAACAAATGTCACCCTCCGGCTGATCCCAAAAAAATCGACCCCGGGTTTTTGTGCCCGGGGTCCGCTTGCTTAAATATGCCTGGATTTCAGATAACGAGCGTGGCACCACCCACCCTCGCCAGCGCAAAAAATGCGCAAGTATGTCGAAAACGCTGTTTGGTGGCCACTCACTCCCACCTAAGCGTGTTCTCCAGGCAAGATCACAATATCTGTCCTACGCTCACCCGCATGTGAACTTGTTCACACAAGGCTAAATTAATTTCCAAAACTGACGAAATTCTAAGTGAATTGTTCGGAAATCAGACGTTCTTCAAGGCCATGTCCGGGATCGAACAGAATACGATGGGTGATTTCGGATTCCGAGCAGATTTCGACCCAATCAATGTCAGGAAAGGAAATAGAATCGGCATCGGCCATCACCGGGCGCTTGTCTGCATCCAGAACATCTAGACGAACTTTCGCGGTTTTGGGCAGCAAGGCTCCGCGCCACCGACGGGGTCGAAATGCAGCAATCGCGGTGAGGGCCAGCACATCCGCCCCGATCGGCAAAATCGGACCATGGGCCGAGTAGTTATACGCTGTCGATCCCGCAGGCGTAGACAGAAGCGCGCCGTCACAGACCAGCTCTCCCATCCTTTCTCGACCATCGACGCTGATCTTAAGACGCGCCGCTTGCGGACCTGCACGCAACAAAGAGACCTCGTTAATTGCCAGCGCCTCATGCATTTTACCGGATTGATCCATCGCGCGCATGGCCAGAGGGTTGATGACCTCCACCTCGGCGTCATCGAGACGTTCCAAGAGATCGGTATCAGAATAGGTGTTCATCAGGAACCCGATGGTCCCGCGGTTCATCCCGTATACCGGCGCATCAAGGTGCTGCATGTTCTTGAGCGTACGCAGCATGAACCCATCGCCGCCCAGCGCCACCACCACATCCGCATCGCGTGGCGCGGCATTTCCGTATTTGGCGACCAGGACCTCGCGGGCTGATTGCGCGACTTCAGCCTCGCTTGCGAGAAAAGCGATTCTCTTTTTCATTTTTTCCGGTTTCCGGTGCTGCACATTTGGTTCCGAAACAAACATACCTTTCCCCAATAGGCCAGAGTTGACGCCCACGCCGTGCAATTCGTCGCTTTAAAGCTGTTGCCTCTGCAGGGTTTCCGATAGGAAATCCGCAAGCAATACCCCAGACATTTGGAGCTATCATGAACGCCAATCTCCGTGACACAGGTTTTTTCACCCAGTCTTTGTCGGACCGTGATCCTGAGCTTTTTGGCTCGATCACGTCCGAGCTGGGCCGTCAGCGCGACGAGATCGAGCTGATCGCGTCGGAAAACATCGTCTCTGCCGCCGTGATGGAGGCGC